>NZ_JBVIEE010000003.1:486628-677703 GCF_055572015.1 Streptomyces sp. NPDC030840 | reverse complement strand
CCTCGGACAACGTGATCGCCACAGCAGAAGGCCCGGGATGCGACATGACAACAGGGTAGTAACTAATCCTCAGGATTTCTGGCGCAGCACACTAGCGGCCGGCCGTCGGCGTGGTTGTCGGGTGCCACTCGCGGCGGAGAAGCCCGAAGACCCAGGAGTCGGAGACGTCACCGTTGACGACGCAGTCCTCGCGGAGGGTGCCTTCGCGGACGAAGCCGAGCTTCTCCAAGACCCGGGCGGACGCCACGTTGCTGTGGCCGGCTTCCAGCAGCGCGTGGACCGTGGCGTGCCTGGCTCGGACGCGGTTGGCGAACCACTCGCTCCGCCATGGAGAGTCCGCCTTCTCCTCGGGCGGCGCCGGTTCGTCGCCTTCGCCTCGCAATTGGGGACCAGGACGCGAAGGCACTGGCGGTGGCGGGCGACAGCCCGCTCGGTGGCCTCCCCGAGGTTGTGCCACCTGGTCGTCGCCAGTGCAGCGCGTTCGCCGCCTCGTGGAGGTTCCGGGATCGTCGGCGAGTCCTTCCTACGTCCCCGCGAGTGGCGCGAGAGTCCCAGCGACACGCCGCAGGCACGGCGTGTCGCTGAGACTGTGCGGCCATGCGGCACAGGTGCTCCGGCTCACTCGCCTCCGTACAACCGGTCGAGGTCGATCAGCTCGACAGACGGATCGGCGGCAGCCACAGCGCGGAGGTCGTCGGTGAAGCCGGCGCCGCTTAAGCACAGCAGGCGGGCACCCGAGGCGTCCGGGCCTGAGCGCTTGCGCAATAGCTCGTGGATGCGGCGAAGCCGGTCGAGGTGACCTGCGCCCATGGTCTCGTTCCACTTGGCCTCGCCGATGGCCAACAGGACCTCCCGGCCGTCGTCCGCACGTCCGAAGACCGCCAGGTCGACCTCGTGGCTGGTCCTGGCCACAGGGTCCGCGACCGTGCCGGACTCGACGCGGGTTCGCTGTCCGCCCAGGGTGTCGGCGGAGGCGTACCAGCGGGCCCACGTGCGGCAGATCTGCTCGAAGTGTGGGCCCACCACCTTGCTGCGGAAGGTGGCCTGGGACCGCTTCCAGACGGCCGTCGCCTGTCCCGGCCGCTCCAGATCGCTCCACTCCGGGCGCATGACGGCGTAGTGGAACGTGAGGATGGGCTCGGCGATCCGGTAGGCGGAACGCTTGCCGTGGAAGGCGTCCGGATCACGCGTGATCAGGCCGGTGTCCTCCAGGACGGTCAGCGCGTGGCCGAGGTCGGTGGACTTGCGTTCCAGGAAGCTCGCGATGCCGCCCCGGGTGTGGTTGCCCTGGGCGATGGCTGCGAGGACGCCGTGGTAGAGCGCGGTGTCGCGCAGGTCCGGCTCCTCGGCGAGGAGGAAGCGTGCCTCACGGAAGAGGGGGCGACCCGGGTTGAGGACGTTGCGCAGTATCCAGGGACCGAAGTCGTCGAGGTCGGCGGGGGTGTCACCGAGCACGAACTCACGACCGTAGGCGGGGGTGCCGCCCACCACGGAGTTGAGTACGAGAGCCAGGCGGGGGTCCTCGACGCCCCAGAACCGGGCGGCAGCCCGGTAGTCGAGCGTCGGCACGACCAGCTCCAGGCTCGCCCGGCCGCGCAGCGGCGCCGTACCGGAGAGCAGGTTGCCCATGAAGGACAGCGCCGATCCGCACAGCAGCAGCCGGACGGGCCCGCCCTCCCGGCGGCCCTGCGGTCCGAGTGCGCGCTGGAGCAGGGACGGCAGCTCGGGCGAGGCCTTGACCAGGAACGGGAACTCGTCGAGTACGACGGTCACTGGACCCGTGTCGGGCGTCGCGAGCCGCATCATCGCCTCGACGGCCTCGTCCCAGTGCGCGAACCGGTAGGGCGTCCGCCGCCCTTCGAAGCGGGCCATCGCCGCGCCGAACTGCCGTAGCGATTCGGCTTCGGTGGCCTCACTGGCCGCGAAGAAGAACCCGCCGGTCGCCCGGCACACCCCGTCCAGCAGGAAGGTCTTGCCCTGCCGCCGCCGCCCGGACACCACTCCCAAGGTGGCTTCGGGCCCTTGGTACCCCGCGTACCGCACGAGTTCCGCCCACTCGAAGTCGCGGTCGAACATGGTCTCGGGTTTGTGCATCACGGGGCCTGGCCTCCGGGCGTGGCGGGTCATCGCGGCTCCCGCGGGGTGTGCGGGGTTGTCCTGCTGGCGCGGGTCAGTAAGGAGTGAGGCTATTATAGACGTACCTATCATTGCTCCCCAGCAAGGCCGCGCCCCGGCAGCCGGCCCCGCCCCACGATCACCCCCGTCAACTGGCCGAAATCAATCGGTGATCAGTCTGTTACGTACCCCACCTACCGTCAGCCCATGGCGGACATTTTTGACGCGTACGCGTTGGCCGACGCGTGGGACGAGATGTTTGAGCGGCCGGGTGAGGTCAGGACCGCCTATGAGCCGGTGCTGGCGGCGCTTGAGCCCATCGAGCCGGGTGAACTGAGGTTCAAGGCCGACCAGATGGCCCGGGCCTTCACGGACCGGGGCGTGACGTACGCCTTCGCGGGCGAGGAGCGGCCCTGGCCGCTGGACCTGGTGCCGCGCATCCTCGACGCGCTGGAGTGGGATCTCATACGGCGCGGCGTGGCGCAACGGGTCAGGGCTCTGGAGGCGTATCTCGGCGACGCCTACGGGCCCGGCCGGGCGTTCGAGGACGGAGTCGTGCCGTGGCGGCTGCTCCTCAACTCCCCCCACTTCCACAGACCCGCGCACGGCGTCGAGCCGCCGGGCGGCGTGCGCATCCACGTCGCCGGGATCGATCTGGTGCGGGACGAGGCCGGGGACTTCCGGGTGCTGGAGGACAACGTCCGGGTGCCGTCCGGCGTTTCGTACGTCATCGAGAACCGGCGCGCGATGACCCGTATCTTCCCCTCGCTCTTCGCCGAGCAGCACGTGCTGCCGGTGGACGGGTACGCGCAGAAACTGCTGGCCGCGCTGCGGGCGTCCGCGCCCGAGGGGATCGGGGACCCCAGGGTCGTGGTCCTCACTCCCGGGCCCAGCAACGCCGCCTACTTCGAACACGCCCTGCTGGCCCGGCTGATGGGCGTGCAGCTGGTCGAGGGGCATGACCTGGTGTGCCGCGGGAACCGCGTGTGGATGCGTACGACGCGCGGCGAGATGCCCGTCCACGTCGTATACCGGCGGCTGGACGACGACTTCCTCGATCCGCTGCACTTCCGGCCGGACTCCGTGATCGGCTGCCCGGGGATCATGAGTGCGGCCATGGCCGGGAACGTGACCCTCGCCAACGCCGTCGGAAACGGAATCGCCGACGACAAGCTGCTCTACACGTACGTACCCGATCTGATCCGGTACTACCTCGGTGAGGAACCGATTCTTCCGAATGTCGAGTCCTACCGGCCGGAAGAACCCGGGCAGTTGGAGGCCGTGCTCGACCAGATCGACCAGCTCGTCATCAAGCCCGTCGACGGGGCCGGCGGGCAGGGCATCGTCATCGGGCCCAAGGCGGACCGGGAGACGCTGGAGCGTACGCGCGCGGCCGTCGCCGCCGATCCGCGCGGGTGGATCGCGCAGCGGCCGGTGGCCCTCTCCACCTCCCCCACCCTCGCCGGTGAGCGCATGGCGCCGCGCCACATCGACCTGCGTCCGTTCGCCGTCAACGACGGGAGCGAGGTGTGGGTGCTGCCCGGCGGCCTGACACGCGTCGCCCTGCAGGAGGGCAACCTCATCGTCAACTCCAGTCAGGGCGGCGGGTCGAAGGACACCTGGGTGCTGGCCGAGGGGCCCGCCGAGCAGCAGTTTCCCGCCGTGGGCGGTCCGCTGCCGGAGAAGGCCCCGCGCCAGCTCGGGCCCGACGGCACCCGTTCCGTCGTACAGGAAGGGGCACAGCAGCAGTGAACGACGTGATCCTCTCCCGCATCGCCGAAGCGCTGACCTGGACGGGACGGTACGTCGAGCGCGCCGACGCCACCGGGCGCATCCTCGACGCGTACCTTCACCGGCTCCTCGAAGACCCGTGGCGCGACGAGGACGCGGCCTGCCGGTCGCTGTACGCGATCCTCGGCGTCGACGCGGGGTCCGGCCCCTGCGACATGCAGCAGGTGCTGGACCAGCTGGCCTTCGACGCCCGTTCGACGGGCTCGATCGAGGGTGCGCTGGGTGCCGCCCGGCTGAACGCCCGCAGCGCCCGCGAGGCCGTCTCGTCCGAGATGTGGGAGTGCCTGAACTCCACCTGGCACGCCCTCGCCGACCAGCGCAGGGCGTCACGCCGGACGGGCCCGTACGCCTATCTGGAGCTGGTCCGCAGGCGGGCTGCCCTGTTCTTCGGGCTGGCCGACTCCACGATGAGCCGGGACGACAGCTGGCGCTTCGTCGTGCTGGGCCGGAGCCTGGAGCGCGTCGACATGACCGTACGGCTGCTGTCGGTGCGCGTGCTGGACGCGGCGCACGCGCCCGACTGGCCGACGCTGCTGAGCGCGAGCGGGGCGGACGAGGCGTACGCGCGCGTGTACGGCGGCTTCGGCGACAGCCCGAAGGTGGCCGAGTTCCTGCTGCTCGACCGGGACTTCCCGCGCTCGGCGCTGCACGCGCTGACCACGGCCGAGGAGTGCCTGGCGGCCCTGGGGCGCCCCCGCCAGGACCCGGCACGGCGCCCGATCGGAGCGATGCGCACCCATCTGGAGTACCTCGACTCACGGTCCCTGGAGGGCGGGCTGCCCGCTCTGCTGCGGGATCTTCAGGGTGCCTGCATGGCGTCCGCCGACGCGGTGGCGGAGAAGTTCTTCCCGTACCAGGGGCCCGTCGAGTGGGCCCAGGAAGGAGCGCGACGATGACCCCCGCGAGCACGAAGGGGGCGCCGCGGGCCACCCGCCGCCTGCGCATCCGTCACGTCACCCGCGTCGCGTACGCCCAGCCGGCGTCCTCCTCGCACAACGAGGTCCGTATGACACCGCTGACCCTGCCCGGTCAGACGACCCTGGACGCCCGGGTCCTGGTGAACCCCTCGACCCCCACCTGGTCCTACTGGGACTACTGGGGCACCCAGGTCACCGGCTTCGACCTGATGGAACCCCACGCCGATCTGACGATCACGGCGTCGAGCCTGGTGGAGACGTCCCTGCCGGAACCGCTGCCGCAGGCGCCCACCTGGCAGGACGTGGCGAGGGCGACGGAGGGCACCCGTCTGCTGGAGTACGCCGGCGCGACGGGCCGCACGGCGGTCACGGACACCCTGGTCGAACAGGCGCGCGAGACGACGGCCGGACTGGACCCGCACGAGACCGCCGCCGCAGTCTCGTCCCTGGTCGCCGACCGTGTCTCCTACGTCCCCGGCTCCACCGGCGTCACCACCAGCGCGACCGAGGCGTGGGAGCTGGGCGCGGGTGTGTGCCAGGACATCGCCCACCTCACCCTGGGCCTGCTGCGGGGCCTCGGCCTGCCCGCCCGCTACGTGTCCGGCTACCTCCACCCCGAGCGCGAGGCGGAGCTCCACCGTCCCGTCGCCGGCCAGAGCCACGCCTGGGTCGAGTACTGGGCGGGCGACTGGACGGGCTACGACCCCACGAACCGGACTCGCGCCGACGAGTCCCACGTCGTGGTGGGCCGGGGCCGGGACTACGACGACGTGACCCCGCACAAGGGTGTCTACCGGGGCGTGCCGGGCGGGCCGCCGGAGGTGACGGTGGAGTTCACGCGGGTGGCGTGAGGCGGGGGGGCGCTCCCGCCGCCCCTACCCGTCCCATCCCCCAGGGGCTCCGCCCCTTCGACCCCGCCGGGGCTCCGCCCCGGACCCCGTTCGGGAACCGGCCCCCGGACCCCCGCTCCTCGAACTCCCCCAGCTACCGCTGGGAGGTGCCCCCAAGGGGCTGATCTTCAGCCCGTCCGGCGTCTGAGGACGAGGCCGAAGGCCGACAGCGGGGGTCGAAGGGGCGCAGCCCCCCGGGGATGGGGCGGGGTGGGGCGGCGGGGGCGAAAACCCACCCGCCTCCCCACCCCGCTACTTCAGCAGCCCGATCTCCTGGCAGTCCGCCCGGTACTTGGCCGTGCAGATCTGCTTGATGGTGTAGGCGCCGTCCTTGACGACCGTGTCCTCGATGTTCTCCCTGGTCAGGTCGACCACGGGGACCAGCTGGGAGGGCACGTTCTCGGTGGTCGGGGAGTCGACACTGTCGCGGGTGAGGGCGTCGAACTCGATCGAGCGGCCCTGGACCCTGGCGACGGCCATCTCGGCGACGGCGTTCGCCTCCTGCGGGTACGACTTGTACACGCTCATGTACTGGTCGCCGGAGACGATCCGCTGCACCGCGGCGAGTTCGGCGTCCTGCCCGGTGACGGGCGGCACCTTGGAGACACCGGCGGTCTTCAGCGCGTCGATGACGGCGCCCGCGATGCCGTCGTTGGCCGCGTAGACACCGGCGATGTTGTCGAGGCCGACGGACCGGATCGCCTTCTCCATGTTGGCCTTGGCGTTCTTCGGGTCCCAGTCCTTGGTGTCGTACTCCGCGGCGATCGTCACCGCGTCCTGGAGTTCGGACATGGCGCCGGCCTTGAACTGTGCGGCGTTCGGGTCCGTGGTCGCGCCGTTCATCATGACGATCTTGTTGGCGACGGAGTCGCCCAGTTTGCCGACGAGGGCGCGGCCCTGCACCTGGCCCACGAGCTCGTTGTCGAACGAGATGTACGCGTCGATCGGCCCCTGCGCCAGCCGGTCGTACGCGATGACGGGGATTCCCGCGTCCTTGGCGCTCTTGACGCCGCTCGCGATGGCCTTGGAGTCGACGGCGTCCACGATCAGGATGTCGACCTTCTCCGCCACCATCTGAGCGAGCTGGCGGTTCTGCGCCTTCGCGCTCCCCTCGGCGTTGGCGTACTGGACCGTCCCCTTGTTGCTGGTCAGCTCCGCGACCCTGCGCTTGATGATGGGGTAGTCGAACTGCTCGTAACGCGCGTTCTCCTTCTCCGGCAGGAGCAGTCCCACCGTGATGTCGTCACCCTTCGTGGGGCTCGCCTGGCTCTCGTCGCCGGCGCCGCCCACGACGCCGCAGGAGGCCAGCGAGAGGGCCGCGGCGCACGCGGCCACGGCGACGACCGTGCGACGCGGGGCGATACGACCTATTCGAGTACGGGTGTTACGAGTGTTCACATCACGTGCCTTCCGGGCGTGGACGCAGCATTGCGCACCAGATGGCTGAAAGCCAACGCGGTGTTCATCTCAGCGTCAAGGAGTGACCACTTAACGAGATGACAACAGCGCTCTGTGTTCTCGGTGTGAAGAGAGTAAAGGCTGTGTGACGCGGGAAGAAGTTAAGTTTGCCACTTCGAGGGCCACCCGAGGGGTATCCCTGTCCACTTCACAAGCGGAGCCAGGCGTTTCATCCGGGTGGGCCGGTGTTGTCCGGACTCGTCTCAGGCCTCCATCCAGCGGCGCAGGAGCGCCTCCCGCTCCTCCCGCCCGGGCGTGCCCTCGGCGGCGTGCGCGCGGCCCCACTCCAGCAGCGCCGACACGTTCGCGATGCCCGTCACCAACCGCTGGAGCAGGGTGACCGACAGGTCGTACTCGGTCTCGGTGTACCCGTGCATGGCGGCGCTGTAGGTGTCCAGCTCGGTGGTTCCGTCCTCGTCCTCGACGTGGACCTCGAAGGCGGGCGGCATGTCACCGCCGCCCGCCGCGACGTCCAGCACCGTGTTCACCACAGCGCCCACCACCCACCGCGACCCGGAACGCACCGGCGCGCAGTGCACGGTGACGGACCGCACGTCGGACCACGCCCACCTGCCCTCCTGATCGGTGCCGAGCGCCTCCACCCCGTCGGGGGTCAGCCGCACACTCCGCCCGCACCCGTCGGGCTCGGCCCCGATGTGCACGGACGTCTCCGTGATCCAGAACAGTCCGACCATGGCCATGGGTGCCTCCCGGGGTGTGCGGCGTACTGGTAACGCCTGTGGAGACACATTTCAGGGCCGGACGGTTCAGCCCGGCCGCGGCTTCGGCTGCTTCTCGGCTACTTCTCGGCCCTGAGAGGTCCCGTGATCGCCTCGTTGATGACGAAGCCCTTGGCGGGGCCTTCGGGGATGACGACTTCGGTGCCGTAGGGGGCGCGGTGGATGTCCCCCCAGTCGGCAGCGTCAGGGCGAGGTCCGGTGAAGAGGGTGACGGCTCCCTGGCCGTCGTAGTCGTCGATGATCACGTAGACCGGGATGTCGGCGCGGGCGTACTCGCGGCGCTTGCGGACACGGTCGCGGTCCTGGTTGCGCTTGCCGGGGGAGACGACCTCGACGACCATCGAGACTGCGGAAGCCTTGATCCCGAGGCCGTCTTCCTCCTCGATCAGCTCCGTGTCCCGAGGAGCCACGAGCCCGTCCGGAATCCATGCACTCCGTGTGTGGATCACGTTCGTGCCATTCCAGGCGCTGTGATCGCTGTCCTTCAGGAAGATCGCCAAAGCGTCCCGGAGGCGGTTGACGATCTGGGCATGTGCAAAGCGACCGGTGGGCGACACCTCGATGAACCCCTCGATGATCTCAGCGCGGTAGCCATCGGGGACTTCCATGGTCTTCCATGCCTGCCACAGGGCCTCGTCCAGTTCGGGGCCGTTCTCGGCCGGCGACACTGATTCGGTCCTGATCTCAGGCATGGTCCTGGGCCCCTCGTGCGCAAGAGCGGTCATGGCGGCACCTCCTCGTCAAGTGTGGGCTGGGCGTGCTCACGGCACAAGCAACGCCGCTACGGTCGGCGGCCGTTCGGCCTCACCTGCGAAAACGCCGTCGGTTCACTCGAACTGGTGGTGGATGGCGGATCGGGGCCCCGAAGGCAACTACTGCCTCCACAGGGCCGCCCCACCTACCCCGAGTAACACAACCAGACACCTTCCTCGCCGGTCGTGATCGTCGGCGCCGGCCCTACCCTGGGCTGACAGACGATCAGGACCGAGGAGCCCATGGATTCGGCCAAAGCCACGACCGGCACCGTCGCCGGCGCAGTCTTACTCGCCACCGCGAGCACCCTGCTCGCCGTCGCCGCTCCGGCATCAGCCGCCGTGAGTTGCACGTCCCCCGTCTACAAGCGGGAGTTCTTCGGGAACACCACCTTCTCCGGTACGCCGGCGAAGACCGACTGCGACAGCGCGATCGACCAGAACTGGGGTACGGGGGCGCCGGCCTCCGGCCTCCCCTCGAACAACTTCGGTGTCCGCTGGACCGTCACCCGCGACTTCGGCTCCGGCGGGCCCTTCGCCCTGCCCATCGAGGTCCGCGACGGCATACGCGTGTACCTGGACGGTGAGCGCAAGGTCAGCATCTGGGACAACGTCTCCACCACCCAGAAGAAGACCCCCCACATCACCATCCCCTCCGGCAGACACACCCTCCGCGTCGACTTCGTCAACTGGACCGGCGCCGCGAACGTCAAGTTCGACTACCAGCCCCGCACCTCCCCCGACGTCGACAACGTCAAGCCGCTGGTCCCCACGGGAACCGCGGTCACGTACGACGCAGGGAGCGGCCAGGCGAAGGTGACCTGGTCCAGGAACAAGGAGATGGACCTCGCCGGGTACCGGGTCTACCGGCGTCTGAAGGGCACCTCCTTCGGGAGCAGTCCCCTCGCCACGACGACCGGCACCTCGTACACCGACGCCACCCTGCCCAGGACCGGCGAGACGTACTACTACGAGGTCCGCGCCTACGACAAGGCCGGCAACGAGTCCACCGGCACCGCCGACCAGCCCGTCACCACCGTCGACACGACGGCGCCCGGCGCCCCGCAGGGCCTCACGGCGACCTCCACCAAGGCTGCCAACTCCCTCTCGTGGCAGGCCACTCCCGGAGCGGCCTCGTACGAGGTGTACCGCGCGGCGGACGCCGGCGGCACGTACGAGCGCATCGGGACGGTCACCTCTCCCTCGTACACCGACGCGACGGCGGCGGCCGACGTGCCGTTCGCGTACAAGGTGCGGGCACTGGACTCGGCCGGGAACGCGTCGGCGTACTCGGCGGTCGTGTGGGCGACCCGGGACACCGTCGCGCCGCTCCCGCCGCAGAACCTCACGGTCGCCTCGCAGGACGAGGGCGGGGTGACGCTGACCTGGCAGAGCGGCGGGTCGGACGCGACGAAGTACGTCGTCCACCGGGCCGAGTCGCAGTACGACGAGCTGGTCAGGCTGGGCGAGACGTCCACCCTGACGTACCGGGACACGACCGGCGAGGCGGGTCTCCCGTACCGGTACTACGTGACGGCCGTGGACGCGGCCGGGAACGAGTCCCGGCGGGTCATGACCACCGCGACGAGGCCGGTAGGCCCGAGCAGCGCGCCGAGGGCCCCGACGTGGAGTTTCGCCGGCGTCGTGGACGACCGGCTCATGCTGGAGTGGAACCAGGGCGGGGAGGTCCCGGTCGCCGAGTACACCGTCTACCGCTCCCGCACCACTCCCGTGGACACGACCGACCCGGCGAACTCCTTCGGCACGGTCTCGGGGAAGCGGCTGGAGACTCCGGTGGCCGACGACGAGAAGGACTACTACTACGCGCTGGTCGCCAAGTCCCCGAACGGTGTCCGCTCGGCCCCCTCGTCCTCGGTCCTGCCGTCGGTGAGCGAGGCACCGCCGCCGTACCCGCCCCAGGTGGACGAGGTGTTCGCCGGGAACAGTTACGCCCGGCTGACCTGGCTGACCCCACCGACCGGCCCGGGCCAGGCCGACATCCTCGGTTACCGCGTGTACCGCTCGACGAGCCCCGGTGTCACCAAGGACAACTCCGTGGTGAGCCCCCTCGTCCGTGACCTCGAGTACACCGACCTCGGCCTGGCCAACGGCACGACGTACTACTACGCCGTCGCCACGGTCGACGTGCAGGGCCTGGAGGGACCCCTGTCCGCGGAGGTCTCGGTGACACCGCACCCGTAGGAGAAGGAGCGCATGTGAAAGGGGCCCGGAGGATGCTCCGGGCCCCTTTCATGTCGGTCGGCGAGACCTCAGTCCGAGGACTGCTGCCTCTTCGGCCTCCACACCACCAGCGCGCTCGTCTGCTGGACCTCCTGGTACGGGACCAGGTCGCGGCGGTACGAGGCGTGCACCGCGGCCTCGCGCTGACGCATGGTCGCCGCCGCGCCGTCCAGGGCCGTCTGCAGCTCCGCGACACGTGCCTGGAGCGCGGCGACCTGGTTCTCCAGTTCGATGATGCGCTTGATGCCGGCGAGGTTGATGCCCTCGTCCTGCGACAGCTGCTGCACCTGGCGGAGCAGCTCGATGTCGCGGGCCGAGTAGCGCCGGCCGCGGCCGGCCGTGCGGTCGGGCGAGACCAGGCCCAGGCGGTCGTACTGGCGCAGGGTCTGCGGGTGCAGGCCGGAGAGCTGGGCCGCCACCGAGATGACGTAGACCGGGGTCTCCTCGGTCAGTTCATACGGATTCCGTCGACGGCCGTCCATCACTCTCATGCTCCCTTCGCGGCCTGGAACAGCTCCGCCCGCGGGTCCTCGCCCGCGGTCGCCTCGCGATACGCCTCAAGTGCGTCACGAGCCTTCCCCGATACGTCCTTCGGGACACTCACCTCGACGGTGACCAGCAGGTCCCCGCGGGTGCCGTCCTTGCGGACCGCGCCCTTGCCCCGGGCGCGCATGGTACGCCCGTTGGGCGTGCCCGGAGGCAGTTTCAGGGTGACCGGAGGTCCGCCCAGCGTGGGGACGCGGATCTCGCCGCCCAGCGCCGCCTCGGGATACGTCACCGGCACCGTCACCGTCAGGTTGTCGCCCTTGCGGCCGAACACCGGGTGAGCGTCGACGTGCACCGTGACGTACAGGTCGCCGGCCGGGCCGCCCCGCTCGCCGGGCGCGCCCTTGCCGCGCAGCCGGATGCGCTGGCCGTCCGTGACACCGGCCGGGATGCGCACCTGCATCGTCCGGGACGACTTCGCCCGGCCGCTGCCCTGGCACTCCATGCAGGGGTGCTCGGCGATGAGGCCGCGCCCCTTGCAGTCCGGGCAGGGGTCCGTGAGCGAGAAGCCGCCGCCGGAGCCCCGCGCCACCTGGCCGGTGCCCACGCAGGTCGGGCACACTCGCGGTGTGCCGTTCTTGTCGCCGGTGCCTGAGCAGGCCTTGCAGGGCGACTGCGAGGTCATGCGCAGCGGGACGGTCGCGCCGTCCACCGCCTCCATGAAGCTGAGGGTGACCTCGGTGTCGATGTCCTGGCCGCGCCTGGGCTGCGTCCGCGTGCCCGTACCCGCGCCGCCGCGGTTGAACAGCCCCCCGAAGACGTCACCGAGTCCGCCGCCGAAGCCGCCCGCTCCCTGTCCGCCCTGGGCGCCGCCTCCGAAGAGGTCGCCCAGGTCGAAGTTGAACGAGCCGCCGCCCGCGCCCGGGCCCGGGCGGAAGCCGCCGTTGCCGAAGAGGGCGCGCGCGTCGTCGTACTCCTTGCGCTTCTTGGGGTCACCGAGGACGTCGTTCGCCTCGGAGATCTCCTTGAAACGCTCCTCCGCCTTGGCGTTGCCCTTGTTGGCGTCCGGGTGGTACTCGCGGGCGAGCTTCCGGTACGCCTTCTTGATCTCGGCCTCGGTGGCGTCCTTGGGGACGCCGAGGACCTTGTAGTAGTCCTTCTCGATGAAGTCCTTGGTGCTCATCCTCGACGCCCCTCCTTCCTCGTCGGTTCAAGCTCAGCCCTCGTCCGGGCCACCGCTCTCCTTGTCGTCGGCGGCGGAGGTCGTCTCCGCCTCGTCGGACTTGACGGTCTGGGCACCGGGCTGCGGTTCGGCCACGGCCACCCGCGCGGGGCGGATGGTGCGCTCGCCGAAGCGATACCCGGGCTGCAGAATCGCCACGCACGTCGTCTCGGTGACGTCCGGCGCGTAACTGTGCATCAGGGCTTCGTGGATCGTCGGGTCGAAGGGCTCGCCCTCCTTGCCGAACTGCTGCAGCCCCATCTTCGCCGCGACGGTCTCCAGCGACTCGGCGACGGACTTGAATCCGCCGACGAGTTCGCCGTGGTCCCGCGCGCGGCCGATGTCGTCGAGCACGGGCAGGAGCTCGGTCAGGAGGTTCGCGATGGCGATCTCCTTGACCGTGATCCGGTCGCGCTCGACGCGGCGACGGTAGTTCTGGTACTCGGCCTGCAGCCGCTGGAGGTCCGCGGTGCGCTCGCCGAGCGCGGTACGGACCTGGTCGAGCTGGGCTGTCAGGGCCGCCTGTGCGCCTGCGTCCCCGGTCGGGGCCGCCCCTTCCTGGGGGGCGGCCTTCGACTCGGCGTCGTCGGGGGTCGCGCCGGAGGGGACGTCGGGCTGCTGCGGCGACGCGGCCTGCGGCTGCTGCTCGTCGAAGCCCGGGGTCTCCTCCGTCACGCGGCACCGTCCTTCCGGTCCTCGTCGACGATCTCGGCGTCGACGACGTCGTCGTCAGCCGCCTTGGCACCGGCGTCGGCACCCGGGGCGTCGCCGCCCGCGGCCTGCGCGGCCTGGGCGTCGGCATACAGGGCCTGGCCCAGCTTCTGCGAGACGGCGGCGACCTTCTCGGTGGCCGTGCGGATCTCGGCGGTGTCCTCGCCCTTGAGCGAGGTCTTCAGCTCCTCGACGGCGGCCTCGACCTCGGTCTTGACGTCGCCGGGGACCTTGTCCTCGTTGTCCTTGAGGAACTTCTCCGTCTGGTAGACGAGCTGCTCGCCCTGGTTGCGGGTCTCGGCGGCCTCGCGGCGGCGGTGGTCCTCCTCCGCGTACTGCTCGGCCTCCTGGCGCATGCGGTCGACCTCGTCCTTCGGCAGCGAGGAGCCGCCGGTGACGGTCATCTTCTGCTCCTTGCCCGTGCCGAGGTCCTTCGCGGTCACGTGCATGATGCCGTTGGCGTCGATGTCGAAGGAGACCTCGATCTGCGGCACGCCGCGCGGGGCCGGCGGCAGACCGGTCAGCTCGAACATCCCGAGCTTCTTGTTGTACGCCGCGATCTCGCGCTCGCCCTGGTAGACCTGGATCTGCACGGAGGGCTGGTTGTCCTCGGCGGTGGTGAAGATCTCCGAGCGCTTGGTCGGGATCGTCGTGTTCCGCTCGATGAGCTTGGTCATGATGCCGCCCTTGGTCTCGATACCGAGGGACAGCGGGGTCACGTCGAGGAGCAGGACGTCCTTGACCTCGCCCTTGAGCACACCGGCCTGGAGCGAGGCGCCGATGGCGACGACCTCGTCCGGGTTCACACCCTTGTTGGCCTCCTTGCCGCCGGTCAGCTCCTTGACGAGCTCGGCGACGGCGGGCATACGGGTGGAGCCACCGACGAGAACGACGTGGTCGATCTCGCTCAGCTGGATGCCGGCGTCCTTGATGACGTTGTGGAACGGGGTCTTGCAGCGCTCCAGCAGGTCAGCGGTGAGCTGCTGGAACTGGGCGCGGGTGAGCTTCTCGTCGAGGTGCAGGGGGCCCTCGGCGGAGGCGGTGATGTAGGGCAGGTTGATCGAGGTCTCGGTGGAGCTGGACAGCTCGATCTTGGCCTTCTCGGCAGCCTCGCGCAGACGCTGCAGAGCCATCTTGTCCTTGGCGAGGTCCACGCCGTGACCGGACTTGAACTGCTGGACCAGGTAGTCGACGACGCGCTGGTCCCAGTCGTCACCACCGAGGTGGTTGTCACCGTTGGTGGCCTTCACCTCGACGACGCCGTCACCGATCTCCAGGAGCGACACGTCGAAGGTGCCGCCACCGAGGTCGAAGACGAGGATCGTCTGGTCGTCCTTGTCGAGGCCGTACGCCAGGGCGGCGGCGGTAGGCTCGTTGACGATACGCAGAACATTGAGTCCCGCGATCTCACCGGCCTCCTTGGTGGCCTGCCGCTCGGAGTCGTTGAAGTACGCCGGGACGGTGATCACCGCGTCGGTGACCTTCTCACCCAGGTACGACTCGGCGTCCCGCTTCAGCTTCTGCAGGATGAACGCGGAGATCTGCTGCGGGTTGAAGGGCTTCCCGTCGAGCTCGATCTTCCAGTCGGTGCCCATGTGACGCTTGACCGAGCGGATGGTCCGGTCCACGTTCGTGACCGCCTGGCGCTTGGCGACCTCGCCGACGAGCACCTCACCGTTCTTGGCGAAGGCGACGACGGACGGCGTGGTCCTGGCGCCCTCGGCGTTGGTGATGACGGTGGGCTCGCCGCCCTCCAGAACGCTGACGACGGAGTTAGTCGTGCCCAGGTCGATGCCGACCGCACGTGCCATTTCGATTCCTCCAGCAATGACTTGAGTGGAACGGACTCAAGTGTGCATGACGCCTGCCGGGCGGTCAACAGAGCTGAGTCTGGTCGGCTCAACTCTTATCCATTCCTTACGCGCAGGGCTGCGGTGACCTGCGGGAACGCTACGGGCAAACGTCTGATCGCAGGGGGCGGACGAGGGTCCGAACGGGTGATGGCGCGGCCGCGGCATCGAGAGGGCCCCGTCCGAGGGGGTGAAGGACACCACCCGGACTCAGGCAACCCTCAGCGACGCAGATCACCGCCCCGCTGGCTACAGTGCGGCACTAGAAGTGGGTAGTCTCAGACGGACTGCATAAGTTACCGCTTAGTAATGATCTCCGAGGTTCACGACGCGTCCGCCTCGAAGATCCCCTCGCAGGCCCGAGGAGCCCCCAAATGCAACTCGCCGCGATCATCGTGTCGCTGGTGCTGACCGTGGTCGGCGTTGCGCTGCTCGCACGCGCCATCGGTCAGTTCGTCCGGTACTTCACACTCGGCCAGCCGGTCCCGGCCGGCAGCCGTACCGACAACCCGTACGCGCGCAGTGTGACGCTGGTCAAGGAGTTCCTCGGCCACACGCGGATGAACCGCTGGGGCATCGTCGGCTTCGCCCACTGGTTCGTGGCCGTCGGCTTCCTCACCCTGCCGCCGACCCTGGCGCAGGCGTTCGGCCAGCTCTTCCAGGCCGACTGGACGCTGCCGGTCATCGGCGGGTTCCTGCCGTTCGAGCTCTACATCGAGTTCATCGGCGTGATGACGGTCCTCGGCATCGCCGCGCTCATCGTGATCCGCCTGCTGAGCCTGCCCTCCCGCGCCGGGCGCAAGTCCCGCTTCGCGGGCTCCAAGGCGGGCCAGGCGTACTTCGTCGAGTACGTCATCCTCACCATCGGCCTCGCCATCTACGTCCTGCGCGGACTGGAGGGCGCCCTCCACCACGTGGAGCACTACGAGGCCGCGTACTTCGCCTCGTACCCGCTGGTCCTGGCCTTCAAGGGCCTGGGTGTCAGCACGCTGCAGAACCTGGTCTACTTCGTCGCGATGATCAAGATCGGGACCTCGTTCGTCTGGATGATCGTGGTCTCGCTCAACACCAACATGGGTGTCGCCTGGCACCGCTTCCTCGCCTTCCCGAACATCTGGTTCAAGCGGAACGCGACCGGTGAGACCGCCCTCGGCGCCCTCCAGCCGATGACGTCCGGCGGCAAGCCGATCGACTTCACCGACCCCGGCGAGGACGACGTCTTCGGCGTCTCCCAGGTCGAGCAGTTCTCCTGGAAGGGCCTGCTGGACTTCTCGACGTGTACGGAGTGCGGACGCTGCCAGTCGCAGTGCCCGGCCTGGAACACCGGCAAGCCGCTCTCGCCGAAGCTGCTGATCATGTCCCTCCGGGACCACGCGCACGCCAAGGCCCCGTACCTCCTCGCCGGCGGCGGCAAGACCATGGAGGGCGAGGAGAAGGCGAGCGAGGAGCAGCTGGCCTCCGTGCCCGCCGCGGCGCTCGCCGAGGCCGAGCGGCCCCTGATCGGGACCGTCGAGGAGAACGGCGTCATCGACCCGGACGTGCTGTGGTCCTGCACCACCTGCGGCGCCTGCGTCGAGCAGTGCCCGGTCGACATCGAGCACGTCGACCACATCGTCGACATGCGCCGCTACCAGGTGATGATCGAGAGCGCGTTCCCGTCCGAGGCGGGCACGATGCTGAAGAACCTGGAGAAGAAGGGCAACCCCTGGGGCCTGGCCAAGAAGCAGCGCCTCGAGTGGACCAAGGAGGTCGACTTCGAGGTCCCGGTCGTGGGCAAGGACATCGAGGACCTCACCGAGGTCGACTACCTGTACTGGGTCGGCTGTGCGGGCGCCCTGGAGGACCGGGCCAAGAAGACGACGAAGGCCTTCGCCGAGCTGCTGCACATCGCGGGCGTGAAGTTCGCGATCATGGGCGGCGACGAGAAGTGCACCGGTGACTCGGCACGACGGCTGGGCAACGAGCCGCTGTTCCAGGAGCTCGGCATGGAGAACGTCGCCGCGCTGAACATGGCGTTCGGCGAGGACGACGAGGATGAGTCGACGAAGAAGCCGAAGTCGGCGAAGAAGATCGTCGCCACCTGCCCGCACTGCCTGAACACCCTCGGCAACGAGTACCCGCAGCTCGGCGGCGACTACGAGGTCATCCACCACACCCAGCTGCTCCAGCACCTGGTGGACGAGGGCAAGCTGATCCCCGTCACGCCGGTCGAGGGCATCATCACCTACCACGACCCGTGCTACCTGGGCCGCCACAACAAGATCTACACGCCTCCGCGCGAGATCATCGGCAAGGTCCCGGGCCTGCGCAACGAGGAGATGCACCGCCACAAGGAGCGCGGCTTCTGCTGCGGTGCCGGTGGCGCGCGGATGTGGATGGAGGAGCGGATCGGCAAGCGCATCAACAACGAGCGCGTCGACGAGGCCCTGTCGTTGAACCCCGACATCGTCTCGACCGCCTGCCCCTTCTGCCTCGTCATGCTGACCGACTCCGTCAACGGCAAGAAGAACGACGGCAAGGCCAAGGAGTCCATCCAGGTCGTCGACGTCGCCCAGCTGCTGCTCGACTCCGTCAAGACCCCGGCCCCGGAGGACGACGACGAGCCCCCGGCGGGCTCGGCCGAGAGCGAGAGCGAGCCGGAGCCCGCGCCCGTGAAGTAGCCCGCCCCTGGCGGTTGCCGACGCCCCCTGTCCTCCGCGGACAGGGGGCGTCGGCGTTCCTGCCCGACCGGGCAGGCAACCGGTCCGCGAAGCGACGGCCGAGTTGTAGCGTGTGCCGGATGGTGACGAGTGACGCGTACCGGGAGCTGGGCGAGGCCGCCTGGACATGGGTGCTGGGCCAGGTGCGCGAAGACCGGGGCCCGTGGCTGCCGGAGGTGGTGGCCGAGGGCGGCGAGGGCGCGGTACCGGCGGAGGACCGCGACTCGCTGTACGCGGGAATCGCGGGCCTCGCCCCGGTGCTGGCGGAGATCCGGCAGTACCGGGAACTGAGCGACACCGAGCGGCAGCTGGCGGCGCGCATCGTCACCAGGCTGTCGGCACAGGCGCGAAGCAGAACGGAACCCTCCCTGTACGAGGGCCTGGCGGGCGACGCCACGGCGCTGAAGCTGCTGGACCCGGGCAGCGAATCGATCGCGCTGCGGCGGCTGGCCGACCTGGCGACGCCCGAAGGCTGGAGAACCACCGTCGCCTTCGAGCCGGACTCCGACGCACCCCTCAACGACATCATCATGGGCGCCGCCGGCGTGGTGCTGACGGCGGTCTGGGCGGGCGGCGAGTTCGCGGAGTCGATCGCGACGACGGGCGGTGAGGCCCTGCTGCGGGTGGCCGACCGGACGGAGGCGGGCCTGGACTGGGGAATAGCACCCGGCACACCGTGGAGGGCGCCGAACTACTCGCACGGCACCGCCGGTGTGGCCGCGGCGCTGGCGGTCGCGGGTACGGCGCTGCACCGGGAGGACTTCGTCGAGGCGGCGGTGCGGGGAGCCCGGCACGTCCTGTCGGTGGGCTCGCTGGAGGACGGCGGCTTCATCGTCCCGCACACCATCCCGCCCTCGAAACGCGAGGTGGAACCGGTGACCTACACCTGGTGTCACGGTCCGGCGGGCACCTCGCACCTGTTCGCGGCGCTGGCGCACGCCGGCGTGACCGAGGTGGCGGGCCTCGACGTCGGCGAGCTGAGGCACCGCTGTCTGACCTCGATCCTCACCTCGGGGGTCCCGGAACGCCTGCGCCCCGGCTTCTGGGACAACGACGGCCGCTGCTGCGGAACGGCGGGCGTGGGAGACGTACTCCTGGACGCGGCCCAGGACTGCGGGGCGACAGCGAGGGCGGAAACCCTCGTGCGGGCCGCACGCACGATGGGTGACGCACTGGTGGAGCGGGCCATCACGGACGAGGCGGGCGCCCGCTGGCGCTTCCTGGAACACCGCGAGGACCCACCGGTCCTGCCGCCGGGCACGTCGTGGATGCAGGGAGCGGCGGGCATCGCGGCGTACCTTCTGCGCCTGGGCCGGTTCCTGGAAACCGGTCCGGACGCTCCGGTGGTGGACCGCCCGGACCAGTGGTGGGCGGTGCCGGCGGACCTGCGCGGTACGGGCTCGTGACGCGCGGTACGGCCTGTTGACGCGCGGTACGGCCTCATGACGCGCGGTACGGCTCATGACGCGTACGCACGCATGACGGAACACGCCATCTCCCCGCAGCGGCATGAAGGGGTGGAGGCGACGGCCACCCCGGCCTGCTGATCAGGGCGCCGGGCTACCGCAACGACGACGGCCGGTCGCCTGCCGTTGCCGGGGTGTCCCGCTCCCTGTGACGTGCGGGTTTCCCCGCCTGGAGTTTCTCGCCCCTCCCGTACAACCATCACCCCCTTTCACCTGTCTCTCCTGTGCCGACCGGGAGATGAAGCACGGGACAAAACCTGGTGAACCCTCCTTCACCGGCACCCCATCGAACGACGATGCGCCCCGCATCCCCGCATGCCGCAGGAGACACCGCATGCCGCACCACCTCCGCACCGCTCTCGCGGCAGCCGCCGCGGCCGCCCTCACGGGCGGCCTGCTCGCCGTCGCCGCCCCGACGGCACTCGCCGCCGACCCGACGACCAAGGCGCACGCCGACTTCAACGGCGACGGGTACGGCGACATCGCCGAGTCCGCCGGTTCCTCGACGGTCAACCGCAGGGCCGGCGCGGGCCAGATCGTCGTCCTGTACGGCACGGCCTCGGGCATCTCCGCCACCACGCACCGCCAGACACTCAGCCAGGACAGCACGGGCGTCCCTGGCACCGCGGAGACCAACGACGGCTTCGGCTGGAGCAGCGCCTACGGCGACTTCAACAACGACGGGTACGACGACCTGGTGGTCGGCGCCTACAAGGAGGACGTGTCCGGCGACACGGACGGCGGCACGGTCGCCGTCCTGTGGGGATCGGCCTCCGGTCTCAAGACCGGTGCCACCCTCAACGACCCCGCGCCGTCCTCCCACGACAAGTGGGGCCGCACGCTGGCCGCGGGCGACTACAACGGTGACGGCAAGGACGACCTGGCGGTCGGCTCCACGTCGAGCACCATCCATGTCTTCAAGGGCGGCATCAGCACCTCCGGAACGGCGAGCGGCCGCTACACCGTCAAGCCCCCGATCCAGTCCGGCGGCACCGCAGGCCCGCTGAACCTGACCGCGGGCGACGTCAACGGCGACAAGAAGACCGACCTGGTCGTCGACGGTTTCGACAGCAACGAGACGGCCGGCTGGAACACCAACTACTTCGTGCCCGGCACCTCCTCCGGCCTGAGCGTCGCGGCCGGCCAGAGGCTGAAGCCCGGCATCATCACGGACATCGGCGATGTGAACGGTGACAACTACGGCGACATCGTGACGGGCGTCGAGTGGAACGCCGTGGAGGACGGCCAGGCGATCCCGGAGGCCCACAAGGGCGGGCAGGTCTTCGTCACGTACGGCTCGGTGGACGGCCCCATCGCCACCGAGGAGATCCACCAGGAGTCCGGGAACATCCCCGGTTCCTCCGAGACCGACGACGCCTTCGGAGCGGAGCTGTCGCTCGGTGACATCGACGGCGACGGCGTGTTCGACCTGGCCATCGGAACCCCCGGGGAGGACCTGGACGGCACCACCGACGCAGGAGCGGTCACGGTCCTGTACGGCAGCGAGGAGGGCGGCGGGCTGAGCACCACCGACCGCGTCCAGTACTTCACCCAGAACACGCCGTACGTTCCCAACCAGAACGACAACGGCGACGGCTTCGGCGGCGAGCTCAAGCTGGACGACGTCAACGGCGACGGCAAGGCCGACCTGGTCGTCTCCACGCCCTGGGAGAACGACGGGAACGGCGCCGTGACCTACCTCCCCTCCTCCGGCACGAAGATCATCACCACCGGGGCCAAGGTGCTCTACCCGGGCGGCATCGGCGTGGACACCGCGGGCTACCCCCAGTTCGGCGCCAACGCGGCCAACTGACCACGAGAGCCGCCGCCCTCACGTGACACACACCGGGGTGCCATCACGTGTCGAACATGTGCATCATTACTGAGTAGTTGTCCATGAGACTGCCGAGGTGGATGGTGCACGTGCGAAGTGGTGGACGAGCCGGACTGTGTACGGCGGCCATCGGCAGCGTGCTGCTGCTCGCGGCCTGCGGCACCACCAACGGCGCCGGGGCCACCGAGCACAAGCCCGTGAAGGCCGCGGACGTCCCGGCCCTGGTCCCCGTCCCCGAGGGCCAGGGCAGCGAGCTCGACCGCGACTTCAACGGTGACGGCCGCCGCGACCTGGTGCTGAACGACCTCGTCAAGAAGGAGAGCCATGCCGACGACGCGGGCATCGGGATCATCTACGGGACGGCCACCGGACTGGCGCCCGGCGCACGGCAGTTGATCGAACCGGCCAAGCAGGGAGCCGCCACCAAGGGGCAGGTGCCGTCCGTCTTCGACGCCGAGGAGAGCTGCGACCTCGACAAGGACGGCTTCACCGACCTCGTCGTCTCCACCGACCCTCCCTACGACGGCCAGGGGCAGCCGCCCGTCCCGCTCCAGATCCTCTTCGGCTCCCCGGAAGGCCTGGCGGGCAAGGCGGTCAAGCTCACCGTCCCCGCCGGCGCCCGCGTCGGCAACGACTGGCCCGACCAGCCCGTCTGCGGCGACTTCGACGGCGACGGCGCCGAGGACCTCGTCCTGCACGCCTCGGGCGGCCGGCTCACCTACCTCCGGGGCCCCTTCACCCGCAAGGGCGCCCCGCGCGCGGCCGCGGGCCCGCTCGCCTCCCCGGGCAGCGCGCCCACCGCCCCCGCCGTCGACGTCAACCGTGACGGCTACGACGACCTCCTCGTCCGCGAGGACGGCGACGCCTCACCGTCCAGCGTCGTGTACGGCGGCCCGGCCGGGCCCACCCGCACGGGCTTCGACCTGCCGGAGGGCGCCGACGTGGCCTTCGGCCGCTTCGGCAACGGCGAGGCGGCCCTGGACGCCGCGATCGGCTCCCAGGGCGGCACCGCCCTGCGCTACGACGTGCCGGGGACGTCACGCGCCACGCTCGCCGTCCCCGGCACGGTGCTCGACGCGGGCGACCTCGACGGCGACGGGCTCAGCGAACTGGTCTCCAGCGGTACACGGTTGCGGGTCTTCCAGGGCCGCACGGCCGGTCTGTCGGCCTCCGCCCTCACCACGGTCGAGCCGCCCGCCAGGGGCACCACACGCGTCCTCGCCGTCGCCGACTTCACCGGGGACCGGCGCGCCGACCTGGTCGTACGGACGTACCGCGGCGAGACGAAGGACACCATCGCCGTGTACCCGGGCCTGAAGCGCGGCCCGGTGGCCACGAAACCGCGCCTGACCTTCTCCACCCGGGACTTCCTGAACGCCGGATGACGCTCAGTCCGAGTCCGGGCCCCGGTGCTTCTCCTCCAGTCCGTCCACCGGCTTCCGCACCCCGGCGGGCAGGGGCGCGCCGCCGCGGACCATGAAGGACCGGGGCGTCGGCGCAGGGCGTGGCGGTCGGCGTGCCGGCGAGACCGTCGACGGTGTCGCCGGGACCGGCAGCGTGGCCGTGCTGCGGGCCGGCGGGGGCGTTCTGGGGACGGGGCGCGCCTGGCACCAGGCCACGTCCGGTGTGCCAGGCGCGGCGGAGGCCGACGACGGTTTCGGCTTCTCGCTCCGCTTCAAGGACATCAACAAGAACGGCCGGGCAGACCTTGCCATCGGCGCGAACAGCGAGGACATTGGCACGACGGCGGACGCGGGAGCGGTGTGGGTCCTGCGCGGGACCACCTCCGGACTGACCACGTCCGCCGCGACCTCGTTCAACGGCTCGGACTTCGGCCTCGGGGGCGCGGGCCGGCGGTTCGGCACCGTCCTCCGCTGACCGACCACCCCGCAGGCCCTTCTCACCGCCCCTACCCGTAACCGAGTTGGAGCCCCACTCGTGCCACAGCACAAGCGCAGCCCGCTCAGGGTCCCCGTACGAAGAGCCGTGCCCGTCGCCGTTCTCGGCGTGGCCACGGCCATCACCCTGTACGTGACCGTCGCCGCCCCCTCGGCGGGCGCCGCCCCCGGTGTCCGCAGCGACTTCAACGGCGACGGCTACGCGGACCTCGCGGTCGGCGTCCCCGGCGGCACCGCCGACGGCAGGGCGAAGGCCGGGTTCGTCCACATCCTGTGGGGATCGGCGGACGGGCTCGGCGGCTCCGCCACCAAGGTCAGCCAGGCGTCGGCGGGCATACCCGGCACGGCCGAGGCGGCCGACCGGTTCGGGTACGCGGTGCAGGCCGCTGACTTCGACGACGACGGGTTCGCGGACCTCGCGGTCTCGGCCCCCGGCGAGCGGGTCACCGACACCTCGACCACCCACGAGGGCGCCGCCTACGTCCTGTGGGGCTCGGCGAAGGGCCTGAAGTCGGGGCTCACGGTCGCCAAGGGCCAGGAGGAACAGCAGCTCGGCCGGCTGCTCACCGCCGGGGACTACGACGACGACGGCGACCAGGACCTGGTGCTCAGCGTCGAGGGCGAGGAGGGCGACTCCACCCTCCTGCGCACGGGCCCGCTCACCACGGACGCGCCCCTGGCCCTGGTCGAGGGCTACGACTTCGGTGACGCCCGTGCCCTGACCAGCGCCGACCTCGACGGCGACGGCACGGACGACCTGGCGGTGACGTACCAGGGCCTGGAGAGCTCCGGCACACGCGTCCGCACGCTGGCCTCCGGCGGTTGGAAGACGCTGTGGTTCTCCGGGGACTTCGGTACGGCCCTGGCGGCCGGTGACTTCGACGGCGACGGCCGGGCGGACCTCGCGATCGGCCAGGTCCACTCCGACCCGGAGACCGGCGGCACGTACTGCGAGGACGTCCTCGGCGGCGCGATCGCGGTGGTGTACGGCGAGCCGGGCAGCACGCTGGGCGGCCGGCGCACCTGCACCGCGCAGTCCTCCCCCGGCGTGGGCGGCACCGCGGAGTCCGAGGACAACTTCGGCGCCGCCCTCGCGGTGGCCGACCTCGACGGCAACGGCCGCGACGGGCTCCTCGCGGGCGCGAGCCACGAGGCGGTGGGGTCGGCGGCCAGGGCGGGCGCGTACTGGGAACTCCGGGCGAGCTCCGACGGCATGCTCACCGGCCCGTCCTTCACGCAGAACAGCTCCGGCGTCGCGGGCAGGGCGGAGAGGGGCGACCTCTTCGGCGCGGCGGTGACGTCGGCGTCGTACGACGGTGCGCGGTACGGGGACGAGGTGATCGGCGCGCCCGGCGAGACCGTGTCCGGAAGCGGCTCCACCGCGGCAGGCCCCGGTGGCGTCTGGTACCGGCCGTCCGCGGGCGACGACCCGCTCCTTCCGGCCGTGTCGCTGACGCCGGCGAAGCTGGAGCTGCCGGGGGCCGACGGGTACGGAGGGGTGCTCGGCAGGTAGGCCCGCCAGTCCCGTCAGTCACAACCGCCCTCGTCAGTCGCAGAAAGATTCTCGAAGCCCCGTACAACCCTCCCGCCCCTCCGTGGGTCTCCTTTTCGCCGACCGACCGCAAAGTTCAGGCCAACCCCTGGCGAGCGCGGACGGTGCGGCCCCCCAACGACTGCGGACGCCTGCCAGGCGTCCGCATGGTGCAGGAGAGCCCCGCATGCACAAGCAACACCGGCCACTGAGCGCGGCCGCGTGCGGCACGAAGATCGCCACATCCGTGAACCGGGTCATCACTGCGAGTTCCGCGGGCGTCTCGACGACGGGCACGCCGAACTTCGGCGCCGACTTCGCCGACTTCGCCGACTGACCCCACAGTCCCCCCTCTCGGGGCCCGCGCCGCGCGGGCCCTGCCAACCCCCTGGAGCCACTCCTTTGCGCAAGCGCACCCTCCTCCTGGCCGCGACCCTCACCACCGGCCTCCTCACCGCCCTCCCGGCCACGGCCACCGCCGCGCCCTCCGGCCTGAAGGGCGACTTCAACGGTGACGGATACGGCGACCTGGCCTTCGCCGCGCCGTACGCGACCGTCGGCGGCGTCTCCATGGCCGGCCGCGTCGTGGTCATGTACGGCAGCCCGACCGGGGTGAACCCGACGAACACGGCCAAGTACAAGGTGTTCAGCCAGAACACGACCGGCGTGCCCGGCACCAACGAGGAAGAGGACACCTTCGGCGACGCCCTGGCCGTGGCCGACTTCGACGGCGACGGCTACGCGGACCTCGCCGTCGGCGCCTCCGGCGAGGACGTCGGCACGGACACGGACGGCGGCTCGGTCACCATCCTGTGGGGCTCCTCGACCGGTGTCTCCGGTGGTACGGCCGTGAAGGACCCGGCGGCCTCCGCCCACGACGCCTTCGGCCGTCTGCTGGCCGCGGGCGACTTCGACGGCGACGGCACGCAGGACCTCGCGACGGGCGCGAGCAACGCCTCCGTGTACGTGGTCGAGGGCGGCTTCACCAAGGACGGGACGACCGGAGGCACGGTCAAGTTCACGGCCCCGAGCAGGCTGCAGTACGGCCCCGACACGCTGAGGTCCGGCGACGTCAACCAGGACGGCAAGGACGACCTGGTGCTCGCGGGCCGTATCGAGCCGGACGCCAACGACCCGGGCACCACCCGCTCCACCGCCTGGTACTACCCCGGCGCCGCCACCAACCCCGGCTCGGTCGCGCCCACCACGCTCCCCGGCGGCGGCGTCTCCGCGACGGTCGGCGACATGAACGGCGACGGTTACGGCGAGATCGTCCTCGGCAACGTCTTCACCAAGGACGACGATCTGAGCGGCTCCTTCGGCGGCAAGATCACCGTCGTGCCCGGCACCGCGAGCGGCCCGGACACCGCCACCGCCACCACCCTCACCCAGGCCTCGCCCGGCGTCCCCGGAACGAACGAGGCGGGCGACGGCTTCGGCAGCGCCGTCTCCATCGGCGACATCAACGGCGACGGCCGCGGCGACCTGGCGGTCGGCGCCATCTTCGAGGACGGCTCCACCACCGAGGACTCCGGCTCCACGGTCCTGATGTACGGCTCGGCGACCGGCCTCACGACCACGGGCGCCCGCACCCTCACCCAGGACTCCACCGGCGTCCCGGGCACCTCGGAGGCGCTGGACTACTTCGGCTCCGACGTCCTGCTCAAGGACCTCACCGGCGACGGCAAGGCCGACTACACGGTCAGCGCGGCCTTCGAGAACGAGGGCGTCGGCGCGGTCACGGCCATGCTGTCCAACGGCACGGGCATCTCCCCGGACGGCGACCGCGCCTTCGGCCCGGGTTCGCTGGGTCTGTCGTCCTCCTACGGCGCGTTCGGCGTGAACCTGCTCGGCTGACCGGGACCTCAGGCACGCACGGTGGGGCGTACGCGACGGGCACCAGCCCCGTACGCCCCACGGTCCTCACCCTTCCCGGAACTCCATCGAGTGCGCGTACAACCCTCCCACCCCCCTGTGGGTCTCCTGTTAGCCGACCGTCACGTGACGGCCCGTCAAACTCCGGGCGAACTCGGGCAACCGGCACCCCATTTGACTGGGGACGCCCACCGGCGTCCCGCATGCCGCAGGAGATTCCCGCATGCACAAGCAGCACGTGCGACTCGCCCTCGCGACGGCCACCGCGGCCGCGCTGACGGGCGGTCTGCTCACGTTCACGGCCACGACCGCCACGGCGGCCGACTCGGTCCACCACCCGGTCGCGGACTTCGACAACGACGGGTACGGCGACGTCGCGTACTCCGCCGGCTACGCCACCGTCGGCGGCAAGAAGGGCGCCGGCCAGATCGTCGCCCTGTACGGCTCGGCGAGCGGTGTGACGTCCGCCCAGCGCACCACCGTCAGTCAGAACACCACCGGCGTGCCCGGCAGCGCCGAGACCAACGACGCCTTCGGCTGGATGAGCGCGTACGGCGACTTCGACGGCGACGGCTACGACGACCTCGCCGTGTCCGCGAGCCTGGAGGACGTCAGCGGCGACACGGACGGCGGCACGGTCGCGATCCTGTGGGGTTCGTCGAGCGGCCTGTCCGGCGGTACGACGCTCGCGGACCCGGCGCCCTCCGCCCACGACCGGTGGGGCAAGTCGCTGGCCGCGGGCGACTTCGACGGTGACGGCACGGAGGACCTCGCGGTCGGCTCCACGTCGAGCACCGTCCACGTCTTCAGGGACGGCATCAGCAGGTCCGGCACGGCGGGCGGCCGTTACACCGTCAAGCCGCCCATCATGTCCGGCAGCGGCACGGGCCCGTTCATGCTCACGGCGGGCGATGTCAACAACGACAAGCGGACCGACCTCGTCGTCGACGGCTACGAGACCGACAGCGCCGAGGGCTGGAACGCCAACTACTACGTGCCCGGAACGGCCTCAGGGCTGAGCACCGCCTCGGCGCGGAAGCTGAAGCCGGGCGTCATCACCGGCATCGGTGACGTCAACGGCGACGGCTACGGCGACATCGTCACCGGTGAGGAGTGGGACCCGTCCAGCGACCCGGAGGAGCCGTCCGTGCCCGAGTCCGCCACCGGCGGCAAGGTCCACGTCATCCGCGGCTCGGCCGACGGCCCGGCCGAGGCCGGCGCCGTGACCCAGAACACCGGCAACGTGCCCGGCACCTCCGAGCGCGGTGACTTCTTCGGCAACGAGCTGTCCCTCGGTGACATCAACGACGACGGCTTCCAGGACCTGGTGATCGCCGCGGCCGGCGAGAACCTGAACGGCGTCGTCGACACGGGCGCGGTGACGGTTCTCTACGGCTCGTCCGCGGGCCTGAGGACCAGCTCCGGATACCAGTACTTCGCCCAGTCCACCCCCGGTGTCCCCGGCTCGGACGAGAAGGAGGACTACTTCGGCTCCGAGGTGAAGCTCGCCGATGTCACGGGCGACGGCAAGGCGGACCTGACGGTCGGCGCGTTCGGCGAGAACGGCGGCAACGGCTCGGTGACCTACCTGCCCTCCAACGACACAAAGATCACGACGACGGGGTCGCGCTCGCTGTCCACGTCCTCGGTCGGCGTCTCCACGGACGCGTCGCCGGTGTTCGGCGGCAACGCGGCCAACTGACCCAACGACCTGTGAGCCGGGCCCACACCCGCCCGGGGTGCTGCGGCGCCCTCACTGCCGTCGGTCGCCAAGTGGCTCCGGAGTCCCGGCGACACACCGTGAACGCGGCGTGTCACCGGGACCGGGAAGCCAATTGGTCCCGCCCGACGGACGCGCCGCCGGTGTTCCCCGCGGACTGCGGACCCCTCCCCACCTGGAGCATTCCTTGCGCAAGCGCACCCTTCTCCTGGCCGCCACCCTCACCACCGGCCTCCTCACCGCCCTCCCGGCCACGGCCACCGCCGCGCCCTCGGGCCTGTCCGGCGACTTCAACGGCGACGGCTACCGCGACGTCGCGATCTCCGCGCCCCTCGCCACGGTCGGCGGCAGGTCGGGCGCCGGGTACGTCGCGGTCGTCTACGGCACGGCGAGCGGCCTCGACACCACCGAGCGCCAGATCATCAGCCAGGCCACGACCGGCGTTCCCGGCACCCCGGAGTCGTACGACTACTTCGGGGACCGCGTGACCACGGGCGACCTGGACGACGACGGGTACACGGACCTGATCGTGGGCGTGCACGGCGAGCACATCGGCTCCACGGACGAGTCGGGCGCGATCACGGTCGTCTGGGGCGGCGCGGACGGCCTGAAGACCGCCACCGACATCGCCTCGCCCCTGCCCGAGAACCGCAACGAACTCGGCTGGTCCGTCGCCACGGGCGACTTCGACGGCGACGGCGACACCGACCTGGCCGCCGCCAACATCGCGTTCCCCGAGCTGAACGTCTTCAAGGGCCCCATCTCCCGCACCGGCCAGGCGACGGGGCTCGTCGGCATCGACACCTACGAGCAGACCGGCATCAACTCCGACAAGCTCGTCGCGGGCGACGTCACCGGCGACGGGAAGTCGGACCTCCTCGTCATGGGCCAGCAGGAGATCACCGACGGGTACCGCACCCGCAGCGTCCTCTACAAGGGCTCGGCCTCCGGCCTGACGGCGGGCAGCAAGGTCGCGGGCGGCTACGACGCGGTCATCGCGGACGTCGACAAGGACGGCTACGGCGACATCGTCACCGGCAACTTCCTGGAGAAGTCCACCAGCGAGCCCAACGGCGGCCTGGGCGGCGCCGTCACGGTCACCTACGGCGCGTCCACCGGCCTGAGCTCGCGCACTCCGTTCCGCATCACCCAGGACACCACGGGCGTGCCCGGCGCCGCCGAGAAGGGCGACGGGTTCGGCTGGAGCCTGTCGGCGGGCGACGTGAACGGCGACGGCTACGCGGACATCGCGGTCGGCATCGAGAACGAGGCCGTCGGCTCGGTGTACAAGGCGGGTTCGTTCGCGGTCCTGCGCGGCTCGGCGTCCGGTCTGACGGGCAGCGGCGCCAAGGTCTTCACGCAGAACACGACAGGGGTCCCCGGTACGGCCGAGCGCCTGGACCACTTCGGCGGCGCGGCCCAGCTCACCGACACCGACGGCAACGGCCGCGCGGAACTCGTCACCAGCGCCCCGAACGAGAACTCCGGCGCCGGCGCCGTCTGGCTCTTCAAGTCCACGACCTCCGGCATCACCGCCACCGGCGCGAAGTCCTTCAACGGTACGACCCTGGGCGGTCCTTCGGGCGACACCCTCTTCGGCGACGTCCTGGCGGGCTGACCCCTCCTGGGAGCGCTGCGGTGATGGGGCCGCACGCTCCGCGACATCCTCACCATCCACGACCTCCCCGCCCTCATCGAACCCGCGGAGCTCCCCGCCTCCGAGCTGCTCTCCAACGCCATCGGGCACACCAAGGGGCCCGCTGCCCTGAAGATCAGGCAGTCGGGCCCCTCGTTCCGCCTCGGGGCGTGGGACACCGGTCCGACACCTCCGACTGGTGCGAACTCAGTTGTGGCCGTTGAACTCGGGCTTGTGCAGCCGGTCCGGGGTCAGCGGGCTCATGTCCGTCACGTCGCGCGGGACGATCTGGAAGCCCTGCCAGTGCACCGGCATCGGGGTCTGGTCCTCGTCGCGGGCGATGTGGTGGAAGCCCACGTTCACCCAGACGACCGGACGCGTGAGGTTCTCCCCGTTCAGGTACTTGTCCACGCTGCCGCGGCAGTCGGGGTTGAGGCGGCGGTTGTCGTTGGCGTACTGCTCACAGGTCTTGTACTGGCTGACGTACACGTCGTGCCGCGTGTAGGGGTGCCGCGTGTACTTGTCGGTGCGGTTGTGGACGATCTCCCAGGACCGCGCGTGCCCGTCCTTGTTCCTGCTCGCGGACGCGACCACGCGCCACCAGCGGTCGTTGGCGTTGTCCCCCGCGAACTCCTTGGTCATCTGCTTGCGGGTGGTCTTGAGCCGCCCGATCCCGTCGACCGCGCCGTCCGTCCTCGTGTCGTACTGCTCGACCTTCGACTTCCAGGAGCCGCCCGGCTTGAAGTCCAGCCGCCACAGGACGCTGTGCTGGTGGCTGAGGGCCTTGGCCGCACCGTTCCTGCCGACCGGCCAGCCGGTGCCGTCGTCGGCCCTGAAGTCGCCCCCGGAGAGGTTGCCCGTGGCGCCCTCCTTGGCGGTGATCGTGCCGTCGTCCGAGAAGTTCCACTGAGTGACGTAGTGGTACCAGCCGACCGCGTGGATGGTGTAGACGACGAGGTCCTGGCCCTGCGCCGAGTCCGTACGGGACGGTTCCTCCCCAACGTCACCGCTGTCCCCGTGGTACGCGAACCCGCGCGGCTGCGTCGTCACGCACAGCCCCTTGACCGTCGCGCCGCCCACCCGGAAGCTCCGGACCGTCCCTCCGGGGCAGTCCGCCGCCTTGATGGGCAGCGCGCCCTCGCCGAGCCGCACGTCGGTGACGTCGTTGTACTCGTACGCACCGTTGTCGTACGGCACGTTGATCTGCCCGAGCCGCGCGCTGCCGAGCACCTCGATCGGCTCGCTCTCGTGCCGCGGCTGGTAGCTGATGTCGGTGAGGACCAGCCCGGCGGTGGGGCTGTTGCGCCAGCACATGCGCCAGGTGGTGCCGCCCGTGAGCTTCTTGGTGATCAGGGAGTTGCCGGTGCAGGGCTGGGCGGCGGCGGGGGCGATCGGGGCGTTCCTGCCGTCTGCCTCCGCGTCTCCGGGGAGGGAGAAGAGGACAGCCGAACCGACGACGGCCCAGACGCCGAAGGGCGTGGTCCTGCGGGCGAATCTGCGGAACTTGCTCATGCCGGGTACGTCCTTCCGTACGTCTTTCCCGTTCACGGGAGCTGGTGCGCCTTACGGGCGCTGAGGTCGATGACGAACTGCCGGGTGTCGATCCACGGCCCGCCCTTGACCCGGGTGAACAGCCGCACGCAGCGGTGCGCCCCGTCGCAGTCGGTGGGCCCGGCCGCGCCACGGCGCTCGTAGGCCAGCCCCTGCACCGTCAACCGGTCGCCGTCGCCCACCGGTTGGCCGGTCGCCGCCTCGAAGTCCTGCCGTACGCCGTCCCCGAGCGGACTGGCCAACAGCACCTTCAGGGCCTCGCGGGACTCCTGACCGGAGGGAGCCGGCTGCACTCCGGTGGCGGACTCGGTCCGTACGACCCTCCCCGTACCAAGGTCGACGGTCTTCCTCACGAAACGGTCGTCCCGGTAGTCGTAGAAGAACACGTCCGCGCTCCGCGCCACGTCGATCGCCCCTTCGGCGAGGTCGGCCGTGAGGAACTGCGGTGTCCCGTCCTTCCCCCGGACGTTCTCGCTCGCCTTCAGCAGCGTCCGGTCCCCGGCCAGGGCGGCCTGCCGGGCGCGGTCGATCTCGTCGTCGGTGAGCGGATCGGTGCCGGTGCCGGTGCCGGTCGCGGGCGGCGCCGCGTACGGCGACGACTCCGGCCCCGGCGTCGCGGAAGCGGAGGTGGAGGTGGAGGTGGACGGCGCGACCCCCGTACGCCCCGCCCCCTCCCCCTCGTCCCCGGTGGCGTTCATCGGCAGCGTCACGGCCACCATCGCCGCCGTACCGGCGACCGCCAGCGCCGTACCCGCGACCAGCCGGCGCAGGGCCGTGCGGCGTTCCCTCGCTCGCTCACGTGCTCGTTCGTTCATGTGGTTCCCCCGTGGTGTCTCGGGCTGTCCCGGATGCCCCCGTGGTCTCCGGTGCCTCAAGTCCACCCGGCCCGAGGGTTGTTCGGCAGGCCCCTTCCGTCACACCGAACAACGGCGTAAGGCCAGTTGGGGGGTGGTGAGCCCGCTTGCGGGCAGCACGCAGGGCTCCTTACCGTGACCGGGACACGGGGGGCACGGGGGACGAGAGGGAGACCTGAACATGGGGCGTCGCGAGACTCCGGTGGATCCGGCGGCGGGCCCGGTCCAGCGCTTCGCGTACGAGTTGCGCAAGCTGCGCCAGGAGGCGGGCGGCCTCACCTACCGCGAGATGGCCCGCCGGGCCCACTACTCCGTCACCTCCCTCTCCCAGGCGGCCGCCGGTGAGCAACTGCCGTCCCTGCCCCTGACCCTGGCGTACGTGAAGGCCTGCGGCGGCGACCCGGAGGAGTGGGAGCGCCGCTGGCACGAGGCGTCCGAGGAGTCGGCGACGGCCCGCCCGGACGACGACACCGACTCGCCGTACCAGGGCCTGTCCCGCTACGAACCCGCCGACCACGACCGCTTCTTCGGCCGCGACGCACTCGTGGAGGCGCTCCGCGAGCTGACCGCCGCGCACCGCTTCACGGCGGTCTTCGGCCCCTCGGGCAGCGGCAAGTCGTCCCTGCTGCGGGCGGGCCTGATACCGGCCCTCCGCGAGACGCGCGTGGCCGCCCTGCGCATCCTCACCCCGGGCGAACACCCCCTCCGTACGCATGAAGAGGCGCTGAAACCGAAGAGCGAGGGCACGCCCGGCGACACGATCGTCGTCGTCGACCAGTTCGAGGAGCTGTTCACGCTCTGCCGGGACCGCGCCGAACGCACGGCCTTCATCGACCGCCTCCTCACCGCACGCACCGACCCGGACAGCCGACTGCGCGTCGTCATCGCGGTCCGGGCCGACTTCTACGGCCACTGCGCCGAACACCGCGGCCTCGCGGACGCGTTGAGCGAGGCCGGCCTCCTGGTGGGGCCCATGACCCGGGCCGAACTGCGGGAGGCGGTCGTCCGGCCCGCCCAGTCGGCGGGCCTGCTCGTCGAACGCGAGCTGACCGCGCACCTCGTGGCGGAGGTGGACGGCGAACCCGGTGGCCTGCCCCTCCTCTCCCACGCCCTGCGCGAGACATCCCGCCGCCGCCGGGGCCGGGCCCTGACGATGGCGGCGTACGAGGCGGCGGGCGGCCTCCGGGGAGCGATCGCGAAGACGGCGGAGGACGTCTACGGGACCCTCTCCCCGTCCCAGGCGGCCCTGGCCCGCCGGCTCCTCCTTCGCCTGATCACCCCGGGCGAGGGCTCCCAGGACACCCGCCGCCCCGTCGACCGCGCCGAACTCGGCTTCGCACCCGCCGACGAGGTCACCCTGGTCCTGGAACGGCTGGCCCGCGCCCGTCTCCTCACCCTCGACAACGACACCGTCGACCTCGCCCACGAGGCGCTGATCACGTCCTGGCCCCGTCTGCGCTCCTGGATCGAGGAGACCCGCGAACGCCTGCGCACCCACCGCCGCCTCACCGAGGCCGCCCGCGCCTGGGACGACCTGGGCCGCGACCCGGGCGCCCTCTACCGGGGCACACGCCTCGCGACCGCCGACGAGCACCTCGCCGACCAGCCCCTGAACCCGCTGGAAGAGGCCTTCCTCACCGCGAGCCGGTCCGCGCGCACCACGGAACTCCGCCGTCGGCGAGGGCTGTTCACCGTCCTCGCCACCGTGGTCGCCCTCGCTCTCGTCGCCGGCCTCACGGCGTGGCAGCAGTCCCGCACGAGCGACCGCCGCCACCGCGAGGCCGAGGCGCGGCGGATCGCGGCCGTGGCGGACAGCATGCGGGCCACCGACCCGGTTACGGCGGCCCGGCTGAGCGTCGCGGCCTGGGAGCTCGCCTCCACCGTCGAGACCCGCTCGGCCCTGCTCTCCGCGCTCAACAACCACGAGCAGGACGCCTTCACCGTCCCGGAGGGCGACGCCGACACCACGGTCCGCACCCTCACCGGCGACGGACGGACGCTGGTGTCGGCCTCACGCGACCACGTCCGGGTCTGGGACCTGCGCACCCACCGCCGTACCCACAGCTACCCGGGCCCCGGCAAGCGGCTGACCGGGCCGCTGAACGACGTGATCAGCCCCGACGGCCGGACGATCGCGCTGTCGGGAACGGACGGCGTGGCGCTCTGGGACATCCGCGCCGGGCGGATCACCGGGCTGCTGCGCGGGATGGACATGCCGTCCGTCCGGTTCAGCCGCGACGGGAGCACCCTGCTGGCGGAGGCCGAAGCGGGCTGGCACGTGTGGGACGTACGAAGCCGGAGACAGCTGATGCGGCTGTCCAGCGGGGAGGACGGGTCCTGGGACGCGGTTCTCAGTGACGACGGCCGCCGACTGGCGATGTGCGGCGCGGCAAGTTCCTTGCGGATCTGGGACACCGCCCGTCGCAGCCGCCTGCCCCTGCCCTGGGTGAAGGAGTCCGGGTCCGCTCTGTGCGATCAGACCGAGCTGGCCTTCTCGCCGGACGGCACGGACATCGCGCTCACGTCCACGGACGGCATCACCGTCCGGGACATCACCACGGGTGACGAACTCGCCTCGACGGAGGGGGAGACGCCGACGGATGTGCGGTTCAGCCCCGACGGCGCGTTCATGACCGCGACCGAGGAGACGGGGGAGGTCCTGATGTGGCGCCTGACGTCACCCGATACCGCCCCGGTGTTCCGCCACGCCCCGGCCGGCGGTGCGGTCCACCAGTACGAGGCCGACTTCACCGCGGGCGAGATCCGCTATCTGAACGGCTCGGGCACGGCCGTACGCTCCCTGCGGCTGGGCCCGGCCGCCACCTCCCGCTGGCATCAACAGGCTGTGGACAACGCCCTGTTGTCACCCGACGGCCGGACACTGGCCACCGTGCGCGGCAGCACGGGGAGAAGCGGTGAGAGGAGTGTGCGCCTCCGGGACACCCGCACGGGCAGGACCGTCCTGACCCTGCCGGAGAAGCCGTGCTCCGGCGACCTGCCCGTTGAGACGGACGGGGGGACGGAGACGGGCGAGGGAACGGGGCCGGGCGAGGGAACGGAGGCAGACGCGAGCACGGAGACAGAGGCCAGCACGGAGACAGAGGCCAGCACGGAGACAGACGCGGACGCGGACGCGGGTACGAAGACGGACGCGAGCACGGAGACAGACGCGGACGCGGACACGGACACGGACGCGGGGACGGATACAGACACGAACACGGAGACAGACGCAGGACCAGACGACACCCCGCCCTCCGGCGCGATCACCGTCGTGCCACCGCCGAAGGTCACCGGCCCCGGAAACGCCGAGGTCGTCCAGGCGACCTTCGACTGCGTCAACCTGACGGCCTTCAGCGCCGACGGCCGCACCTTCGCCTTCGCGCCGAGCCGTGCCCTGTCGACCTCCCCCTCCGGCCAACGCGTCACGGTGTGGGACGTCGCCACCGGCCGCCGCCGCGCGGCCCTCGCCGTCCGCCCCGACGCGGGCGACGTGACCGGAGTCGCCGGGCTGGCCCTCAGCGCCGACGGCCGCACCCTGTTCGTCTCCCGGGAAGCGAACCGGCAGGTGGTGGAGGTCTGGGACGTGCGACGCGGGCGGCTCGTCCGGAGGCTGAACGACCTCCCCGCGATGGGCATGGCCGTGCGGGACGACCAGCGCGTCCTGGTCACCTCCCAGAACCGGGTCGCCGACCTCCGTACGGGGCGCGCCGGCTACCGCGCCCTCGGTGACAACGAGTCGGGCTCCCTGGCCTTCAGCCCGGACGGAACCCACTTCGCGGTGGGCGACGAACTGGGCCAGGTGACCGTGTGGGACGGCGATGTGCGCAGCCGCCTCGGAGTGCTGGCCACGGCCGGACCGGCCGGCGCCGTCAACGCGCTCGCCTTCTCCCCGGACGGCCGCACCCTGGCGGTGGCCGGCGCCGAGGGCACGGTCCAGCTCTGGGACGTGACCTCCAGCCGCCCCCTCGGCTCCGCCCTCCCGACCCCCGGCGACCAGCCCCTCTCGCTCGCCTTCGACCGCGACGGCTCCACGCTGTACCTCGCCGGCGAACACGTCCCGCTCCGGACGTACGACGTCGCTCCCACCCACGTGGCCCGCCAGGTCTGCGCACGCGCCGGCTCGGGCCTCTCCCCCGCCGACTGGAAGACGTACATCCCGGACCTGCCGTACGTACGCACGTGCTGAACGAATGCACCAGAAGGGGTGAAGTTCGATAATTGCCTATGTAAGTGACACACCACCCGCATCAGCCGGAAGGTGAACCACCATGGCTGAACACCCGCACGCCGCACTCGTCCGCAAGGGGTACGAGGCCTTCTCGCGCGGCGACATGGACGCCCTGCGCACCCTGATAGCGGGGGACGCCACGCACCACGTCCCCGGCGACAACCTCCTGTCGGGCGACTACAAGGGCCAGGACGCGATCATCGAGCTGTACGGCCGCCTCGCCGAGGAGACGAACAGGACCCTGCGCGTCGAACTGGGCCGGCTCCTCGTCGACGGCAGGGGCCACGTGATCGCGACGCACCGCTTCACGGCCGAGCGCCAGGGCAAGCAGCTCGACGAGAACGGGGGCATCGTCTTCCGCATAGTCGGCGACAAGATCACCGACCTCGACGAGTGCTCCGAGGACCTCGACAAGCTCAACGACTTCTGGTCGTAGCTCCGCACAACCCCGCACGACCTTCAGGTGTCACACAGGTGAACGGAACGGACCCCCTGATTATCCGATTCCCGGGGTTCGCACCCACCTGGAGCCCCTGGAGCCCTCGTGCCCATACGGACCCGCACCCTGGCCGCCGCAACCGTCGTCGCGGCGGCCGCCGCCGCCCTCACCCTCGCCCCGCCCGCCACGGCCGCCGCACCCGCGCCCACCGTCAGCGACGTCAACGCCGACGGCTACGCCGACCTGGCCGTCGGCGTCCCCGACGCCACGGTCGACGGCAGGACCCGGGCCGGATACGTCAACGTCGTCTGGGGCGGCCCGAAGGGCCTCGGCGCCCACGGCAACACCCGCGTCAGCCAGGCCCGCCCCGGCGTCCCCGGCACCCCCGAGGCGGGCGACCGCTTCGGCGCCGCCGTGGCCGTGGCCGACGCGGACGGCGACGGCGCGGCGGACCTGGTGATCGGCGCCCCCGGCGAGGACGTCACCGGCTCCGGCACGAACGCGGGCACGGTCGCCGTACTGCGGGGAGCGAAGGGCGGCCTGAGCACGGCGGGCCGTACGGTGGCGAACGGGCCGGCGGCCTCGGCGGCGTACGGGAAGTCCCTGGCCGCGGCCGACCTCACGGGCGACGGGTCGACGGACGTGGCGATAGGCGCGACGGACAAGGTGGTGCTGGCGCCGGACGGCGGGCCCCGCTCCACTGTCGTCACCGACGCGATGGGCGGCCGCGCCCCCGTCCTGGCCACGGGCGACTTCGACAGCGACGGCACGGCGGACCTGGCACTGGCCTACTGGACGATCAACCAGCCGCACACCCGCTCCCACGTCCGCCTGTACCGCTGGTACCCGCCGGAGGCCGGCCTCATCAACTTCTGGAACACCGACAACGCCGGCGTCTCGTCCCTCGCCTCCGGCGACTTCGACGGCGACGGGCACGACGACCTGGCCCTCGGCGAGTGCCGGGAGATCGCCGACGAGAACATCGACGACCCGTGCGGCCCGCAGGAGTACGCCAAGGGCGGCGGCATCCACGTCCACTACGGCAACGCGTCGGACGGCAACAGCTTCGGCGCCCGTTCCCAGACCCTCAACCAGGACACGGTCGGCGTGTACGGCCGCGCCGAGGACGGCGACCGCTTCGGCGCCTCCCTCGCCGTACTGGATCGCAACGGTGACGGCCGCGACGACCTGATCGTCGGCGCCCCCGGCGAGGCGATCGGCACCCGCGCGGGCGCCGGCGCGGCCACGCTGCTGATGAGCCACGCCGACGGCCTGGTCGACGAGTACGGCGAGGCGACCTCGGTGGCGTACAACCAGGGCACCCCGAACGTCCCGGGCGCGGCGGAGGCGGGAGACGCCTTCGGCACGGCGGTGGCGACCGGCGACTACGATCACGACGGCACCCCCGACATGGCGATCGGCGTCCCCGGCGAGAACACCGGCAGGGGCGGAGTCTGGCTCCTCCCGGACCTGAGCTCGAAGGAGCCCTACGCCATCACCCCGGTCAGCCTGGGCCTCCCCTCCTCGTCAACGGCACTCTCGTACGGCAGAACCCTGAGCAGCCACTGAGTCACATCTGACTGTCCCTTAGGGGATGTCACAGCTCGGCCGCAAACGTGTCCCCGTTGCCCGGTGCCCACCACGTCACACACGGGGACCAGGTACGTTCGAAGACGTGGCTGGATTCAGGATCGGACGCGGCCGGAACAACGGCGCTCCTCAAGCGCGACCGCACACCCCTCCGTACGGACAGCAGCCGCCGCAGGGCGGCCCGTCGTACGGCTACCCGCAGGCGCCTCAGCGCCCTCAGTACGGCGGCGGTCAGCCGTACGGCGCCCAGGGCGGTCCGGGCGGCTCGTCGGGCTGGCCGCAGGCGAACGGCGGGCACCACGGCGAGCCGGAGTACTTCGGCGACGGCGGCGGCCAGGGCTACCCCCAGAGCGGCCCGGGCCACGACCCGTACGCGGCGAACAACCCGGGCCACACCCAGGCGTTCTCCGTCGACGACGATCCGTACCACCAGAGCGGCACGTACCGCGCGGGCCACGCCCCGGCCCCGCCCGCGGGCCCGCGTCTGCACTGGAAGGCGCTGCTGAGCGGCATCGTGATGTCGCCGAACCAGACCTTCCTGGTCATGCGCGACTACGCGATGTGGGCCCCGGCCCTGATCGTCACCTTCGTCTACGGCCTGCTCGCGGTCTTCGGCTTCGACACGGCCCGCGAGGACGCGATCAACGCCACCCTGTCCAACGCGATCCCGATCGTCCTGACGACCGCGGTCGCCATGGTCGTGAGCTTCCTCATCCTGGGCGTGGTCACCCACACCCTGGCCCGTCAGCTCGGCGGCGACGGCGCCTGGCAGCCCACGGCCGGCCTCTCCATGCTGATCATGTGCATCACGGACGCACCGCGCCTGGTGGTCGCCATGTTCGCGGGCGGCGACGCCCCCTTCGTCCAGATCCTCGGCTGGGCCACCTGGGTCGCCGCGGGCGTCCTGCTCACCCTGATGGTCTCCAGGTCCCACGACCTGCCGTGGCCGAAGGCCCTGGGCGCCTCCGCGATCCAGCTGGTCGCGATCCTGTCGCTGATCAAGCTGGGCACGTTCTAGCGGTACGTCCCCGGAAGGGGCTCCCGGCACAGCCCCGGGAGCCCCTTCCTCATGCCGTCACGCGCCCTCACGTGCTCCGGACTTCTCTGGCAGGAGCAGGTGATCCTGCCCGTGCGCGTCACACGGTACTCGTCGCCCCGGAAGGCTCCCTTCACGGGAGCCGCGAGTGATCGGCCCGCGCCGGTCGGTTCGAGGTTCGTCAGCGCGCTGTCCGCGGACTCGGGGCCGCCACTGCGCCGGAGCCGGGCAGATGCGCCACCCAGAGCCCGTATCCGCAGGCAACGTCCGGAGGGCACCCCGCACTCGCCGAGAGCGGTTCCTCAGAGCGCGTCCTTCGACGGAGTGACCGGCTCGCCGGACCGGCGCACGGGAGGCAGCACGCTCCACGGGAAGTTGATCCACTCATCGGTCCGCTTCCACACGTACTCGCACTTCACCAGCGACTGCGACTTCTCGTAGATGACGGCGGACCGGACCTCGGCGACGGCATCGAGGCAGAAGTCCCGGACGAGCTTGAGGGTCTTGCCGGTGTCGGCCACATCGTCGGCGATCAGCACCTTCTTGTCGGAGAAGTCGACGACGTTGGGCACGGGCGCGAGCATGACGGGCATGTCGAGGGTGGTCCCGACACCGGTGTAGAACTCGACGTTGATCAGGTGAATGTTCTTGCAGTCGAGCGCATAGGCGAGCCCGCCGGCGACGAACACTCCTCCGCGGGCTATGGAGAGGATGACGTCGGGCTCGTACCCGTCGTCGGCGATGACCTGGGCGAGCTCACGGACGGCGCGACCGAAGACCTCGTAGGAAAGGTTCTCGCGCGCGGGCGAGCCGGCAGCGGAAGCGTCAGACATGCTCAGCCGACCCTCCCTCTCAGACCTGCGTCCGGTGGAAGTTGAGGAAGGACCGGGAGGCGGTGGGCCCCCTCTGCCCCTGGTACCGGGACCCGTACCGCTCGCTCCCGTACGGCGACTCGGCGGGCGAGGTCAGCCGGAACATGCACAGCTGCCCGATCTTCATCCCCGGCCAGAGCTTGATCGGCAGGGTGGCGAGGTTGGACAGCTCCAGGGTCACGTGCCCGGAGAACCCGGGATCGATGAACCCGGCCGTGGAGTGGGTGACGAGCCCGAGCCGCCCGAGAGAACTCTTCCCCTCCAACCGCGACGCTAGATCATCGGGGAGGCTGATGACCTCGTAGGTACTGGCGAGCACGAACTCCCCGGGGTGCAGGATGAACGGCTCGTCCCCCTCGGGCTCGACCAGCCGCGTCAGATCCGCCTGCTCGATGGACGGATCAATGTGGGGGTACCGGTGGTTCTCGAACACCCGGAAGTAGCGGTCGAGCCGCACGTCGACGCTCGACGGCTGCACCATGGTTTCGTCGTACGGATCGATCCGTACCCGACCTGCGTCGATCTCGGCCCGGATGTCCTTGTCAGAGAGAAGCACGCCCCGAGGATACGCAAGACGCGCGGACCGCCCACAACGAGGACGACCCGCGCGCTTGCCCACTATCTGTTACTGCCGGTACTGCCGGTACTGCCGGTACTGCCGGTACTGCCGGTACTGCCGGTTACGCCCTACCGCTTACAGCCGGACCGCCGCGGACCACCGAGCCAGACCGCCCGCCGAACCACCGCTCGTACGGCAGTACGGCACATACCCGGCCCGCACGGCCCACGCCCGGCTGTCGCTCCTCGAACGCCTGGCCGCGCCTGGCTATCGCTTCTCGAACGCCACAGGCACGACACTGCGAAGCCGGGCACACCGCGGACAGCGGATCAACCGGCCGGGGCCGAGTCGCTCGGCCTGCTGCATCGGGAACGAAGCGGTGCTGAACACGTGCCCATCGGCACAGCGGACGACGGTGCGCTCCATCAAGTCCAAGAGTCCCTTCCCCAAGAGCCGCGTCTGGCTAACTGCCCTGACGACGAAAGCCACATTACGGGATGAAAGGGACGGCCCTCCAGGCGGCACCCCGACCACACACAGACCCTCTTCCCCTCCCCCACCGTACGCCCCAACTCCCGTCCGGCGCAGCCCCGTCCACCCCGCCCCAACAGAGACGGGCCCCGCGGCTTCAGCACCGGGGGCCCGACATGAGGTAGAGTGACGACGCGTTCCGACACCGGCACAGACCGGCGTCTTACGCGGGTGTAGTTTAATGGTAGAACATCAGCTTCCCAAGCTGAGAGCGCGAGTTCGATTCTCGTCACCCGCTCCATGATTGAGGCCCAGGTCAGAGACCTGGGCCTTGTTGCTGTGCGTGGTGATCAGTCGCTGGTCAAACGCCGCGTGCCAGATTCGTGCCAGAACGTTGATCGTCTGGATCATCGGTGTCGTCATCTGGCACGGCCGCAGCTTCCTGCGCTTGCTTCGCTTGCGGCTGTGCTTCCTGGCGTGCCTTGCGGACGGTCGCGTCGAGTCCGGCAGCAACTTCCTGCTGTCGCTCGTCGTCGGAGTGCTGATAGATCAGCGCGGCCTTCTCGGAGGACTGCCCGGCGCGGACCATCGTGTCCTTGAGGGTGGCGCCGGATCGGGTGGAGAGGGTGTGCCCCGTGTGCCGGAGATCGTAGAAGCGGAAGCCCTCGGGCATGCCGACGATCTCCCTCAGGACGGTCAGGCCGTCGACGTCCGGCATGCGGATGTCGAGGGGCACGACGTCCGGGTGCTCGCGCTTGATTACGTTGGCGGCCTGCGCTCCTTCGGCGGTCGCCACGACCTGGATGCCGTCGGAGGCGTTCAGGATCAGCTCGAACCCGGACCGCACCAGCGCCTCGTCGTCCACCACCACTACCCGGATCACCGGCGTTCCGCCCCACACGCGTCTGCTCTGTCCAGCTTCTCGACGTCCCTGTACGCCCGTACGCCCCGCGTCGGGGCGCTCACGTTCCCGTACGGTGATCGCTCACTGTGGACAGTACGTCCGGCCAGGTGCGGGACGGTGCGGCCACTGTGGACTCCCTCCACCCGGCAGGCTGGTTCCAGCCGTTCGGGGGGAGCGCTCCGGCCCGTCGGCGGGCGGGTGGGCGAGGTCCGGCGGATGGTGTCGGCGGTTCTCGTCCGGTGGGATCGGTCCGTGGGCCCGACCGGGTCTGCCGGCCGCAGTCGTTTTCCGAACCGTTCGAGGATCACCCAGCCATGCCCGAGTTGAACCTTCGTCAGCCTGTCCGTGCTCTGCGCCGCTGTGCGGCGCAGCCCCATGTGCTGTTCGGAGGCGTGTACGGGGCGGTGCTGGCCAGCTCCATGGTGGCCGCCCTGACGGAGCAGGGTGAGACGGCGCCCGCCGACCGGTTCATCAGCGCCCAGTGGCTCCTGATCACGGCCGCCGCATCGGCCTTGGCGCACGGTTACGCGCATCTCATCGCCCTGCGCGGCGACCGGACCCATCACGGTGTGCGCGCCGCGGTGCGGCTGTTGCTGTCCGAGTGGCCGTTGGTGGTGGCGACGGTGCCGACGGTGGTCCTGCTGCTCGGCGCGGGCTGGGGGTGGTGGCCCTCGGCGGGCATCGAGTACGTGGCCTTCGCCGTGAACGTGGTGCTGCTGTTCGTCTGGGGCCTGCTCGCGGCCCGCGCTGCCGGTCGCACGTGGAGTTCCGCCTTGATGATAGGCGCCGTTGACTCGTTGCTCGGGCTGGCGGTCGTGGTGGCCAACGCCATCATCAAGTAGGCGGTTGGCCGTCCGGGCCCGCCGGCCGCCGCGGCGCTGTTCCGCCGGTCGGCGGGGCGGTACCGGCCGGTCGGCGGGGGCGTTACCGAAGCCTGCCGGATGGCCCGCCCCCTGAGCTCCGCGCGAGGTTCTCCGTATGACACAGACACAGCCGCCACAGGAGACGTCAGCTCCGCCAGAGAACTCGCCTCCGCCGCCGCGAACCTCCCCCGAGTCCGCCGCGCCGGCCTCGCCCGGTCCCTCGATGGGACGCCTCGTCGGGGTGGACCTGGCCCGCGCGCTGGCGGTGTTCGGCATGTACGTCGTGCACATCGGCCCCCCGCTGTCCGCCACGCACGGCGTCGCCGGCTGGATCCGGTACATATCGGACGGTCACTCGTCGGTCCTGTTCGCCACCCTCGCCGGGTTCTCCCTGATGCTGCTCGCCGGCCGCCGCGAGCCCAAGACCGGCCTGGCCGGCCGGCAGGCGAAGGCCCGCATCGCGATCCGCGCCGTGGTCCTGCTGGCGCTGGGCACCGTGATGGCGATGGAGTACGGAGGAGTGATCATCCTCGGCTTCTACGGCGTCTACTTCCTCCTCGCCCTGCCCCTGGTGCGACTGAGCGCCAGGACCCTCGCGATCACCGCGGCCGCGTTCGCCCTCGTCACACCGCAGCTGGCGTTCCTCCTGAACTCGCTGCTGACGCCCTCGGTCCAGGAGAGCATCAACGCCTACGACCCGCTCCGCCGCCTCAGCGAGGTGGGAGTGCTCGACCTGCTGCTCACCGGCTTCTACCCGGCGCTCACCTGGATGTCGTTCGTGATCGCGGGCATGGCCCTGGGCCGCCTCGACCTGTCCTCCGGCACCGTTCAGAAGCGCCTGGCCGCCTTCGGTGCCGCCCTCACGGTGGTCGCGTACGGCATGTCCCTGCTGCTGGCCGGCAAGGGCGCGTTGCGGAGCCTCGCGGAAGGCGGGTCGTCGTCCGGCGGCTCCGGATCAGTGCCCCTCGACAGCGGGTCCCTGCCCGACATGCCGGCGTCGTTGCTGCTGACAGCCGGGCCGCACAGCGGCACCACGTTCGACATCATCGGCAGCGTGGGCGTCGCGATCCTCGTGATCGTGGGCGCGACCGTGCTGATGGACCGTCTGCCGCGACTACGCCGCCTGGCGAAACCGGTCATCGCCGTGGGCACCATGTCGCTGACCGCTTACGTCGGCCACTTCGTCGTACAGCCCATGCTGCCCGTGCCCGCCGGGGCCGACACCCAGCAGTCCTGGGTGCCCCTGATCATGTTCGTCCTCGGGGCGATCGTGTTCGCCACGATCTGGTCCCGCTTCTTCCGCCGCGGCCCCCTGGAGTACCTCCTCAACGTCGCCACCAAGCCGGCCAAGTACATCCGGTGAGGTCCGGCCGGGGTGGGACGCCTCCACGCGCCCCACCCCGGCCTGGACGGCCTGCCCGGCCCGCAAGGGGATCGCCCTTGCGGGCTTCGGCCGTGGTCCCGGCCGACCGCTGTCAGCTCCGTTCGTCGCCGACCGGCCGTCCATGGGCAAGGTCCGTGCGACTGCGGGACATGCGTGGGCATGCGTGGGCATGCGTGGACATGCGTGGGCATGCGTGGGCATGCGTGGGCATGCGTGGGCATGCGTGGGCATGATGCCGGCGGGGCCCGGGGCAACGGCTGGTGCGGGTCAGGAGACGGTGGCCGCCGGTGCGGCTGAGACCACGACGGCCACCCAGGCAGGTGTGAAGACCCGCGGCGTCGCACCGGACAACGCCGGGGAAACCCGTCCGGTCGCGGACACCGTCCTCCTCGACCGCGTCCACGACGACGTAGCTGACAGCCGCGACGTCGATGTGGTCCGACTCGCCCGAGAGCTCCAAGCTCAAGAGCGCCCGTCATCGGGCGCGATGTGGTGGCCGAGCTGCCGCTCCCCGAGCAGGGGAAGAACCTCCCGCAGCTGCTCTTGGCACAGCAGTCGCTGCACGCGGACTTCGTCGTGTCCGGCGTCCGGGAGGTGCTCCAGCGGTATCTCCTCCGCTTCGCGCGCACGCCCCCACTCGGTGCTCGGGTTGATCACGGCTCGGCGCATGTACGCGCCGGCCCGCGCCTCCTCACGAATGCAGGCCGCCCGCCTGCGTGTACAGGAGGGCGGCCTGCAGGAGGTCCTCGGCGGCGCAGGCCCGTCTCACTCGCCGGGGCGTCCCGCCGAGGTCAGGAGCTGCGTCGCCGCGAGCTGCGCGTACAGCTCGTCCTTGGCCACCAGTTCCTCGTGGGTGCCGACCGCGCGGACCTTGCCCGCGTCCATGACGACGATGCGGTCGGCGTCCGTGACGGTCGACAGGCGATGGGCCACCACCAGCACGGTGGTCTCGCGTGCGGTCTGGGCGATGGCGTCCCGCAGAGCCAGCTCGTTGACGGCGTCGAGCTGCGAGGTCGCCTCGTCCAGGAGCAGCAGCCGGGGCCTGCGCAGCAGCGCGCGGGCGATCGCGATGCGCTGGCGCTCGCCGCCGGACAGTTTCGTGCCGCGGTGCCCGACCGGGGTGTCCAGGCCGTGCGGGAGACGCTCGGCGAGGGCGTCGAGCCTGGTCCGGGTGAGGACCTCGCGTATCTCGTCGTCGGTCGCGCCGGACGCGGCGAAGACCAGGTTCTCCCGCAGCGTGCCGGCCAGCACCGGCGCGTCCTGCTCGACGTATCCGATGACGGACCGCAGTTCGGACAGCGGCCACTGTGTCACGTCCTTGCCGTCGACCAGGACACGGCCGCCGGTCGCTTCGTAGAACCGCTCGACGAGCGCGAAGACCGTCGACTTGCCCGCGCCCGAGGGGCCGACGAACGCCGTCATCCCGCCACCCGGCACCTCGAAGTCCACCCGCTGGTGGATGTCCGGCAACCCGGGCCCGTACCGGAAGGACACCTCCTCGAAGCGAACCGAGGCCGGACGCGGCCGCACCGACTTGGTCGCCGCGGGCCGCGCCGACCGGTGCCGGTCCTGCGGCTCCGTCGCCAGGTCGTCCACCTGCGCGATCCGGGCGATCGCGGCCGCCCCCTCCTGGTAGTGGGTCGCTGCCTCGACCAGCTGGTACACCGGCTCCATCAGGAAGAAGAGGTACAGCAGGAACGCGATGAGCGTGGACACGGGCATGTCCCCGGACGCCACCCGCGCCCCGCCGACGGCGAGTACCGCGAGGAACGCCAGCTCGACGGCGAGGTTGTCCGCCGAACCCAGCACGGCCTCCCACTTCGCGCTGCGCACGCCGTGGCGCCAAGCCCTGCGTGCCGCCGCCTCGACGCGAGCGGTCTCCCGCTCCTCGGCGCCGGACGCCTTCACGGTGCGGAACGCGCCGAAGACCCGCTCCAGGCCCGTGGACATCTCCCCGACAGCCGCCTGCGCACGCTCGGCGGCCTGCCCGATCTTGGGCATCACCAGCACGGCACCCACACCGACGACCGCGACCACGCCAAGCGTGACGCCCAGCAGGACGGCATCGAGGAACGCCATCACCACGACCGCCGCGACCAGCGTCACCGCCCCCGTCGCCGCCGAGACCACCGCCTGGGTGCTGACGGCCCGCAGCAGCGTGGTGTCGGAGGTCACCCGCGACATCAGGTCGCCCGGCTGCATCCGGTCCACCTCCGCGAGGCGCAACCGCAGCAACCGGCCGATGAGGCTGCGGCGGGCGGCGAGCACCACCGACTCCGCCGTCCGCTCCAGCACATAGGCGCCGAACGCCTCGGCCACCATGCCCAGCAGGACCAGAACGGTCATTGCCAGCAGGATGGTGCCGATCGTGCCACCGGACGAGAGCCGGTCGACCAGCGCCTTCGTGGCCAGGGGCTGGAGCAGCCCGCCGGCCGCCCCTGCCAGCGCCAACAGCAGACCGAGTACGACGGCCCACCGGTGCGGGCGGACATACCCGTACAGCGCCTTGAGCGTCTCGCTGGTGCGCAGGGACTCGGCACCCGTCGCCTCCGGGGCGGATGCGGTGTTCACAGAATTCCCTTCCTACGTGGTCGGCCACGCACCGCGTCAGCGGCTGCGGGCACCAGCCCGCGGGGGCCTTGGGGGTCGAGTCAACGGGCCGGTTCGACGGCCCTCGTGGCGAGCGTGTACACAACCGCATCGCGGAGTTCAGGGCCTACGACGGCCAGGCGGAAATGGCGCCACTCAGGGGCCCCTGGGCGGATGTGCTCGCCGCCTCGCTGAGCAGGCCCAGGGCGCTGGTGACCGCGCAGACGCCCTCGCCGAAGGAGATGGCCGGTCGTCGGCTCAGCGGACCAGTGAGGCCGCCCGCGTGGCGAGGATGTGCGCCCCTGCCTCGTAGAACTCAGGACGGACGGCGAACAGGACACCGGCGCCCGCCACCAGCGTGAGGCCGAGAAGTTCCAGCGACCGGCCTCCGCGAAGTGTGACGTCGCGGCCTGGCACGTCGATGTCGGCCGACGCCCCGGGGGCGGTCTCTGGCTCCTTGTCACGAACGGGCTGTGTCATGCCTCCAGCCTGGGCGCCCGGCCGTTCTCCGCACATCCGGCGACTTTCGGGGCCACCCCCGCCGAGTGGCTGGAGATGACCGGCCTGGGGTAGTAGCCGTCGCGGCCGCGAGGCGGACGCACTGCAGCACGCCAGCACCGCATGGCACGGCAGCACCGCGAGACACGCAGCGACCGCCAGGCACATCAACTCTGTATGGCGACGGCCGATGAGTCCGGCTCGTCGGTCCCCGGGGAGCCGGGGCCGCCGCCGGCCGACGGGGGCGGGCCGGTCAAAGACCGCGCGATAACCACCGAACCGCCGCCGTGGAGCAGAACGCTGCCGAGCACCGCCAGGGTCATGGCGTACAGGGCGGTGTCGGCGTATTGCCCGTCCGGCAGAGCGTTGAACGCGAGCAGGCCGAACACGATGGAGGTGGTGCCGCGTGGTCCGAGCGCGCCGACCATGAGCCGTTCTCGCCAGGTGAACGTCGAGCCGAGGAAGGCGAGCATGATCGGAAGGATGCGCACGACGGTGAGCGCGGCGACGCAGAGCACGATGGCGGGCCAGTCGACGCCCTCGCCCAGGGCGAGCACCACGGCGTTGCCGAAGAAGAACCACATGCACATCGTCATCATCGAGTTGGTGTCCTCGATGAGCTGGAAGTCCGAGGCGTGGGGAGCCGAGGCGCCCCGTCGGCGGACCGGCGCCTGCCTGACGTAGCGGAAGGCGATCCCGCACACGAACGAGGCCACGAAGCCATTGCCGTCCATCGCCGTGGTCACGGTGTAGGCGAGCAGCGGTGTGACCAGCACGACGATCCGCCGGGACTGCTCCGTCATCCACTCCGCGCGGTCGGCCCTATTGATCAGCCACGCCACCAGTGCCCCCAGCACGAAGCCGGCCACGAGGGCCTTCAGCGCGAACGGCACGGCCGTGCCGAGGGCCTGCTCGGGCGTCCGGGTGACGGAGTCGGTGCCGACGAGGATCAGTGCGAACAGGAAGAGGGGCGACACGATGCCGTCGTTGTAGCCGCTCTCCACGTTGAGCACGCTGCGCACCCTCGCCGGGATACGCCGGTCGCGGACCAGCGTCTCGGCCGGAGCGAAGTCGGTCGGGACGACGATGCACGCGATGAGCAGCAACAGCGCCACCGGCAGCCCGGGCAGCAGCAGCGTTCCCATCAGCACCATCGTGATCAGGCTCAGCGGCAGGGCCACCAGCAGCGCCCGCGCGGCGGATCCGGGGTCGTTGCCGAACAGTCGCCCGCCCGGCAGTTCGGTGGCGTCGACGAACAGCAGGACGGCCAGGATGACCTCGGCCACATGCTGGGCAACCTCGGAGTTCAGGGTGACGGCGATATGGCTGTGGGTGAACACGCCCGTGACCACGCCCGCGAGCACCAGCACCAGAGGAGCCCGCACATGCCGTTGCTCCAGCCGGCCGGCGACCAGCGACCACCCGGCCACCACCGTGGTGATCACAATCAGGACAGAGATCATTTGATTCCGCTTCGGAACTCGGGACGGACCACCGGCCGCCCCACCGGGACCTCCACACGGGGGTCGACCGGCGTGAGCACAGGCAGACGGTACATCGGAGGAGGGCCGGCAGACAGCCCCGGCCCTTGCGCCTGGCTCCGGCATACCGCCGGAGCCTGCACCAGCGCCCCGCAGATTTGAGGGAGCCAGGGCGTCGACCGGGCCGCAGCGCGGTCAGAGGCGTCGTGCCCCGCGCAGCCCTTGTGCGTAGTAGCCGTCACCGTCGAGCCGTGAGGTGCCGAACGGCAGGTGAGAGGCGGAAGGCTGCGCGGGAGCCGCGGGGCTACGGCTTCCGGCGCCCGCACGCCGGAAGCCGACCAACGCTCGGACTTCCCGGGGTGCCCACCCGAGGCTCGTCGGACGCGACGTGCCAGTTTCGTGGCGTTGTTGAGCAGGTATTCCAGGGGGCCGCGGCGGAAGAAGCGGGACCGGACCGCCGCGAACACGGTGGCCCCTCCCTCCTCAACGGCGCGGCCTGGTACGTCCCTTGGTGCACGGAGCCCTGGCAAGACGCGCGGCCGAAGCCATCAGCTTGCCGTTCCCTTGGCGAAGAGGGCCGGATGTTCGGAGTACCGCAGGCTCGATAGCCTCCCGAACCAATCCGACCCGTGAAGCTGCCGCCTGAGAAGGCCGCGGCCGCAGCGCACGCGCTCGCACAGGTCCGCAGCTACCTGGCAGCACGCCAAGACCTCGCAGAGATCACCGTGACGGTCAAGGACGGAGAGCGTGAGCCCCTCGCCCTGCCCCGCGAGGCCGTGGAACTGCTCGCCGGGATGCTGGCCCACCCGGGGGCAGGCCGCGCCGTCTCGGTCGTCCCGTCCGACGCCGAGCTCACCACACAACAGGCAGCGGACATGCTCAACGTGTCGCGGCCATTCCTGATCGGGCTGCTCGAGTCCGGAGAAATCGAGTACCGAACCGTCGGCACACACCGGCGGATCACCGCATCCTCGCCCCTTCGGTGAGGAGACGCGCATCGATCAGCGCCGTCAGCGCCTGCCGGAGCAGATGGCCGAGCCGAGCAGGCCGCCCACGACCCCGCGAGCGGCCTGCCGGCTTTGCCGGGCTCTACTGACTAACCGTCAGCTCTCCTCGCCTGTACGGCGCCTGCGCGCGAAGTACACCGCGGCGGCGCCGACCGCCGCGACCGCGAGACCGGCACCCGCGATGACGGGGGTGCTCGACGCGCCGGTTTCGGCGAGGTCTCCGTTCGGGGCCGGGGTGTTCGCCCCCGTGTCCTCGCCGGGCTCGGGCGTGGTCGCCGAGTCGCTGGGGGCCGGGGACTCGCCCGTACCGGGGGTGGTCGGCGCGGTGGGGGTCGGGGATGCGCCCCCACCGGGCGCCTCGTTCTCGGCGAGCACCGCCGCGAAGGCGCCTGCGATCAGCTTGTGGCCGTCGGCGTTGGGGTGGGGGTCCTGCTTTGTGCACGCCCAGGTCAGCTGGCAGATCTTGGCGACGTTCGCCGGCACCTCGCCCGCGCCGGGCACGTTCACCTGGGTGGTGAAGTCGTCCGAGGAGAAGGCCCCGGCCACGTCCGCCACCTTGAAGCCGGTCGACTTGTACACCTGGGCGATCCCCGCGTTGGCGGCCTTGACCAGGGACGCCGACTCCTTGGCGGCCTGCTGCCCCGCCGGACCCTGCAGCCAGGCCGCCAGGAACGGGTTGTGGTAGTCAGAGCCCACGAACTGGGTGCTGTCCGTGCCCGCCTGACGCAGCGCGCCCGCTATCTGGGCGAGGTTCTTCGCCATGGTCTGGCTCTTGCTGTTCAGACACGCGCCGTCGAGGGTGCCGGCCGGGCGGCTGACGCAGTTGAGGAGGATGTCGTTGGCGCCCACGCTGAGGGTGACGTAGGCCACCTTGCCCTTGTGCTGGGCCATGGCTTTCAGGGCGGCGTCCAGCTGGGACTTGGCGTTGGGGTAGTCGCACTTTCCGCCGCCGATGAAGGACTCGGTGGTCTCGGCGGTGCAGCCCAGGCGTATGTGCTTCAGTCCGGGAGTGCGCTGCTTGAGCTGCGCGTAGAGCTGGTCGGTGTAGGCGACGTCGGTGTCCTTGTCGACGTCCGGCTGGTAGCCGGAGGCCAGGGAGTCGCCGAGCGAGATGTAGTACGTGGTGTCCTTGCCGTCGCCAGCCTCGTCGGCGGCGGCCGGGCCGGGCGTGCTCAGCACGACCGCCATGGCGGAGACGGCCAGAGCGGGGCCGAAACGCTGAAGGGATCTCATCACTTACGTGCGCTTTCCAGTGGGTTGGGGGGGTTGGATGCCGAAAAGCGTCGGCGTGAGACATGGCGGGAAGCAGCGAATCTCATCCGCAGCGGTTTCCGGGCATCCGACAGACGGCCTTGGTGAAGGCATAGGGGGTCTTCGCCTCCGCGAGATTGCCGGGTCTGCCCGACTTCGTCTCTGAGACGCGGGCGTCAATCTATCAGGCCGAAAACCGCCTTGAATATGGGGCGCTGACAAATCCATGGTCACGACGACACGTGTAATCGTCAAAAAGGCCCGGGTCGGCCGGGAATTGGTGACAGGACCCGTTGGTAGCCATTCGCTGAGTGATCTACTGGGCGGTGAACAGTCCTTGTGCGCAGGCCGCCCCACCTGCGCGGGCTGAGGTCCAACTGTCGGCCGGAGCTGATGGGTGAGCGTAGTAGTCGACCCTTTTTGTTCGAGGAGTCGAATGGCATCGGGCCTCGTGTTCGGCGGGCCGAATGACCCCGATCACAGAACGCAGACGATGGAGGTTAATCCGGGCCGAACATTCAGCGGAATTGGACAGCACAGGCGCGATACGCCTGGGGCCGGGCCTGCGGGCGTGTCGAGGGATCCCGATGCCATGCCGGGGTTCTCCAGGGCACCACGACCCCGCACACTGCTACGCGGCGAACGGCCGGGCACCACCGCCCTGATGGGCGCGGTCCTCAGCTACTGGCTGCTCGCCCTGGGCGTTTCCGCCTACCGCAGCGCCGGTCGGCTTGCGCCCGCCAACTCACCGGCACTGCAGCACTGACCACGGCACCAAGCGGTTTCACCGGATGCGGTGCTTGACCCAGAAGGGGTCCAGGTCGGTGTCCGTCATGGACTGTGCGGCCTTCTTGAAGTCGGCGGTGGTGGAGACGCCGTACCAGTGATCGTGGGCGTACCGCTTGAGGAGCCGCCCCATCGTGCCGGCTCCGATGGTGCGCTCCAGGCGGGACAGGGCGCAGGGGCCGGCCGTGTAGATGAGGTGGTACTCGCCTGGGTGCTTGCTCCAGTAGGCCATCGAGTTGGTGAGTGCGGTGTGCTCGCTCGGCCAGTCGTCGTCCGACCAGCAGTCGCGTGTGTCCCAGCCGTAGAAACGTGCGTTGGCGTATTGGGCGAAGCTCTCGTCCAGCCATGGTGCGCCGTATTCGTCGTTGCCCACGATGCCGTACCACCACTGGTGGGCCACCTCGTGGACGACGGCACCGCCCTCCTCGGTGGTGCCGAGGATGACCAGGCCGGGGTACTCCATACCGCCGCCGAAGTCTTTGGTCATCACGAGGTCGATCTCGCCGTAGGGATAGGGGCCGAACTCCTTGCCGAACCGGTCGACGGCGGCGACGCCGTCCTTGCGGTTGAGCTGCACACCCGCCGCAGGTGTGTTCGGCGCCCAGTACGACTTCACGCGCACCCCACCCGGCGAGGTCTCCGTCGCTGTGCGGAACGGACCCGCTGCCCACGCGAAGTCCCGCACCCGCTGCGCGACGCTGTGCGTGACCGTGCGCCCGGGCTTGCCGGGGCTGGTCCAAGTGCGGCCCGTCGCGGGAACCTTGAGGGCCGACGAGTGGTCGAGACGCACACGGAAGTCGCTCGCCAGGGCGTAGAAGCTCTCGCCGATCGACACATACGGATCGAGGTGCCATCCCTTCGCATCGTGCACGGCGAGCACCGGCAGCGCATTGCCCAGGAAGCGGAAGGCGCCCTCGCGGCCGAAGCGGTCGTTGCGCTGGGGCACGGTGATGGACACGTCGAAGGAGACGGCCGTCCGCTCGCCCCGCGCGAGCGGCTTCGGCAGGGTGATGCGCAGTGCGGTGCAGTTCACGGTGAGGCGGCCCGCGGTGCCGCCGCGCACCCTGGACATCTTGACCGGGGGCGGCTTGCCCGGCGTGCCGCACTTGTCGTCGCCGTTGCCCCACAGCCGTACGTACACCTCACGCAGGGGCCGGTCGGAGGCGTTGCGGAACGACACCCGCTGCCGGCCCGTCCAGTGGGAGCCGTCGGCGTCGCCGTGCAGGGACACGTCGTAGCGAAGCCGATCGGGCGTCGCGGCCTTGGCCTCGGCCTTTGCTGCCGAGGCCGGCACGGCACCGGCACCGGTGGCGCCCGCCGCCACGAGCAAGGCGAGCGGGACAACGAGCAGACGGCGACCGGCCCTGGACCACCACGCGGGTACGCGTAACGACGACATGGCAGCGGAGCATGCCACAGGTATGACCATCGCGGTTTCTCTCTCCTGTGAACCTTTGTCTGCGTGGCGGCAACTGGCAGACAACCGGGACCTGAACCAAGGCCCGCTGCTCCACTGAGGACAAGCTGTTGTCAGATCAGAACCCCCTCCATCGCCATCGCCGCCGCCCGGCGACCCGCCGCCTGCTCGGCGCCGTGGTTCTCCCCGCCGCGGGTGCTGCCGTACCGCTGGTCGCCAAGGCCGCGCTCACGACGAACGCCGGCACGCCGACCGTGGCCGCCGACGCCGCGGCCGGCGGCGGCCGTTACTTTGGCACGGCGGTGCCCTCAGGCAGGCTCGGCGACTCGACATATTCCGCGATCCTCGACCGAGCCCGCCTGCTCGGCGCCCGCCTGACCTTCCGTAACCGTCCGGAGGGGGCGCGGAGACGGAGCTGCGGCTGCCGACGGACTGATCCGCCGGATGCGGGGTGCACCTTTCGGATGGGCCGAATCCAGCCAGTCCGCGGGGTGGTCCCACTGGTCGGCGGAGTGGATGTCTGCGGCTGACGCGATGGGATGGCCGTGCGGGAGGGGCCCTGTCCAACCGCACCTGGTGGAACTCCCCCCAAGCAGGGCCGTACACAGGAGACTCGAGTGAGATACCGGAGGACTCTGCCCTGGCTTGCTGCCGTGGCCTGCTTCGCGACGGCCTGCAGCAGCACTTCCGGCACTGACGCGGCCGCCCCGTCGACGACGTCCGCCGCGGCCCGCTCGTCGTCGGCCTCCGAGGAGCGGAACAAGGCGCTCGTGCTCGGCAACACCCGGCGCCGACGGGGACCTGGTGTGGGTCTGCAGCTCCCACTACGTCGTCGTGGACCCTCTTCCGCGTGGTCGACGGGAAGATCATCGAGCACTGGGACGTCGTCGCCGACGGGCAGTAGCCCGGTCCGCAGGGCTGAACGGCAAGCGCCGACGGAACCCCAGCCGCCGTGCGGCTGGGGTTCCTCCACGGGTCAGCGCTGCAGGGTGAGCAGGCCCGGCCGGTACGGCAGGTTCTGGTAGGGGGTGTTCGCCGGTGTGTTGGTGGGCAGGCCCTGGTAGAGGAACTGCAGGTTGCAGGGGTCGATGGTCATGGTCTGGTCGGGGTTGTTGCGGACCAGGTCACCGTGGCTGATGCTGTTGGTCCAGGTGGCGCCGCTGTTGGCCTTGCCCGCGAAGGGGTTGGACTCGGTGGCGGCCTGCGGCGTCCACGGACCGTCCAGGCTGGTGGCCGTGAAGGAACGGAAGAAGCGGTCCTCATTCACACCACGAGCCTCGACGATCATGAGGTACTGGTTCTGGCCCTGGACCTTGTAGACCTCCGGCGCCTCGAACAAGTTCTTCTCCGTGTCGGTCATGACCGTGGTGTACGACGAGCCGAAGCTGGCGGGGAAGTTCCCGATCGGCATGGTCGACCTGAAGATGCTGCCCTTGTCATTGGCGAAGAACAGGTACATGTTCCGGTCGTCGGCGATCAGGGTCGGGTCGATCGGGCCGCCGGTGGGGAGGCTGCCGGTGAACAGCGGCTGCGGCGCGGACCAGCCGTTGGGGTTGGTCGGGTCGCTCGACGTGCGGTAGACGAACGGCCATTGGGTACCCCACCCGTTCGAGGCCAGCACCCAGATGTTCTTGGGCGCGAAGTAAAACAGCTTGGGCGCCACCGCGGACTGGCTCATGCCGGTCTGTCCGGCTGTCGCCATGTCCGACCAGTTCGTGAAGGGAGCGAAGCCCATCGAGTGCCAGTTGCCGTCGGAGTACGTCCCGTAGACCAGGTGCTTGCCGTTGTACGTCACGGTGGTGAAGTCCTTCAGCGAGAGCCACCCGTTGGCCGGCTGCGCCAGCGGACCGGTCGAACTCCACCGGTACGTCGACGGAAGAGAGCACGAGTTGGACGTCCCGGACAGGCCGGTCCACTTCTGGTTGCCGGCGCCGGTGCAGTTCCAGAGCTGCACCGCCGTGCCGTTGGCCGTACCGGCGCCCGAGACATCCAGGCACAGCCCGGACTCCACGGCGACGATCGTGCCGTCGGAGTTGACCCGCCACTGCTGGTTCGTACCGCCGTTGCAGGACCAGATCACCGGCCGGGTGCCGGCCGTGGTGGCGTGGCCTGGAACATCCAGGCATTTGTTGCCGTACACGGTCAGCTGGTTGCTGTCCGTCAGCGTCCACTGCTGGTTGGTCCCGCCATGGCAGTCCCAGATCTGCACGTTCGTGCCTTCGGTCTGGCTCGCGCCCGGCACATCCAGACACCGGCCGGAAGCGACGCCGCGCACGGCGCCGGTGGTTGCCGCCTGAGCCGGGGTGACGACGAGCATCGCCGCCAACGAGGCCAGGACCGCAACCGGAACTGCAAACACCGCAGACAGCCGTCTGCGGATGAAACTACGTCCGCGCATGGGACCTCTCATCCTTGAGAAGTGGCACGTTCGATACTTCGAACCGAAGTCGACATATCGAGCAGAGTGGATGATGAGAGACCCGGCGAACGGCGTCAATACTTCTCACACGATTCGCGCCCCGCAACGTTCGCAGGGCCCCCGCTCACCCGCCCGCCACGGGACAGAGAGCGCCGACGGCGTCGGTCTCGCACCGGGCAGAACAGGACGTATGCGGTGGAGGCGGCGACGAAGGCCAGGCGGATCAGGCCGCGGGTCGCCCGCGACCAGGCCCGCGCACCACAGCCCCGCGCGCAGCCACTGCCTTCTCGGCAGTGCGAACAGCATCGGCAGGCAGTCGGGAGCTGTAAGTCGGGATGCTGGTTGAAGGCGTTCACGATGGCCTGGTATGCGGTGCTCGTCTCAGGCGGTTCGGGTGCGTCTTGGGCCGGTGCGAGTTCCGCGATGACCTTGGCGGTGGTCGCCAGGTTCGCGAGTCGCGCTTCGGTCTCGGCCAGGGTGGCCGTCAAGTGCTCGATCTGACCGCGTAGTTCACCGGCCCGGACGGTGGTCCTCTCGTCGTGCTGTGCCTGGATGCCGGCCAGCCCAGTAGACGCGTGAGGCGGAGGTGTCGGGGCGGTGGTCGTACTCGCGGGCCAGGCGCCGGTGCAGGAGCACGGTGCCGTTGACCTGCTCCACGATCCACCCTTTCGGTTGCGGGACGAAGCCTTTGCCCTGATCGTCGGGGTTGCGGCGGACGACTTCGACGTCGATGTCCAACAGGACGCCGCGGACGAGGACTTGGCTCTTGAAGCCCTGGTCCACCAGGGCCTTCCCCAGACGCATCCCGCACCTTTCGGCGGCCTGGTCGAGCAGGGCGGCGCCGACGGTGTTGTCGTGCGCGGAGGCGGCCGGCACCACAACGCCGATGACCAGCCCCAGACCATCCACGGCCAGCCCCAGACCTGTTCGCCCAGGGTCTGCGAGAGCCGCCGCTCCAGATGCCTGACGCGCAGGGTGAGACGGCTGATGCGCTCGTGTGAGCGTCGCTTCGGTGCACGCTGCCCGTCGCCGACTGCGTGCACCCAGATCAGCAGGGAGGGCGCCATGCGTGGCTCAGCTCGGCGCCCTCCGCTGTCCTTCGTCGGTCTTTGCGCTATGACCAGGGCAGGATCAGGGCGCCCCAGGCGACGACGGGGCCGAGGGCGACGATTCCGCCGGTGTAGCCGATGACCTGGCGGTAGAAGCGGCGGGTGTCCACCCCACGGGCGTTGCTGAGGACGAGTGCTCCGTTGGTCGAGAAGGGAGAGGTGTCGACGATCGTCGTGGATACGGCGAGCGCGGCGATCAGTCCGGCGGCGCTGAGGTGGCTGGAGAGCAGCAGCGGTACGGCGATGGGGATGATCGCTGTGAGGATCGCGGTGGAGGACGCGAAGGCGGAGGTGATGGCCACGGTGAAGCACAGCAGCAGGGCGACGACGATTGGGGCGCCGAGGTTGGCGGCGTGCTCGGAGATCTCCTCGATGATGCCGGCCTTCTCCAGCATCGCGATGTACGTCATCATGCCCGCGACCAGAAGCAGGGTGGACCAGCTGACGCCGTCCACGGCCTTCTCCTGCCGCTTCATGTCCACCAGGGCCAGCAGGGCGCCGGCAGCCAGCGCGAGGAAGCCGATCTCCAGGTGGAAGCCGAGCGCGCCGACGACGAGGGCCACCAGAGAGGCGAGGGTGAGCCACTGCCGCCAGTCGGGCATGCCGGAGACATCGAGGTCCTCGTCGTCGGCTGCCTCCGCGGCGCCCTCGACCAGCGGGGCGGGACGCTTGGCGAGCAGGGCGTAGGTGAGGATCGAGAGCACCAGGTTGATCACGAAGCTGGCGCTGAACAGCGCGACGGCGGAGACCTGCAGATCGGTCTCGTCGACCAGACCGAGCACCAGCGCGCCGGAGACGGCCAGGGGGGAGAACGCGCCCGCATGCCCGCCGCTGATCACCATCATGCCGACGACCAGCGGGTTGAGCTTGTAGCGGTAGGCGAAGTTCATGCCGATCGGCGCGAGGATCGCGACCGCGGCCGGGGTGAACGTACCGAACGCCGTCAGCAGGGCGGCCACCAGGAACAGCACCCAGGGGATGAGCTCCACCTTGCCGCGTACCAGTCTCACCCCGGCCGCGACGAGCCAGTCGATGGTGCCGTTGCGGCGGGCGACGGAGAACAGGTAGGTGACTCCGACGATGGTGACGAAGAGCTTCGCCGGGAACCCCTCGAAGATCTCGTCCTCGGTGAGGCCGAGCGAGGCGGTGCCGACCGCGAAGGTGGCGACGAAGGCGAGGATGCCCAGGTTGATCGGCAGCACGGTGCCGACCACGAACATCACCAGCAGGGCGCCTATGGAGATCACTTCAGCAGACATCTTTGTCCTTGGTGCGGTGGGGACGGGGTGGCGCGCGCCCCGAGGGCGCGAGGGTATCCGGGGGCGGACGGCTGGGAGCCGGCCTGACCGAGGTGATGTTCGTCGCGGTTCAGGCGGCTTGCGGGCTGCCTGCTTCCGGTACGTAGATGCGGGCGTCGGCGAGCAGACGGGCCGCGCGCTGCACGGTGACCCGGTGCGGCAGGCCGTCCCTCACATCGGTGCAGCGGACCGCGACGACGCCGGCGGGCGTGCCGAGGCGCAACCACCCGTCGGTCGGGCCGCCCGTGGTCCGGGAGACCACGGACCCCTCCAGCAGCCCGGCCGCCGCGACGGCGACGGCGGAGGTCAGGCCGATCGCGGGGTGCGGGGCGTTCATGCTGAGCATGCGCACCGACACGTCGTAGTCCTCGGCACCGATCGGTTCACCGAGGGTGGTGGTGTACGGCACCGGCGGGCCTACCAGGCCCACCTTGGGCACCGCGTCGCCCGGTTCCTCGCCCGGCTGGAGCAGCCCCATCAGGGGTGCGGCGGTATGGCGGACGGTGCGCAGCCAGGGGACGTCCGTGCCCATCCGCTCCAGTGACTCGGCACCGGTACGCCCGGCACTGGCGGCGTCGACAAGGACGACCGGCGCTCCCGCGCTCACCATGCTGACGCGTACCGGCTCGGCGGCGCCGACCCGCAGGTCCTGAGCGGTGCGGCCGGTGGGAAGCAGTAAGCCGGTGGTGCCACCGGCCGGGTCGCGGAAGGTGAGGCCGACCGCGACCCCGCCGGCCCGGGTGCCGGGTACCGTCTGGCGTCCGAAGTGGTGCACCACGCCTCCGGGGGTGTCGACGATCCCTTCGAGGACCGCGCCGGTATTGGTGTTGTGCATCACGACGCGCGTGCGGTCGCCGGTGACCGGGACCATTCCTTTGGTCACCGCGTACAGGGCGACGCCGGTGGCGCAGTTGCCGCAGTTGCTCGTCCACTCCACCGTGCCCGTCCCGATGCCGACCTGGGCGAACAGGTAGTCGACGTCGACGCCGGGCTGGGGCGAGGCGCTGACCACGGCCGCTTTCGAGGTGGTGGGGGTCGCCCCGCCCACCCCGTCCAGCTCCACGGGGTCGGTGGCGCCGTACGCGGCGACCAGCAGCCTTTCGAGGTCGCCACGGTCGGCAGGGACTTCGACCTGGTTGAACAGCCAGCACTTGCTCGTGCCGCCACGCACCAGGGTCGCAGGAATGTGCACGTCTGAGGCTCTTTCTGGGTCAGCGGAGGGGAAGGAGAAAGGCCGGGAGGCGGTCAGGGGCGCATTGCGGTCCGGTGACCGCCCGGCGATTGCGGAGACCTTCGCAGAGGCATGACTTCGGAACAATCGCAGTTCGCTTCACCTGGGTTTAGCTCAGCTAAAGTCATCGGCATGCTCAACGTGCGCCGTCTGTTGCTGCTCACCGAGGCCACCGAGCGCGGTTCACTCACTGCCGCGGCGGAAGCCCTCGGCATGACCACCTCCGCCGCCTCCCAGCAGATGTCCCTGCTGGAGCAGGAGGCGGGGCAGCCCCTCATCGAGCGGCTGCCACGCGGTATCCGCCCCACCCCGGCGGGTTCCGCGCTGGCCGAACGCGGTCAGGCCATCCGCCGGGAACTCCGTGCCGCCCAAGCCGATTTGGACTCCTTCACGGCCCTCGACCAGGGCACCCTGCGGCTCGGCTCCTTCCCCACGGCGAGCGCGTCCCTGCTGCCGCTGGCGCTCACGCGTTTCCGGCGTCGCCACGCCGGCATCCGCATCGAGGTACGCGCCGGAGTCCTCGCGAAGCTCAGGGAGATGCTGCACACCGGCGAGGTGGAGCAGGGTCTGCTCTGGGACTACGAATGGAACCGCCTCGACGATCCGGCGCTCACCCTCACCCACCTCCTGGACGACCCCACGGTGCTGGTCGTCCCCGCCGACTCACCCCTGCGCACCCATCCCTCCGTGCGCCTCGGCGACCTCGCCGACCAGGAGTGGATCATCCGCGCCGACAACCACCCCGTCGCCGACGTCCTGCGCCGAAGCTGCCGCCAGGCGGGATTCGAGCCGCGCATCGCCTACTCGTCGCACGACTATCAGGAGGCGCAGGCCATGGTCGCCGCCGGTCTCGGTATCGCGCTCGCACCCCGCCTGGCCCTCACCAGCCGACGCAGCGACGTACGCCTCCTGCCGTTCGCCTCCGACGTCCCGGCCCCCACCCGCCGCATCCTCCTCGCACGCGCCGCGGCACGCCCCGCCACCCCACCCGCCCAGGCCATGGCCCGCGTCCTGCGCACGGTGGCACAGCGATTCACCGCCCCGGGCCTGCACCGGGCCCAGCTCGGGGCGGTACGGCGGGGCTGACGGTGCGGCCGGAAGCCGCGTTCTCAAGCAGAGGTTCGCACTGGTCGGCGAATCCGGCGCCGGGTCTGAGTGGACGTCAAGTCCGGACTTCCTCGGTTGGTGATCGCTCGTTCGTGGGACTGACCGTCGCGCAGGCCGCCTGCCGGGCATGTCTATGCCGAGATGCGAGGCATGGAGCGAGAGTCGTGTCCGAGCGACTTGTCGGACGAGCAGCGACTGTTGATCGAGCCGGTGATCACCGCCTGGAAGCGGACCGGGTGGCTCGTTCGGCGACCGGAGGCCCCGGAACGTGTGACCTTCGGGAGGTCGTGAACGCGATCTTCTAGCAGAAGCGGACGGGTTGCCAGTGGCGCTATCTGCCGTCCTGGTCGGCAGTGTTTTCACCCTGCGCAGCACAAGATCACACAAGGAAAGCCCTCAGCCTGCTGTTCCCGTAGAACCGCTGCCGGACGGTGCGACGCACGGCACCAGCCCAAGCCATCGGGCCGGCTACGCCGCCGCGCTGCCCTGATCGCCACTTGCCGGCATCCGCAGCGTGTGATCAACGAAGTCGGCAACCAAGTCCAACCCTCAAAAGTCTTCGCACCTGACGGAGCAGCACACGCAGCACCAACAGTCCTACGACGGCGCCCCGAACTGCGATGATCCACTCCATCTGGCTGCCTCCTCACCTCGGGCAGCAGGTTCCTCACCACGAAGGGGTGAGGTCTTTCTGGAGAGGTAAATCTCTCGATCTTGAGTCGCGGTATCGCGCCGCGACCACCGCCTCGGACACCAGGCTGCCCGTCATGGAGATCAAAGCCCGCAGGGCAAAACCGGCATTTTGTGATCTTGCAGATCAGAGCGGGGAGCGGCATCCATGTGCAGGCGAAACGCCTCCATCGTCGGCCTTCACGTCGACGCGGCCCCCGGCTCGGAAGGAAATGGCACAGGCACGCCACTCGCCCGCCTCACCGCGCCGTGCCCATGGCGTGCCCTTCAGAGCGGACAACCACGGTCAACAAAGGTGCCACCAAGCACTCACGCCTGCTCTGGCATGACGGACGTCATGGCGGTGCCGGCAGGTCGATGCGGGCGATCCGGCGGGCTTCCCGGTGCCGGACGTACTGGAGCGGCACTGAGGCGGTGGCGTGATCCTTCCGTGTCCTGTTCTGCCCATGATCGAGGGATGAGGCGATGGCTAAGGCTTGTGGCGGCCGCCGTCGCGCTGGTGGGGGCGTCGGCACCGGGAGCGGTGGGCGCGTCCAGGGCCGACGGGGAAGGGGTGACGGTCGAGGCCCCGGCCACGTATTACACCCAGGTGACGGACCCGACCCGCGTCGAACTGCCGGTGACGGTCGACGCGGGGAGCGGCTCGTCCGTGCGCGGCGTCACGCTCACCGTGGATGCCTCGGAGGTCAAGGGCAAGGTGCGGCTGTACGCCAAGCGGATCTGTACGGAGGGCGCGGACTACGTCTTCACCTGCCGCCTCACCTCGTCCCGCCAGCGCTACCGGCTCTACGATCTGGTCGTCCTCGGGGCCGACAAGACGGCCGAGCCGGGGGCGCGCGGTACCGTGCGGCTCTCCGCCACCGGCCCGGACGGGCAGCGGGCCGAGACCGAGACGGTGATGACCGCGGGGACGCCGGAGCTCTGGGGCAAGAAGCTCTCCATCGAAGGTGCTCCGGCCGGCAAGCCCGTGGAGATATGGGGTGGGGTCCTCAACCGCGGGCCCATCGCGGCGAACGGATTCGGGGTGACGGTGACGGGCTCGCGGATGGAGCTCGACCGCAGATACGGCAACTGCCGCTATGCCGCGAGCGGCCAGTCCCGCGCGTACTGCTTCTTCGACACCCGCGTGGAGCCGGGCGAGGCCTACGCGTTCGACGCACCGTTCATCGTGGAGGGCCGGGAGGAGCTGACGAAGGGCTCGGTGAGCATGATGATCTTCGCGCCCGGTCAGGACGCCGGACCGTATTTCGACGAGGACGAGTACACGGCCCCCGGGACGGGACCGAAGCTCGGCCTGAAGCCGACCGAGCCCAGGGGCTTCGCGCGGTGGTCCGGTCATATCCCCATCGACACCGACCAGGGAGTCGACGTGCGGGCCGTGGCCGGGGACCTCCAGGGACGGCCCGGTGACACAGTCCAGTTGGAGGTGGGTCTGCGCAACGAGGGCCCGGGGCGTATCGACGCCCGCTACCTCCGCTACGAGATCGTCCCGCCTGAGGGCGTCACCCTGATCCCGCCCGAGAAGCCGTCCCCGGACCCGGAGGCCGACGAGTCGCCGTACTGGATCTGCAGTCCTTGGGAACCGGGAGAGGAACGGTACACCTGCGGGAGCAAGAGCCTGGGGCCCGGCGCTTCCGAGACACAGGTGCTGAGATTCCGAATCGACGAGAGGACCACGGATACCGGCCATGTGAAGGCTGTCCTCAAGGGCGGCTATCCGGCGCGCGACTCCGACAAGGGGAACAACGTCACAAAGATCACGGTGAATGGCGCTGGTGCGGAAGACGGTGAGGACCGCACTGACGACGGTCGGAGCGGGGGACTCGGGTGGAGCCTCGCCGCGGGCGCCGGGGCCGTCGGTGTCCTCGCTCTGGCGGCAGCGGCCCCCTACGGTATCCGCCGCTTCAACAGGCGCGGCTGACGGCGTTCCCTCGCGATGCCACCCGGACACGCGTCACTACGGAACCGCCATTGGCTCATGCCGACGAGTGTGGTGGCGCCCGGCCGCCGCGCCGGAAGGGCACGAACCGAGAGGCTCACCGCCTCCACCGCCGCCTGGCCCCGCTTGTTGGACAACTCCCCGCCCGCAGCGTGGGGTCGCGTCGAACCCGGCAGCAGTCACGCCGGTGGGCCCCGCCCGACACGGTCCGCGTGGACGGAACTTCCAGAAATGCCAGGACTTCTGACACCTCGTCCGGCACCGACGACGGATACGATCCACGCCAACGCGGCTCCGCAACCCTTCTCTCACAGGCCACGCACAGAGTAAATTCCCCTCGCTACCCCCCATGCCCTCTTCACTCTCAGACCAAGGAGAGCCATGGGAAGAGCCATGGGCAGAGCAAGGCTCCGTGTGCGCGCCGCAAGCTGTCTCGCCGCAGTGAGCCTCATCGCCGGCGCCTTCGCCGGTTCCGCCCGAGCACATGACGGTGTCTCCGCCGAAGACGGCGGTATCGACAACGCCAAGGCCACTCACGATCACCACAGCCACCAGCACGGTGGTGACGAGGGCCACCTCCCCGCCGGCAGCGAGAACGTCCGCCTCGTCAGCAAACTCGGCCTGAAGAACGTCGAGCCGGAGAAGATCGCCGACGTCGGTGTCTTCAAGGGGTACGCCTACCTCGCCGCCTGGGGCGGCGCCACCTGCAAGTACAACGGCGTTCATGTGGTGGACATCCGCAAGCCCGCCGCGCCCAAGGAGGTCGCCTTCATCCAGGCGAAGGAGGGCAGCGCACCGGGCGAGGGCATCCAGACCCTGCACATCGACACCCCGTACTTCAACGGGGACGTGCTGGTCAGCAACAACGAGAAGTGCAAGGAGACCGCTGGCTTCGGCGGCATGAACATCTACGACGTCAGCAACCCGGCGCACCCGACCCCGCTCGCCGAAGGCGTCGGCGACCACACGGTCATGGGGCAGGGCAAGAAGGACGCCAACGAGATCCACAGCGTCTACGCCTGGGACGCGGGCAGCAAGGCGTACGCCGTCATCGTCGACAACGAAGAGGGCCCGGACGTCGACATCGTCGACATCACCAATCCCAAGAAGGCCAAGGTCATCGCCGAGTACGACCTCGACGAGGCATTCCCCCAGATCGTCCAGGACATCCCCGCCAACCTCAGCGAGATCTTCCTGCACGACATGGTCGTCAAGGAGATCGGCGGCCGGCAAGTCATGCTCGCCTCCTACTGGGACGGCGGCTACGTCACCCTCGACGTGACCGACCCGACCAAGGCCACCTACCTCGGTGACACCGACTTCGCCGCACTCGACCCCGAGGCGCTGGAGAGCGGATTCGAGGTCGCGCCCGAAGGCAACGCCCACCAGGCCGAGTTCACCCTCGACAACAAGTACGTCGTCGGCGCCGACGAGGACTTCGGTCCTTACGCGCTCACTGCCCGCAACCTCACCGACGGCACCGAGCTGACGGCGAGCCAGGGCAGCAACGCCACGCGTCTGGAAGAAGGCCAGACGATCACCGGCGACTCCGTCTTCGCGGGTAGGGCCTGCCCGGGCGACCCGGCGGTCCCCGCCGGCGACCCGAACGCCGTGGACGTCGCCGTCGTCGAACGGGGCGTGTGCACCTTCACCGAGAAGGTCGCGAACGTCATCGCGGCCGGCGGCTACGACGCCGTACTCGTCTTCAACCGCACCGGCACGGACGCCTGCGACCAGACGCTCGGGATGAGTGTCGAGGGCGACATCCCCACCTTCGGCGTCGCACCGCGCGGCCAGGGCTTCGCCATCTTCGGACAGCCCTACGACGACACGGCCTGCCTGGCCGGAACGGGCCCCGCGCAGCTGCCGGTGGCGCTCGGCACCAAGGGCGACCGGCTCACCTTCTCGTCCTACTTCGACGGCTGGGGCTACGCGCACCTCTACCGCAACGAGAGCGGCAAGCTCACCGAGCTGGACACTTACGCCGTTCCCGAGGCGCACGACCCCGCCCACGCGTCGGGATCCGGCGACCTCTCCATCCATGAGGTGGCCGTCTCCGAGAAGCGCGCCGACCTGCTCTACTTCTCGTACTACGCAGCCGGTCTGCGCGTCGCCAAGATCGTCGACGACGAGATCGTGGAGGTGGGCCACTACATCGACGCGGGCGGCAACAACTTCTGGGGCGCCCAGGTCTTCGAGTCCGGTGGCAGGGAATACGTCGCCGCTTCCGACCGAGACCACGGGCTCTACATCTTCGAGTACACCGGAGGACTCTGATCAGCGGACGCGGCCGGGAACGGGGCCGCTGACCGCGTGGGGCCGCGCCGATGCGAGCGCGGCCCCGCGCGGTCGCGCTTCGCACTCGCGGAGGATCCCCAAGCTGGGCCTCCGCACCAGCCGAGTCGGGCACGAAACCCTTTCGCGCAGGACTTCTGCCCCGCTCGCCGAAGCCGCGTGCCCACAGCGTGCCCGTAAGAGCGGACAACCACGGTCAACAGCGGTGCGAACGAGCCCGCGCAACGGTGCCGACACGACGAATCCGCGCAGGTCAGCAGCCATTCGGCCACCCAAGCGCCGTTGTTTCCCAAGCTGAGAGCGCGAGTTCGATTCTCGTCACCCGCTCCACGCGAAACCCCCAGGTCGGAGACCCGGGGGTTCCTTGTTGCCTCGTCCCTCGCGGCCACCACCGTGGCGTAGAACCGGTGCACGGCGTCGTCGACACCACGGAGGAAACCTCTCAGAGACCCGCGCCGCGGCCACAGTGCGGAGCCGGTGGACGAGAGGGTTTCAGTCGAGGGTCTCAGTCATCGTTGTCAGCTCCCGCGGGGCCGATGACGAACGGCTCCGGTTTCATGGAGGCCACGCACCCGGTGTCGGGCTTGTCTGGGTTGTCGTAGAACGAGGTGATCACCTCTGCCCCGCAAGCGGTGAAGAACGCCCCGTGGGCGACACCGGGGAGGGCTACCACCTTGGAGCGGGAAAGTGTCTGGGCGGCGTAGCGGCCCCACTGCGCGCCGGTCTGGGCGTCGAAGCTGCCGGAGATGGCCAGGGTGGGGATGCTGCTGCGCGTGACCTGCCGGATGGAGGCGGGCGCCGGAGGGACGTCCCAGGACTGGCATGCCTGCCGCAGGAACGCCAGCTGGGGCGGCTGGGCCAGGACCGAGCGGGGGAACTGAGGAAAGGCGCGCTGCCCGTGGGCCAGCTGTTCGCGCGGGGTCTCGAACGGGACCCATTCGCTGCACCACACGCTCAGCGACAACCCGTGAGCGAACATCCCCACCGTGCCGGGCAGACGGATGGCCGCCCACTGCTCGGCGATGCGCTGGGGGCGGCCGTGGGCCAGCTCGTCGATGGCCGACGGGATGACGGCGGGCTCGTGACTGGCACGGATCATCCAGTTCACCAGCGCCCCGCCGTCGAGCACCACCTTCACCATCCCGACCTGGGGCACCGTCACGTGCGTGGTGACCGGACGGGCCTCCAGCCGACGCACCAGGCGGCTGAACGTTGCTTCCAGGTCCGGGTAGCGCTGCCGGCAGGAAGGCTGGGCCGCACAGGCGCGGAAGATGTTGTCGAACGCCTCCTTCGCGCTGCTCCACGTCCACCCGGGTGTTGCCACGGACGGCGGTACGACGCCGTCCAGGGTCACGGAGCGGGTGCCCTCCGGAAACATGCGCATGTAGGTGAGCGCCAAGGCCGTCCCGTAGGAGTGCGAGAAGACATTCCACTGCTGGATGCCCAGTGCTCTGCGCAGATCCGCCGTGTCCGCGGCACTCTCGCGGGTGTTGTGGGCCGCGAGATCGACTCCCTGGGCTGTCAGGCGAGCGCGGCACCGGGCAGCCGCCTGGGCATACCCGCGCCCCGTGGAGGGAGCGTCGTAACGCAGGTGGACGCGCCGCTGGTAGAACCGGTCGATCTCGGGGCAGGTCAGCGCCGGCGGGGACGAGAGCGTCCCGCGCTGGGACATGACGACCAGGTCGCGGTCACGGTTCAGACCGGCCTCGGTGAGCAGGGGAACGTCGCCGATGGCGTCCGAGCCGGGGCCACCCGTGAAGAACACGATCGGATCGGGGCGGGGTCTCGGCGACACGGAGGGAACGATCGCCACGGCCAGGCGCAGTGTGCGCCCTTCCGGGCGGGCTCGGTTCTCCGGTACGACGAGGAACCCGCAGCGAGCGTTGTTCAATTCCTCGGGCTCGTCCGGGCAGGCAGAGGGTACGAACCGCGACGACGGCTGAGTCCGCGCCTTCGACGGCTGAGGCAGGACGAGTACGGTTCCGGGAAATATCCAGTGCCCTTGATCACTGGAAGCGTGTCCGTGCCGGCGGGCCGCATCCTCGATCGTCTGCCGGTTGACGGCGTAGACGCTGTCCCACAGCCCGGCGTCGCCAAGGATCTGATGGGCGATACGCCACAGGGTGTCCCCGGGGGCGACGGGGTGCGTAGCGGAACTCAGGTGTCCTGGCGTGGTGTCGCCGGTCGTTCGGCCCGGCGACAGCTCGGGCTGCGGGCCGACGCCGGGCGCGGGGCCGTCCTCCCGCGCGGCGGGCTTTGTGCGGGCGGTATCCGTGCCGTGGGCCGGGGCCGCCCACAGCACTGTCAGGCTGGTCAGGAACATGGCGGCCGCGGCGGCTGTACGTGCCGTGGGCCTGCTGCGTATGGGCATGTCACCCTCCGAGACGCCGCGTGGCCACGCGACGTGACACACAGGACCGCACGCGGCACCACGGGCTGAGTGGTTGTGCCACCACCCTGTGGAGGTCACGCGTGCACCGCACGCCGAGACGTCCAATGGAGTCATACAGGAACCACAAGGAAACCGGTCGGCTTCGTCCACTCCGCGGGCCTGAGACCCGGTGAACTCGTCGCCGACGTCGATCGCGCGAGTGGGGTGAGGGCGATCACCGCCAGCGGCGGACATCCGCCGCCACCCCACCCGGCCCCGGCGCCCACGGAATGTGCGGCGCCCACGCCGCCGCACGAGCCCTGCGCCACCTCCGTAGGCCGACGGGCGTGTGAGCCGGGGACCGTCGGCTCCGGAACAACGCCGCAACACACAGACCCGCATCCGCGCCCGCCCTCGTCACAGGCGCAGCCCACGACCCGGCGTCGGTCCCGTGGCCGCCGGCATGTCGATGGCGTCTTCCACCTGTTCGGCACTGTCCCAGTCCTCCTCGGTCAGAGCCTCGAACGACACCGCGACCTCCGCGACGAGGACCACTTCCTGCGGCCTCCTCCGCCACGGCGGACCTCGAACGGTTCACGAAGCCCGTTCCAGGGCAGGGTCATGCGCGACTCCCTGCTGGAGGAGACGTTCGCGCTGCCAGAAGCGACCAACCTCAGGAGCGGGGACCTTGTCCTGTACCGCAGGCACCGTCGCCCCCTCCCTGCGTGGAGGCAGGTCGACCACGGCCTCACTGCCGAAGCACAGCCGAATTGCTGACGATTACATCCTTTGACACATCGAAGACGCCTTGTGAGCTGTTTCTCCCCCTGTCTACAGTCTCGCCATGGCCGAGCCGCACGCCTTGGACTGCCAGCACGGCAACGAAGCCGGCCAAGGAAGGACACCACGTGCGACTCGTCGACCTGAGCCGCCAGGCAGACATACCGCTGAAGACATTACGCCTGTACCAGCGCATGGACCTGCTTCCCTCCCTGCCGGAGTACGAAGAGTGTCACGCGCGCAGGGCACTGCTCGTCCGGACGCTCATCGAAGTCGGTGGGCTGTCCTACTCGACCACGCGGAACCTCGTGGGGTTCATGGACACGTCGCGGCCATCCCTGAGCGAGTTGTTCGACACCGTCCAGCGAGCGTTGCCGGTCGCGGGTTCCGAGACCCCGGACGACCAGGAGTGGGAGCGGGCCCGAGAACAGGCGCACGCCCTGGTGGAGGCCCGCGCCTGGAAGGTCAGCGACACCAACCCCGGGTGGCAACCGCTCACGCAAGCCCTGGTGGCCCTGAACTGGCTGGGCCAGCAGGCCCCCCAGCGGCTCATCCAGGACTACGCGGGATCGCTGGAGACCGCCGTCACGGCGGAGCTACAGCACATCACCCGACACCACGATCCGGACAGTGCCGCGGCGGAGCTGGTCGTCTGGACGGTTCTCGGTGACGTCGTCACGTCCGCCCTGCGACGCCTCCTGCACGAACACACACTGACCACGCTCCTCCCGCAGCGCCCCTACGATGCGCCGGCCACGGCCGACCCCTGACGCGGCGACGGGAGCCGACCCGGTCCCCGGCCTGCCGCAGGCCGACCGGCACGGCCACTGCCTCCCCCGCCCCGGGGGAATGCGCGACATTCACCGAGAGTACACACGACGCCGACGCAGTCCACTCAATATCCGTCAGGTGACGGAAGCTTGACACTCCGTCGCCGAACACGCATTCTTCAGGAGATCATCGAGGTCCGTCCGTCCTGCCTCTTGCCATAGGACGCGACGTGTGAGAGGGGAGCCTCGGTGTCGACCGGGGGAGCTGAGAGCGTGTCGGGTGCGTGGGCGCAAGAGGACTTATCCGAGAAGCGGAGCAGCGATGAATTGTGGCTCGCCGAGCAGCTGAGAGCATGTCAGGCCGGCCTTCTCGAGACCTACCGCAACGCCCTGGTCGATCAGCGCAACCCACTGGGCCGGAACCCGGAAGCGTGGGCCACCTGTGCGGAGCAGGCACGGCACATACTCGCCGAGTGCCGTGACGCCATACTCAACGGCACCGAGGCGTCCCTGGAGCCCCGGCACGCGCTGAAGACGCGCAGGATCGGTGGGGCCCGCGTCTCGCAGGGCATCTCCCCGATCCACTCCGTCCGCGCGGCAGCTCTGCTCTTCCAGGTCACGATGACCCTCCTGGCCCAGATCGCCGATCAGCGCCCCGGAGCCGAACGCTGTCTGCTCAAGGCCCTGCCGGCGCTGCAGTTCTCCATCAGCCGGCGCCTGGAGGAGGGATCCATCGGGCACGACCTCTTCCTGCTCGACATCGTGCGGGACACCTCGAAGAGCAGCCGGGACAGCATGGCCCGCGAGATCCACGACCGGATCGGCAGCCCCGCCAGCCTCGCCCTGCGCCAACTGGAGTTGTACGAGCTGACGCACAACATCTCCTCGGACACGGACCCCCGGCTGGGAAGCCTGAAGCAGGCCATCATGGAGACGCTCCACGTCACCCGCGATGTGGTCTCCGACCTGCGGACGCGCACCCACACGATGCGCTCCCTCCAGGTCGCCCTCACGACGTTCGTGGCCGCCGTGGCACTGGACAGCCCGACCGTGGACATCCAGGTGGACGACCCCGAGGATCTGCTGTCACAGGTTCTGTGCGAAGAGCTGTACCTGATGCTGCGCGAGTGCCTGCGCAACGCCTTCGCCCACGCCCGGGCCTCACACATCCGCATCGACGTACGGATCGACCGGAGTCGGGTGCGGGCGTCCGTGCGGGACGACGGCGTGGGCTTCACTCCGCACACACGGCAGGGAAACGGTCTTGCCTCTCTGTCGGAACGGACTCGCATGCTGCGTGGCCGCCTGGGCATCGACAGCGCCCCGGGGAGAGGCACGACGATCGAACTGTCCATACCCGTCGACCAGGAGGGTCATGTTCCCGACGACCTCAGCACCCACGGGACCTGAGCCCATCCGCGTCATCGCCGTCGACGACCACTCCCTGCTCCGGACCGCGCTCTGCGAACTCATCGCCGCGGAGCCCGATCTGTGCGTCGTGGGCGAGTCGGACAGCTCCGAGGGACTGGCCGCTCTGGTGGAACGCACCGGTCCCGATGTCGTCCTGCTCGATGTCGAGATGCCCGGCCATCACGCACCCACGGTGGTACGGGAATTGACGGCGCGTTTTCCGAAGGTGCACGTGCTGATGCTGACCATGCACAGTGACACCCAACTGGTGCAGGAGATGCTCTCCCACGGGGCCCGTGGATTCCTGCACAAGAGCGTTCCCCGGGAGGCGCTCCTGGCCGCCATCCGGAACACCGCCGCCCGGGACCCGCACGTCACCATCGCCCTTCCCAGCAGCCGCGTGTCGGAGTCCGGCTTCGCCGCTTCGGTGCAGGCGCTCTCCCCGAGGGAACGCCAGGTCCTCAAACACGCGGCGGCCGCGCTGAGCAACAGGCAGATCGCCAGCAGGCTCGGCATCACCGAGGGCACCGTGAAACGCCATCTGCGCAACATATTCGAGAAACTCGGGGCTGTATCACGCATCGACGCCGTCAACAAAGCCATTGACGCAAGAATCATAAGCCGCCCCGAATCGGAATCAGGGCGTCACCTCTGAGGCGACGCTGAGGTGATGAAAACCGTGCAGGGCAGGAACTCGTGCGACCTCAGGGGGCACAGAGCGCATGTCCCTTAGGAGGTAGCGTCACTGCCACCAGCGACGCTGCCTCACCGGGCGGAGAACGGCTAGATTCCCGCATATGCCGACAGTCGCGCCTTCGAATCCCACCAGAACCGCGCTCACCCAGATATCACACGTCCCCAGGAACGGGTGGATATTATCCCGGGGAATCACCCTGGCCCGATTCTCCCTGCAGGAGGCCCGGGTATCCGTGCAAGTCATTTTTCTGCTGCGTTTCCTGTTCGCCGGTATGACCGGAACCGCGCTTCTGGGTATGCCCTGGACGTTGCCGGCCGGGGCCGCGGTGTGGTTCCTCGCCGTCACGGCCGTCTATCTCTACAACGGGACGACCGATGTCGGAGAGGACCGCGCCAACGGCTCCGTACGGCCCATCGCACGCGGTGCCATGCCGCTGGTCTGTGCACGCCGCATCGCGGGAGCGCTGGCCGCGCTGGCCCTGGCGGGAAGTGCCCTCCTGGGGGTGGCGATGTTCGCAGCCGTCGCCGCTCTCCTCCTGCTCGGGTACCTGTACTCGGCGCCCGCCATCGCCCTCAAGAGCCACACTCCCGGAACCATCGCCACCGTCATCGCCAGTGGCGCCCTCACCTACGCGGCGGGGGCCCTGTGCGGCGACGCGTCCTGGTCGCCCGCGCTGGTCTCCTTCTGCGCGGCGATGTGCCTCTGGATGGGCCTGGTCGGCGCGGTGGTCAAGGACTTCTCCGACGCGGCGGGCGACGCCCGGCACGGACGACGCAACTGGACGGTGCAACTGGGGAGCACCGTCACGGCATGCATCGTGTCGGTCTGCGCCGTGGGGATCGGTGCGGGGCTGACCGTCTGCGCCCTCGTCCAGGACGCCCGGGAGCTGCTGGCCGTGTGCCTCGTCCTCCTCACGGGGGCCGTGGCGCTGTCCGCGGCGAGCCTCACCGTGCGGCCCCGGGACTCACGCTCACGTCGGAGGCTTCCGTACCGGATCTTCATGGGCACGCAGTACCTGGCTCATCTCGCCGCTGTTGCAGAACCAGTTGTTTGAACTGAACGGGGAAGAGTAGTGACGGATCACGTGCACCACCGCACAGCACAGGGCCCCGCGGCCCTCCTCGGGAAAGCCTCCGACGAGTTCGGTGTCCGGGTCTTGGGCCCTCTGGAAGCGGTCGGCCCCGTGTCCGCACACCGCCCGCGAGGCCCCAAGGTGCGCAAGGTCCTCGCGCTGCTGGCGGTGCGAGCGGGGGACATCGTCGAGACGGACACGCTCATGGAGGAGTTGTGGGACGGCGCTCCCCCGTCCACTGCCGTCAGCACGGTACGCACGCACGTCTACCACCTCCGTCAGGAACTGGAGCGGGAGCTCGGCCATGACCGCGTACGTGACGCCATAGCCACCGAGGGGACCGGTTACGTCCTTCGCGTCGCGCCCGGCCGGCTGGACGTGAACCGGTTCACACAGCTGTACGAACACGCGGGTACCGAACTGCGCAGGGGCCGGCGCGAAGCCGCGCTGGAGACGCTGGACGCCGCGCTGAGTCTGTGGCGGGGCCGTGCCCTCGCCGACGTGCTGCAGGGACGGATTCTGTCGGCGCACGTCACGCGGCTCGAGGAACTGCGCTCGCGCGCCGAGGAGTTGCGCATCGAGGCGGCGATGGATCTGGGCCGCCACCGCGAGGTCGTACCCGAACTGCTGCGGCTGGTGGCAGTGGACCCTCTCAACGAATGGCTGCACGCGCGGCTCATCGACGCCCTGCACCGCAGCGGCCGACGGGGCGAGGCGCTGCGGGCCTTTCACCGCGTGCGTTCCGTTCTGGCCGAGGAGCTGGGGCTGGAGCCCTCCGAGGACCTGAGGCGCCTGCAGACCCACATCCTGGCGGGCGGTACGGCCGCATGAGCGTCACGATCGCGTCGGCGGCCGTCGGCACCGCACTGCGGATCTGGACCGTGCCGATCGCGGAGGCGGGAGCGGTCGTGCCGTACGAGGAGGCGTACGACGTTCTGGACGCCCGGGAACGGCAGCGGCTGGCGCGTCTGGGGCGAGCCGGGGACCGGCTCCGCTACCTGTCGGTGCACCACGTGTACCGCACCCTGCTCGGTGAGCGTCTCGGGATCCCGCCGGCCGAAGTCCGCTTCCTTCGCCGCTGCGCCCGCTGCGAGAGCGCGGACCACGGCAAGCCGGTGCCCTGCGGCCCCGACGGCACCGTCCTGTCGGCCAGCCTGTCCCATTCGGCAGCGTTCGCACTCGTGGCGATCAGCGACGACCCCCGCGTTCCGGTCGGTGTGGACATCGAGAGGGTGCGACCGCACATGGACTGGAGCGGGATCCCCTGTGTCCAGGGCGGCCGGACCACCCACGGCTTCGAGCAGTGGACGCGTGCGGAAGCCCTGGTCAAGGCGGCCGGTACCGGACTGAGCAGGACTCCGCCGCACTACACCGGCCGGGCCTTCGGGCCTTGGCGCGCGGCACGGGTGCCGGAGTCGGACGGCGAGTGGTACGTGTGCAGCGTGCGGGCGCCGGACGGGTACGCCGCCTCGATCGCGAGCGCGGTCGCGGACGCCCGGGTCGCCATGACGTGGTGGCGCCCCTGACCACCAGCCGGACGAACGCCACCGGCCGACGGCCCGCTCTCAGGGCTGTCGGCCGGTGGCGTAGCCGTGCTGAGACCCACGGTTGCGGCCCCGGAGGACTCGTGAGGGTCTCGGTGAGGGGCGCTGTCCGACCGTGGGCGGGGCAACGGATCGGGTGGGGAGCCAGGCGTCGTGGGCGATGGTGCCACGGCCACCGTGTGTCCGGTGGACGCGAAGACCTCCGGTGTGGCGGAGCAGTCCTGGACTGCTCCACCACACCGGAGGTCTTCGCCATGGTCAAGCCCGGCAGGCGTCAACCACGCTCGTGATCAATACACCTAGCGCAGCAGGACGCAGCTGGGGCTCGCCACGGACAGCGGGGGTGCGATCGGGGAGAGTCTGCCGGTGGAGGGGTCGAGCCGGAAACCGCTGACCGACTGGCCGGCCTGGTTCGCCGCGTACACGTACCGGTCGGAGCGGTCGAGGGCGATGTCCCGGGGCCAGCGGGTCCCGGGGGCGAGGGCGGTGACGGGCTGCGACTCGACGAGGGTGAGGCCGCGGCCGGCGTTCTCCAGACGGAACGACTCGACGGTGTCGAGCCCCCGGTCCGCGGTGACCAGAAAGGTGCCGTCGCTCGTGACGTGCACCGCGGAGGGGGCGTTGCGCGGGTCGAGACCGGCCGGTGCGACCGCGGCGTGGGCAACGGGACGGAAGTCCCCGGTGCCGGCGTCGTAGGTGAGGACGGTCACGGTGTGGCCGAGTTCGTTGGTGACGTAGGCCAGATGGCCCCGGGGATGGAACACCAGGTGCCGCGGGCCGATGCCGCTTCCGAGCCGGGTTCTGTCGCTGAGCCGCAGGCGTCCGGTGTTCGTGTCGAACGCGTAGACGTAGATGTGGTCGTCGCCCTTGTCGGGGACGATGACTCTCCTCCCCGAGGGGTCGAAGGCGATCATGTGGGGGTGGGGCCCGCGCTGCTCCACGGGGTGCGGGCCGCTGCCCTCGTGGCGGACGACCTGCACGGCGGCGGCGAGAGAGCCGTCCGCCCGCACCGGCAGAACGGCGATGTGCCCCGAGTCGTAGTTGGTCGTGAGCAGGAACCGGCCACCGGGGTGGACCGCGAGGTGCACGGGTGCCGCACCGCCGCTGGATCGAGGGCTCCCGACGGGCCGAAGCCGGTCGCCGACGATCCGATAGGCGTGAATCGCTCCGGTGGCGCCCCCGGGGAGCTGGCTGACGGCGTACAGGTGCCGGCGGTTTGGTGAGAGCGTGAGGAACGAGGGGTTCTCGATGTCCCGCTGCCAGCCGACGAGTCTCAGGCGCCCGTCGGCGGCCACGGAGGCGATACCGATGCCGGGTAGGCCGGGCAGCCCGTACTCACCGATGGTGAAGCCCCCGATGTAGGCGTGGCGCGCGTGCGGTCCGGGGGCCGCGCCCGCGACAGCGGACGTGCCCGTCCAGCCGACGGCGGCCAGGCATCCGGCTCCCGCCAGGGTGAGGACTCGGCGGCGGTCGGGCAGCGGGCGCGGACGTGCCGCGGCGGATGTCGTGTCGTTCATACGTCGGCTCCGAAGACCAGCCCGGGTGAGAGGAGAACGATGAGTCCGGCCACTGCCAGGGCCGCCAGGACCTGCCACACGGTGCGCAGGCCTCGTATCCGCTCGATGCGGCGGGCGGCGGCGAGGATGGCGAGGCCTCCGGCCCAGGCGGGGAGCAGCAGCCGTAGCGTGATCTCGCCGGTGAACTGGAGCCCGCTGCGGGCTGTGGCGCACCCGGCGGCCGAACACACGGACTCCGGCTCGGCGTTCGACCATGCGACACCGGCGGTGAGAAGGACGAAGGGAACCGCGACGGTCAGTGCGGTTGTCCAGACGTAGGGCGACAGGCCCGTCATGCGCGGGCCCCGGCGTCGAGTGACGGCGAGACCGGCGAGAGCGGGTACCCACCCGGCGGCGACACCGAAGAATCCCGCGTGCGCGGCCTCCGACAGCGCGGCCCACAGTCCCTCGGCTCCTGCGGGGTTCCTCGGGAGCGCCAACAGGCCGGTGGCGGCTGCCAGTGCGGCGGCCGTGTGCGCCCAGGTCCGCGCGAAGGAGGGCGCTCCGGCCCAGGCGACGAACACGCCGGCCAGCGAGACCAGCAGCAGCGGCGGGCCCGCGGTGACGCCCCAGGGCAGGGGGAAGCCCGGCAGGCCGTCGCCGAGGGGAGCGGACCAGCTCCCCCAGTCACCGAAGAGGGCGGCGAGTACAGCTGTCACACAGGCGGCGACGGCAGCGGCGAGCCCGGTCCGCTCGGCGTCGGCGGCCGAGGTGGTGGCGGGTTCCACGCGGGACGCCGCGCCCCGGATCCCCGGCGGGGGGTGTGGGGGGCCGGGGCGCGGCGTGTTCAGGGGGGTGTCGGCCTCCGTGCCGTCGCGACGGGTGCCGGGGCTCTCGTCCGTGGGAGCCCCGGCCGACCGGGCGGTGGTCACCGCACGGCCTCGGAGTGCGCGGCCGCCCCGGTGCCGGCCGGCCGGTGCGACATGTCGGCGGCGGACTCGCGCAGGCCGTTGCGGGACCACCAGCGGGCCAGCGGGGCCGGGGCCCACCAGGCCCACCGGCCGAGCAGGGCCATGGTCGCGGGCACGAGCAGCGCTCGGACGACGGTGGCGTCGACGACCACGGCGATGACCAGGCCGACGCCGATCATCTTCATGAACAGGATCGACGAGGTCATGAAGCCGCCGACCACCACGACGAGCAGCAGGGCCGCGCTGGTGATGATCTTCGCCGTGTGCTGGACGCCGACGGCCACCGACTCGATCGGGTCGCCGCCGCGCTCCCACTCCTCGCGGACGCGGGAGAGCAGGAACACCTCGTAGTCCATGGCCAGGCCGAAGGCGATCGCCAGGACGAGGACCGGGAAGTTGGCGTCCACCGCGCCGATCGGCTCGAAGCCCAGGAGGCCCGACAGATGTCCGTCCTGGAAGATCCACTTGATCGCCCCGAAGGCCGCGAGCAGCGAGAGAAGGTTCAGCAGCACGGACTTCAGCGGCAGCAGCAGGGAGCCGAAGGCGAGGAACAGCACCAGGAAGGAGACGACGGCCACGAACAGGGCCATCCAGGGAAGCCGCTCGCCGATCATGCCGACGATGTCCACCCGGGACGCCGGCATGCCGGTGACGAGCGTCTCGGCGTCGCGTGGCGGGGTGACGGCACGCACGTCGTGCACCATCTCCTGCGCCGCCTTCGACATGGGCTCGGGGCCGTAGTGGACGGTCACGCGCGCGTCGTTGCCCTCGAAGGCCGTCGGCGTCGCCGAGACCACGCCGTCGACATCCGCCAACCGCTGGGCGTAGGAGGCCACTTCGCTCCGTTCGGCCGGGCCGTCGAAGCGGACGACCGACGTCATGATGCGACCGGGGTCGGTGTCGAAGTCGGCCGCCAGGGACTTGCTGACGACCTTCGCGTCCGCGTCCGAGGGGAGCACCCACTCACCGGGACGCGCCCAGTTGGCACCGAGCAGCGGGGCTCCGAGGCCGGCCAGGGCCACGACGATCGCCAGCGAGGACAGCAGCGGCCTGCGCATGACGGCGTGGGCGGTGCGGTACCAGCGCCCCTGCGTGGCGGAGCCCGGCGCGGTGGCCCGCCGGCGGCCCGGCAGCGGGATGCGCCACTTGTCGATACGGCGCCCGGTGTAGCTGAGCAGGGCGGGCAGCAGGGTCAGCGAGCCGATCACGGCGAAGGAGACCACGGCCACCGCCGCGTAGCCCATGGACGACAGGAAACGCGACGGGAACAGGATGAGGCCCGCGAAGGAGATCACGACCGCGAGCCCCGAGAAGGCGACCGTACGACCCGCGATCGCTGTCGCGCGGCGCACCGCCGTCTCGACGTCCGCGCCGCCGTCGAGTTCCTCACGGAAGCGGTTGACCAGGAACAGCGCGTAGTCGATGGCGAGACCGAGGCCCAGGATCGTGATGACGTTGATGACGGTGCTGGAGATCTCGGTGAACGCCGTCAGGACGCGCAGCACCACGAAGGAGCCCAGTGCCACGAACGTGCCGACGGCCAGCGGCAGCAGTGCGGCGACCGCGCTGCGGAAGATCAGCACCAGCAGCAGGAGCAGGAGCGGGACCGAGAGCATCTCGGCGCGCGCGATGTCCGACCCGGTGAGGGAGTTGACCTGCTCGGTCATGGCCGCGACCCCGCCGTAGCGGACGGTGACACCGTCCGCCGCGAACTCGTTTTTGATCTTCTGCAGCGCCTCGACCTGTTCCTGGTCGTCGTCGCTGGTGAACTGCACGGTCGCGTAGGTCTGCCGCCGGTCCTCGGAGACATAGGCCTCCTGGTCCTGCCGGCCGGGATGCCAGTAGGAGTCGAGCCGGGTGATGCCCTCCCGCGGGACGCCGTCGAGTGCGGCGCGTACGGCTCCGCCGAACTGGTCGATGGTCCGGGTGCCGTCCTCCGCCTCGTACAGGACGATCAGGTCGTTGGACTCGCGCCCGAGGGGGCCGTCGAGGACCCGGTCCGCCCTGACCGACTCACTGGAGGGGTCGTCGAAGCCCGCCCCGCCGGCGAACGCGCCGAAGACGCCGGTTCCCCACACGCCGGCGAACAGCGTGAAGACGACGGCCGCGATGACGACCCATTTCCGGCGCCGCGCTGTGAAATCTCCGATGGCGGCAAACAATTGAGCCTCCCTGGCTCGAATGAAGTGCAGTGTTTTTCGCTGCCGTACAGGACCGGCCGACAACGTTTTCAGAGCTCGGAATCGAGCGGAATACCCGTTCGGGAAGGGGGCCGTATGTCTTTCGGTACATGCGCCGCCGCATTTCTCGTGACGGCCCCCGGCCGGGCGGTGCGCCGCTGCACGAGCACCGCGACCGAGCCGACCGCCAGCGACAGTCCGAGCCCGATCGCCATGGAGTACACGGGATCGTCGCTGACGACGCCGCCGAAGTAACCGACCCCGACCGAGTACGCCGCCCAGATCGTCTCCGCGAGCGCCGCGCCGAGGGCGAACCGGCCGACCGGGAAGCCCGCCGCGCCCGCCGCGAGCCCGCCGAGCAGGCGCCCGCTGGGCAGGAAGCGCACGCCGACGACGAACGGGACACCGCCCTGCCGTATCCGCCGCGCCGCCCAGTCGAACAGCTCGCCGCGGCGCCCGCGCGCCGCGAAGCCGCGGCGCGCCCGGTCACCCGTGTGCCGCCCGAGCTGGTGAAGCATCAGATCGCCGAGCAGCGCGCTGCCCGCGACCGACACCAGCACGAGGGCGAGGGACATTTCGCCGCGCGCGGCGAGCATGCCGCTGGTGACGAGCAGCACGTTGTTCGGCAGCAGCGGCGGCAGCGTGGTGAGGGCCAGGATCGCGTACGCCCAGCAGGCCGCCCCCGGGAGCCGGGCAGCCATGCCCGAGGTGATGTCGACCCACGACACGACGGTGGCGACGTCCATGGCTCTCCCCTCGTTCGAGGCCGGCCTCACGACGCGGCTCCGTCCTGGCGGCGTATGTGTCCTTGGAGGCATACGCCGGATCTTTGGTGGGTGATGACCCCAGGTCAGAGGCCCGTTAGCGTCACGTCGACAGAGGACGGGCGTGTCCTGCAGTCCGACCGTAACCTAATCTATCGATAGTTTCACTATCACCAAGGAAACAGGTGGGCCATGACTGACGTGACGCTGTTCCTCAGGGAGTTCGCCCGGACCCGCCGGGACACGGGGGCCATCGCGCCCAGCAGCCCCCGGCTCGCCGGGGCCCTGACCCGCTACGTGATCCCGAGCCCGGGGCACCCGCGCGCGGTCCTGGAGGTCGGCCCCGGCACCGGAGCGGTGACCCGGCGCATCCGCGCCGCGCTCGGCCCGCTGGACAGCCTCGAACTGGTCGAGGCCAACCCCCGGTTCGCCGCCCTGCTCCGCGGCGCGTACCAGGCGGACCCGCAGGTGCGCCTGATGACCGGACTGGTGCAGCAGCAGCGACTCGGCTCGTACGACACGATCGTGTGCGGTCTGCCCTTCGCCAACTTCGACGCCACGACCGTGGACGAGATCTTCGAGTGCCTCCTCGGCGCGTTACGGCCCGGAGGCACGCTCTCGTTCTTCGCCTACACCGGCATGGGCCCGCTGCGCCGGGCGCTCACCACCGGCGAAACACTCAGGCGCGCCCTGGACACCCAGAGGGTCCTGGAACGGACGCTGCGCAGGCACCGGTTCCGCAGCGAGACGGTGCTGTGCAACCTCCCGCCGGCCCGCGTCCACCACCTGGCCCCCACGGCTCCGGCTCCCGGCCTCCGCGCCGAGAAGGCCCTGCAACTGGCCTACACCGACTGATACTCGGCCTGCAGACGGGCGGAGGCGTCCTCCTGAGCGATACGGCGCAGCGCCGACATGGCCGCGTCACCGAGGACCGTGGCGAGCACCACGCCTTCGGCCTTGCCGTCGGCGGAGGACACGTGGGCGATCGTGGCCAACTCGGCCTCCGCGAGCCTGCCCGTCGCCCCCGCGTACTCGTCGAGCAGGGTGAGCAGGTCCTCCCGGTCGAGGCCGCGGTAGGTGACGACGATCTGAACCAGCGCCTTCCAGCCGGGGTTCTGGGGCTTCACCGCCCAGCCGTGCCGCCGCACCAGCTCCTCCACCTGGCGCTCGGCGTGCTCCCACTCCTCCGCCGTGCCGCGGGCGACCGCGGTGCCGGTCACCGCGGACTGGGCGACGCCGAGCATGCCGTGGACCGTTCCCTCCGGGGAGTCGACCTCGCCGAGCACGGCCCGCGCGGCGGCGACGGAGAGACCGCCGACCTCCAGCATGGCCCGGATCAGCTTGATGCGGCGCTCGTGCGAGGTGCCGTAGCGCACCTGGTTCGGACTGGTGCGCTCGCCGGGTGGCAGCAGCCCCTCGCGTACGTAGTACTTGATCGTCGGAACCGGGACTCCGGTACGTCGCGCCAGCTCTCCGATACGCATCCCACGAGGATACTGCCTTGTCATTCCGACGCGTCCGCCCATAGCGCCAACCGCCACGGCGGGCGGAGCGAATTCCGCTTTTATCGCTCTTGAATTTCCGTGCGATCGCCTTTCCATGCGCCCGTGCAACTCTCATGGCACCAGGGGACTTTCTCTTGGCCAGACGCCTTGACGGGAAGCCAGCCGAAGGAAAACAGGTATGACTACTCAAACGGCACCGGAGATGGCTCCGGCGCCCGCTGAACTCAGCTACCGGCACACCGTGGACCGCACGCTGGTACACCGAGCGGCGGTCTCCGAAGTCTTCGTCACCGACATCCAGCCGCTGGCTGCCAAGCGGGTGCGCGCGGCGGTCCAGCTGCCCCTGACCCACGGCTACTACAGCGACCACGTGCAGCGGCCCGCCGTCTACGACGCGCTGCTGCTGCTGGAGTCCGGCCGGCAGGCCGCCATCGCGGGGTCGCACGCCCACATCGGGCTGTCCGAGAACACCACCATGATCGTCGACGTGTTCCGGCTCGACCTGTACGGCCTGAAGGAGCTGGTGATCGGGGCGGAGCCCGGGAGGCTGCACATCGACACCGACTACATCGGGCAGCCGACCCGGCGCGGACGCTACCGCAAGGGCAAGGTCGCCCAGCGGTACGTCATCGACGGCACAGAGGTGGGCGAGCACGAGATGGACGTGCTGTTCATCACCCGGCACGAGAACGAGGTGCTCCGCCACGCCCAGCGCGGCACGCCCGCCCCTCTGACCTCCGACTTCCGCGATCAGGAACCCGGCGCCGACGACGGCCTGCGCGTGGGGCCCGATCTCGTGGGCCGCGGCAACCCGCTGAACGTGGTGCTGTCCCGGGCCGAGGTCACACCTCACTCGGTCGCCGCCGAGGTCACCCCGCGCTTCGACAACCGCGCGCTGTTCGACCACGTGTACGACCACCTCCCGGCCATGACGCTCGTCGAGGCGGCACGCCAGCTGAGCCTGCTCTCCGCGGGCGAGCCGCACGCCACGTACGCGGTCGGCTTCGAGGCCCGGTTCTCCCGGTTCGCGGAACTGGACGCGGTCGTCCGGGCCGAGGCGCCATGCGGGCGGCCGGACGGCAAGCGCGCCGAGATACCGGTGCGCTTCCTCCAGGACGGCGCCGAGATCGCCCAGGTCACCGTGACCGTCGCCTCCGGAGGTGAGCTGTGAGCACACGGCGCGTCGCGCTCTGGACCGACTTCGGCGGTGTTCTGACGCCACCGATCGCCCACACGATGGGCACCTTCTGCAGGACGCAGGGCCTGGACCCGGACGTGCTGCAGCAGGCCCTGGCGAAGGTCACGGCCCGCTACGGCACGACCGACATCATGGAGCCCATCGACACCCCTCTCGTCTCCGAGGAGGAGTGGCTCGCCCAGGTCTCCGACGTGCTGGCCGCCGACCACGGCGTCACTGGCGTACGGCTGACGACGCTGGCGGACGCGTGGTTCGACGGGCGCGAGACCAACCACGTGTGGGTCACCGTTCTGCGCGAGGCGCGCAAGCGCGGGGCCTTCGTCGGGCTGCTCTCCAACATGGTGCCCACCTGGGACGCGCACTGGCGCCGGATGGTCGACCCGGCGGAGCTCTTCGACGACGTACTGCTGTCCTTCGAGGCCGGCCACCGCAAGCCGTCCCCTGGGATGTTCGCCCTCGCCGCGGAGCGGGCCGGCGTGGCCGCCGCCGACTGTGTGCTCGTCGACGACCTGGTGCACAACTGCGCCGGAGCGAAGGCGGCCGGGTGGCAGGCGATCCACTTCACCGACACCGGGGCGGCGGCGGAGCAGGTGGACGCGATTCTCACGGACGCCGCCCAGCCACGAGGAGTTGACAGTCCATGAGCCGTTCCGTTCTCGTCACCGGGGGCAACCGGGGTATCGGTCTCGCCACCGCGCGTGCCCTAGCCGAACAGGGTGACAAGGTCGCCGTCACGTACCGCACCGGTGAACCGCCCGAGGGGCTGTTCGGGGTGCGCTGCGACGTGACGGATCCGGAGTCCGTGCGCCGTGCGGTCGATGAGGCCCGCATCCAGCACGGCCCCATCCAGGTCCTGGTCTCCAACGCCGGGATCACCCGGGACCAGTTGCTGGTCGGCATGGAGGACGACGACTTCCGCTCCGTCATCGAGACCAACCTGATGTCGGCCGTCACGGTCGCCAGGGAGGTCGTTCCGGACATGCTGAAGGCCCGCTGGGGCCGGGTGGTGTTCATGTCCTCGATGAGCGCGATGGCCGGTGCCCCCGGTCAGACCAACTACGCGGCCTCCAAGGCCGGACTGATCGGTTTCGGCCGCTCGCTCGCCCGCGAGGTGGGCAGGCGAAACGTCACGGTCAACATCGTCTCGCCGGGCCTGATCGAGACCGACATGGTCAAGGACGTCACCGACGCACGCCGTGAGCACGTGCTGAGCCAGACCTCGCTGTTCCGCGCGGGCCGCCCGGAGGAGGTGGCGAGCGTCGTGAGGTTCCTGGTCAGCGAGGAGGCCTCGTACGTGACCGCGGGGATCATCCCCGTCACGGGCGGCCTCGGGGTCGGTCACTGACTCCGGACTCCCGGACCCTCTTCCTCCTTCCCCACCACCCCTTCCCACGAAAGGAAACCCATGTCCAATCCGAAGGTGCTCGAGATCGCCCACCAGATGGGCAAGATCTTCAACGACCTGGACGAGAAGGTCGCCCACGAACTGGTCGCCCCCGACTTCGTCGACTACGAGGCCCCGCCCGGCACCCCCGGCGGTCCGGACGGTTACCTCGGTACCGCCCGTTGGATGAACTCGGTCTTCGCCGAGGCGAGCTGGGACCACATCGACTCCTTCGCCGACGGCGACAAGGCCGTGATCCGGGTCCGCTTCACCGGCATCCACACCGGCAACTTCCTCGGCTTCGAGGGCACCGGCAACAAGGTCGACGTCGAGCACATCCACATCTACCGCGTCGGCGACGACGGTCTGGTCCACGAGCACTGGGCCTGCCGTCAGGACCTGTTCCTGCTGGCGCAGATCGGCGCCGTCGAACTGAAGCTGCCGCCCACGGGCACCCAGGCGTAACACCCCCTCTCCGCAGGCCGCCGTACCCCGTCATCACGGGTCCGGCGGCCTGCGCGCATGCCCGTTCGGGACAAGACGGAAGGACGAGCAACTCATGAGAACCAAAGGGGTGGCGTGGGCGCTCGCCGCGACCTCGCTGCCGATGTTCATGGTGGCGGTGGACAACCTGGTCGTGACCAATGCCCTGGCCGTCATCGCCGACGACCTCGGCACCGGTCAGGCCGGACTGCAGTGGGTGATGAACGGCTATATCCTGGCCTTCGCCGGGCTGCTGCTGGCCGGCGCCGCCCTGGGAGACAGGATCGGCCGACGCAAGGTCTTCGCCTGGGGCATCGGCCTGTTCACGGTGGCCTCCGCGGCCTGCGCGCTGGCGGACTCGGCGGCCGCCCTGATCGCCGCACGCGTGGTGCAGGGCGTCGGCGCCGCGGCGATCCTGCCGGTGTCGCTGACCCTCGCCGTCGCGGCCGTGGCCCCGCGACGCCGTCCCCTCGCGGTGGGGGTCTGGGGAGGCGTCAACGGCCTGGGCATCGCCCTGGGGCCCCTCGCCGGCGGCCTGGTGACCGAGGGCCTGGACTGGCACTGGATCTTCTGGATCAACGTTCCGGTGGGTGTGGTCGCCCTCCCCCTCACGCTGTGGTCGCTGCGTGAGTCCAGGGGCGCGCCGCGCCCCCTGGACCTGCCGGGCACCGCGCTGGTGACGGGCGCTGTCGTCGCCGCAGTCTGGGGGATCGTGGAATCGGCGGGTGGGGCGCAGGCGATGCCCCGGACCCTGGCCGGGCTCGTCCTGTCGGGCCTGCTCTTCCACGCGTTCACCGTGCGGCAGCGGCACGCCGCGGTCCCGCTCGTGCCCCGCCGTCTCTACCGCGTACGTGCGTTCATGCTCAGCAACGCGCTCGCCCTGGCCATGTACTTCGGCGTGTTCGGCTCGATCTTCTTCCTGGCCCAGTTCCTGCAGGGACCGATGGGGTACTCACCGCTGGAGGCCGGGCTGCGGACGCTGCCGTGGACCGCGGCTCCCATGGTCGCCGTCCCGCTGGCCAGTGCGCTGGTCGACCGAGTGGGGGGCGGAGTGCTCCAGGCGACCGGCTGCCTGATGCAGGCGGCGGCCCTCGTGTGGCTGGCGGTGGTCGCCCGGCCCGGAGTCCCGTACGCGGCGATGGTCGGCGCCATGGCCCTGGCGGGGGTGGGCATGGGTCTGGTGTTCGCGGCCAATCCGGCGACGGTGATCGGCTCGGTCGCCGAGGAGGAGCACAACGTGGCGTCCGGAGTGAACAACACCATCCGCGAGTTCGGGGGTGCGCTCGGCATCGCGGTGCTCACCGTGGTCCATGCCCACGGCGGCCTCCGCAGCGCGGTGCTGACGGGGGCCGCCGTGGTGTGCGCGGGTGCGTTCGCAGGGCTCGCTATCGGTCGTACGCCAGCACGGCCCGCGTCCGCGCCAGCACCTTCTCGGCCCCGCAGCGGACCGTCAGATCGACCCGAACCGAGCCGTCTTCCCTGAGCTCGGCGGCCGTGCCGTCGACGGTGAGCTCCACGCCGTCGGCGGTGTCGGGCACCACCACGGGGCGGGTGAAGCGGGTGCCGTACTCGACGACGGCGGCCCGTTCCCCCGCCCATTCGGTGAGTGCGGTGGCGGCGAGTCCCATGCTGAGCATTCCGTGGGCGATGACGCCCGGCAGCCCGGCCCGGATCGCCTGGGAGTCGGACCAGTGGATGGGGTTGTGGTCACCGGACGCTGCCGCGTAACGGACCAGGGCGGCGCGGGTGACACGGAACACGCGGGTGGGCAGCCTGTCGCCGGCACGGATCACAGCGCGCCCTCCCCGCTCGTCCCGGTCTCCGCGTTCTCTCCGGTCTCCGCGTTCGCCCCGGTCTCCGCGTTCGCCCCGGTCTCCGCGTCCTCTCCGGTCTCCGCGTCCTCTCCGGTCTCCCTGCGCGAGACCAGGGTGGAGGTCGTCGTGCACACCAGTGCCCCGCCGTCCGCCTCACGGACGTGGCCGCGCAGTTGGAGCAGGTCGTTCTCACCGACGGCCCGGGCGTCCAGGACCTCGACGGTGATCGTCAGCCGGTCGCCCGCACGCACGGGCCGCTCCGGCTCGAACCGCTGATCGCGGTGGAGTACACGGGAGAAGTCGAAGCCGAGGCCGGGATCATCGGCGACGACCTTCTCGGCGGCCAGCGACAGCACGATCGGGAAGGTCGGCGGGGCGACCAGCCCGTCCCCGGGATCGGTGCCCACGGCGACGGCGAACTCCCGGATCTTCTCGCGGCCCACCTCGTAGGGACGGGTCGGTGGGAAAACCCGGCCCACGAAGGACCGGTTGAGGGTGGTCGGCACGGGGCCTCCTCGTATGGGTGTATGGGTGAGGGGTGACACGGGTGCGGGATGCGGGTGCGGACACAGCACAGCGGCGCCCGCGGGGGACGGCGGGCGCCGCTGCGGAGCGGGACGGGGTCAGCGGGGCGCACGCACCACGAGCGCGGCCGCGTTGCCGTCCCGACCCACCGAGGTGACCAGTGCGGTCGTCCCGGGGGCCGGCGGGTCGTTCCGCCACAGGGCGAGCAGCCCGGCGAGCTGCATCGCGCCGCTCGCGCTGTACGTCTCGCCGAGCACCTCGGCGACCCGGACCGTGGGCAGCAGAGCGCCGCCCAGCGCGGTCCGCACACCGCGCTCCTCGATCCGCTCCAGACCCCGCTGGTTGACGGCGCCGAGGGAGACGACCTCCACGTCCTCCGGCCGGAGGCCACTGCGGTCGAGGGCGCGTCCGACGGTGGTCGCCAGCCCGTTCGCGTACTCCCTCGGTTCCGCTGTGAAGCGCACCTCGCACGCCAGCAGTTCGGCCAGCCCTCCGCCTGCCGGCCGCTCCCGCTGCACCGTGAAGACCGCCGCGCCCTCGCCGAGCGCCGCGCCCTCGCCGAGGCCTCCCGTCCGGTGCCAGGCCCAGGCCGCCGGAGCGCTGAGTTCCTCCGCCCCGCCGACCAGCAGCCGGTCGCAGCGCCCGAGGTCGAGCGCCAGCCGGGCGTGCCGGAAGGCGAGGAGGGAGGCGCTCTGACCGCCCGCGACCGTGGCGTTGAGGCCCCGCAGGCCGTTACGGATGGCGATCTGTCCGGAGGTGCTGTTCATGACGGTGTTCGGGAACCGGCCCGGGTTGACCAGGTACGGCTTCTCCGCCGTGAGCGTGTCGTGGAGCAGGGTGCTGTGGGTCGAAACCGAACCGGTGTTGGTGGCCAGCACGACGCCGGTCCGCGCCCCGTCGATCTCGCAGCCCCGGAGCACCTCCTTGCACGAGACGAGGCCGAAGGACGTCAGCCGGTCCAGGTACTTGGTGCCCTTGCGCCCCAGGTGCGCCTTGACGTCCAGGCCCCGTACCGCCCGGACGCGCCGGGGCGGGTAGGCCTCGGCGTCCTCCCCGACCGGGCCCTCCTCGATCTCCCCCCGGCCGTTCAGCAGCTCGGCCAGCGGACCGAGCCCCAGACCGGCCGGGGAGACGACACCCGCCGCGGCGACGTACAGCGGCTGCACCGCCGAAGCTGTCGCGGTCGTCACGAAACCCTCCCCAGAATGGTGATCACGTTGTTCCCGCCGAACGCGAAGCCGTGGTTCTGCACGATGTCGAGGCGTGCCCCGCGACCGCTGCCCGGCACGCAGTCGACCCCGGGACCGAGCTCCGGATCGGGCTCGGTCACATTGGCCGTCGGCGGCAGGAAGTCCTGCTCCAGCGCCTTGCAGCAGGCGATCGCGCCGAAGCCGGACGCCGCGCCCATGGTGTGCCCGAGCATCGACTTGATCGAACTGATGGGCGGGATCCGGTCGCCGAACACCTCGCGGGCGGCGGCCACTTCGGTCGCGTCGTTGGTCGGGGTGCCGGTGCCGTGCGCGCAGATGTAGTCGATCTGCGACGGGTCGACACCTGCCGCCTCGTGGGCCGCCCGGATGCACGCGGCGATGCTCGCGGCATCGGGGTGCACCATGTGCTCGGCGTCGCAGTTGGCGGCGTACCCGAGGACCTCCGCGTAGATGCGCGCCCCGCGCCGGACCGCGTGCTCGTAGGTCTCCAGGACCAGCACCGCTCCGCCCTCGCCCGTGACGATCCCGGTGCGGTCGGCGGCGAACGGCCTCGGAACGTCGTCGGCCATGGCGCCCAGGGCGTAGAAACCGGCGTGGGTGAGCCGGTTCACGGCGTCGGCGCCGCCCGCCAGCATCACGTCGGCCGCGCCGCTGCGGACCAGGTCGTAGGCGTATCCGAGGGCGTAGTTGGAGGCGGAGCAGGCCGTGGGGATGGTCTGTGTCTCTCCGCTCAGCCGCAGTTCGGTGCTGACCGCGTTGGCGATGCGCGAGGCCGGTGTCTGCCCCGCGAGTTCGCCGTCCAGGGACTCGAGGCCACCCGCCACCCACTGTTCCGCCAGCGCCTGGATGACCGCGGACTCTCCGCTGGTGGTACCCATGACCGCCCCGGCACCGGCGGCATCCAGCTCGTCCTCGTCGATGCCGGCGTCCGCGACGGCCAGCCGGGCGGCTGCCGCCGCGAGCAGACCGCTGCGCCCCCAGCGCAGCGGGTCCAGCCTCTTGAGGTGGTCCGTCGGCTCGAAGTCGAGGACCTGACCTGCCTGGCGACGGGGAAAGCCACTCGCGTCGAAACTCCGGATGGAGCTGGTCCCGACCTCGCCCGCGCGGACGGCGGAGGCGAAGTCGTCGGCCCCGATGCCGACCGGGGACACGGCGCCGAGGCCGGTGATGACGACCCGGCGGAACTCCCTTGCCGGGTCCACACCGGCGTCGGGGCGCTGGGCCTCAGGCATCCTCGCTCTCCCCGGCGTGCTGAGCGACCGCGGCCACGAGAAGGCGCAGGTTCACGAGTTCGCCCAGCTCGGTCTTCGGTATGGCGACGCCCAATTCCTTCTCGATTCGGGAAACCACCGTGATCAGGGAGAGCGAGTCGCTGTCGTAGTCGTCGATGAAGTGACCGTTGTCGGTCAGCTCGCCGTCCTCGAGCTCGAGTTCCTCGATGACGATTTCGCTGACCTGCGCGTGGAAGTCGGTGGCAGCGGCCACGGTCTGCTGAGTCATGTGCTTTCCTCACTTTCGGCTGGATCAGGCCAAAGGAACGTAGGCAGCCGGAAGTCCGCAGGACAAGTGGCTCTCAACGAAAGGAACAACCCACTCGCCAAAAGTGACAGAGCGGCTCCGGGTCGGGGCGCCGCCGTTTGTTCCTGCTTTTATCCGCGCTCTACGGCATTTCCAAACCGGCCTGCCAGAATCCCTTTCGCGGTCCTGCTCCGGCGAGACGGAAGAAGGAGAAAAATGAGCGGTCCACGTTTGGCATTGGTCTTTCCGGGCCAGGGGGCGCAATACCCTGGAATGGGGCGTCCCTGGAGCGCCTGCCCCGGCTGGGACGTCGTCGAGCGCGCGAGCGAGGTGACCGGGCGGGACGTGGCCGAGTTGCTGCTGCGTGCCGACGAGGAGTACCTGAGGCGCACCGACAACGCCCAGCTCGCCACCTTCGTCCTGGAGATGGTGATCCTCGGCGAGCTCCGGCAGGTGCTCCCCGCCGCCGGCCGCCCCACGGTGTGCGCGGGCCACAGTCTGGGGGAGTACGCGGCACTGGTGGCCGCCGGAGTCGTCGGCTTCGACGACGGTGTGCGGCTGGTCGCGGCCCGTGGCAGCGCGATGCGCCGGGCCTGCGCGGCCCGGCCGGGCACGATGGCGGTGGTCCTCGGGCTCGCCCCCGAGGAGCTGGAGAAGGCCGCGGAGTCGGTGCGCGCGGACGGCGGCGAGGTCTGGGTGGCGAACCTGAACTCACCGCAGCAGAGCGTGCTGTCCGGGGATGTGGACGCCGTTGCCAGGTGCTGCGCCGAAGCAGAGAAGGCGGGTGCCTCCCGGGTCGTGTCGATCCCCGTCGGCGGGGCCTTCCACACACCGCTGATGGCATCCGCCGCCGATTCCTACGCGGACGCCCTGCGGCGCACCGCCTTCCGTGACGGCATCGCCCCCGTGGTGGCGAACGTGGACGCGCGTCCCCACCGCGACGCCGACGGCTGGCCCGGGCTGCTGCAGCGGCAGCTGACCGCTCCCGTGCAGTGGGCCGGGTCGGTGCGGACGATGGCCGACTCGCTCCACTGCGACATGTTCGTGGAGATCGGTCCGGGCCGTACCCTCACCGGCCTGGCCCGCAGGATCGCTCCACAGGTCTCCCGGCTCAGCATCGCCGAGCCCGGTCAGCTTCCCGCCGTACCGCCCACCCTGACCCGGAGCGCCGCATGACGGCCCGCTCCCTGAAGGGCGGGAGCTGGGACGCGGTCGTCGTGGGTTCGGGCATCGGCGGTCTCGTCTGCGCCGCCTACCTCGCGGTCGGCGGCAAGCGGGTCCTGGTCGTCGAGCAGGCATCGGTCGCGGGCGGCAACAGCCATGTGTTCCGCCGCCGGAGGGCGTACGAGTTCGACGTCGGTGTGCACTATCTCGGCGACTGCGGCCCCGACGGCGTGTTGCCCGCCATCCTGGACGGTCTCGGGCTGCGCGGCCGCGTGACCTACCGGGAGATGGACCGGGACGGCTTCGACCGGGTCATGGTTCCGGGCGCGGTGCTCGACGTACCGGCCGACTGGGAGGCGTACCGGAAACGGCTGACGGAGCTCTGTCCGGAGGAGGCCGGCGCGGTCGAGACGTTCCTGGACGTGGTGGCCGGGCTCGGTGCCGAGCGGCGGGAGGCGATCCTGGCGGCCGCCGACGTCCCCATGGCGGAGCTGGCGCTGCGCGCTCCGCACTCGGTGGCCTGGGGCCGCCGGACGGTGCGGGAGCTCTTCGACCACTGCGGCCTCTCGGCCCGCGCCCGCACCCTGCTCGCCGCCCAGTCGCCCAACTACGGCATGAGTCCGGACGAGGCGACGGTCGCCCTGCACGCCACGCTCGTCGACCACTACCTGCGCGGCGCCTACTACCCGGAGGGCGGCGGGCAGATGCTGGCCGCCGGGCTCCTCGAAGTCGTCCGCGCGCACGGTGGCGCCCTGCGGACCCGCACCAGGGTGACGCGCGTCCTGGTCGACGGGGGGCGTGCACGCGGTGTCGGGTTCGCGGACGGCACGTGTGCGAGCGCCCCGATCGTCGTCTCGAACGCCGACTACCGGCGCACCATGCTCGACCTGGTCGGTGAGGAGCACCTGCCCCGCCGTCTCGCCGCGAAGACCCGGGACGCCCGGATGGGTCTGCCCTGGGCCACCGTGTACGTGGCTCTGGACAAGGAGATCGAGCAGCGGGCGAATCTGTGGTGGTACCGCGGCGACGACATCGAGCGGTACTACGACGGTCTGCGCGACGGCGGGACGGACAGCACCGATTTCCTGTTCGCCTCCTTCGCGTCCGGCAAGGATCCCGTCACCCGGCGGATCTGCCCACCGGGCCACTCCAACTTCCAGCTGATGACGCTCTGCCCACCGGGCCTCGAACGGTGGGGGGCCGGCGCACGGCCGGGGGACGGCGGCGGCTACCGCCACGACCCGGCGTACCGGCAGGCGAAGGCCGCTCTGACCGCGAGCGTGCTGGACGCGGCGGAGGAGGTGCTCGGGCCGTTCCGGGACCACATCACCCACCTGGAGACCGCGACCCCGCTAACCCAGGAGCGCTACACGCTGTCCAGTGGCGGCACTCCCTTCGGCATGGCGCAGTGGGGCCCCGTCGGCGCCCGCCCCGACACGGCGACCCTGATCGACGGGCTGTACGTCGCGGGCGCCAACACCCGGTACGGCAACGGCATCACGGGTTCGGCGGTGAGCGGCATCGCCTGCGCCGGTCAGATCCTGGAGCGCCGTCTGATGCACGAGGTGCACTCGGGAGCGGTCCTGGGGGATACGGCGTTGCTTCCCGCCCGGGGCCCGGCCTGGGATCCGCTGGCGGCGTCACGGGGGAACGCGCCCGGTTGAGCCTCCCCCGGGCGCTCGTCTCGTCCGGCACGACATCAGAAGGGAGTGGGGCAGGTGCGTCTGTCCGAGCTGAGCAGTCGCGGCGGCGTACCCATCGCGACGATCAAGTACTACCTGCGCGAGGGGCTCCTGCCGCCGGGCCGCCCCACGTCCACCACGCGTGCCGAGTACGGAGAACGCCACCTCCTCCGTCTGAACCTCATCAGGACTCTGATCGGAACCTGTGGTCTGTCGGTCCGCGGCACCAGGAGCGTCCTCGACGCGCTCGACGACCGGGAGGGCGGCCGTCACCGGGCCATGGGGCGGACCCTCGCGGTCGTTCCGGACGCGTACGTGCGGCAGTGCGGCGCGGCGCCGTCGGCCCCCGAGGTGGACGCGCTGCTGGCGCACTTGGGCTGGAGTGCCTCCGAGGACACACCGGCCCGACAGGTCCTGGCCGCCGCGCTGGACGCCATGCGGTCGTTCGGCCTGGTCGACGGCTGGCGATCCGTTGTCCCCTACGCCCGGCTCGTCAAGGAGACGGTGCTCCTGGATCGCGAGCTGTTCAGCCGGGAGGAAGGCGGGCAGGAGGGCGGGGAGGGCACATCGGTCGGGTCCGGACCCGCGGTCCTCCTGGCTCTTCTCCTCGAACCCGCGCTCTTCGCCCTCAGACGGCTGGCGCAGGAGGACGAGTGGGCCCGTGGGAGCCCCACGGACGCCTGAGGTGCGAGCCACCGCCCGAAACCGGTCATGCGGTCATGACGGATGTCAGGACATGAGCACTCGTCCCCAGTCACCAGCCATGCGCCCGCGCGAGCACCATCGCTTCCCAAGCTGAGAGCGCGAGTTCGGTTCTCGTCACCCGCTCCATGATTGAGGCCCAGGTCAAAGACCTGGGCCTTGTTGCTGTGTGTGGTGCCCTTCTCGCCGACGAAGACGAGACCGTCCGGGCCCGGCTCGGCGTAGCGCTCCAGGTGCCGGCGGAGCTCCCGGTGGAGGAAGCGGGGAAGAATCACAGTCCGGGTTCCGGCCTCCGACTCGGTGTCTCCCTGGACGCGCCGCCCGTTCATCCGCTCCGGATCGGCGAGGCGGACGCGTATGCGCAGGTTGTCGAGGTCGACGTCCCGGATGGCGGAGGCCGGCCGGCTGTTCCGCCCGCCCCTCCGCCTCTGCGCGGGGCTGGCCGCTCAGCGCGCCGCCGGGTCGGCCCGCCGAAAGGCTCACGAGCACTGGGCAACTTCCGCCCGGTCGGTTCAGGGCTTCTCGCCGTCCCGGTCGACGAGGGACTGGGTCATCTTCATCTCGCAGAATGTGACCTCGCCCTTCTTGTGCGAGCGCCCAGCCGACGAGCCGTCCTCGTACTTCTCCTCGTAGTCGCGCACCGCAACCGACTGGTTCCCCTGGTACTGGAAGGTGTCGGGGTCGAGGAGGTACTCCCGGCGCTGAACGGCCTTGCTGCCCAGGTCCGGGTAAATGGCGATGGCGTCATGCCCCATGGGGTCCTTCACCAGGTGCGGGACCACCTCGATCCCGGGGTCCGCGGCCAGGGCCCGGTACAGCTTGGCCATCCCCTGCGGAGGCACGGGATAGGCCTCGTCGAGGGTCGCCAGGAGCGCGAAGGTCTCGCGCTGCTCACCCGTCAGGCCGGTGTCCTTGCCCATGGGGAACATGTCCGCCGCCTGCTTCCGGATCTCGGCGGGGTCGTCCGGCAGCGAGGCGAGCAGGCGATACAGCCGCCGCTGCGAGGGCTCGTTGTCGCCGTCGTTGTCGTCCTCCCGCACGGGGCTGTCGTACTGGACCCACTCCTCGCTCACCTCGGGCTTGGCATCGGGCGCCGCGTCCGACGCTCCGTTTCGGCACTGCGCGGTCTTCAGGTAGACCCACTGGCCGTCGCGCGGATGCAGATCCGGCTGCTGCGACACCACTTCCGCCGCCTGCTCCAGGAGTGCCGTCGCGGACGTCAGGTCCGGGCCGGCAGGCTGCACGCCGCGCTCGGGTCCATCGCCACCGACGAGCATGGTCACCAGCACCGCGATGGTGACCACCGTCGCGGCGACCCCCGCAGCCGTCACGCGCCAGTCCAGCCGCACCCTGCGGGCAGAGCCCTGCTGCGCTGCTCCCAGCAGCTCTTGGCGGCCGGGAACCAGCCGCACCCGGTCCGGCGTCGGCGCATCGGCGCGCAACTCGCGCATCTTGGTCATGTCATCCATGGGTTACCGCCCCGTTGTGGTCGCTTACGAGGGTGGGGTCGGCGCCGAGCGCCGCACGCATCTTGCGCCGCGCCCGGCTCAGCCGGGAGCGGACCGTGCCGACCGGCACCCCGAGGGCGTCGGCACACTCCTGGTAGGTGAAGTCCGCCCAGGCGACCAGCAGCAGCACATGCCGGTCCTTCCCGGGCAAGGCCGCGATCGCCCCGGCCAGCGCCTGCTGCGAGGCCTCGGCCGTCACCCGCTCGTCGGCCCGTTCCGACCAGGACTCGGCCACCGGGTCGATGCCGGTACGGGCCAGCGCCCGCAGCGCCCGCACTTCGGAGCGGCGGTGGCTGCCGATGAGGTTGCTGGCGATGCCGTAGAGCCACGGCCGGGCACTGGCGCGCGCGACGTCGTAGCGGGCGCGGTTGCGGAAGGCGATGAGGAAGGTCTGCGCCGTGATGTCGTCGGCGTGACTGTCGCCCAGCCGGCGCATCACATACCGGTGGATCTCGGCGGCGTGTCTGTCGTAAAGCCTGGCGAATGTCTCCGGCCGCTCCAGGGATTCCTGGATGACCAGCGCGTCGTCGGTGGGTGGATCCCCCACGAGGCCCTCGCTTCTTCGTGCAGTAGGAGTGGAGTGCATTCCACCCCCTGTTGTCCGAAGCGGCCAGAAGGGTTCACGCGCAGGAGATGCGCCAGTTCGTGTCCTCGGACAGCCGAGGTCACCGGGGTGCACCAAGGCGCCGCGAGATGGACCGCCACGTCCGGCTCGCCGACCGGGACCTTGAGCACCTGGTCCTGGACCACTACATCGAGGTGCTGCTGCGCAGGCCGTCAGGACCGGCCCCCCGGTGCACTGGCCGTTCCGAGGCGCTGCACCAGGCCCGCACCGAGGACACCTCCACCGCCGAACACGAGTCGTTCTGGGCTCTGGCCAGGCAGCAGCTCGGCGAGATTGACGGGACGAAAGCCCTGGTCAGGCTCGTTCTCCTACACCGCCATCAGCAGCACGCCCACGTGATTGCGGGCCTTCGCGCCGCCATCGCGCTGGACACCTGCAGCGAGGACGTGGTGGCTCTGGAGGCCCGCAAGGCCGCGCAGGCCGACGGCCGGGCCCCGACCGTCACCGCCGCCCCGGCGACCCCCGGCCGGCCGGAGCCTGCCGACCCGCAGCTTCCGCAGGTCAGCCACCTCACCACGCACCGCCTGGCCAGGCCCCTGCCCGAAGACGCCCGCCCCCTGCCCCGCCTGGAGCAGTGGGACGAACTGCTGAACCCGCGCCGGAAGGACTCGTCGTGACTGCTGCCCGTCACGCCCTCACCGCCCAGCCGTCCGACGCCGCAATCGACACCGCCTGCCGCATGCTCCGTCTGCCCACCATGCGAGCCAGGCCGCCGACACCATCGCCCGCGCCGAACGCGAGGGCCTGTCCAGCACGCGAACCCACGGGAGGCCTGGCGCGCTGCCGATAACAGCTGGGCCCACGGCAGACGGACGGACATCATGACCAGATGGCCGAGTTGATCGATCCGACCGTCCGCTTGCAGGCTTCCTTCCTGGCGGCGGTGAACGAGTTCCACGAAGATCATGACTATCCAACTCCATGGTTCGTCAACGACGTCGACCCTCCGGCCTTGACCAACACCGCCGCATTCGCCGCTTACGTGACGCGCGTGCTGAGCGAACGGGACGAGGCAGCCGGGCGAGCGGACTGGTTCGTGCCGATGACAACGCTGTGGTGGGCCGAGGGTGACCAGATGCTGGGCAGGCTGGCCATCCGCCACCGGTTGACTCCGCCTCTGGAGAAGGCAGGCGGCCACATCGGTTACGACGTCCGGCCCAGCGCACGCCGCCAAGGGCACGCGACCGCGATGCTCGCCGCAGCCCTGCCGATCGCCCACTCGCTCGGCATCACACGGGCCTTGTTGACCTGCGACGAGACGAACACCGCCTCCCAGCGCGTGATCGAAACGAACGGCGGTCAGTTCATCGACAGGGTTGGTGACAAGCGCCGCTACTGGGTGCCGACGTCCTGACCAGCCGCCCGGTGGTCCCAGATCAAACCGTCCTCGCACACGGTGACTTCGCCGAGGCGGACCAACGCCGGCTCGTCCGCGAAGCTCGGCGGGCGATGGTGCCGTTCAGGCCGGCGCGCGTCCTCCTCAGGCACGGCGACAGCGAAACACGGGTGGATTTGTAAGCCGGCCTGGGCGATCACCTGGGCCCGTTGCGCTGCGCACTAAGGCTGACCGAGACTCGTTGCCCGCGCGCACCACGAAGCTTCTACTGGTCAGAAGGGATCGGTGAACGAGATCGGCTTGCCGGTGGCGTGGGCGTATGCGATCTCCCTGCTCGTGGAATCGCCGATGTACCCGCCAGGGTTGACGACCAGGACCCGGTCAGCCAGGTCGATCTTGCGCAGGTGGAGGGCGTCCAGCGCGGCCTTCTGCTCGTTGGTGATCAACTCGTCTGCTTCGTGATCCTCGGCGCGCAGGAAGACGCCTGGCGCGACGACGATGACACCTGCGAAGGTCAGTTCACGGTTCGCCGCGCTCATCTCGTCCACGAACCGGGTAGAGCCGCAGATGCAGACAATCTCAGGTCGGTCGGGCACGGCTCAGTCCTTCGGGTCGACCAGGAAACCGTCAGTGTGCGCGCAGCCATCGCAGACAGGCATACGAGCGAACAGTTTACGCAGCGAGCTGGACACCACGCGGCTGCGCCGTCGCAGGCGGGAGGCGTGGCCCGTGCCGGGAATGACGCTGCTCGACGCCGAAGTCCGGGGTGCGCCCGGCTCACCAGCTTCCTTTGGCAACACGGCCTTGGGGGCGCACCGCAAGCGCACCACATCGAGCGGGGAACAACCGGGAATCACGGTGGGTCTTCAGGCTGCATGCGAGGCTGAAGTCTCGAAGACGGACGCCATCTCGAAGTCGAGGAACCTCTCGAGCACAGTCTCGCTGCCGTCCTTGAAGACGACTCGGCAGATGCAGAGAGCAGGCCCGTACGCCGAGGTGGCAAAGCCGACGTGCGCGCCATTACCTCTGTTGGGTACTTCGAAGATTCGATTGCCCCAGTACCGGCCGAGGAAGAACTGCGCCTTCTCGACGTCGCTGAGGCGACCACCGGGACCTTCTACGAGGTACGTAAAAATATCGAAACGCTGTCCAGGGGTCCTCGACGGGCTGATGACGTGGGCCAAGTGAATGTTTCGCGTCTTGTCCTTGCGTTCCATGCGGTACTGGCCCCACGTCGCTGGTGCCCCGGAGTCATCCGGGTCCGGCAAGCGACTCGGCGCGGCGCCCTCAGCGGGCAGGGCTGTGGTGTCCTGCTCGCTTGCGCTTTGCGGAGGGAAGACAGGCAGGTCCCCCACCTGCAGAGAGAAGACACTGCCGAGGCCGAGGGCGACCCCTGCGCCACGTTCGATGCGCGTTCGAAGGATGGCAGCCAGGCCGGCGACCGACTTCCGGAACGCGACAAGGACTCCGACTATGAGGAGAACCCAAGTGAGCGTCTGCAGGAGGGGAACGTACGCGCTCATGATCGCCTCCGACGAGGTCGGCCCCTGCCCTGTGCCGTAGGGGCGGGCACCGATCCTTGCACGCAACCCGGCGAAAGACACCCAACACGCAAGCGGATGCGCGACCTTGACCGGGCTCTGCTACATCGTGAGTGACAACTTCCTTCACGGGTTCGCCCGCTCCCGCCCAAGAGGCAGGCACACGGAGTATGAGGGCAGACACGTCGTGACTGGGGCGGTCGGCTCCGGGACTGCAGAGGTCGTTCTCTTTCCGCACCTCATGTGCGGTGGCGGGTGCCGTCGATGCGGGCGGTTCTGGAAGCGCGGCGGAAGGCCGCGCCGGTGCGGGTGGAGGAACACGAAGCCGAGCTCGTGCGGCTGTCGCTGATGTCAGCCGGGTGACATGCCCCGCTCCACATCGATATGGGTCGCCCTGCGGGACTCGGTCTCGTGCACGGTCATGTCGGGGCAGGCGTGGTGCAGCGCTGTGATGAGTGGCTGCATCTGTGCCGCCGTGTACGGGTGGTTGTATGTCGTGTATTCCGTGCTGTCGACGTCCAGCCGCAGCACCAGTTCGTCCTTCTCCTCGTAGTCCCGGACGTCTCCGTCCCCCAGGCCGGCGAAGGAGATGCTGCCGATCTGAAGCGGGCGCAGGCCCGTGACGGCTGTCAGGGGGTACGTGCGGGTGCGCCCGTACCGCTGCCGCAGCAGGAGCTGCCCCTGCTCGCCTCGCCCTACCCGTATCTCGACCACTGACCGCCACAGAGGGATCCAGTACCGCACCGAGTAGGCGATCCACCCGAGGCTCGACGCGCCGACCATGAACGCCCAGCCCGCCGAGAAGAAGGCGAGCACGGCGGCCGCTGGGGCCAGCACCAGGATCGGAAACCCCCCGCATTCCAGGAACCAGTGCTGGGGCGAGGCTCTCCAGGAGAACCCCCAAGACCCCTTTGCGTCTTTGTCCTCGGCGTCTTCTGCCATGAGTTCGTCCTCAGCGAGGGGTCGGCAGCTGACCAGCCTTTGCGCCGCCTCGAGTTGCGTGGACGAGTGGCTGCGACGGGACGCGGACTCCTTCCGTGACGGCTGGGTCAGGGTGCCTTCCAGAGGTTGTTCGGGCGCCTCGCGCCGACAGGGTCTTTCCTCTGACAGTAACGGGTTGATCTGTATGGATGTTGATCCGATACGCACTCCGATGACACACCGTGCACCTGGGCGCGATCAGTCCGGCTCCTGTCGCCCGCTCCACGACGCGCGTTGAGCCGCTCCAGGCGCTCCGGCGTACTGCTCGACAACTCGCCTTCCACAGGGAGCAGTTCGGCCGGCATCGGGCCGAAGAACCACTCCCAGACGACGGGCCCCCAGGGCGTGGACGTCAGCGCGTTCGTCCTCCGCGACGGGCGCGTGCTCGCCGTCCGGGAAGAGAAAGTCCAGCCGCTCCTTGGGGGCGAAGGCCAGCGCGCGAACCGGCTGTGACAGATACAGATCGCGGAGTTGCCGCCCTTCGCCATGGGCGTCGATCAGGGAGTTCTGAACCAGGTTCGCCATCAGCGCGCTCATCTCGAAGCGCGCCAGCCACATGTCCGGTGGGTCCTGGTCCGTCGCGCCGATGGTGCCGGGCCACAGGTTGCGATGGTAGGAACCGAGGCCGTGCAGAGTCGCCAACGCCTCGGCGAGCCGGACGAACTGACGTAACGACAGTTTGGGATCGCGGTGCATGTAGGCGACCGCCCCCGGGTCGGCCAGGGTGTTGCTGCTGCCGCGGGTGACGACCACCGCCACACCGCGCAGGGCATCGCTGCCGATCGCGTCGCTCGTCTCCTCCGGGGAGCGGAAGCCACCGTCCAGGATCCGCGGCAGGCCGGCTGCCCGGTCGCGCCCGCCCGCAGCAGGACCCGCACCTCCTGCTCCCACAGCAGCCCGCCCACGCCCGTGATGCCCCCGTAGATCTGGACGTCCACGGAGCGGCCTTCGCCGTCGACCAGCCGGTAGCGGAAGAGGTGCTCGGGGATCAGCTGCTCCCGGCTCCGTGCGGGCATCAGCGGGAAGCCGGCGTGTGCGGGCGGTCAACGCGGCTTGCCGGCGTACGGCCCGGGGGTGCCGTCCCCCGTCGGTCGAGGGTGAGGATCGCCACCCTCCCCGACTTCACCGCCGGCGACGGTTCGACGACACCTCGGTCTTCGGTGCTGGTCAGGTGCCGGTCGCTCGGGCCGAGCGGAGTTGAGCGCGCAGGGTGGGCAGCCGGGCGCAGTCTGCGGATGCGGCCAGACTCTCGCCCATGGCCAGGAGCGAAAGGAGCCGCACCGGGCGGCCGGTTGTGGCCGCGGCCTCCAGTTTGTGGTGGCCGTCGAGCAGGAAGTGCGTCAGACCCCAGTGCCGGTAGTGGTCTGCCCACACGCCGGAGGCAGGTTCGCAGACGTCGAGTGTCGAGACCGCCACAGCTGTCGGGACCGATCCTCGGCTCATGAGTTCGATGTACTCCTCGACGCGTTCCCTCGCGTTCCACGTCGGGGGAACCATGGGCACGACGAACTCATAGAGGTGAGCTGACCCGTCGACCGTTGTCTCGAAGGTCCGGTAGTACGGCGTGTGCGGGTACTCCGGGAGGCCCCAGAACTGGTCGAGCCCCCACGTGGCCACCTGCTCCTCGCTGAAGTAGTCGCCTTCCTGGCCGGGGACGACCAGACGGGGCTCGACGCGGAGCAGCACCGGAAGGTACTCGCCCTCCGGCAACAGCGCACCGAAGGCATCGATCACGTCACCGTCGTCCGGATCAGCCTGCGCTCCGGTGAGCCACTCCTGCACGCTCTCCAGCGACAGCGTCTGCCGGGCGGTATCCAACCGGCGGAACAGGAACGGGCACGTTCCGCACCAGAAGCTGAGTTCGAAGGCGGGCTCCTCGTCGACCACGAGCAACCTGCGCCCCGGCCCTCCCCCGGTCTCCCGCTGCTCCTTCTCGAAGCGCAAGCGCGACTCGGAGGCCGGGACGCCGAGCCTGCGGGGCCTGCCCGATCTGATCATCACGGACCGACCGTACGGGACGTCGTGGCTCGGCACCACCGGCTACTGGGCGTGTACTTGGCCGGTCGGGCCAACCACGATCGCCCACTGACGGCCGCTCCATGACGAGACCGTCCGGAACAGGCACCTGTCCCACCTCTACGGGCTGTATCCCGGCGATCGTGCACCACGTACGTGCGTGAGCGGCCCGCGCCTTTCAGATCTTGATCGGCGGTGGGCCGACGCGGTTGGCGGCGTGCGAGCGACCAGGGCCCGGCGACCTTGGGTTCCGTGCGGGGCAGGTTCCGGCCCGGGTGCTCATGGACGCCGAGGCCAGGGCCACGTGCGGGCGGGCGCCGAAGCCAGGGCCACGTGCGGGCGGGCGCCGAGGACGATGCCGAGCCGGCAGACCGGGCACCCGCCCAGGCGGTCAGCCGTACTCCGGCTGCCACATGGCGTCCTGGATCTGCTGGATCACGTCGTCAAGGCGGGCCCGGGCGACGCCCTCCTCAGCCGCGCGGCGGGCGACGGCCGCGGCGACCACGGCCGAAGAGGTGCGCAGGTTGTCCACCTCCGGCAGCAGGGCGGCGCCGGGCTCCGACAGCTCGGCGAGGCCTGCGACGGCTTCCGCCGCGGCCTGGAGCATGCCGTCGGTGATCCGCTCGGCGCAAGCGACCACGGCGCCCAGCCCCAGCCCCGGGTAGAGCAGGGCGTTGTTGGCCTGGCCGATGACGTACGTGGTGCCGTCCAGCTCCACCGGGGGTACCGGGATGCCGGTGGCGACCAGGGCCTTGCCGCCGGTCCACCGCAGCACGTCCGCCGGCATGGCCTCGATCTTCTCCGTGGGGTTGGACAGCGGCAGGACGACCGGCCGGTCCACGTGGCGGGCCATGGAACGCACCACGTCCTGGGTGAAAGCCCCGTGCTGGGTGGACGTTCCCACCAGCACGGTCGGCTGTGCCTGGTCCACCACACTCAGCAGGTCGGCCGGCCGGTCGTCGGGCCACTCGTCGTCGGGCCGCGCGTACGGCCGCTGGTAGTCGCGGAGTCCCTCGGTGGACTGCCGCAGCAGGCCCTGGCGGTCCACGCACCAGACGCGGCGGGTGGCCTCCTCGTGGTCCAGTCCGTCGCGGACCATGGCGTCACGGACCTGGTCGGCGATGCCCACGCCCGCCGTCCCGGCGCCGAAGACCACGATCCGCTGATCCCGCAGGGGCCTGCCGGTGACCCGTGCCGCGTTCAGGACGCAGGCCAGCGTGATCGCGCCGGTGCCCTGCATGTCGTCGTTGAACGTGCAGATCTTCTCGCCGTACTGCTGGAGGATACGGCGGCCGTTGCCGGGGCCGAAGTCCTCCCAGTGCAGCAGCGCCTGCGGGAACAGCTCGCCCACCGCCTCCACGAAGGCGGCGACGAACGCGTCGTACTCCTCGCCGCGCACCCTGTTGTGACGGTTGCCCACGTACAGCGGGTCGTTGAGCAGCGCCTGGTTTCCGGTGCCGACGTCGAGCATCACCGGGACGGCCCGCCCCGGGTGGATGCCCGCGGCGGCGGTGTAGACCGCCAGCTTGCCGACCGCGAGCTGCATGCCGCCGACGCCCCAGTCGCCGATGCCGAGGAGTTGCTCCGCGTCGGTGGCCACCAGCAGGTCGACGTCGTCGGGGCCCAGGCCCAGCGCCTGCAACGCGGGGCGGATGTCCTGGGGGCGGTCGATGGACAGGTAGACACCGCGCGGCCGCCGGTATTCGTGGCTGTAGCGCTTGACCGCCTCGCCGACGGTCGGGTCGTAGACGATCGGCAGCAGCTCGGTGAGGTGGTCGCAGAGCAGCCGGAAGTAGAGGACCTCGTTGCGGTCGTGGAGCTGCTCCAGGTAGACGTTCCTCGCCAAGTCGTCCGGCTGCGCCCGCAGTTGCTCCCAGGCGCGGCGTGCCTGGAGCTCCAGCGGAAGCACCGCGGGCGGCAGCGTCCCGACCAGGCCGTGGCGTTCCCGCTCCTCCTGGGTGAAGGCGACGCCCTTGTTGCGCAGCGGGTCCGTGAGCAGCGCGCGGCCGCTCGGTCCCTCACGGCCGGTGTGGCCTTTTCCCGCTGCCTTGCGGGTGTCCTGTGCGCGATTCCGGGGCGGGGCCATTGGGTCTCCTTCCGTCGGGCTCTCGCCGTCAGGACTCCTTTGTCCCTTCAGGACTCGTTTGTTCCCACGCACTGGGGTAACCCGCTCGACAGGACGGAGGCGCCGTCGCCCTCCCTTTTTGCCGCTCCTTTGACGTGGTCGTCCCCTCAGGCCCGACGGCACCACCACCTCCGTCCCGGTGAGGGCCCCCGCTCGCTCGGGGTGCTCCGGCCGGTCCCACGGCCCGCGGCGACGGGCCCCGCCGGGAGCGGGCAGGCACGCGCCCTGCCACTCGACCGGGAACGCAGGGAAATCGCTGGGAAGAGAACGAGGTACGTCCGCATGAGCAAGCCCGCACAGCAGCAACAGCCTCCGGGTACCGAGGCGGCCCTACGGCCTCAGGCCGACCACGGTGAGCACAGCTACCGCGGATCGGGCCGACTGGCCGGGAAGGCAGCCGTGATCACCGGGGGCGACAGCGGCATCGGCAAGGCCGTCGCGATCGCCTACGCCCGCGAGGGCGCCGATGTCCTCATCTCGTACCTGGACGAGGAGGACGACGACGCCCGCCACACGGCGCGCTGGGTGGAGGAGGCCGGCCGCAAGGCGGTCCTGGTGCCCGGTGACCTGTCCGATCCCGCCCACTGCCGAAAGGTGGTGGCAAGGGCCATCGAGGTGTTCGGCCGCATCGACGTCCTGGTCAGCAACGCGGCGTTCCAGATGCATCGTCCGTCGATCGAGGAGATCCCGGACGCCGAGTGGGACCACACTCTGGCGACCAACCTCAGCGCCATGTTCCACCTCTGCAAAGCGGCGGTCCCGCACATGAAGCCAGGTGCGTCGATCATCGCGTCCAGTTCGGTGAACTCCGACACGCCGCCGCCGGGCCTGCTGGCCTACAACGCGACCAAGGCGGGCCTGGCCAACATGGTCGGCTCGCTGTCCCAGTCGCTCGCCGACCGGGGCATCCGCGCCAACAGCGTCGCCCCCGGGCCCATCTGGACGCCGCTGATCCCGGCCACGATGCCGCCCGAGCAGGTCGAGGACTTCGGCGCGCAGACGCCACTGGGGCGGGCCGGACAGCCGGCCGAACTCGCCCCCGTGTATGTCCTGCTCGCCTCGGACGAGGCTGCGTACGTCTCGGGTGCGCGCATCGCCGTCACCGGCGGCCGGCCCATCCTCTGACACTCACACGCTCCGACCACTCATACCGCTCAGGCACTCACGTGGCCTGACGCTTCATCAGGAACCAGGAGAGGTTGTGGACTGGTACCCCTTGCGGCTGACCACCCCGGTCAAGCAGCACGTCTTCGGCGGCCGGGCCCTCGCCGAACGGCTGGGCCGTACCGGCCTGCCCGACGGCCCGGTCGCCGAGACCTGGGAGGTCAGCGATGTGGACGGTGAGGGAGCACGGGTCGCGAACGGCCCGCTGGCCGGCCACACGCTGCGCCGGCTCGTCGAGGACCACCCCGACGAACTCGTGGGGCGCGGGTGGCGCGGCCCGCGCTTCCCGGTGCTGACCAAGTTCATCGACGGCACCGGTGCCCTCCCGGTCCATCTGCACGCCGATGACGACACCGCACGCCGACTGGAGGGCGAGCCCCACGGCAAGACCGAGGCGTGGCACGTGCTCGACGCGGTCCCGGGAGCCACCGCTCTGGTGGGGACGAAAGCCGGTGTGGACCGGGGCACGCTGCACCGGGCTCTGCTCGCACAGGACTTCGACGCGGTCACGCGACGGCTTCCGGTGCGGGCGGGGCAGACCGTCTACGTGCCTGGCGGCACCCTGCACCGTTTCGGCCCCGGCACCCTGGTCTACGAGATCGAGCAGACCTCCGACATCCAGCAGCACGCCATGCGCCGTCACATGGAGGACGGCTCGGCACTGGACGACGAGGAGTGGCACACCAACCTCAGGCGGCTCCTCGACGAGTGGCGTCCCGGTCCACGCCCCGAGTTCCACTCCGGCCTGAGCGTCCAGGTCGACGACGCGGTGGAGCGCACCGTGCTGTGCGCCGGCCCGTACTTCGCCCTGGAGCGGTGGCAGGCTGACACCACGGCCCCGCTGGTGCACGACTTCTCCACCGCGCTGGTCGTCAGCAACGCGGGTGCCCCGGTGACCGTGGAGTCCGGTGGCCGGTCCGAGCGGCTTGGACGCGCCCGGAGCCTGCTGCTGCCGGCCGCGCTGGGCCGCGTACGGATCCAGGGGCCCGCCGATGTCCTCCTCGGCTACCTGCCCGACCTGGAACAGGACATCCGCTCGCCGCTGCTCGCGGCCGGGCACGGGGCAGCCGCCGTGGCCGCGCTCGGTGAGGGCCTCTCCCCGGTGCCGCCGGGGCCGGGCGGATCGCGATCGCCCGCAAGGGCCGGATCAGTGTGCCGCTCGGCCGGCGAATCCGTCACCCACACCGTCGACGGCGAGAAGCCGCTGCTCGGCGGGGAGGGCGACGAGAGTCGTCCACGGGCGGGCTTTCCGGCGTCAGGGACGAGGGGAAGGACGAGGGGAAGAAGGACAACTCCGCATCAATAGAAGACATTCGGGGGCATACGGCCTCCTCGCGTGTCATTCTCGTCCGGTGGACTACCGGATGCTCGTGGATCCCGCAGCGGAGTCGACCGGAGCGGTCGCGGTGCACGTGCCGGAGGGCACGTCGGTCGTGGCGGCGGCGGCCCTTCTGGAGGACGTCCTGCTCAGGTTCCCCGGCGTCGAAACCGTGGCGCTCGTGGTCGGCGGCCGCCGGGCGGCCCTGACCTCCCGCTCCTTCCTCACCCGCGCCTTCCTCACGCCCGTCGGAGACAAGGGAACCGGGGACGGTGACGGCGCCACCCTCCCCGGCGCGTCGACCCGTTACGTGGCACTGCGGTACGCGTGCGCCGAGCCGGGCTGCGCGGGTGAGGCGTACGCCGCCTACCACGACGACCGGTTCCGCCCGGCGTGTCCGCTCTGCGGGCGCCCGATGGAGCTGGTGACGTGAAGGTCGGCGACGTCCTGAAACCCCCGCAGGACGTGCTGTCCGTCCGCTTCTTCACCATCGGCTACCTGCCCGCCTGCGCGGCCCTGCTCTATCTGCTGGTCCTGGTCTGGGCCGGTGCGCCGGGACCGACCCTGCGCTTCGGAACCGCGTGGGACACCGCCGCGGCCCTGGGTGCCGGGGAGGTCCTCGGCATCCTTCTCGCCGTACTGCTCGTGGCGCTGCTCGCCGCTCCCCTCCAACTGCCGCTCATCCGAGTACTGGAGGGCGACTGGCCGCGTGGGCTCGGGACGGGGACGGCCCGGCGGCGGCAACTCCGTCGCAAGCGGCGCCTGGAGGACGCACGGGTCATCGCCGGTTCCACGGTCCCCACCGCTGAGGAGACCCAACGGGCGGGTACGGCCGCGTCGGCGCTGGCGCGCTCCTTCCCCACGCCGGACCACCTGGTGCGGCCGACCAGGCTGGGCAACGTCCTCGCCGCCATGGAGGACACCGCCGGCCGGGCCTACGGCCTCGACCCGGTCGTGGCCTGGCCCCGCCTGTATCCGCTCCTCGACGACAAGGTCCGGGCTGTGGTCGACGACCGGCGCAACGCCCTGGACGCCGCCGTGCGCATGACGGCCACCGGTGCCGTCACGGCCGTGGTCTCCGCCGCGCTGCTCAGCAGGTCCGGCTGGTGGCTGTGGCTGGTGCTGCTGCCGCTGGCGCTGGCCGTGACCGCCTACTCCGGGGCCGTACAGGCCGCCCTCGCCTACGGGGAGACCGTGCACGCGGCGATCGACCTGCACCGCTTCACGCTCCTGACCGCCCTGCACCTTCCGCTGCCGGCCGACCGGGCGGAGGAGCAGGCCGTCAACAGGGCGCTGAGCGACGAGTGGCGGCAGAACGTGCCGTTCTCTCCGACCTACCGACATGAGCCCGACGGGGGGCAGCAACCGTGACCGAGGACACCCGGACTCCGGTGGACCGGCTCAGGAAACGCGTCGACCGCTACCAGCGGGAAGGCGATCCGATGACCGTCCTGGCCCCGGAGGCCCTGGCGGAGGCCGAGGCGGCCTGGCAGGCGCAACCCATGGAGGAGCGGCCGGACGGGACGACGTCGGTGGACCCGTACACGGTGTACGTCATCGGGTTGCTGCACTGGTGCCGGCACCTGGCGTTGCCCGAGGGGCAGAAGGAGGACGACCTCCGGCAGGCGCTCCACCTGTTCGCTCCCTTCGCGGACACCGCCCCCCACATCCTGCCGCTGATGGCACAGGACCTGCTGGACGTGCGGGGCGACGACGTGGAGGACCTGCTGGCCGACCTGAGACGACGCATCGACCTGTACCGCGCTCACGGAGATCCCTCCGGCCTGTCGGGCGCCGAGGGACCGGACGTCGCGGGTCGGCTCTCCCGCGCCGCGTACACCGGCAGCGGGCTCCCGTTCGTCGTGGCCCACACCATCGCGCTGTTCCACTGGTGCCGTCACCTGGCCGTCTCCGACGCGGACGCCGCCGCGGCCTCGCTCGACGTGGCCATGGGGATGTTCCGGGAGTTCGACGCCACCCGCTCCTCGTGGCTCCCCGAAGAGCTCTGGTCCCTCGCCGGGACGGACCCGGCCGCGGCGCGGGCCGCGCACCGGGCCATGCTGTCCCTGTCCTGGATCTCGGACCCGGCGACCGCCGACCGGGCGATCGCACTGCTGGGCCGGGCGGTCGCCGGACTGCCGGCCGGACACCCCAGCCGCGGGGTCCTGCTCGCCAAGCAGGGCGTCGCCCACCAGATGCGGTTCAGCCTCACCGGCGATCCCGCGGACATCGACCGGGCCGTCGAAGCGGGCCGCCTCGGACACGCGGCCGTGCCCGACACGCACGTCGACCGCCCCCGGTACACCTCCAACCTCGCCGGCGCGTTCCGCACCCGCGCCGAGTCGGCGGACAGAACGGACCCGGCCGACATCGCGGCGGCCGTGGAGCTGGCGGAGGAAGCCGTGGGGCTGCTGACACCGGAGTACGAGTACCGGGGCCAGATCCTGGGCAACCTGGCCTCCGCGCTCGCTGTGCGCTACCTGCACGGCGCCGATCCCGCCGACCTGGACCGGGCCGTCGACATCGGCCGCCGGGCACTGGCCGTGCAGGGCAATCCCGAGCGGTACGGCGTCCTGCACAACCTGTCCCGGGTGCTGAGCGAACGGTTCGAACTGCGCGGTGACCGGGCTGACCTCGACGAGGCCTCGGGGTACGCCGAGCAGGCCGTCGCCGAGGGGCAGGGACAGCCGGGGGCCGACCTCGGCGAGCTGTACGCGCGGCTGGGCTGGATCCGGTGGCTCGGGTACCAGGACGGCCATGACCTGACCGACCTCGACGCGGCACTCGACGCCGGCCGGTCGGCCCTCGCCGCCACTCCGCCGGAACACCCGCAGTACACCCGTCGGCTCGCCATGCCGTGGGCCTTCGCCGGCGCACGCTTCGGCCGCACCGACACGCGGGAGGACATGGACGCCGCACTTGTCGAGGGCCGGGCCGTCGTGGCCCGGGCCGACCTGTTCGGGACCGGGCACGCGGGGATGAGCGCCGCGGAAGTACGGCGCTCCGTCGGCCTGTTCCTGTCCGTCCGGTTCGACCGGACCGGCGACCTCGACTCGCTGGACGAGGCGATCGAGCTGTTCCGGTCCGCCGTCGCCGAGGAACCCGGTCCCGCCCTGCTGTGCAATCTGGGCACCAGCCTGCGGGACCGGGCCCGGGTGACGAGCACGTCGGCCGACTGGCGCGAGGCCGTCGAGTACGGAAGACACGCGGTGGCCGCGGCGCCCGAGGGCCACCCCGACAGGGCGGAGAGCCTTTCCCAGCTCAGCGCCACGCTGCGGGAACGGTACGAGGCCAACGGCGACGCCGCCGATCTCGACGAGGCCGTCGCGGTGGCGAGGGAGGCGGTGCGGACGGCGGACGGCCCCGCCGCCGGCGCCGGCCACCCCCAGGACGCCGGGCCGGCCTCTCGCAGGACCCCCGCCGGATCCGACACGCTCCCGCTCCCCCCGGACCCCACGGAACGGTCGGCCGCGTCGGGCGGCGCCCTGGGGCACCTGTCCAGCGCCCTTCTCCTGCGGTTCCGACGCCTCGGCGACACGGCGGACCTCGACGGCGCGGTGTCGTACGGCCGGCTCGCACTCGACCGGTCCGCCCCGGACGCGAGCAGCTACCCGGCCCTCCTGGGCACCCTCGTCAGTGCCCTCGGCACCCGGTACGGCGAGCGGGGCGCCGGCGCCGACCTCGATGAGGCCATCGACCTCGTGCAGCAGGCCGCAGACCTGACCCCGCCCGGGTCCGCGGCACGCGCCGTACGTCTCAGCAACCTGTCCCGGGTCCTGCACGAGCGCTACGAGCGCACCCGCGAACCCGAGGACCTCGACCGGGCCACGAGCATGGCGGAGGCCGCCGCCGACGAGCTGCCGGTGGAGCACGCCCAGCGCGCCATCGTCCTCATCGGTCTCGCCCAGTGCCTTCACGAACGCTTCGAGCGGGACAACGACCCCGCAGACGCGGACCGGTCGGTCGAGGTCGCCGCCCAGGCCCTCGCCGTGACCGGCCCCGGGCACCCGATGCACACCGGATGCCTCAGCAACCTCGGTGTCTTCCGTGTCGCGCGCGCGTCCGCCGAGGAGGACGCGGCAGTGGCGGAGGCCGACCTGGCGGAGGCGATCCGCCTCTACCGGGAGGGCCTGAGAGTGGCGGCCGACGACGCCCCCGAGCGGTTCGCGCTCCTGGCCAACCTGGGCGAAGCTCTGTGGCGTGGCTACGAGGTGTCGGGAGACCGCTCCCGCGCCGAGGAAGCCGTCGCCTGCTGGCGGCAGGTGGCCGAGCACCCGGCCGCGTCCAGCTGGCCCCGTCTGGCCTGCGCCCGGAGATGGGGCGAGACGGCGGCGGAGCTGGCCGAAGAGCCCTCTTCCGCCCTCGATGCCTACACCACAGCGGTCGCCCAGCTCCCCGTGCTGGCCTGGCACGGACTCGGCCGCGGCGACCGCGAACGGCTGCTGACCCGGACGCGTGGACTGGCCGCCGACGCGGCTGCCGCGGCCGTCGCCGCGGGACGGCCCGACCGCGCGCTGGAACTGCTGGAGCAGGGACGCGGGGTGATCTGGTCCCAGCTCCTCGACGTCCGCTCCGACCTCACCGCCCTGCGCGAGGCCGCCCCGGACCTGGCGGCGGAACTCGACCGGGTCCGCCACGAACTCGACTCTCCCGCCGACACCCTGCTCGGCGAGCCGGTCCCCGTCCCGGCGGACCACCGCATGGCCCTGGCCGACCGCTGGGACACGCTCGTCCGGCAGACCCGGTCGGTCCCCGGGTTCGAGTCGTTCCTGCAGCCGCTGTCCGCCCCGACACTGTGCGAGACGGTCGACGACGGCCCCGTGCTGGTGATCAACGTCAGTGGCCGGCGCTGCGACGCGCTGCTGGTCACGGCCGACGGGGTGCGGAGCCTGCCCCTTCCCGGTCTGTCGGACGAGGAAGCCGCCCGGCGGACCAACGCCTACCTCGCGGCCCTGCGCGAGTTCGCCCGCGGACGACGAGGACTGGCGGAACAGGTGGCGCTGGAGCAGGCGGTGGACGAGCTGCTGCGATGGCTGTGGGACACGGTCACGGCCCCGGTGCTGGACGCGCTCGGCGTCACCGGCCCGGCAGAGGACCGGCCCCGCCTCTGGTGGTACCCGACGGGCGCGCTGACCCTGCTCCCCCTGCACGCCGCCGGACACCACGGGGAGGGCGCCGGTCGGACGGTCATCGACCGTGTCGTCTCGTCGTACGCCCCGACGCTCAGGGTCCTCGGCCGTGGCCGGGCCGACGAGCCCCTGGACGGTGACGCGCGGTTGCTGCTGGTGGCGCTGGCGGACCTGCCGGAGCTGCCCGCCCTTCCGGGAGTCCGCGAGGAGACGGCTGCGCTCACCGCGCTGCTTCCCGGCCGGTGCACCACCCTCGACGGCCGGCGGGCGACCCGGGAGGCAGTCGCGGAGGCGCTGCCCCGGCACGCCTGGGTCCACTTCAGCTGCCACGGAGGTCAGAACGTCGTGGACCCGTCCCGAGGCGGTGTCCACCTCCACGACGGCATGTTGACGGTCGAGGAGCTCACCTCCGCCCGTCATACCACCCAGGGTGAACTGGCTTTCCTGTCGGCCTGTCAGACGGCGCTCGGCGGCGTGCACCACCTGGACGAGACGATCACCCTGACGTCGGCGCTCCAGCACGCCGGGTGGCGGCACGTCGTCGGAACTCTGTGGTCGGTGGGGGACGCGGCGGCCACGACGATCACGACAGCCACGTACCGGCACCTCGTGCGCGACGGCGGGATCGACGCGGACTCGGTCGCCCGCGCGCTGCACGGGGCGACGCTGGCCATGCGCAACAGCCTGCCCCAACGCCCCTCCACGTGGGCGCTGTTCGTGCATGTCGGTCCGTGACGCCCATTCAGGCTGCCTCGGCTCGGGACCCCGGGCGGGACGTGACGGGCAACGGCACGGAAGTCGATGTCGCCACCGGCCTGTTGACCGGAGACGTCAGACTGTCGGTCGTCTGGACCCAAGGGATGTCGTGGTCCGGAGCCGACAAGTGGAGCCCCGCACGGCGCCACACAATCGCCAACGATCTGTCGACGACGCAGCTCATCGCCGTCTCGGTCGTTGCCGACAGATCAAAAGGCGACCAGTCACCCGACCAGTGGGTTCCACCGAACGCTGCCTACCACTGCGTGTACGCCAGGGCTTGGACTCACGTGAGGTTCATCTACGGACTCTCGGTGACCAAGAACGAAAAGGCCGCGCCGAGCTCCCTTCTGGACACCTGCGGCTGACCAGGAGAGGGCTTCACCCCTTTCGCGACCGGGCACGTCCGGACACACCGGTGCGGCCTGCTCACGGGTCCGTGAGGTGCTGTTCAAGTCGCTCGGATACGGTCTTCGCTCCATGGCCCCGAGAGGCGCGTTCGTCTCACACCGGCTTCCTACGCCACGCAGGCCACCGCCTCCGCCGCGGTCGCCGGCGCGTCGTAGCGGCCGAGCCGTGACGTAGTCGAAGCCGTCCTTTACGCCCCTCATGAGGGCACCCGGTCCGTCGCTTTCTCACACCAGTTCTTGTCGGCTGCGGGCCCAGCGCGCCTCAGCTCGGTTCCGCGAAGGTCTCCACCGCGTGGGTCTTGCCGGTGACCACGAGGGTGCCGACGGCGAGCAGGGCGACGGTGGTGACGAGCGTCAGCCTGGTGTGCAGGGTCCAGTTGCGGCGGCCGGTGGTGCGGTGGCGGTTGCGGTGGCGGAGCAGTTCCAGGAGGACGGGGAAGCCGATCCCGCCGAGGATCACGGCTGCGGCGATCGGCAGGGTGACCCACGGGTCCTGGGCGTAACGGGTGAGACTGTCGGCGTGCAGGCCGAAGCCGGCGTTGTTGAAGGCCGAGACGGCGTGGAAGTAGCCCAGGTACACCGCTTCGCCGATGGGGTTGCCGTAGCCGAGGCGGAAGCGCAGGGAGAGGACGGCGCCCACCGCGAGCTCCACGGCCAGCGTCGTGCCCGCGACGCCGAGCAGCACCCGGCGTACGTCACCGATGTCGAGGCTCTTGGTCTCCGCCTGCGCGGTGAGCCGCAGTCGCAGCCGCAGCTTTCCGGAGACCAGCAGCGCGAGCAGGGAGGCCATCGTCATGATGCCGAAGCCGCCGACCTGGATCAGCGCGAGGATCACACCCTCTCCGAAGCCGCTCCAGTACGTGCCGGTGTCCACCACCGCCAGGCCCGTCACGCAGACGGCCGAGGTGGACGTGAACAGCGCGGTCACCAGCCCGGTCGCCCTACCGCCCTCGGCGGCGACCGGCAGCGCGAGCAGCCCGGTCCCGAGCACGGTCACGGCGGCGAAGGCCAGCACGACCGTACGGGCCGGGTGGGCGGTGAACAGCGACCTGCGCGGATGCGCGGAACGTCCCGCCACGGCTCCCCTTCTGCGTATGTCCAGTCCGTCAAGGGTTGACATGGACTTCCTTCGGAGCCCGTCAAACCCCGCGCGGCCGTCACGCTACCCCGCGGCGGCTCGTATGGACCGTAAGGTCCCGGGGACGAGGGCGTCTCCGTCAGCCCGTGCTCTCGACACCATCGTGCGCGGAGCCGGTGCGCTGGTAGATGTCGGGGATGCCGTCGGCGTCCTCGTCCCGGTTCTCGGCCTCCCACAGGCGGCGGTAGACGCCGTTGCGGCGTTTGATCAGCAGGGCCGCGACCGTCGCGGCGATCAGGGAGCCGAGCAGGACGGCGGCCTTGATGTGCTCGGCGGCGACCGGATCGGTGAAGGCGAGTTCGCCGATGAGCAGGGCGACGGTGAAGCCGATGCCCGCCAGTACCGCGAGCGCGAACACATCCGCCCAGGCCAGGTCGGGGTTGAGGCGGGCCCGGGTGAAGCGGGCCGCGAGGTAGGTGCCGGCGAAGATCCCCACCGTCTTGCCCAGCACCAGCCCGAGGACGACTCCCAGCGGCTCCGGACGCGTGAACACCTCGCCCAGCGCGTCACCCGACACGCTCACCCCGGCGGCGAACAGCGCGAACAGCGGCACCGCCACCCCGGCCGAGACCGGCCGCAGCAGGTGTTCGGTCCGCTCACCGGGCGAGGCGTCCTCGCCGTCGTCGCGGGTCGTGCGAAGGATCAGGCCCATGGCCACACCGGCGACCGTGGCGTGCACCCCGCCGTTGTACATCAGCGCCCAGATCACCAGCCCCAGCGGCACGTACCACCACCAGCCGCGTACCCGGAACCGCTGCAGCAGGTAGAACACGATCAGGCCGGCCGCAGCTCCGGCGAGGGCGGCCGGGTTGAGATCGCTGGTGAAGAAGAGCGCGATCACCAGGATCGCGCCCAGGTCGTCGACCACGGCCAGGGTCAGCAGGAAGGCCCGCAGGGCGGAGGGAAGGTGGGTGGACAGGACCGCGAGGACGGCGAGCGCGAACGCGATGTCGGTGGCCATGGGCACCGCCCACCCCTGCGCGCTGCCCCCGCCGAGTCCGGTGGTGGCCAGGTAGACGCCGGCGGGGACCGCCATACCGCACAGGGCGGCGACCACCGGGAGGGCGGCCGTGGCCGGTGTCCGCAGTTCGCCGACCACCAGCTCACGCTTCAGCTCGATCCCGGCGACCAGGAAGAACACGGTCAGCAGCCCGTCCGCCGTCCAGTGCCCCACCGACAGGTCCAGGCCGAGCGCGGGTATCCCGAAGTGTGCGTCGCGCAGGTGCTCGTACGCCCCGCTCCACGGGGTGTTCGCCCACACCAGCGCCACGACGGCCGCCGCCAGCAGCACCAGCCCGCCGACCGTCTCCGTACGCAGGGCGCGGGCCACCCGCATACGCTCCGGCCAGGGCAGCAGACCGAGGAAGACGGAACGCTCACGACGGGGGGCACGCATCCGGGAGACCTCCACAGCATCGAGTTCCGGGCGTACGTGCCCCTTCGACGCCGACCAGACTTCCCGGCACACCCCGCGCCTTTGACGCGTTCTTTACACACTAACCGCCACCGCTCGGGGCATGCGGCCCGAGCGCACCCGATACCGGCGGGCCGATGCGATCATCGTCACGTTTGGGTGCCCTGCGGGAAGCGCGGGTCAGAAGGGTTTCGTCGGCCAGTCCAGCAGCCGGGCGCCGATCACCGCGGTCTGCAGGGTGTAGCGGTGCACCGGGTCGGACGGGTCGGCGCCGGTGAGTTTGTGGATGCGTTCGAGGCGGTAGGTGAAGGCGCGCACGCTCAGTGACAGCCGCCGGGCCGCCTCCGCGGAGACGCAGCCGGAGTCGAAGTAGGCGGTGAGGGTGTCGAGGAGCGGCTGGGCGCCGCCCCGGGCCTGGCGCAGTGGGCCGAGGGCGTTCTCCACCAGATCGGCCATGGCCTGCCGGTCACGGGTGAGGACGGGGTAGACGAGGAGGTCGGCGGCGCGCAGCACCGGGTCGTCGAGTTCCAGGCGTTCGGCCAGGTCGAGGGCGTTCAGGGCCTCCTCGTACGACTGGACGACACCCGCCGGGCCGACGTGCGGGCGGCCGATCGCCACCTGGCCGCCGCCGGTCGCGGCGAACGCCTGCTTGGCGAAGTGGCCGAGGATGTCGTCCTGGTCGCCGGGGGCGACGCAGACGAGTCGGCCGTCCTTGGTGGTGAGGAGGATGTTGCGGTCGCCGAACCGGCCTATCAGAGCCCGCTCCACCTCCCGGGGCACCGGGTCCCCCTCGTCGTACGTGGTCTCGCCCTGGGCCACGGCGACCGCGTGCTCGTACGGCAGCCGCAGCCCGTAGCGTTCCGCGCGCTGGGCGAGTCGGCCCAGGTCGCTGCGGCCGTACAGCAGGTCGTCGATGAACTCCCGGCGGGCGGCCTCCTCCTGGCGTACGGCGTGCCGCTGCGCCCGCTCGTAGCCCTCGGCGAACGCGTCGAGGGCCTGTGTGGCGGCGGACAGCACGTCGTCCGCGGACGCGCTGCTCCCGGTGGGCCAGTGCGCTCGGGTGGCTGCCATGTGGGCGCCGACCAGGGCGCGCAGCCCGATCCCGGCCTCGGCGGCCTGTTCGCCCAGGGTGCGGCGCGAAGCCAGTTCGTCCCGGGAGAGCCGACGGCCGGTCGCCGAAGCGTCGGCGAGGATACGGGCGTACCCCTCCAGATACGCCTCGTGTCTCTCGTGCCCCTCCGGCACGTCCCGTCCCGCCATAGAGGTCCCTCCGCATCGAGTGCGCCGTTGCGTCTTCTTCACCCGTGGTCGCAGGAGCGTACTCCGTCCGTTCCGGGGCCATTGCCTGTTCCCGGCAACGAGCGGCGGGTTGACATCCTGGAGGTGGTCTGACGGACGTGGGCCGTCTAAGCCGCGACGGGTGCACGGCGCCCTTCACCTCACGGGCTGCGCGGGTTGCCGGAACCCGGCAATGTGCGGGGCTGCGGAGTTGCGTGCCGGGGGCCTGTCAGGATCGCGTAAAGAGCAGGTAAGGTTCCCCGCGGTGTGCCGGGAAGTCTGGTCGGCGGTCCTGGGAGAGCTCTCTTCGCCGATCGTGGGGCCTGTTCATGGTGCTCGTCGTGGTCTTCGGGGTGGCGCTGCTGATAGCGGTGCTGCTGTCGGGTCTCGCCGCCCGCACGGTGCTGTCGACGTCGCTGCTCTTCCACCCGGGTGGCGCGCTCGTCAGCGACGGCTTCCTCGGCTGGATCACGTGCCGATCGCCCGTCTCTTCCACGTCGACGACCTCACGGACACACCCTCCGGTGCCGGCACGCCGCCCGCCGCCGAGGAGGCCGGCCGTGCCGGCGCGTGACCTCGCCGAGGGCACCCTGTAGGCAGGGGGGTGTGCGGCTCAGGCGGCCCGGCGGCGCACGTGGAGTTCCGGGGCGGGGCGGTCGCCCTGGGGGAGGCCGTCGTCCGCCCGTTCCGAACGGACCGTGCGGGTCGCCCCGACGACGTGCCGTGAGGACGGCCCGGGTTCATCGGGATGGAGGCGGCGCAGCAGGCGTACCAGCGCACGGGTCGCACACCACGACACCGAGGGGGCGGCGACGAGGACGGCGAGCCCGGTCAGCGCACGCGCCGGCCCCGAGGAAGCCGGTAGCTCCAGCAGGACGACGGCACCGAGGCTGCCGGCCCAGGCGAAGCCCGTCCACAGCGACAACGCGACCGCGACGGGGACACCCCCCAGCCCCAGCGCGCTGAGGTCGGCGTCCTCGTCGAAGGTACGGGAGTCGGCGGCACCCACCGCGACCAGCAGCCAGAAGCCCGCGGCCGCCAGCAGGGGGACGGTGAACAGGAAGGTCGGAAAGCCTGTGGCGGCCTCCAAGAACGTCCGCATGCCCAACCCCCGATCAGCCCCGCCGCACGACGGCCTCGGCACGCCCCCGGCGGCTGGGTGCCGGGCACCTGCCGGTGCCCGGCACCCAGCCCTCCGTCGCGTGCTTCCCTCGCTCCCCATCCTGCCCGCGTCGGCACCTCACCGCATTGCCGGATCCCGGCAGTCTTGACCGGATCGTCCATGCCGGTGTCCTGCCAAGAACGCGTCAAGGGGCGTCAGGCTGCCCCCTCGGAGTCCTGGGTCACCGCTTCACCCGGTTCCCGGCGACCGCCGAGGGGGCTCAATCGTCGGACGTCCGCGCCCGGCGCGGCACCTGGTGCGACTTCGCGGCCTCGGCCTCCGCCTTGGCGTCGTTCACCGCCGCGGCAGCCTGCTTCCCTGCCTCGTCCGCAGCCGCGGCGGCGTCGAGGGAAACAGTCGAGCCTGCCTCAAGCTGCGGAACACGGACCTCGCCCGAGGCCTCCTGACCATCGGCGGTGCCTGCTTCCTCAGGCTGCCCAGGCGTGGGAGTGCCCGCCGTCGCCTGGTCACCGAACGCTCGAGTGACGGTCCGAACCGCCTCGGTCAGCTCCCCCGGGATCACCCAGAACGTGTTGTTGTCGCTGCTCGCCAGGTGCGGGAGTGTCTCCAGGTACTTGTAGGCCAGGACCTTCGGGTCGGCGTTGTTGCGATGCACGGACTGGAAGACGAGCTCCACCGCCTTGGCCTCGCCGTCCGCGCGAAGGATCATGGCCTGCTGCGCGCCCTGGGCCTCCAGGATGTCCTTCTGCTTCGTGCCTTCCGCGGTGAGGATCTTGGCTTGCCGTTCTCCTTCGGCGTGCAGGATCGCCGCGCGCTTGTCACGCTCGGCCCGCATCTGCTTCTCCATCGCTTCCTTGATGGTGGCCGGTGGATCGATGGCCTTGATCTCGACGCGGTTGACCCGGATGCCCCACTTGCCGGTGGCGTCGTCGAGGACGGCGCGGAGCCGGGAATTGATCTCCTCGCGCGAGGTGAGCGTCTCCTCCAGGTCCATGCTGCCGATGACGTTGCGCAGCGTGGTCACGGTGAGCTGATCGATCGCCTGGAGGTAGTCGGCGACCTCGTAGGCCGCCGCCCGCGGGTCGGTGATCTGGTAGTAGAGCACGGTGTCGATGTTCACCACGAGGTTGTCCTCGGTGATCACCGGCCTGGGGTCGGACGAATAGACCTGCTCGCGCACGTCGAGCTTGGTGTTGATGCGGTCCGCCACCGGCACGACCAGGTTCAGGCCGGGCTGCAGCGTCCGGCGGTACCGGCCGAACCGCTCGATGTTGTATCGACGCGCCTGCGGGACGATGCGCACCGTGGAGGCCACGAGGAAGACCATGACAAGGGCCGCCACGAGAATGGGGATGACGACGGGATCCACAGTGCCTCCGTTGCTGTGTGTTCAACGGTTCACGGAAGGAGTGCGCGGGGGTAGACGATGGCGGTGGCGCCTTCGATCTCCATGACGTCCACCACTGCTCCCACCGGGATGACAAGGCTCTCGTCGAGGGCGCGGGCGGACCATTCCTCGCCGGAGAGTTTGATCAGGCCACGGGTCGCGGTGACCTCCTGCAGTACCTCGGCACGCTTGCCGATCAGCGCGTCACTGCCCTCGCGTATGAGCGGCTGCTGTGCCATGTGCCGCAGCGCGACAGGACGGACGATGACCAGGCCCGCTGCCGCTGCTGCCCCCAGGGCCAACAGCTGGCCGAGAAGGCCGATGCCCACACCGGCGACCACGGCGGCAACCAACGCGGCGCCCGCCAGCAACCCGAAGACCAGTGTCAGAGTGAAGAACTCCGCGGCGCCCAGTGCCGCGGCGGCGAGCAGCCATACGAACCACGGCATCGAACCGCCCTCCTTCAGGGGCCTTCTCCACCAAGCTACCGCCCGGACACGCCGGGCAGAACAGACATGGCAGCGGCGGTTCTTGATCGCTGGGCGCCCGGTGCGGCAGTTCCTCCGGGCGGTGGGAGCCGTCGGCGTCCATCTCGACCAGCGCGTCGTAGCCGCGTTCCGCCGCACGAGGACTGCTCGGGCAGGCAGAGCCGGCGGCCGACCGGCATCCGCCCCTGGCTCGTGGCACAGGCGAGGACTACATCCACCTGGGAGCTCTCGATGCGCCCGGCGCTTGTGGAGTATCAGACGGCCGGTGAAGCCGAGTCCTCGGGCAAGGTGAGGGCTGTGTGGGCCGGGCGCCCGCTTGCCGGTGGCAGGGCGGTCAGGCCGCGAAGTCTGTTGTTGCGCGTTTCAAGGGCTTCGGCGGTGGTGGGGAAGAGCGCCGCGTCGCCTTCACCGATCTGTGCCTGGTTCAGTTCGACGAATCCGCGAATGTCGCGTTCGTACGCGGCGAAGGCGGCGGTGTGGTCGCGCTGGGCGGCCAGCGAGCAGGCGAGCATGTAGGCGCCGACGAGGGCGAGGCTGGACCCCTGCCCGGTCAGGAACGACGGGGCGTAGGCGGCGTCCCCGACGAGCGCGACCCGGCCGCTGGACCAGCACGGCATGTGGACCTGGCTCACGGTGTCGAAGAACGCGTCGCTCGCGTGGCCCAGGGCGGCGACCATGGCCGGGATCTCCCATCCGTCGCCGGCGAAGGTGGCGGCGACGAGGTCACGTTGTGCCTCGGGCGCGCGGAGGGCCTCGTGGGGTGGTTCGGGGTCGGCGAAGTTGAGGAACGCGTGCAGTTCCTTGCTGTCTCCGACCGCGTAGAGCGCCGCGGCTCTTCCGGGGGTGTTCCAGATGAGCGCCTCATGGGAGAGCCCGAAGGTGTTGGGCATGGTGAACACGGCGAAGCGGTACCCCAGATAGCGGTGGAACTGCCGCTCGGGGCCGAAGACGAGCTTCCGGGTGTGCGAGTGCAGCCCGTCCGCGCCCACAACCAGGTCGAAGCCGCGCTGGAGGCCGCTGCGGAAGGTGACGTCCACACCGTGCTCGTGTTCCGTGAGCCCCTCGATGGAGTCGTCGAACACGAACTCCACCTCGTCCCGGACGGCCCCGTACAGGACTTCCGTCAGCTGCCCGCGAGGCACCTCGACGTCACGCCCCTCGATCCCGCCGGCCACGGCCTGCGGGTGCACCACCGCCACCTCACTGCCATCGGCGTTGAGGAAGGTCAACCGGCGGGACTCGATATGCGCTTCCCGGAGTCGCGGCAGGATTCCCATCCGCTGAGCCACCTCAACGGCGGTGCCACGCACGTCGATCGGGTACCCGCCGCCCCGCGGTCCGGCGGACTTCTCCACCACGGTCACCGCGAATCCGAACCGGTGCAGCCAGAACGCCACGGCGGGACCCGCGATGCTCGCACCGGACACCAGGACGGTGCCCTTCGACGCGGTCCTTCGGCCTGTTCCTCTGCCCGTTCTTCTGTCCGTTCCTCTGTCCGTTCCACTGTTCATTGCTCTGTCCATTCCTCTGTCCATTCCTCTGTTCATTCGCCAACTCCTCAGTCCGTCACGAGAAATGTGAGAGCCGGCTCGGATTGCTCGGATCACTTTGTGGGCGAGGAAACCGCCGGCGGCCACGACGGCGCGTCGCCGCTGAGGCGTGTGCCGCGCACGAGCATGACGACCAGCACCGCGGCGATCGCGAACGCGGCGGAAGCGATCGCGATACAGCCGTACACACCCGTGGCCGAATTCGTCGTCTCGCCGTCGACGACCACGGCGGTCGACTTGAGTACAGCCGCGCCCACGAAGTCCAGCACCACGGACCCGATCGAGACCATGACCATGACCAGGCTGGACACGATGCCCTGCCGTTCGGCGGGCGCCAGACTCCCCGCCATGTTGAAGCCGGATGTCCCGAGCGCTCCCACCGTGACGCCCAGCAGGAATCCGCAGCAGAGCGCGACGGCGAGCAGGGAGGCCCCGAGGAACATCCCGGTGGTCACCACCGTTCCGAGCATGATCGCCCCGGCCAGTGTCAGGGCCGGTCCGATGCGCGCGGCAAGCCATCCGGCACCCGGGCCTCCGAGCGTGACGCCGACTCCCGGCGCCGCGAGCAGCAGTGCCACGGATCCCTGGTCGGCCAGTCCGTACCCGAGTCGCTGATCCGTCGAGACATCACCGATGAGCGGGATGAGCTGAAGCATGCTCTGGTACGAACCGGCTGCGAGGAAGACGACGAGGAGCGTCAGCACCAACGGCCCACTGAGGTCCCTGACGTCGATCAGGGGTTCGGGCTTGCGGCTGGAGACCAGGAACCACCTGGCCAGTGCGGCGACGCCACCGGCGAGGAGAGCCAGCGGGCCGACGGCGAGCCAGCCGAGGTCCGAGCCCACACTGACGTAGCCGAGCACCCCGGCGAGGCCCCCGCCGAGGAGGAGGGCACCGCCGGCGTCGATCCTGCCCGGTGTCCTGATCGAGGACTCGGGAAGGACGCGGTGCACACAGACCGCCATCACGGCCGCGACGAAGGCCGACAGCAGGAACAGGATCTGGAAGCCGAACTCCGCGGCCAGTTTCTCGATGAGGAAACGGGACGCGATGTTCAGCACCGCGGAGCCGGACGTCACGATACCCACGATGATCATCGCGATCCGGGGTGCGCAGAGCCCTCGAACGATGGCGACAGAGAGAAACACGGTGGCCAGAGCCGCTCCCTGCAGCATGCGCCCCGGCACGAACACCCAGATGCTGGGGGCCACCGCGCACAGGACAGCGCCCGCGCAGCTCAGGAGCAACGTCAGCACGAGCACCTTGCGCTTGCCGTAGATGTCGGCGCTCTTTCCGAGCAGGGGTGCCCACAGCACTCCCGCCAGCATCGCGGTGGCGTTGAGCCATGCCGCCTGGTCGGTTTCGAAGTGGTCGAGCATCTCCGGGAGGACGAGCAGTGGCGCGGTGATGGCCGAGTCGACCACGAAGTTCACCATGGCCAGGACCGCCACCAGGCCGATGAGCCGTCCGCTCCATCTCGTGTGTAATCCGGCGTTCGTGCTTCCGGTGCTCACACGCACCCCCTTAAGATACGTATCGGTTTCTTATTCGAGAGAGTAGAGTACCCGATAAGAAACGTCAAAGTTTCTAAGGAGTGTTGTGGGAAGACGGCGCGGCGAAGCGCTCGAGGCGGCGATCCTCGAAGCGGCCTGGGACGAGTTGAGCGAGCGGGGGTACACGAACCTGACCGTCGACTCCGTCGCCCGGCGAGCCGGCACCAGCAAACCGGTGCTCTACCGGCGCTGGGCGGACAAGCAGAAGCTGGTCGAGGCGGCGGTCGTACACCGCAATGCCCTCCAGCAGGTCACCCCGGCCGACACCGGGTCCCTGCGCGGCGACCTGATCGCCATCCTCACCGAGTTGAGCGAGAAGCAGGGGCCGTTCCTCGTCCAACTCAGCCTGCTGCTCACCGGCTACTTCGCCGAGACCGACTCGAGCTTCGCCGAGCTGCGCGAGATGTTCCTCGCCGGGCGCCGCTCCGGGCGCGACGAGATCATGGAGCGCGCCATCGAACGCGGCGAGATCGACCCGGCCAAGCTCACTCCACGGATCGCCTCACTCCCCTTCGACCTGCTTCGAGGCGAGACGATGATGACGCTACGGCCGGTCCCACCCGAGGCGATCGAGGAGATCGTCGACACGATCTTCCTCCCACTGGTCCGCTAGCCGGACGGTTGGTCCGCCAGCCGGACGGTGAAGAACGTGGTGCGCCGCTCCCGGCGGCCTGCCAGGGAGCCTCCCGGAGATCCGGCGTCGCGCAGTGCGGCGTCGCGCAGTGCGGCGTCGCCCAGTGCCCCGCGCAGGGCTGCCGTGACCCACGGCAGGCACCGCTTCGGCCGCCTGCCGGGTCACCACTCTTCATGCCGCCTGCCGGGTCACCACTCTTCATGCCGCCTGCCGCGGGTCACCGCACTGCGTGCCGCCCGCCACCATCCGCCTGCCGCGGGCCACCCGCCGCTGGTCACCGCCCGCCGCGGGTCACCGCACTTCCTGCCGCCCGCCACCATCCGCCTGCCGCAGGCCACCCACCGCCGGTCACCGCCCGCCGCGGGTCACCGCACTTCCTGCCGCCCGCCACCATCCGCCTGCCGCAGGCCACCCACCGCCGGTCACCGCCCGCCGCGGGCCACCGCACTTCCTGCCGCCCGCCACCTGCCACCTGCCACCTGCCACCTGCCACCTGCCACCTGCCACCTGCCACCGCCCGCCGCGGGCCACCTGCCGCAGGCCACCTGCCACAGGCCACCTGCCACCGCCCGCCGCGGGCCACCTGCCACAGGCCACCTGCCACCGCCCGCCGCGGGCCACCTGCCGCCCGCCGCCCGCCGCAGGCCACCCACCGCAGGTCACCCACCGCCCGCCACCCACCGCAGGTCACCCGCCGCAGGTCACCCCGCAGGTCACCGCACTTCATGCGGCGGTGGCTCGGCCGCCGGCATCGCTCGCGCGTCGTGGCGGCGGCTCAGAGGACGCCGGCGAAGCGGAGGAAGTCCGCGATCGTGCGCACCGGCCGGCCGTTCGGGAGCCGGACGCCCCGTGCGGGGTTCCAGCTGGTCTGGTGGGTGTAGGAACCGGGGTCCTTGCGGATGTGGCCGACGATGGTCTCGGCGACGATACGGCTGCCGACCTCACCGAGCCGTCGGCCCAGTTCCCTGACTTCGGCCTCCTTCAGCACGTAGAACCACAGGGGGGTCCTGTCGAACAGACCACCGGCCTCCAGGGCGTTCTTGACCGCGGCGCTGCTGCCCTGCTCCAGTTCCGCGCGGCTGAGGGGTGTGATCCCCAGTGACTGGGCCGCCGCCTGTCCGGTGGGGGCCGCCAGCCGGTAGCCGCGCAGGAGGTTGCGTTGGGCGAGGTGCTTGAGGAGATTCCTGATCCGGTCCGCCAGGTCGGGTTCGTTGCCCTCGCCGCGCAGTTGGGCGAGCGGTGGCGCGAGCCGGGTGTCGATGAGCCGCGCGAAGCGGTTGGCGAACTGACTGTTCCTGTCGACCATCCGGTCCCACTCGGCCGGCCAGTTCGACGGGAGCGTCGGCAGCGAGCCGGCGAAGCCGCCCCTGCCGGTGAACTGGAAGAGCTGGTCCAGGGTGGACACGGGCGCCCTGTCGCCGGGGCGGCCGAAGTTGCGGTTCCAGTCGTAGGCGCCGCGCACCATGCTGTGGCCGAAGCGGAAGGCCGCCACCGCGAACTCGATCGGCATGTAGGTGCCGCGACGGTCCAGGTCGAGCAGGTTCCCCTCCGCGGTGTCCACGAGGTCGACGATGTCGGGGCGCGCCACGGTGCGCAGATAGTCGTGCACGCACAACCACTGGTAGGTCCACCGGGTGAGGTCCCTGGCCCGCCGGAAGACCTCGGCGTCCGACTCGAACTCGGGCTCGTTGTCGCGGACCCAGTCGACCGCCGCGTTGTGGAACCGCAGGAACGCCACGTGCAGTTGGGCCACCACGAGGTTCTCGTCGTTGCGCGTGTCGCCGACCAGCGGGGTGCGGTCGGCCTTGCGCGGCAGGTCCCGTTCGTTGTCGTCGACCGGAGGGATCAGCGCGCCCACCCCGGCGGGGACCGGCGAGAGCAGGCCCAGCCGGAACTTGATCCCGTCGTAGGGGACGGCGTCCCGGCCCGCGACCGGTGGCGCGAACGGCCCGTCGCCGTACACCGAGTCGAGGTTCAGTGAGGGGATCCGCAGATTCTCCAGCTTCTTGACCACTTCCTTCGGCGGCACGGGTGGCAGATGCTCGTCGGTGATGTTGATGACCAGGTCACGGTCGGTCGCGGCCGTCAGATCGTGGTCGACGAACTGGCCCCAGTACGTGTAGATCGCCGGAATCGGCGAGTTGAGCTCGGGGTCGCGCACCTCGTCCGCGGACTCCACCATCGCGGAGCCCAGTGCGAGCAGGGCTTTGACCACCGTCGTGACGTCGCCCTGCGGAAGGTGACGCTCCGGGAACTGCCGCGCGAGGCCGGGGAACAGGTAGCCGAAGGCGGTGGTACCCACGTGCGCCGCGGCGTCGGTGGACGCCTGGACCACCGTGCTGCGCGGGCTCAGGCTCTCCTGCGTCTGGGCGGTCTTCTCCGCCTGGTCCGCACTGTCGAGAATCGCGTGCCCGCCGTGCGTGAGGTGTGTGATCACTCGATGGAACTGTCCCTGCTCGGCCATTACCGGCCCCTTTCCGGTCTGGGATCAGGCGAGTATTGCCGCGCGCCCACACCACCGCTTCGGGGAACTCCCTACCTCCGCCGGGGACATGCGCATCCACGCCCCTGAGCTGCACACCTGCCGGAACCCCTACGCCGCCTGCCGAGCCTGCGGCGCCGCATGCATTCGGTAGCTTCTACGCACCGTGGGCTCTCCGCACGAACGGCACGCTACCGAGGCCGTCGTAAGCCCCCCCGACCCCCCGCGCCGACCACCCGCGCCGACCGCCGTCCCGACCACCCGCCCCGACCACCCGATGCCGCCGGCGAATCCACCGAGTGAGAGCAATTGGCTTCCCAGCCCCAGCGACACGCCGCCTTCACGGCGTGTCGCTGGGCCTCCGGAGCCACTTGGCGAGGGGGAGGGGGAGGGGGAGGACGCGTGCGAGCCGGTGTCCCTCCCGCCCGAATCCTCGCCGTCACACCCCTTGTTGGAGCGAGTGCGCCTACATAGCATTTCCCGGCACGCGCGGTTTTGAATCGTTTCAAGTCCGGTCACTGTCCAGGGACGACACAGCGAGCGAGGAGCGCGCATGAGCCAGGTCTGGAACCGAAGACTCTTCCTCAAGAGCACGACGGCGGGCGCGGGCGCCGGGTTCACCGCGTTCTCCTCCGCGCCCACGGCCGCCGCCGCGCCCGCGGCCGCCGCCGGCACACCGGCGCAGGGTCCGGAGGGCGGCCGCACCGGGGCGCTCCGGATCGAGCGCACCACCGTCGAGTACGCCGAGCGGCTGCTCGGTACCGATGTCGAGCGCCCCCGCCTCGGCTGGGAGTTGTCCGCGCCGGGGCGCGGCGCCCGGCAGAGCGCCTACCAGGTCCAGGTGGCCCTCAGCCCGCGGGCGCTGACGGACGGCACCGGGAAGGCGGCCAAGCTGGTCTGGGACTCGGGGAAGGTGGCGTCCGACCGCAGCGTGGGCGTCCCCTACGGCGGGCCCCCGCCGCGCCCCCGTACCCGCTACCACTGGCGGGTGAGGGCCTGGGACGGAGCCGGGCGGCCCTCCCGCTGGAGTGAGGTCAGCTGGTGGGAGACAACGTTGTCGGCCGCCGACTGGAAGGCCCGCTGGATCGGCGCCGACGCTCCCGAGCAACCGCCCTCCCTCGCCGGTGCCTCGTGGATCTGGTCACCGGGCGCCACCTCCTCCGACGCCCCCGCGGGACCGCGCTGGTTCCGGGCGGCGCTGCGTCTGCCGGCCGGCGGCGCGCGGGTGCGGCGAGCCACCGTGGTCGCCACCGCCGACGACGACTTCACGCTCCATCTGGACGGCCGGCAGGTGCTGCACGCGCCGGAGCGGCAGGACGGCTGGCGCACCGGCCACGCCGCCGATGTCACCGAAGCCGTCGAGGAGGCCCGCGCCGCCGGCCGCCCGGTGGTGCTCGCCGCCCGCGCCACCAACCGCCCCGGCGCCTCGGTGAACCCCGGCGGCCTGCTGGCCCGGCTGGTCGTCGAGACGGCGGACGGCGGGCCGTACGAGCTGGAAACCGGGCCCGGCTGGCGCGTCGCCGACACCGAGCCCCAAGGCGGCTGGCAGCGCCCGGAGTTCGACGACACGGACTGGGCCGAGGCCGCGGTCCTCGCCCCGTACGGGCAGGGGCCCTGGGGCAGTGGGGTGAGCGTCGCCGTGCCGGAGCAGCCCGCTCCGCTGCTGCGCCGGGCCTTCACCGTGCGGAGGAGGATCTCCAGGGCCCGTCTCTACATCAGCGGACTCGCCTACTACGAGGCCGAGATCAACGGCCGCAGGGTCGGCCGGCAGGTGCTCGACCCGGGCTTCACGGACTACGACGAGACCGTGCTGTACGCCGTCCACGACGTCACCGGGCTGCTCCGGCGGGGCGAGAACGCCATCGGTGTCACCCTCGGCCGCGGCTTCTTCGGCATGACCACCCCCAACGTCTGGAACTGGCACACCCCTCCGTGGCACGGCGAGCCCCGGCTGCTGGCCCAGCTGGAGATCGACCATCCGGACGGCTCCCGCACCACCGTCGCCTCGGACGGCGAGTGGCGGATCACCAACGGGCCGACCCTGTCCAACTCGCTCTACGCCGGGGAGACGTACGACGCCGGCCGGGCCCCGCACGGCTGGACCCGGCCCGGCTTCGACGACAGCGGCTGGCGGAGGGCAGGGGAACAGCAGGCTCCCCGGGGCGCGCTCAGGGCGCAGCCACACGACCCGATCGAGATCGCCGGGACGGTGCGGCCGACGGAGATCTCCGAGCTCAGCGCCGGGGTGTACGTGGTGGACATGGGCCGCACCATGGCGGGCTGGACCCGCCTGACCGTCCGCGGCGCCGAGGCGGGCACGGTCGTCCGCCTCGTCCACGGTGAGAAGCTGAAGGCCGACGGAAGCGTGCAGGCGGAGACCGGCCACGTCCCCGGCCGCTTCCAGACCGACGAGTACATCTGCGCGGGCGGTGGCGAGGACGAGGTCTGGGAGCCGAAGTTCTCGTACAAGGGCTTCCGTTACGTGGAGGTCCACGGCCTGCCGGCACGCCCGTCCCCGGAGCAGGTGCTGGGGCGGCTGGTGCACACCCGCGTCGAGGAGGTCAGCTCCTTCGAGTGCTCGGAGCCGTTCTACGAGTGGCTGGACCGTGCCATGCGCCGCACGGTCCTCAACAACCTGCACGGCATACCGACCGACACGCCCATGTACGAGAAGAACGGCTGGACCGGCGACGCCCAGGTCGGCACGCCGGTGATGACGTACGCCTTCGGGGTACACCGTTTCCTGTCCAAGTGGCTGGGCGATCTGGCGGACAGCCAGAACGACGCGGGGCAGCTGCCGGTGATCGTGCCGAGCGGCGGCTGGGGCTACCGGGAGCTGGCCCCCTCCCCCGAATGGACGACCGTCCAGCCGTTCGTCGTCCGTGAGCTGTACCGGGCGTACGGGGACGAGCGCGTCGCCCGCGAGCACTGGGGGACGCTGACCCGGTACCTCGACTGGGAGCTGTCCCGGCTGCGGGACGGGCTGGCGGTCACGGCGCTCGGCGACTGGGTGGCGCCCGGCTACGAGATTCCCCCGGAGGACACCCGGCTGACCGCGACCGCGTACCTCTACCGGGCACTGCTGCACACCGCCGAACTGGGCGAACTGCTGGGTGAGGGCGCCGCCGTCGAGCGGTACCGGGAGGCGGGCGAAAAGCTCAAGGCCGCGTTCAACGAGGCGTTCCTGGGCCCCGAGGGCCACTACCGCACGGCGAAGGACCCCGGGTACCGGCAGACGTCCAACGCGATTCCGCTCGCCTTCGGCCTGGTACCGGCCGGCGCCCGCGCCTCGGTGGTGGACAGTCTGGTGGCGGACATCGAGGCGCGCGGCAACCATCTGAACACCGGCTGCCTGGGCACGAGCGTGCTGTTGAAGGTGCTGTGCGCCCACGGTCACCCGGACGTCGCCCACGCCGTCGCGACGCAGCGCACCTATCCGAGCTGGGGGTACTGGCAGGCCAACGGCGCCGACACCATGTGGGAGATGTGGCCGCTGGACTCCCGCTCCCGCGACCACTATTTCCTGGGCACGGTCGCGCAGTGGCTGTACGAGAACGTGGCCGGGCTGCGCCCCGGGGACGCCGGCTACCGCACCTTCTCGGTGCGCCCCGACGCCCGTACGGGAGTGAACTGGGCCCGTACGTCGATCCGTACGGTGCGCGGCGAGGCCGCCGTGTCCTGGTCGCGGCTGGGCCGGGAGCTGCGGCTCTCGGTGCGGGTGCCGGTGGGCTCGACGGCCGAGGTGCACGTACCGGGGAGGGCGCGCGACCGGGTGGCCGCGCCGGAGGGCGCGGAGTTCGTGCGCAGCGACCCCGCGTTCGTCGTCTTCCGCGTCGGGCACGGGGAGTGGGCCTTCACCGGACCGGCGTGACGGCCGGGCGTGGCGACCCGGTGTGACGGCCTGGCGTGACGACCTGGCGTGACGACCTGGCGCGACGACCCGACGCGACGACCCGACGCGACGACCCGACGCGACGACCCGACGCGACGACCCGACGCGACGACCCGGCGCGACGACCCGGCGCGACGACCCGGCGCGACGACCCGACGTGACGAGCGAGGCGCCGTGGGGCGGTCGGCCCGCGGGGCCTCGCCGTTCGCGTGTCCTCGGTTCGATCTCGGGGGACATGGCGGGGAAGCCACCTGCGGGGAGGCCCCCGCCGAGCCGACCGTGCCTCGGCTGGGGCTTCGATCGCGCCGGTCGGGTTTCTCGTCGCGCCGGCCCCGACGGGCGGCATCAGCCGGCGCTCCGCTCGCCGTGCGGTGCCGATGCGGCCGCCGTCGGTGAGGGGGCGCTGACGGAGTTGCCGCGGGTGGAGTTGCCGCGGGTCGAGTTGCCGCGGGTCGAGTCGACGCGGGTCGAGTCGACGCGGATGGAGCCGACGCGGACGGAGGCGACGCGGACGGAGCCGACGCGGACGGACGCGACGCGGACAGAGCCGACGCGGACGGACGCGACGCGGACAGAGCCGACGCGGACAGAGCCGACGCGGACGGAGTGACGCGAATGTCGCGCGGGGCGTTTCGGCGGTCCCCGCTCCGTTGGAAGCTCCGGGTCAGCGGCCCGCGGTTTCGGTTTTCTCCCGGTCCGCCGCGGTGGACAGCCGGCGCAGGACCAGGGCGAGGGTCAGCCGGGCGCGGCCCTCCGGCGTGGTCAGGGGGAAGCCCAGGGCCGCCTCGGCGCGGGAGATCCGGTCGGCGACCGAGCTGCGGTGCAGGTGCAGGTCGACGGCCGCACGGCGCAGGGAGTCGGCGGCGCAGAAAGCGTGCAGCGTGGTGAGCAGGGCGGTGCCCTGCGGCTCCGCGGCCAACCGGTGCAGGGCGGCGACGTCGGCGTTCTCGGCGACGGCCGTGGCCGGGAGGTGCTCGGCGAGCAGGGCGAAGCCTCCGAGCGCGTCCCACCAGCACACGGGTGCGCCTGTGAGGTGGGCGGTCGCGTCCGTGTACGGCAGCACGCTCCGGCCCGCGAACCGCAGGGCCGTACGAGCGGTCTGCCAGGACCGCCACGCCTGGGCCGCGGGCACCCGGGTGCCCACCCCGACCCGGGCGCCGGGCGGGGGCGCCGGACGGTCCGCGGGCGGGTCTTCGGTGGTGAGCACGGCGTACGCCTCGCCCAGGGCCGCCGTTCGTATGCCGTTCCCCGTGCCGCCGCGGGTACTGAAAACGCTCTTCGCCCACTCCGCCACACCCGCGTCGTCGGAGTCGACGGCCAGCAACCGCACGGGCCGGGCGGGCGCGAGCCCGAGGAGGTGCAGCGCCCGCGAGCGCTCGGCGTCACCCGCGGTCCGGCTGAGCACCAGCTCCACCAGCGCGGGGTCGCCGAGTTCGGGGGCGGGGAGGGTGCGGTGGCCCAGCGCCCCGGCGACCGCGATCGCCAGCCGCTCCAGCACGATGGCGTCCAGCGGCAGCGGACCGCCGGGCTGCTCCAGCCATACGCAGCCGCCTCCGCCCAGGTCGTGGGTCGCGACCCGCACCGGCCGTGCCGCGGGGTCGAGGGACGTCCCGTCGGGTGCGAAGCGCAGCAGGACGGCGCTCCCGGGCGCGTCCACGCCGACGGGACGCTCGGCCAGGCGGGCAGCGGCCCGCGCGACGGTGTCCGGCTCGGCCCCGTCCCGGATCAGGGCGTCGAAGAACGCGATCACCCTGACCGCGTTCCCCGCGTCGGCGTCGAGTTCCGACAGCCGCAGGAGCAGCGCTTTCATGCGGTTACGCTACTTCGGCAGCTGCGGGGCGGGAAGGCTTCGGAAACGGTCGGGCTCACCCCGCGCCCGCCATCTGTCGGGGGGAAGCGGCCGATCCACGGCCGCCCGGCGGGTTACCGGACGAGGAACGCGGGCGCAGGATGAGGCGCATTCCAGGACGGGATGCCTGGTATGACCGACGGCACCGGAGAGCACCATGACGTACCGCTTCGACCCCGAGCTGGCGCCCTGGGCGGCCATGCTGCCCGATCTCGACATGACGGACCCCGCGGTGGCGCGGGAGACGATGACCCAGGTGGCCGGCCAGCTCCCGCCGTACGAGTCGGCGGCCCCGCTGACCGTGGAGGACACCGTCGTGCCCGGCCCGCCCGGCGCGCCCGACGTGCCCGTACGCGTCTACGCCCCGGCCGACCGGCAGGGTCCCCTGCCCGGACTGCTCGGCCTGCACAGCGGCGGCTTCGTGGCCGGCGGGCTCGACAACCTCGACGCCTCGTGCCGGGAGATCGCCGACCAGGTGGGCGCCGTCGTGGTCTCCGTGGACTACCGGCTCGCCCCCGAGCACCCCTTCCCGGCCGGGGTGGAGGACGCGTACGCGGCCCTGCTGTGGCTGGCGAAGGAGGCCGGCCGGCTCGGCGTGGACCCCGGGCGGCTGGGCGTCTTCGGCGAGAGCGCGGGCGGGGGGCTGGCCGCTGTGACCGCGCTGCTCGCCCGCGACCGGGGCGGGCCGGAGCTGTGCTTCCAGGCTCTGGACAGCCCGGAGCTGGACGACCGTCTGGACACGCCGTCGATGCGGTCCTTCACCGACACCCCGGTGTGGTCGCGGCCCAAGGCGGTCCTCAGCTGGAAGTACTACCTGGGGGAGGCCGCCGGCGGCCCGGACGTGTCCGCGTATGCCGCCCCGGCACGTGCGGAGGACCTGTCGGGGCTGCCCCCGGCGTGGGTCGCGGTGAGCGAGTTCGACCCCCTGCGCGACGAGGGCATCACCTACGCGCAACGCCTGGTGCAGGCCGGCGTGCCGACCGAGCTGCACCTGTACCCGGGGACCTTCCACTGCGCGTTCGTGGTGCCGGGCGTGGCGGTGTCCCAGCGGATGGGTTCCGACCGCATCGCGGCGCTGCGCCGCGGACTCGGCGGCGCCTAGGCGTGGTGTCCGGGGAGTCCCTCCGTCCGCCGGGAGGGCGGGCCCTGCGGCTCTGGTGGAGAGCGGGATCATCTCGATCCGCGGCGTGTCGGGCAGGAGGTACACCGTCACCGGGCCGACCCCGACCGTTGCCGCCGCCGTGCCGTCGGCCCACCACCACAGCCACTCCGCCCTGATGCGCCGCACACCGAGCAGCAGCAGCGGGAAGGAATGCCGGGCGGCCTCTCCGGCCTGGCGGTGGCGTACGTCAGCCCTTCGGGGCTGTCCCTGCAGATGAGCTGACGACGTCGGTGCTGTGGATCGCCACGGCCGTGGTGGGCTTCCGCATGGCCCGGCAGGGCCGGATCGCCGACCACCGCCGCTGGATGGTGCGCAGCTTCGCGCTCACGTTGTCGATCGTGGTGAGCCGGGTCCTGGGCGTCGTCCACGACCACACGATCTGCCGCCCCCGGCCACCCGGACATCGCGGCCCTCATCGCCTGGGGCCAGGAACGCGCGGGTCTCGCCTCCTGGCCGGGCTGGATCCTGCCGCTGCTGATCGCGGAGTGGTGGCTGATCGAACGCGAGGCATCCGCCCGCCACCGCGCCCGGCGGGCCCGCCGCAAGGCGGCCGTCAAGGCCTGAGCGGCACGGCACGACGCTCTCGGGGCCGCCTCCCTCGACGGGAGGCGGCCCCGAGGCGTGCCGGGTCAGACCAGGCGCACGCGACTGCCGCTCCTCGCCGAGGACTTGACGGCGTCCAGCAGCCGGTGCGTGCGGACAGCGGTGGAGAAGTCCGGGCCGAAGTCCCCGCCCGTACGGATCGCCCGGGCCAGGTCCGTGTACACCTGGGCCACGTTGCTGACCGGGGAGGGGGTCCCCAGCAGCGGGCGGTAGGCGTCGGGGACGTCGAGTTCCGCCGCGGGCGCGCCGTTGGCGGTCTCGTGGGTCAGCGTGAACCGCGGGCCCACCAGCGAGTCGTCGGACGACACCAGGACCAGCCGGCCCGTCCGCCCGTGCACCTCGACGCGGAAACCATCACCGCGCGGGCCGCCCGTCATGAAGTGTGCCGACGCCGCCGCGCCCGACTCCAGAAGGCCGCCCAGCACGATCTGGTCCGGCGAGGTCACCTCGATCCGCTCGCCGGTCTCCTCCATGGTGATCCGGTCGATCAACGTCGTCAGGGTCGCCGACACCTCGGTGAAGTCCCCGACGGCGTACTGGAACATGTCCAGCGAGTGCCCGCCCACCACGGCCAGGTGGTTGACACCCTTCGTCTCGTCGAACAGCGCCGCGTACCGCCGCGACCACACCTCGGGCGTGGACAGCGAGTACAGCAGGGACGCCGACAGCACCTCACCGATCAGCCCCTGCCCCAGCAGGTCCCGCAGCAGCCGTACGGCGGGGTGGTGCCGGCTCTGCAGGCCCACCGCGTGCCGTACGCCCGCCGCGCGCGCCGCCGACTCGAAGCGCTCGGCGGTCGCCGCGTCCGGGGCCAGCGGCCACTCGCTGTACACGTGCTTTCCCGCGGCGATCGCCGCCTCCACCAGCCCGTCCCGGGAGGGGAGCTGGACGGCGACCGTCACCAGATCGACGTCCGGGTCGGCCATCAGCGCCCGCGCGTCGTCGTAGGCCTTCCCCGCGCCCCACACGGCCGCCGCCGCCCGCGCCGACTCCATACTCGTACCGGCGACCGCGGTGATCTCGAAGTCGTCCAGCGCTTTCAGTGCCGGCAGATGGATGCCGCGTCCCCACCCCCGTTCGGCGTGCGCGCCGACGACTCCCACTCGGATCCTGTCCGCCACGTTTCCCCTTGAGTGCTTGAGTTTCCGTAGACAAGGGCCGGAGCGTGACCGGTCGCCCCGGCCACGCTCCGACGGTTGATGAACTGTCAGGTGCGTGTCTGTCAGACGTGCCCGACCGTCGGGGCCGTCTCGGGCGTCACCTCGGGCGTCACGTCGGCCGCCGCCGCCCCGGCCTGCTCCGCCGCCGGCTGCCTGGCGTCCCGCAGCACGAAGAACGTCACCAGCCAGGCCACGAACACGAACCCTGCCGCGCACACGAACGCCAGGCTGTAGCCGTCGCGCAGGGCCTGGATCTCCGGGCGGCCCGCGCTCATCAGCGAGTTGCTGCGCGACGTGGCGACCGTGGCGAGCACCGCCAGACCCACCGCCGCACCGGCCTGCTGCGCCGTGTTGTTCAGGCCGGAGGCCAGACCCGCGTCCTCCGGCTGCGCGCCCGACATCGCGCGCATGATGACCGCCGGCACCGTCAGACCCATGCCGAGGCCCTGGACGACCAGCGTCGGAGCGATGTCCGTCCAGTAGTTGCCGTCGACCGGTGCCAGGCTGAGCCACAGCAGACCGACGCCGAGGAACAGCAGGCCGGTCAGCAGCACCCGCCGGGTACCGAAGCGCGCGACCAGCTTCGCCGTGAAGAACAGCGACATCGTGCCGATCACCAGCGGCGCCGGCAGGAACGCCAGGCCGGTCTGCATCGAGTCGAAGCCCAGCACCCGCTGCAGGTAGAGGGCGTTGAGGAACTGGAAGCCGAAGCCGGCCGAGAAGACCAGCACCACCGCGATGTTGGCGCCGACGATCTCCCGGCTGCGGAAGATCCGCAGCGCCAGCAGCGGACGCCGCGCCGTGGCCTGCCGCCACACGAACGCCGCGAGCAGCGCCACCGACACCGCGCCGTACAGCGACAGCTCACCACCGGAGAACTTGTCCTCGGACACCTGCGAGATGGTGAACACGCCCAGCGACAGACCGGCCGTCACCAGGACCGCGCCGACCGCGTCGGCGCCCGCCCTCAGGCCGAGACCCGGTTGCTCGCTCAGCAGCCTCAGACCGAACAGCAGGGTGAGCGCGCCGATCGGCAGGTTGATCAGGAACACCCAGTGCCAGCCGAACGTGTCGGTGATGACACCGCCCGCGATCAGACCGAGGGCGCCGCCGCCCGCGGACACGAAGCTGTAGATGCCCATGGCCTTGGCCTGCTCGTTCGGCTCCGGGAACAGGCCGACGATCATGCCGAGCACCACCGCCGACGCCAGCGCCGCGCCGACGCCCTGCAGGAAGCGGCCGCCGATCAGCGTCTCCGGGCTGTTCGCCACACCGCACACCAGCGAGGCGATGGTGAAGGTGATCAGACCGCTGAGGAACACCTTCTTGGTGCCGATCAGGTCACCGAGCCGGCCGGACAGCAGCAACAGTCCGGCGAAGGCGATGAGGTAGGAGTTCACCACCCAGGACAGGCCGCTCTGGGAGAAGCCGAGCCCGTCCTGGATGGTCGGAAGCGCGACCGTGACGATCGTCCCGTCAAGGATGATCATCAGCTGCATCGCGCAGAGGATGGTGAGCGCCGGCCCGCGCGAGGTGCGGGCCTGTGCTGTCGGGGGGGTCATCACTCACTTCTTTCGTCGTCACATCGGAATCCGGTCGTGGACTGTGAGCTCGACGCCGACGCCAGATCCACGCGTGGGCGCGAGGATGGACGACTTCTCACACGGCAGCCGGAGCCGGTTCCAGCGCGTCACGCAGCGCGTCCACGACCTCGCCGGTCGCCGCGGCGCCGGCCGCCACGCCGAACACCTACGTGTCGGGCCGCACCCGCACGCTCCGTGCCCCGACACCGTCGAGGTACGTCGTGAAGGTCGCCGACAGTGAGCCGGTAGCCGGGATCCGTCGTCGGAGTGACGTCGCCCGCGGGCCCCGCATGCCCGTCGATGCATCAATGTGCTGGTGGGCACGACTTCATTTGCGTGCGGCAGAACAAATCCCGCGGCGGCCGCGCCGGCCCGCTGACTGAATCCTCCGAGACTCGCCGAGTCGACATAGGAAAACGCTTCTGACGGGCCGAGCAGATTGAATCGCATGCGGCTCACCCCCCAGTTGAAGTCCAAGCGGACAGCTGCCTCCACGAGACGCCCCTAGAGTAAACAAACCGATCGACCCGTTTGTCAAACGATAAGTCCATGATCGCTAGAAGGGACTCCAGAGTCGTCAAAGGTGCAGCTCAGAGCGTGGCCACCCGGCGATCGCCATCACCTGCACCCTCCAGCTTTCAGCCCACCCGCCTACGGAATGGAGGATTCCGCGATCCTGCGTCCGCGTCCCCGACCCGATGGGTGAACCGTTGCCGTCCGGTGAGCGCGGAGAAACCAGGGTCCCCTGAGTGGTTGCCGGCTTCTGCGGTCCGGGCCCCTAGAAACCGTTTACGAGAGGTGGCCAATGAAACTGGTCGAACGTGTCGAGCAGGCACATGAACCCGAAACGCATAATCGCGGAATGCGCCGCCGGAAAACGCTCCGTCGTACTGCTCGACGGTCCCGGCGGCAGGAAAGACCGAACCGCCGCACCAGGACGCCGAGCACACCGGACGGCGTGGCGCCCCGGCAATGCTCGCCAGCTGCGCGCAACACCCCTGGCATTTCGTTGTCCTGGGCCCGCGAACGGTACGTACCAGGAGGGCTGGTGGAGCGCCGCGGCGAAACAGTACCAGTTAGTTGGTTTTTTACAGGGGTGAGGGCAGACTGATACCGAGGGCTCGTCGCAGCCGGACGCCCAGGTCTGCGACAGCTCCGGTTCACGGAGTGAAAGGGTTGGATGCATGGCCAGGCAGGAACGAGCGGAGGTCACTCGGTCGGCCATTCTCGACGGGGCGGCGCGCGCCTTCGAAGCCGAGGGGTACCACGGGACGACACTCGGTGACATCGTCAGAGAGGCCGGTGTCACGAAGGGCGCTCTCTATTTCCACTTCACGTCCAAGGAGGAGCTCGCCCAGGCCCTCATCGACGAGCAGTTCTCCGTCCTGGCCCCCTCGACGAGTCCCGAGAAGCCGGGAGTGCAGTCCGCCATCGACATCCTGCACAGGATGGCCCGGCTGCTGGTGGAGGACGTCCGGGTGCGTGCCGGTATCCGGCTGGTGATCGACCAGAGCTCCAAGACGGGCATCGTCAGCGAGCCGTACACCCGGTGGATTGAACTGTTCCGGGACTCCCTGGCGCAGGCGCAGGAGCGCGGGGACGTCAAACCGGACGTCGACCCCGCCCGGATTGCCCGGCTGATCGTCGGCTCCTGGACCGGACTGCAGCTCAGCTCCCAAGTGCTCACCGGACGCCACGACTTGGACGACCTGACCACGTTCATGTGGGAGACGCTGCTGCCCCGCATCGTCCCGCCACGCCGGCTGGGACGCTTCCGTCCGGAGGGAAGCGCCCAGTCCGTCCAGCGCGAGTTGGTCACCGTCGAGTAGCTCACGCGCGGTAGATGACACGGCCGTCCAGGAGGACGCCGACGGCATCGGCCTGTCCGTCCTCTCCGGGGCGCACATGGCGCTCTTCGCCGAGGTGCCGCGGCTGCTGCACGAGGAGCAGGCGACGGACACCCCGGCTCCGCGGGGGGCGGCGACGAGGGCCGGTGTTCGGCGGCGGCGATCATCCCCGAGGGGACATTACCGAGCTGCTCGGCCTGGGGATGGCCGCCGTCTTCACTCCCGGGCACACCGACCCGGGAGATCACCGACTGGGTGCACGGCAACACAGGCCGGGCCGCGGTGGCCTGACCGCCCTGCGCGGCGCGGAGCAACGGCGCCGCCCGGGTGCCGTCGCCTGCCCGGCCGGGAGCGCGAGTTCGATGGCGGGCAGGCCGCCTTCGTCCTGCCCCGGCCGTGGCAGAACAGCCGCCCCGGCGAGCGCTGCCCGTCCGCGCGCGCCCAGGGCGGCACGACCACCGCCGACGGCTCAAGGGCGGGCATCCGGCCGCCAAGTGTCCGGGGAAGCCGCGGGCGTCGGCCGTGCGACGCCCAGCGGGCTTCCGCCACGTTCTCGCACAGGTCCGGTCGCCCTGGCCCGGCTCGCCGTTCGCCGCGGCGGTCCCGCGTGCCCGGACCGGATCCGTCCGCGGGGCGTCCTCGACGGATCGCCGCCCTCGCCCGGCGCGTCATGGACCGTCCCGTAGCCGCGCGGGCGGGCGGGCGGGAGACCGCGCTCGGGATCCCGGTACCTCTCACTGGTCGAAGTAGCTGAGATCACCTACGGTCCATGCGCTGACGTCCTTGATCGCGACTCGGTACATGCCGCCCGTCTCCGGGATGCCGAGGCTTCCCTGCAGGATTCGCGCCAGATGAAAGTGCAGATGCGTGGGCGCCTCACCGTGACCGGGCCGGCTCCCCCGCGGTCCGCGGGCGAAGACGTCCGAGAACGGGCCGAGCCGGTCCGAGTCCTTCAGGACCTCCGCGACCCGCTCCCTCCACACGGCCTCGGGAGCCAGCCGGCCGGTGATGACGGCACCACCGACGACCACGGTCAGCGACATCTGATTGCTTCGCTCGGACTCCACAGCGGCGGAGATGGCGACGAGCAGCTCATCAGGATTCGACATGACAGCAGAGCTTATTCGTCCCGCTCGCCCCGAGCCGCCCGCGGGGGCGTGTGCGCTTGCCCGGGAAGCGGGAGGCGGACCCCCGAGCAACCGGCGAGAACCACTCGCGGCAGGATTCCTGCTACGCCAGAACGGTGAAAACTGTTCCCACCGCAGTAGATTTTCGCCCTCGGCAGGGGTATGCTCCTTGGCGTAGAGAAGGTCAACGAGACCCGCCAGACACGAACTGGCGGGTGGCTGAAGTCGAAGTACGCAGGTCAGTGGACCGACACCGCACCGGGCAGCTGCAGATAGGGGAGCTGCCCACGGCAGTACCGGTTCACCAAGTGGTTGGTACAGAGAGAGAAACGGAGGAGCAGACGCCATCAGGATCGCCCGGGCAGGAGTACTCGGCCCGGGTACCGCAAGACCCCGGAATGGATGGTGGTCCCCGGTCACGCAGCTGCGATCCCCCGCTCCGCCCTGCCGGGCCGGGTAGCGGAAACAGAAGGTCGGCACAGCAGTAGGGCCGACAGATGGTGTTCAATTTCCTTCGGGGCCCTGGTGCCGTACGGCACCAGGGCCCCTCGACGCGTTACACAACGAGGTGACATGACATCGGACAACCCTCTGAATGATCGTCTGGACGACGACGACTACCCCGCGTACACCATGGGCCGGGCAGCCGAGATGCTCGGCACGACCCCTGCCTTCCTGCGGGCCATCGGTGAGGCTCGTCTGATCACTCCGCTCCGCTCGGAGGGAGGACACCGCAGGTACTCCCGCTACCAGCTGCGGATCGCCGCTCGCGCCCGCGAGCTGGTCGACCAGGGGACACCGATCGAGGCGGCTTGCCGCATCGTCATCCTCGAGGACCAGCTCGAGGAAGCACAGCGCATCAACGCCGAGTACCGCCGCGCCGCCGGCGAATCGGCGAGCCTTCCCCGCTCCGGCTGAGTACGCCCGGCGCGGGCTGCATCCGGAATGCCGTCCGGCGTCGCGTGCTCGCACCTCGTAGTTTTTCGAAACCGCAGGTCAGGGGCGTGGCGCGGTAGTTTCCGGCCAGATCTGTGCCGAGCGCCACAACGAGCGGGAGCCACACGGGCGCATACTGAGCTATGACAAAGCCTGCGGCACCGAAGCGTCATCTGCCCACCAGCCCCTTCAAGGCCCCGGTCACACCGGTTCCCAAGCACTTCGCCATGGGTGATCAGGTCACACATGACGTGTACGGCCTCGGCCGGGTCATCGGCATCGAGGACGGAATCGCCGCACTCGTGGATTTCGGGTCGGCGCAGATGCGGATCCTGAGCCCGTACGCCAAGATGACCAAGCTGTAGGGCCGCTGCCCTGGTCACGGCATACCGGACCACTGATGGACCCCGCACTCCCAGGAAGCGGCCGCCGTGTGCACGCCCTCACCGCGACGGCCGCTTCCCCTCACCCTGCGCGGCCCGCAGATCGGCCAGCAGCTCGGCCTGCCCGGCGAGCACCCCGGACAGGATGGTCCGTGCGACCCGCAGCAGCTCCGCGACCTGCGGGCTGGTCAGCGAGTAGTACACGGTCGAACCCTCCTTACGGGTCCTGACCAGATTCGCCCGCCGCAGCACGGCCAGCTGCTGGGACAGATGAGCGGGCTCGATGCCCACCTCGGGCAGCATCTCCGCGACCGCGTGCTCACGAACGCTCAGCAGTTCCAGGACCCGGATGCGGGCCGGGTGACCGAGGGTCTTGAAGAACTCGGCTTTCAATTGGTACAGCGGCGTACTCATCGTGCTGTCCCCTCCCCGGCACAACGGCCCGGACCCGCCGGCGGGAGCCCGGCGCATCGCGTCCACCCACTCGTCAAGAACATGCGGCCCATCCTCGCCTGCGGCACCGGCCACGCCGAACCCGGATGCGGGGGACCCAGCCGCTCGGGTCCGGTCAACGCGTCCCAGGGTCCTTTCCCGGATACGTCGGTCAGGTGGGCCGGCCATCGGTGCGCCACGCCTGCCTGGCCTCGCCCGGAGGCGACGTGCGCCGGGCATGGGCGGCGAGGGCTGCGGCCAGATCGCAGTGCACGGGGATGTCCCGGTGATCGCCGGACGGGACCAGGGAGCCGTCGCCGGGGACGGCGGCCAGTTCCAGGCTCCGGTCCGCACCGGCGAGGCGGCGTGCGGCCTCGGTGACGGCCAGCCGGCCCTCCTCGGACCAGCCGCGCAGTTCGGTCAGGTCGAGGATGACCGGTCCGGTGCCGCGGGCGACGACCCAGCCGAGAGCCCCGTCGAAGCGGCGGACCGCCTCAGGGCCCAGGTATCCGGCGACGGAGAACACCCCGACGTCGTCCTCGACGGTGTAGCGCCACTCGATGGTCATGATGGTGAACTCCCTCGCGTGCGGGGTCTGTTGCCCTGCCGTCTCATCGGACGGCTTCCTCGCCCGCGGTCCGTGGCTGCTGGGCGGGAACGGCGGCCAGGACGCCGGCCGTCTCCAGGTGTGCGCGAGCGCCCCTGATCGCCTCGGGTGTGGTGGCGTAGTCCCGGCCGTCGCGCCGCAGCGGATCCAGCGCGCCGACGGAGTCCAGGACCTGGCGGTGGCCGGAGCGGATACCGGAGGCCAGGACGAGGATGCCGCGCCGCTCCAGCTTCTCCACCGCGTCCTTGAGGACCAGCGCGCCGGTGGCGTCCATGGTCGACACCCGTGACATGCGCAGGATGACGACCCGTACGTCGGCCACCTCGGTCAGCTCCAGCAGGAAGCGGTGCGCGGCGGCGAAGAACAGCGGCCCGTCGATGCGGTACGCGACGATGTGCTCGGCGAGCAGGGCGTGCTCCTCGGCGCTGTGATCGCCCCGGTCGAGCGGCACCTGGTCGAAGCGGGCCTGCTGGGCCACGGCACGCAGGGCGAGGGCACCCGCGACGACCAGGCCGATGATCACCGCGTACACGAGGTCCAGTGCCAGGGTCGCGACCGCGGTGAGGACGAGGATCAGCGCATCCGAGCGGGTGGCCTTGGCCATGGCCCTGAGCGAGCCGACCTCGACCATGCGGACCGCGGTGGCCAGCAGCACGCCGGCGAGAGCGGCGAGCGGGATTCTGGAGACGAGGGGCGCCGCGACGAAGACGATCACGGCGAGGATCGCGGCGTGGGTAAGGGCGGCCAGCCGGGAGTGGGCCCCCGTGCGGACGTTGACCGCGGTCCGGGCGATGGCGCCGGTCGCGGGCACCCCGCCGAACAGCGGGGCCGCGATGTTGGCCACCCCCTGGCCGAACAGCTCGCGATCGGGGTCGTGCTTCTGCCCCACCGTCATGCCGTCAGCCACCGAGGCGGACAGCAGGGACTCCAGGGCCGCGAGCGCCGCCACGGCCACGGCCGGGGCGAGCAGTGAGCCGAGCGAACCGGCGTCCAGGAAGCCGAGCGAGGGCGCGGGCAGCCCGGACGGCAGGTCGCCGATCGGCTGTACCGCGTCCAGGCCCGCGAACTGGGCGACGGCCGTGGCCGCGACGACCGCGAGGACGGAGAACGGGACGGTGGGCCGCAGGCGCGCGCCCACGAGCATGACCGCCGCCACCGCGGCCGCGAGGCCGACCGCGGCCCAGTTCGGATCGTTCGCGAACTTCTCGACGGCCCGCCAGGCGACCACCAGCACGCGATCGCCCTCGGGTGTGGGCACGCCGAGCGCGTTCGGGATCTGCTGCAGTCCGATCACGCAGGCGATGCCCAGGGTGAAACCCTCCACCACAGGTGCGGGCACGTACTGCATGTACTTGCCGGCCCGCATCGCGGCCAGCGCCACGAGCATGACGCCGGCCATCAGCCCGACGGTCAGCACGCCCGTCGGACCGTGCTCGCCGACGATCGGCACCAGCACCACGGTCATGGCCCCGGTGGGCCCGGACACCTGGAGGCCGGACCCGCCGAACAGCGCGGCGAGCGCGCCGGCGACCACGGCGGTCGCCAGGCCGGCCTCGGCTCCGAGACCGGAGGAGACGCCGAAGCCGAGCGCGAGCGGCAGGGCCACGATCGCCACGGTCAGCCCGGCGAGGAGGTCCCGCCGGGGGGCGCGGCGCAGGTCCGCCAGGTCGGTGCGCGTGGGCAGGAGCGCGGTGAGCCGGGCCCAGGCCCGGCCGGTCGCCGGGGTCATCGCGCGGTGACCTCGGCTTCCCGCAGCTCGGCCAGCAGTTCGCCCTGGCCGGCGAGCATCTCGGTGAGGATCCGGCGCGCGGCCCTCATCAGGTCCGCGACGTCCCCGCCCGCCAGCTCGTAGACGACGGTCGAGCCCTCCCGGGTCGCGGTGACGATCCCGGAACGGCGCAGCACCGCCAGCTGCTGGGACAGGGCGGACGGCTCGACCTCGGTCACGGCCAGCAGGTCCCGCACCGGCATCGGACCGTGCTGCAGCAGCTCCAGAACCCGTATCCGTACGGGATGCCCCAGCATCCGGAAGAACTCGGCCTTGGCCTGGTACAGCGGAACGGACACGATCCCTCGGCTTTCCCTACGAACCCCACCCCGGCGGCGGACACAAAGGCTGTGCCCGCTGCTGCCGGCGAGCGGGTACAGGCAACCCAGCATCCAACCAATTGCGAAATTCTGCAATTGCGCAAATAAGGCGGCTGCGGACCACGCCTGAGACGCGCCGGCGACCGTCATCACTCCCCGGGGTGCCGTCACCCAGGAGCTGACGAGCCGTCACCTTCGAACGAAGGCGAGCAGGAGCCGCCCGCACAGCACCTGTGTGCCGTGTCACCCGCCCCAATACCTGGTCAAGTTGCCCAGGTCACAGCACAAATGCCCCTTTGCGTCCATGCTCGGGCGGGATGCCGGCGCCCGAAGTGGGGCGCGACGGCATCGACTTGGACGCGATGCGCCGAAAGTCCGAAATGACACATACCGCGGCATTCGCGACGTTCTTCCCTTGTTCCCCGCAGAAAGGTGCCAACTGTGGCCGCTTACCTGTGCCCTCCCGCAGTGATACACGGCAAGCACACCGTGAAGACCAGCCAGATCGTGACGGAAGTGCGCGACCGGCACCCGCACGCCGTGTGGGCGCCGCGGATCGACGCCATCGCGGCCAGTACGGGCATCGAAAGCCGCGGGTGGATGCTGCCGCTGGAGGCCGCCGTCGCGCCGGGCAACGAAAGCGGCCTGCGGGCCGCCGGCATCGGGCCGGCCCGGGAGGCGCTGGCCCGCGACGGGTTCACCGAGCAGGACGTCGACCGCGTGATCGCCGCCCTGGAGGCGATACCCGCGCCGCAGACCGTCCAGGAGCGCACCGCGCCGGCCTGGGCGGCCGTGCGGTCCTACGGGGAGCATGCGGCGCGCGGGGCCCTGCAGATCGCCGGACTGGACGCCGCGGACGTCGACTGCCTGATCACCAGTCACTCGACCACCCCGGCGCTGCCGGGGCTGGACATCGCCCTGGCCAACACGCTCCCGCTCCGCGACGACGTGATGCTGCTGCCGGCCACGCAGTGGGCCTGCATCGCCGGGACCCGCTCCCTTGCGCTGGCGGCGGATCTCGTGGCCGCGGACCCCGACCGGGTGGTCCTGGTCGTGATCGCGGAGGCACTGAGTACGACCTACCAGCCCTCGGACGACACCCTGGAGTCCTTGATCGTCCGGTTGCTGTTCGCGGACACCGCGGTCGCCGCGGTGGTCACGGGCCGTCCGAGACCCCAGTCGGTACTGCGGCTGGACGCCGCCTGGCACCACACTCTGCCCGGCACCCAGGACCTGCACCGCCTGGAGACACGGGCGGACGGCACTCACTTCGTGATGGACCGGCACGGGCCGCGCGCCGTACAGGAGACGGTCGCAGCGATGTGGAAGTGGCTGCACGCCCGCTATCAGGACGACCCCGGCTCCTGGCACCCCGACGTTCTGCTCGCGCACCCCGGCGGCACCCGGGTGCTGGAGTACATGGAACAGACGATGCCGGACGGGTGGCCGTCAGGGCTGCTGGACCACAGCCGGGACAGCTACACCAGCGGCAACCGCGGAGGCGCCGCCGTGTTCGACATCCTGCGGAGGGCACACGACGCCGGGCAGGAACCGGGCAGCCGCGCCGTCCTCTACGCGGCGGCCCCGGGCCTCACGGCCACCGCCCTGGCAGGAGAGTGGCATTGACATCCTCGCCTGCGTGAACGCAGGCGATTCCGGTCAGCACCGCTAGGCGGCGCTCCCTCGGGTTCCTGCTTCATCGGCCCCTGCCACCCGAGGGTGGTCTGACAAGGTCTCCACAGGCTTGACGTCCCGCCAGTCCGGCGGTAGGTCCGCCAACTACGTTGTCGGACAACGCGACTTTAGGTGTGTCGCTGCGGCCCTCCGGGCCGCTGGGCTCAGGATGCCCTACACCTGCACCCTGAAGGGTGGAGCCCTGGGCAAGTGTTCGGTAGCACGAGCCCACGCCACCCGCACCAGCGGCCACGCCACGCGCACCTGCGGCCGGACCGCCCGCACCAGCGGCCCGGCCGCCCCTACGGCGGGGACACCGCCCGCACGGCGCAGGCGGTGCCCGCACCACCGGTGGCGCCCGCCCACACCACCGGAGAGGCACAGCACACCACCCGGCAGCACCACCGCACCGCCGACCGCGCCACCCGCACCATCAGCCCGACCGCCCGCACCACCGGCCCGGCCGCCCCCACGGCGGGGACACCGCCCTCACGACGCAGGCGGCGCCCACACGGCGGGGACACCGCCCGCACGACGTAGGCGGCGCCCGCACCACCGGTGGCGCCCGCCCACACCACCGGAGAGGCACAGCACACCACCCGGCGGCACCACCGCACCGCCGATCACGCCACCCGCACCATCAGCCCGACCGCCCGCACCACCGGCCCGGCCGCCCCCACGGCGGGGACACCGCCCCCACGACGCAGGCGGCGCCCACACCACCGGTGTGGCGCCCGCCCACACCGGACGCACAACGCACCACCGGACGCCCAACGCACCACCGAAGGCACAGCGCACCACCCGGCGGCACCACTGCACCGCCGCCGCCCGCACCGCGCGTGGCGCTGCCCGCAGGGCGCGCCGCGCACGGCCGCGCACCGCTGGTGGCAACCGCCCGCACCGCCGGGGTCACGCCGACTGCCGGCCCGCTCGGCGCCGCGCGGCGGCGGAGGCGCGCCCGGACCACCAGGCCGCGCCACCCGGCGTGCGTACGGCGCCGCCCCACGCCAGCCGCGTCACCTTCCGACTGCCGCCCAGACCACCTTGCCGGTGTCCGTCCACCGCACTCCCCACCGGGTGCTCAGTCCATGCACGACGTGCAGGCCCCGGCCGCTGTCGTCGAGGAGCCCGCCCCGGCTCAGCCGCGGCCTGCCGTTGCCGGTGTCGCCCACCTCGCACAGCAGTCCGTGACCGGACCTGATCAGCCGTACCGTGATGGGGCCGGTGGCGAAGCTGACCGCGTTGTCGACCAGTTCGCTGACCACCAGCAGCACGCTCTCCCGGGTGTCGTCCCTGGTGCGCCACTGCCGCAGCAGCGCGGAGACCAGCGTGCGGGCCCGGCCGGCCGCGTCGGCGCGGGCGGGCAGACGCCAGGTCGCGGTGTCCCCCTTGCGGTAGCCGATCATGCGGGCGAGCAGCAGGGTCACGTCGTCGCGCCGGCGCCCGGGCGCCAGTGCGGAGACCACGCGCCGCGCCGCCTGCTGCAGGGCGTCCCAGGGGTGCACCGTGGACACGGCGTCCGCCAGCCTGTCGATGCCCTCGTCGATCGGCACGGCGGGATCCTCCACCAGGCCGTCGGTGTAGAGGGCGAGCAGCGAGCCCGGGGGTGCGGCGAAGGTGTGCACGTCGAAGGGCTCCCGGAGCGCGAACTCGGTGCCCAGCCCGGGGTGCGGGCGGACCGGGACCGGGCGGGCGGGCCCCTCCGGGGGAGCCAGGACCGGAGGAAGGTGGCCGGCGCTGGACAGCGCCACCCGGTGGCTGACCGGGTCGTACACGGCGATGCAGCACGTCGACCCGAGGGCGCTGTAACCGGCCGCCAGCCCGGACTCCGCGTCGTCCAGCAGCGACACGGTCTCGTCCAGGTGCTCCAGCACCTCGTCGGGCGCCAGCCCCGCGGACAGCAGCGCGCGGGCCTCCATACTCAGCTGCCCCATGGTCGCCGCGGCTCCCAGACCGTGCCCGACGACGTCACCGACCACCAGCGCGGTACGGCCGTCCGGCAGCGGAAAGCTGTTCACCCAGTCACCGCCGACGCCCGCGCTGTCGGGGGTGGCGGGCTGGTAGACGCGGGCGGTCTCGATCGTGTCGCCGCCGGTCCTCGGCAGCAGTCGGCGCTGCAACGCCAGCACCTGCGTGTGCTCGCGCTGGTGCTGACGGGCCAGGTCGACGTGATGAGAGGTCCTGGCCACCAGTTCCTGCAGGTCGAGCAGCTCGCCGTCGTGGAAGGGCCGGTCCGCCCGCCGCCAGACCTCCGCCACGCCCAGCACGACGGGCGGCGCGCCCTCCAGGACCAGCGGTATGCACGCCACACCCGCCGCCCGGTCACCGGGCACCAGGGCACGGACCAGCCGCGAACTGCCGAGCACCCGCTCGACCGCCTCCCGGTCGGGTATGACGATGGCCTGCGCGGCGTCGTCACGCCGCAGCGCCTGCGACAGCAGGCGACTCGCGTCGCCGGGAAGATCGCCGCCCGGAGTCACGTAGCCGTCGGGCCACGCACGGTCCGGCACCAGGGCCGCCCGCCGCAGCCGGACGCGCCCCAGCGGCTGCTCGGTGACCATCTCGCCCGTCCACACGGCGAAGTCGAGGTCGACGGCGGCCACGTCTCCCCAGGCCAGCAGGGACTCCGCCAGCGACTGCGCGGTCTCGCCGATGTCCAGTGAGGTGCCGATCGCGGTCTCGGCGGCGTACAGGTGCAGCCTCCTGGCCATGGCGATCAGGGTGACGGTCAGGCCCTCCTGAGGCGCCGCGGCGGCCAGGATGCTCATCGAGACCACCAGCTCCGAACCGTCTCCGCGCCGCAGGCGCTGGACCCGGGCGACGTGCGGCTCACCGGTCTCGAGGACCTGCCGCAGGCGCCGTGTGACCGTCGGTACGTCCCCGGGAGGGAGAAGATCGACGAGAGGGCTCCCGATCGCGGCCTCCACCCCCGCGAAAACGGGAGCGTCCAGATTGAAGCGGGTGATCCGCAGATCCCGGTCCAGGGTGACCGCGCCGAGGATCTGCTCCTGATCACCAGGTGCCGGGTTGGCGTGCGGGAGCCGGAGGGCGCCGCGGTCGCCCTGCGCGTGGGCGGAACCGGCGGACGCCGCCGTTCCGCCGCGCGGGATGTACCGCCCCAGGGCGCTGCTGACCATCTCGAACGGCGACGAGGAGGAGGGGGAGGATGTGGAGTCCATACGACTCTCTCAGCGCGCTCGCCGACCCCGGCACAGCGCCGGGGCCGTACCAGAACCCGTGCGGCAGGGTCCCGACCTTCCTGACCGCACACCTCATTCAATAACACCCCGGGCCGCTTCGCCCACACCAGCGGACGGCGGGGATGTGGTGGAGTGACGCCATGACCGACATCGAGACGATCACGGTGCCCGGCCTTCTGCGGGGCTATCCCGGGGTGGCGTTCGGCGGGTACGTGGCGGGGGTGCTCGCCGGGCGGGTCCCGGCCGGGAGCGTACGGGTGGACTTCCGGCGGCCGACCCCGCTGGAGGTGCCGGTGGAGCTCGCGGAGACCGCCGGCGGCGGGGCCGTGCTGACCGGTGCGGACGGGGTGCTCGCGGTGGCCGTGCCCGATGAGGTGGACGTCGTGGCGCCCGAACCGCCTTCCTGGGACGAGGCGTCGGCGGCGGCCGAGGCGTATCGCGCGGCTCCACCGGAGGGGGTCGTGGACTGCTTCGGCTGCGGACTCGACCGCACGTCCGACACCGGGCTCCGCCTGCACTGCGGGGTCGTGCCCGGACGGGATCTCGTGGCCGCCGCGTGGACGCCCGGGCCCGCGCTCGCGGACACCCGGGGGATGCTGCGGGCGGAGCTCGTGTGGGGGGCTCTGGACTGTCCGGGAAACGCCGCCGGGCGGCTGCGGGGGACGATGCGGGAGGGGGCGGTGACGGCCTCGCTCACCGCTCGGCTGCTCCGGCCGGTGCCGGTTGCCTCGCGGCTGGTGTCGTACGCGTGGGTCCTCTCGGAGGAAGGGCGGAAGCACCGGATGGGTGTCGCCCTGGCCACGGACGGGGGTGAGGTGTGCGCGATCGCCTCGGCGCTGTGGGTGAACCGGCGCTAGCCCCCGGACCGTGAGGTCCTTCAGCTCGGCGAGCGCGCGCCGCCCCTGCCCGTCCCATCAAGTCCACCCACGGCGTGCGTGCGGCGGCTGCGGGTTGCGGCTGCCGCTGACCGCCGCGGCTCACCAGCGCCTCATGGGCCGGCGCGCCGGTGGCGCGCCGGTCAGGGCGGTGTCCCGGCCTCCCACCGCTGGTCGCGCCGTCCGAAGCCGTGCATCAGCGCCACCGCCAGCGCGCTGACCAGGAGCAGCACGCTCTGTACAGGACCGCAGGCCAGGGTTCTCTCGGGAACCGTCGGCATGGTCCGTGGGCCGTGTGGCGGCGGCCCGTCAGGAGCAGTCGTACGTGAAGGTCGCGGAGGCCGCGTGACGGGTCGGGGAGAGGACGCGCAGTTCGGCCCGTGCCGCGTGGTGGCCCCCGCCCTGGAAGGTCCAGCGCAGGTGAAGGCGCGCCTGTCGCTGGCCCCGGACCACCACTTCCCGCAGGACGCCCGAGGCGGTGCCGTCGCTGCGGATCCAGCGGTAGGAGAGCGTGCCCGCACGGCCGTCCGTCCTGACCAGGCCGACGATGTCCGCGGTGCCGTCGCACCCCAGGACCGTCGGCCGGGCCGTGACCGCCACCGCGCGCACCGAGGCGGACGGACCGAGGCGCTGCCAGGCGAGGAAGGCCAGGACGCAGAGCAGCACCAGCGCGGGCAGGGCGTGTCTGCGCAGCCGTCCACGCGGGGGCGTGGGGGGCGGCGGCACCGCGGGCAGGGTCCGGTGGGTGGGGTGGGCGGGGTGGGTTCGGTGCGCGACGTCGGCGGTCACGCCCGGGCCGAATCGCAGCACGGTGTCCTCGACCCGGTCGGGCGGCGTCGGCCAGGTGTCCGAGGAGGGCTGTTCGACGAGCGTGTCACCCGACTCGGGCCGCTGGATCCAGTGGCTGGACAGCACGGTGGCGCTGTACTCGGCGTCCGCGGAACCGGGTTCGCCGCCAGGGGGGCGGGCGTCGCTGGGGCCGAGGCGGAGGGTGGCGGTGCGCTCGTCGCCGGCCGCCGGCGCCCCGGTCGGCGTCTCCGTCGCCACCTCGGTCGGCCCGTGGTCGTCGGCGGGCACGGGAGTCCGGTCGTTCCGAGCGGTCATCGGAGCTCACACTGCCTGGTCAGAAGCTGCTGCGAGGCGCCGCCGTCGGCGGAGGACGGCGTGGTCGTGGCCTGAACCGTCCAGTAGCAGCCGTCGCGGGCGAAGCTGTGGTCGACGGTGATCGTGTACTGCCTGGCGCCGCCGCGCTCGAAGGTCTGGGGCGCACCGTCCTGGGTGCCGGGCTGTCCCGCCGTGTCGCCCCTGAACCACGAGACGGTGAGGGAGATCGGCCCGGTGCCTTCCGTGGTGACGTCGATGGTGGCCGTGGCGGTCGTGGGGCCCGTCTGCCGGAACGCCGACACTGTGACGTCCTTGACGGCGGGAGCGGCGGGCGAGGCGGGGGAAGCGGTCGTCGGCTCCGTGGTGGTCGCACCGCCGGGCGCCGTCGTCTCGGGGGCCCCGGCCGAGGGGGCGGAGGCCGAGGGTTCCCCCGTACCCGAGGACGCCGGTCCCGACGGCGACAGGCCGGGGGACGCGGACGCGTCGCCGGACGCGGTGGATGCCGGGGACGGGGACGACGAGGCCGCCCCGGGGGGAGCGCCGGTCGCGCCCGGCTCCGCGCCCGGCTGGGCACTGGTGGTGGCCAGGGACCGCGCCGCCGTCTGCGGATCGGCTCCCGCGACGTACGGCATTCCGTAGGCCAGGACCGCTCCCAGGAGCACGGCGGCACCCGACACGAGCATCCCGGGCCGGCCGGGCAGCCACGACCGCGCCCCGCCCTGACCCGCCTCCCGGCTCAGGACCGTGCGTGCGGTGTCCCTGGTGGTGCGGGGTGCGCTGCGGGCCGAGGGCAGCAGCAGCGGCAGCAGCGCCACCAGTGAGGCGAGCCGGCCGCGACCGCGTTCCTCCCAGTCGGGCCCGTAGGCACCGCCGGCGGCCGCCTCCAGTTCCGTGACGAACGCCTCGGCCTGCGCGGGCCGTGCCCCGGGGTCCTTGGCCAGACCACGCCGCACCAGGTCCCGTACCGGCTCGGGGACCTCGTCCACGGGGACGGGCGCGTCGATGTGCCGCAGGGCGAGTTCGGCGAGGTTGTCCCCCGCGTACGGCTTGTGGCCCGTCAGGCACTCGAAGAACGTGGCCGTGGCCGCGTACACGTCGGCGGCGGGCGAGGCGGGCGCGCCCGTCCACTGCTCCGGGGCCATGTAGGACGGGGTTCCCGCCACACCTGCGCTGGTGCCCGCGTCGACCGCGATCCCGAAGTCGACGAGCTTGGACGACCCGTCCGGCAGCACCAGGACGTTCTCCGGCTTGTAGTCGCGGTGGACGACGCCGACGCGGTGCGCGTCGGCCAGGCCGAGCAGCGATCCCTTGAGGATCACGAGCGCGGCCTCGGGGCCGAGCGGGTCCTGTCCCCTCAGCAGTGTCCGCAACGAGACGCCGTCCACCAGCTCCATCACGATGGCGGCGCCGTGCGGGCTCTCCACGTACTCGTACAGGCCGGTGACGTACGGGCTCCGCAGTCCGCCGAGCAGTCGCGCCTCCGCACGGAAGTCGTGCACGAAGCCCGGCCGGGTGCGCAGTGACTCGCTGAGGTACTTCACCGCGACCGGACGGCCGGTCTCCTCGTGCACGGCCAGGACGACCCGCCCGCTCGCCCCGGACCCGAGCTCCAGTGATTCGGCGTATCCGGGCACTGCCCATGTGTTCATTCCGTCCCCCCAAAGCCTCCGCGCCACCGGAGCCCCACCGCTCCCGAGTGACCGGACCACGCGCGGAGAGAGACACATTTTCGGCCACCGCGGTTGCGGTACGGCACCCGCGGTTCCCCGCTCCGGGCACCGGCCGGCGCGGTGGGCACTGGGCAGCACGGATCAATGGCGCTGCCGGGCCTGGGCGGCTCGGCAGTACGCCGTGGCCGGAAGTATCCGGGAGGCGTACCGGGACCTCAAGGCCTGCCGCGCCGCCTTCTGGACTCGCTGCGGCTGCCGGGCGCGTCCACGGACGCCTCTTCGCTCTCCTCGCGGATCAGCTCTCGGGCGGGACCAGCGTGCAGGTCTCCCCGGGTGCGATGGTGACGGCCCGGTCGGGCAGGACCAGGCGGATCGGTGGCTCCTCCGAGGCGGGCACCCGGATCCGCAGCTGCCCGCTGCGGCGCCGTACGGCGACACCCCAGTGGCCGCGGTAGCGCAGCGAGAACCTAACGCGGAGTGGTGCAGCAGGGTGTGGGCGACCCTGCCCAGTTGCAGACCGACGTGGCCGTGCCGCCGCAGGGCACCGCCGACGACCAGGTCCGCGTCGGCCGGCGCCGTGGAGAGCAGGGCGCGGCAGTCGTCCGGGCCGAGTTCCCGCAGCCGGGGGTGCGCGAGTGCCTCTGGCCCCGACCGGTCGGCAGATCGATGCCGCCTCCGCGCAGGGCCTCGGCGCTGGTGCCGAGTGCGGTGGCCAGGTTGAGGAGGCTGGCCGCCGTCGGGTTGGCCGGCTGTTCCTCCAGGTACGCCAGGTACTCCGGCGCCATGCCGGCGCGGCGGGCCGTCTCCTCCCGGGTCAGCCCCTGGCGTGCGCGCTCGGCGGCGACGCGCCGGCCGATGTCACCGGGGTCGGGCGCCCTGCTGGGCCGGGCCTTGCCGGCCACGGGTGTCCCGTACCCACCGGTCGGCCGGGAAGGGGCGTGCGGGTGCCCGGGCCCGTGCTCGATGTGACGGACGTACGCGTCGGGCCCGGGGAAGACGAGCGTCACTTCGTCCGTGTCCGACCAGCGCACGTCGTAGGGCGGCGTCCCGTCCGCGTGGCGCAGGCCCACGATTTCGCCATCACGCCTGGTGGCGCCGGTGGCAGGGCTTTCGACCACGAGTTGATCGCCGAGTTGTGCTCGCATGATCGCCACCGTTTTCTGAGCTTGCTGGGCGTCGCCGACTGTCACCCGTGGAACCGCGCGGACCACGAGGGCTCCACCAGCTCCCACTCGGCGTCCCACTGCGCGTACCTCCTGCGGTTCAGCGCCAGACGCACACCTTTTCGCCCGGCGACCACGACGACGGACACGCCGAGAGCGGTGAGACCGCCCGTCAGCCAGCTGGTGGCCGCCGCGTGGCCGGCGGACAGCGGCGGGTCCCGGACGGTTCCCTCCTTGTCCACCCAGATACGCACGGTCGAGCCCGCCGTCTTGTCGAGCGACACGCGGGCGGTTCCGGTCTTCTTCCGCCCGTCCTGGCCCGTCCAGCTGACCCGCGCCGTCTGCTTCCCGCCCGCCGCGCTGTCCGATGCCGCGTCCGGGGCGGAGGTCACGCGTGCGGTGATCCGGTGCCGTTCCGCGGACTGGGACTGGACGGTGCGCATCGTGGACTCGTAGGCGGACAGCCCCGCCCACACCGAAGCCGACGGCAGGCCGAGGACGAGCAGCACGAGCAGCAGCCTGGAGCACCAGACCTCGACACGGTCGGACGTACGCCTCAGCGGGTTCGCGCCCCTGGGCGGGTGGTGTTCCCGGTGCGGCCGGTGAGGACCGGAACCGTGCGGCGGATGCTGTGCGCTCATGATCTGGCCTCCAGCTGTCGCTGGTGCGCTCCCGTCACGTCTGTTCTTCCTCACCACCTTCCACGGGGGCCGGGACCCCGGTCACGGGGCCGAAGGTCCCTGCTGACCACCACTCGGCCCACCCGCCCGTCACCGTTCACACCTGCGGAACGACCGCGATCGGACACGGCGCACCGCTCGTGCACGGTGCCCCCGTTGCTCACCGTCATGTCCAGCTTCCAACGGGACGGAGGCCGCCGCCATGCGTGCCGGATCGGGAGCGTGCGGAAGAGGGTGCCGCCCCGGTTGAGGGGCTACGCGAACTGGCCGGGCCGGTAGTCGCCGGCGGGCTGCTGGACGATGACGTTGACGCGGTTGTAGGCGTTGATGAGGGCGATGAGGCCCACCAGGGCGGTGAGCTGGTCCTCGTCGTAGTGCTTGGCCGCGTTCGCCCAGACCTCGTCCGGGACGCCGCCGGCCGCGTCCGCGATACGGGTGCCCTGCTCCGTCAGCTCCAGGGCGGCGCGCTCGGCGTCGGTGAACACCTTCGCCTCCCGCCAGGCCGCGACCAGGTGGAGGCGCTGCGCGGTCTCCCCGGCGGCCTCGGCGTCCTTGGTGTGCATGTCGGTGCAGAAACCACAGCCGTTGATCTGGCTGGCACGGATCTTCACCAGCTCCTGCGTCGCGGCCGGCAGCGCCGAGTCCGCGATCACCCTGCCCGCCGAGTTGAAGTGCTTCAGCAGCTTGGCAGCGAGCGGGGCCCCGAAGAGGTTCAGACGAGCGTCCATGGAGAACTCCAGTGTCGTTGTGGATGGTTGCACCTCATTGACGGAGCTCCCCGCACCGATGTGACAGGAGCGGATGTGACGTACGTCTCTCGGGGCGTCCCGCGTCCCCCTTGTCCACCTCGGCACCGGGATTGTTCACCTCCGGAGCCCCGGTGACTGAACAATCCGTGCCGCGCTGAACTGGACCCGCGGTGCCGGATTCCGGCCCGCGAACATGGGTCACAGCACGCGGAGAGGTCGTTCCATGTCCAGAGGAGTGAGCGTTGCCGTGGCGGTCGCCGGGCTGGTACTGGCCGTCGGCGGCTGCGGGGGCGGGACGCAGGAGAAGGCCGACGCGTCGGGCAAGGGGGCGGCCGAGCCGACGCCGGCACGGCCGCCGTCCAGGGAACTGGTGACGTGGGTCGGCGGCATGTGCGCGTCGACAACCGCCCTCGGGAACCTGCGGAGAGACAGCGCTGCCGACCTCAGGGAGATCCGTGCATCGGGCGAGGACTCTCTCTCCGCCGACGCCCTCGCGGTCAGCTATCTCTCCGGGACCCCCTGGGCGGTGGAGACCGTGGAAAGCGACCTGGAGGACCTCGGCCCGTCGGGCGTGCCCGCGGCCGACCGGCTGCGCGACGCCTTGCTGAAGAAGGTGAGAGGCGTCGTGGCCGAACTCGACGGGGTGTCCCCGGGCACGGCCTTCGACAACGCCGAGGGCACTACCGCGGGCGTCGACAAGCTCGTCCAGTCCCTCACACCGCCCGAGCCGGACCTGCCCGCCCTCACGAAGAAGGATCCGCGGCTCGCGGCCGCGTACGAGCGCGCGGACCAGTGTGCCCCGGGCTGGAAGCCCGGCGACGACGCCGAGGAGACGGCCTCGCCCGAGCCCGACCCCTCCGGCCCGCTGCCCCGGGCGAAGGACGGCACGAACACCGGCGCGTGCTCGGACGGCGAGTGCGAGATCCTGGTGACCCGGTCGGCGAGCATCACGGCGAACGGGCTGACCGTGGACGTCACCGTGACGGACGAGTCCGTCACCTTCATGACGCCGAGCACCGTCATGACCCTCGGTGGCCAGGGGGGTGTCGCCAGGTTCGGCGACGCCCTGAAGGCGACCGTCGTCGCGCAGAACGCGGACGGCGCCGTCCTGGAGATCACCACCCCCTGAGGGCCCGCGGGGGCCTCAGCGACCGTAGGGATCAGCTCCCGCCGCACACCGCCCGGTACGGCAGTTGCGGCAGGTGCTCCTCCCACTCGGCGCGGGTGAGGACACCGCCGGTGCGGTCGCAGACGTGGTCGGCCGCGCGGTCCGCGTCCAGGGTCCACACCCGGGCCGTCAGGTCGTAACCGGCGGAGGTGAGGGTGTCGCCCCTCGGGCTGAACGCGACGGAGGTGACGGTGTCGAGGTGGCCGGTGAGTTCCTGGCCGGCGGGCTCGGCGCGGGCCGGGTCGGCCACGTTCCACAGGCGGACCGTGTGGTCGCCGCCGGCCGTCGCCAGTGTCCTGCCGTCCGGGGCGAAGGCCACGGACCTGACCGCCCCGCGGTGCTCGGCCAGCGGCTCCCCCGACGGGCGTACGCGGTCCGGCTGTTCCACGTCCCACAGCCGGACGGTGCGGTCGTCGCTGCCCGTCGCGAGTGTCCTGCCGTCCGGGGCGAAGGCCACCGCGTTGACCTGCTCCTCGTGGCCGGTGAGGGGAGCGCCCGCGGGGCGTGCCCGCGTCCCGCCGTCCACGTGCCACAGCCGCGCCGTCCCGTCCCCGCTGCCGCTGGCCAGGACGCGGCCGTCCCGGGCGAAGGCCACGGAGGTGACGGCGTCCGTGTGGCCGTGCAGCGGTTCGCCCAGCGGCCGGGCGCGCTCCGGCCGCCGTACGTCCCACAGCCGCACCGTGTCGTCCTCGCCACCGGTGGCGAGCGTGCGGCCGTCCCGGGAGAACGCGACGGTGAGGGTGCCGCCCTCGTGCGCGGGCAGCGGTTCGCCGAGCGGGGCGGGACGTTCGGGCGCGGAGACGTCCCACAGCCGCACCGTGCCGTCCTTCGAACCGCTCGCCACCGTACGGCCGTCCGGGGAGAACGCGACGGCCGCCACCTGGTCCTCGTGGGCGAGGACCCTCGGCAGCCTGCGCGGGCGGTCCGGCCGGCGTACGTCCCACAGGCGGACCAGCCCGTCGTCGGTGCTGGCGACGGCGAGCAGGCGGCCGTCGGGGCTGGGGGCGACGGCGGTCAGCGGGTTGGTGAAGTCGGTGAGGACGGTCGGCGGCCGGTGCCACAGGAGGACGGCGCCGTCGGCTCCGGTGCTGGCGAGGGTGCGGCCGTCGCGGCTGAAGGCCACCTCCCACACGGCCTCCGAGTGGCCGGTCAGCGGCTCCCCGAGCTGCTGCGGGTACGCGGGGTTGGCCACGTTCCACAGGATGGGCGTGTCGTCCTCGCCCGCGCTCGCCAGGGTCTCGCCGTCGGGGCTGAACGCCACCGACATGACTGGCGCGGTGTGCGCGGTGAGCGGTTCGCCCAGCGGTTTCAGGCGCCCCGGGTCGGACGCGTCCCACAGCCGTACGGTCTCGTCGAAGCCCGCGGTGGCCAGGGTGCGGCCGTCGGGAGAGAACGCCAGGGTCCAGACCGGCTCGGTGTGGGCGCGCAGGGGCTTGCCGAGGGGTGCGATGCCGTCGTCCTCGCCGAACCGCCACATCCGTACGGTGCCGTCGTAGCCGGCCGTGGCCAGCGTGTCCCCGTCCGGGGCGAAGGCGACGGCGCGGACACTGCCCTCCTTCGACTCGTCGGCCTCGGCGGGCCTGCCCAGCGGCTCGGGGCGGGCCGGGTCGCTCAGGTCCCACAGCCGCACTGTCCCGTCGTCGCCGGCGGTGGCGAGGGTCCGCCCGTCGGGAGCGAACGCGACGGACACGACGTTCTCCGCGTCGTGGCTCACCAGCGGCCGGCCGACGGCGCTGGGCCGCTCCCGGTCGCGTACGTCCCACAGCTGGAGCGTGCCGCCGTCCCCGGCGGCCGCCAGCAGGTCACGGTGGCCCGGCGCGAAGGCGACCGCGCCGACCCGTCCCCCACGCAGGCGCAGCGGTTCGCCCAGCGGCCTCCCGTCCGCCGGCCCGGCGGTGTCCCACAGCCGGACCGTGCCGTCGTGGCCGCCGCTCGCGAGGGTGCGGCCGTCGGGCGCGTACGCCACGGAGCTGCCGACACCGTCGTGGGCGGGCCGCCGGGTGGCCAGCACCCGGCCGGTGTCCGAGGCCAGCCGGGTCCGCAGGTCCCAGGTGGAGCGCATGCGGTACGCGGCGACGTCGAGCCGGGCGGCCAGCCCGGCGTCGGTCTCCCGGACGCGGTCGGCCTCGGCGGTGAGGCGGCCGAAGACGGCGGTGTCCCGTTCGCTCTGCGCGGTGGCGCGCGCCTGGAGTGCGACGACGGCGGTGCCGGTGGCGATCAGCGCGAACACGGCGAGGACCGCCACGACCGTACGGCGCAGTCGTACGGCGCGGCGCCGGCGCCTCAGCGAGGCGGTGAGGAACCGCCGTTCCAGCGGGGTGAGTTCGTCGCCGCGGCCGTCCTGAAGCGCCGTGCCGTGAGGCGGGGCGGCGTGGGGGAAGGCGTCGCGGGCCGCGGACAGCCGGGAGCCGGCGTAGAGCGCGGCGCTCTCCCGGCCGAGCGCCTCCCAGGTGCGGGCCGCCTCTGAGAGGGAGCGGTGGACGCGCAGCCGGTCGCGTTCGGCGTCCAGCCATGCGCGCAGGCGCGGCCACGCGGTGATGAGGGCTTCGTGGGCCAGGTCGACCGTGCCGTCGTCGAAGGTGATGAGGCGGGCCCGTACCAGACGGTCCAGTACCACGCGGGTGTCGGCGGGATCGCCGAAGTCGAGCTCCGCGTGGTCGGTGGGGCGGCGGGTGTCGGAGGTGCCGTCGCCCGGGGCGACGAGCCGGAGCAGGATACGGCGGGCCAGCTCGGCCTGCGGCTCGGTGAGTTCGCCGTACACCTGCTCGGCCGTGCGGACGACGGCTCCGCGCAGACCGCCGGCCGCGTCGTAGGCCTCCTCGGTCAGGACGCGGCCACTGCGGTGGCGCCAGGTCTCCAGCAGGGCGTGCGACATGAGCGGCAGTCCGCCGGGGGCGCCCTCGACCTCGTCCAGGAGGCGGTCGGTCAGGGAGCGTTCGACGATCAGGCCGTCCGCGGCGGCCGGACGGACGATGGCCTCCCTCAGCTCCGTGCGGCTCATCGGCCCGGCGAGCAGCGTGGCGTCCTGCAACGCGGCGGTCAGGCCGGGGTGTTCGGCGCAACGGCCGAGGAAGTCGGCCCGCACGGCGATGACGACGCGCAGCCGGCTGCCGGCGTCGGTGGCGGCGACGAGGCGGTCGATGAAGGCGTCCCGGTCCGCCGGGTCGGCGCCGAGGGTGTACAGCTCCTCGAACTGGTCGACGATCAGCCAGGTGTCGGCGTCGGTGTCCGGTACGGGCACGAGCCGGCCGGCGTGCGTGCGCAGCGGGTCCGCGCCGGGCGTGAGGATCCGTACCGCCGCGGGAGGTACGTCGTCCGCCCCTTCGCCCGCTGTGCGCAGCCGGGGGATCAGGCCTGCCCGCAGCAGCGAGGACTTGCCGCTGCCGGAGGGGCCGAAGACGGCGGTGAAGCGGTGCTCGCGGTTCAGCTCGGTCAGCCGCTCCACGAGCTGTTCGCGGCCGAAGAACAGATCGGCGTCGCCCGGTTCGAACCGGGTCAGACCGCGGTACGGCGGCCTGGAGCTCTCCTCCCCGGCCTTCTCGGCGGCCAGCTCGGCCGACGCCTCACGCCAGCGGCGCTCCCACTCGACGGCGTCGCCGCCGCACGCCTTGACGTAGGCGAGCGTCACCGCGCGGCTCGGCAGCTGCTTCCCGGCCGCCGCCTGCGACAGGGCGGTCACCCCGTACGGCGTCCGCTCGGCCATCGCCCGGTAGGTGGGCTTCCCCGCGGACTCGCGCAGCGCGCGCAACTCGGCGGCGAACCGCGGTACGGGCCCGGCCTGAGGATCCAGCTCGCCCTCGACGCGCCCCGGTCCGGTTCGTCCCGGCACGTGCCCGCCCTCCCCTCGTTCACGGTGGCCGGCGACGGGCCCATGACCCAGCGCGTCCACTCGGGCGCCCACGGTAGGCAGCGGCGAGGCCACCCGCAATCGAACGTCCGGCGAATCCACAGGCACGACAGAGGAGTTCACTCGATCCTCACCCTTCCTCCCGACCTGCGTCCGCCCCACCAGGTTGTTCAGTGCCGGGAGAGGGCCTGCTGAACAACGGTGCGCGGCGGTCGACTGGTCGAGGGACATGGCCGGAGGGGGCCATGAGGCGGTCCGAGCCCCGCGAGGGGAGGGCTCGGACCGCCCCTTCCCCCGGGCATCTCCCCGCACACGCGCCACAGGCTGAAGGAGAGTCATGTACGGACGACATCCCACCCGGCTCGCCGTGGGCTTCGGCGCGGCGACGGTCGCGGCACTGCTCGCGGTGACCACGGTGAACGCCGCCGGCACCGGCCACCCCGTGACCGCCGCCCGCACCGGCCACCCGGTGACCGCCGCCGAACGGTACGGCTGGGGCGACCCGCTGCCCGCGTGGTCGGACGAGTTCGACTACGGCTCCGAGGCCGAGCCCGCCGTACCGGACCGCGACAAATGGCGCCCGGCGGGCGGCGGCACCGGCGAGTGCTGGCCCGGCCACAGCGGCAACGGCCGCCGCTGCGACGCCAACACCCGGGTCGTCGGCGGCGTGCTGCGCATGACCGGCGAGGCGAACGGCGACACCGGCTGGCTCCGCTCGCCGTACGGGCAGCGGTACGGCCGGTGGGAGGCCCGCGTGCGCTCCCGGGCCACCGCCCCCGACAACGGGCGGCAGTACCACCCGCTGCTGCTCCTGTGGCCGGACTCGAACAGGCACCCCGAGGACGGCGAGTACGACTACCTGGAGAACGGCGCCCCGGGCGAGGACTGCGCCGAGGCGTTCCTGCACTACCCGCACCCGGAAGGCGTGCCCGTGCAGCAGGAGTCCGCGCGCAAGTGCGGCGTGGACCTGTCGCGGTGGCACAACGTCGCTCTCGAGTGGACCCCGGACCACCTGCGCGGATTCATCGACGGCGAGGAGTGGTTCCGCTTCTCCGGCGGCGCGAACGAGGACCGCGACTGCATCCAGTGCGCCCCGTCCATGCACCAGACCATCCAGCTCGACAACTTCCACGGCGACGACCTGCAGAGCGCCGTCTACGAAGTGGACTGGGCGCGGGTCTACGGCCTGGCCGACGGCGAGCACGACGAAGAAGACGGACAAGACGACGGGCGTGTGAGGTGACCGCAATGCAGAACTCCCCCAACCCGCCCGGCTCACCCGCCACTTCCGGCTCGCCCGGGGCGGTGCGCATGCCCCGCGTCGTCGTACTCGTCCTCGCGCTGGTCACCTTTCAAGCGCTGGCCAACGTCCTCGGCGGCTGGACGTTCATCGAGGAGAACCGGAGCAGGCAGGAGCACGGGCAGGACCTCCTCCTCCCCACGGCCCTGGCCTGGCTCATGGCGCTGTTCTGCTGGGGGCTGGCGGCGCTCCAGATCGCCTGCGCCGTGCTGGCGCGCGGGCGCCGCACCTGGATCCGGGTGGCGCTCATCGTGTGCCTGTCCCTCCTGTCGCTGGGAGTGGTCTTCGCCTTCGTCGCGTCGATGGCCGCCGGGGCACCCAGCCTCGCGGGGTTCGTGCTCGCGGGCTTGGACATCGCGGCCCTGTGGACGGTGAGCGGCGAGACGGGCCGCGCCTACTTCTCCGTAAGCGGCCCGGCATCGGCCCCGGCCTCGGCCCCGGAGGTGAGCGCTCCATGACCCACCCGGCGTACGCACCCGGCCCGTACCCGCCGCCGGAGCCTCCCGAGCCCTCCGAGCCGCCGAGGAACCCGGCCCCCGGCGACCCGGTGGCGGCGGCACTCGGCAACGCCTCACTGCTCGGCATCGGCTATCTGCTGCTGGGTCACTGGCGGCTCGCCGTGTTCGCCGCGGTCGGATCGGCCTGGCTCCTCAACGTCGTCGCCTCGACCGCCGATGTCCGGGCCGAGATCCTCCTGCTTCTGTGGTGGGTGACCACCACCGCGCACGGCTGGCTCCTGGCCCGCCGGCGCGCGGAGCACGTCGTACGGCGCGGGCAACGGGCGGGCACGCTCGCCCTCACGCTCGCGGTGGTGCTGACGGCCGTGCTGCTGCGCGTCGACTCGTACGGCATCGAGGACCGCGTGAACGAGGCCCGCGAGGGCGGCGACTGCGCGGCGGCCGTGGCCGCGCAGGGCGAGGTGTGGTGGGGCCACCGCCTGGCGGGCGCCCCGGTGGTGGAACCCGGCGACGCGGTGGTGCGGGCGTGCCACCGGCTGGGCCGGGCGGCGTCCACCCTGACCCGCGCCGCACAGAAGGGCAGCACCGAGGACCTGGAGCGGGGCTTCGGCATGCTCACCGGTGTCCTGCGGGAGCCCGGCAACGAGCAGACCGTCAGGACGGTCCTGGACGCCTTCCTCGGCCGGCTGCCCACCGGCGACTCCTGCTCCACCGCCGACCTCACCGGCTGGCTCCGCGACCGCGAGCCCACCCGCGACGTACTGGACCGGTCCGCCGACACGGCCACGCGCACCGAGCCCGCCGCCCTGGTGGGATGCGGCGACCACCTGATGACCGAGGACGCCTGGCAGCAGGCACGGGCGCACTACCAGCAGCTCCTCGACGAGTACCCCGACGACACCCGCGCGGCCGAGGCACGCGGCGGGGTGAAGAAGGCCACCCTCGCCATCGAACTCGACCAGGTGCGTCGCCTGGTCGCGAGCACGTCCGACGCGGATTCCGGCTACTGCGCCAAGCCCGCGAAGTACAGCGGAGCCCCCGCCTACCGCAAGGGCTCCCACCGCGCCCTGTTCCTCGGCGACACCGAGTACACCGGCAAGCTCCCCGGCTCCTGGCGCACCGACGACCCCGCCAAAGCCGCGCTCGTGGTCTGCGCGGACACCGCGGAGAACGGGGCCTCCGTGGAGACCTGCTACTACGAGAACGACGAGTCCGCCTCCTTCCCCCACCAAGTGACCTTCTACAAGGTCAAGATCCCCCTGAAGGTCTACGAACTGCGCACCGGGAAGCGCCTCGACCCGCGCGCGGTGCAGATCAGTGGCGGAAGCTGCCCGAGCGTCCTGCGCTACTCGTACTACGGCACGTATGACTACGGTCCGGGCGACCAGTTCGTCTCCACCGCCAAGTCGGACGTACGCGACGCCTTCCGGCCGGTCCTCACACGGTGACCGCGCGTACGGGACAGCGCACGGCGGCTACCGGGTGGCCTCGGCCGTCCCGGCGGCCGGGGACGCCTGAGGGTCCTCCGCTGTGGGGGTGGGTGCCACAAAGGTGGGTGTCGCGGCGGCGTCCGAGGGCTCGGTGGCCGGTTGCGTCTCGATCCTCACCGAGAGGGTGTCGCCGAGGCGGACCCGGGCGTAGAACCACTTGGCGTCCTCGGCGGCGAGGCCGATCACGCGGCCTTTGACGTCGTAGGCGCCCAGGGCCTTGAGCTTCGCGGTGAACGTGCCGACGTGGAGCGGCTGGCCCTCCCCGTCGCGCAGCTCCACCGCGTACGGGACGCTCACCACGGTGCGGCCCTCGGGGACCACGTCGACGGCCAGTTCTCGCGCGTCCTGCTTCTCGGCAACCGTCAAGGGGCTCGTGGACGCGACGAGGGCGTCGAAGTCCGTGAGGATCGGCATCACCCGGCCGTCGAAGGTGAGGGTTTGGTGGGAGGCGTCGAGTGTGCCGGAGACGGGCGCCGGAGTGGCCGCGGACGGCACGGCGGAGGCGGAAGGTGTCGCGGCCGGGTTGTGGCGCCCGGCCGGGTCGTCCTGGTCCGCGCCGAGCCGCAGGGTCAGGGCGAAGCCCAGCACGGCGAGGACCGTGGTCCCCGCGCCGAGGGTGACGGCGGCACGGCGGCGGCGCCTGCGGCGCATCGCCCGCTCACGTATCTCGGCGCCGCCGACGACCGGCTGCGTCGCGTGAGTGGTGACCAACTCACGCAGCGCGACGACGATTTCATCGGACACGGCTTCATCGGACACGGCCGCTCTCCTTCCGGATCGGCGCGTCGGCCTCGTCCACCGCGAGACGCTTCGCCAGCTCCGCCCGCCCCCGGGACAGCCTCGCCTTGACCGTGCCCACGGGAGCACCGGTCTCGGAGGCTACCTGCTCCACACTCAAGTCGCACAAATGGTGCAGGACGATCGCCATCCGCTGGGCCTCGGGCAGTTCGCGCAGGGCGGCCACGAGCGCGGTGTACTCAGGGCTCGGCCCCGGGGTGGAGTCGGGCGGCGGGGTGCGCCGCACCAGTTCCAGCCAGCGCCTCGCCCGCCGCCAGCGGCTCACCGCCAGCCGCATGGCCACCGTGCGGATCCACGCCTCGGGAGCGCTGTCCGCCAGGAACCGCTGTCTTCGGTCCCAGGCCCGTACGAAGGCCTCCTGGACGACGTCCTGGGCCTCGCCGTGGTCCCCGGTGAAGGCGTAGAGCTGGCCGGTCAGCCGGGGGAACGCGGTCGCGTAGAAAGCGTCGAACTCGTCCTCGGTCATGCCTCCACCGGAATCCGTGCACATTCCTTGCAACCCGGCCACCTCCGCCGTGCGTACAGATCCCGTAGGTCCCGTAGGTCGCAGTCGCGAGCGCGACCCCACCGGGAAGACGGAACACACGGGTTCCAGGCTCCCTCTTCCTTAACGGTGTCGGCTCGCCGGCTGCTCAACCTGCCCGCATCATCCGGCAGTTGCCCGACCAGGCCGGACGCCGACGCGTCCGGCCACGACCGAGTTCCCGAGCCGAAGGACCGCCACGTGCCACCGACCCACGACCTGTTCCCCACCGGCCACGACTTCGCCACGTACGCCCGGACGCACTGGTCCCGGCTGGTGGTGACCGCGGGGCTGCTCACCGACGACGCCGGTGCGGCGGAGGAACTGGTACGGAGAACTCTGGTGCGGATGTGCGCGCGGTGGCGGCGCGTTCCGCGCGACGACGCGGATTTCCATGTGCGGCGCGCCCTGGTGCAATGCCATGTGCGCAGGCTGCGGGGACGGCGGGCCGCACGACGGCAGGCCGTTCTGGTGCTGCGGGTCTGGGAGGGGCTGGCGGACGCGGAGATCGCCCAGTTGCTGGGCTGCTCGGCGGGCGCGGTGCGGGCCCATGCCAGACACGGGCTGGAGGCGGCCGGCGCCGACCCCGGACGGCTGCGCGAGGTGTACGCCCGCGCCGCCCGGGACGTCGTCCCGTCCGAGGTGCCGCTGGCCGGCATCCAGGCTCAGGGCCGGGTCCGGCGCCGGCGCCGCCTCGCCGTGGCCCTGGCCGCCTGCGCGGCACTGCTCACACCCGTCGCGCTCCTCGGCGCCGACCGAGTCGGGGGCGGCGGTGACGCGGACGGGACGTCCGGAGCGCGGGCCGGGGGCGGCGGCCGTCCGGCGGCGAGCCCGGTCCGGGTCGTGGCGCCCGGCGAGCGGGTGACCGCCGGGCCTGGCGTACGGGTGTGGCTGACGGCCGACGGCGGGCACTGGTCCGTGCCCACGGCCCTCCCGGACCGCGGGGGCGACGACGAACCCCCGCTCGACGAACCGGGCGTCTCCTTGAGGGCGGACAGCGTGAACGGCGGATTCTTCCTGTCGGGCCTCTTCCGCGGTCTGAGCGGCGAGCCGGGCCGCGTCGAGGTGAACACCGGCGCCGGCAAGGTCACCGCGAAGGTCCTCGTCCTCGCGGGCAGTCCGGGCTGGGGCGTCTGGTACGCGAGCGCGCCGCTGCCCGACAAGGACATGAAGATGCTCCTCTCCGCGGGCGGGGACGAGCGGATCGTCACGGTGTACGACGCCTCGGGCAAGGTCGCCGCACGCTCGGAGCGCGAGTGGTGGCGGATATGAACGAGACCGGGAGCGGGAACGGGAACGGGAACGGGAACGGGAACGGGAACGATAGCGGGAACGGGAACGGGGATGGCAGTGGGACGGCAGGGGCGCGCACGGCACAGCGGCTGAGGACGAGGAGGCCCGGGAGGCCGGGGAGGCCGGGGAGGCCGGGGAGGCTGTCGGTGGCCCGGCGCCGCGAGCGCCCGCCGCTGCGGACCCGGTTCCGGCGCACCCGGGGCCGGCGGCTTCGCCGGCTGCTCTACGCCTTCCTCACGCTGATCGCGGTCCTGTGTACGGCGGCCATCGTGGCGTACCACCTGACGGCCATTCCGAAGCCGCACCCCGAAACCGTCACCCAGAGCACCGTGTTCCTCGACTCGGGCGGCGCCTACCTGGGCCGCCGCGGCCCGGTCGACCGGCAGGACGTCCCGTTGTCCGCGGTCCCCCGGCATGTGCAGGACGCGGTGATCGCCGCGGAGAACCGCTCCTTCCGTACGGACAGCGGGATCTCGCCGCGGGCCATCGCGCGGGCCATGCTGGCGACGCTGACGGGCGGCGAGCCGCAGGGCGGCTCCACCATCACCCAGCAGTACGTGAAGAACGCGCTGCTGAGCCCGGAGCGGTCGCTCACCCGCAAGGCGCGCGAGGCGCTCATCGCGATCAAACTGGACCGTACCCGTACCAAGGACGACATCCTCGAGGGCTATCTCAACACCGTGTACTTCGGGCGGGGCTCCGCCGGGATCCAGTCCGCCGCGCGCAACTACTTCGGCGTGGACGCCAGGAGCCTGACGGTCGCGCAGGGCGCCGCGCTGGCGTCCATCGTCAACATCCCCTCCTACTACGAGAAGGCGGGCTCCGACCCCAAGGTGACCGCGAAGCTTCTCCGCCGCTGGGAGTGGGTGCTCGACGCCATGGCGGCGGGCGGGAGCATCACGGCGAAGCAGCGGACCGAGGCGCGTTTCCCGGCCTTCCGGTTCTATCCGCCGGGCGAGACCGAGGGGCAACGGCAGTATCTGATCGACATCGCCGCGAAGGAGGCCGCCGACCGGCTCGGCATCACCGAGGACCAGCTCGCGAGCGGCGGCTACAGCGTGACGACCACCTTCGACCTGGCGCTCCAGGACAGCGCCACGCAGCGGATCCAGGAACACCCCGGCGGGAGCAAGGGCGTCCGCGTGCACACCGCCGTCGTGGGCATGGTGCCCGGCGACGGCGCGGTGCGGGTGCTGTACGGGGGCTCGGACTACGCGCGGCAGCCGTTCAACGACGCGGTGAGCGGGGCCGTGGAGGCGGGTACGGCCCTGGAGCCGTTCGGCAGGGTGAAGGTCGGCAAGCCGCTGAGCGGGCTGCTGCGGACGGCGGCGCCGACCCCGCTGAACCTGGCGTCCGCGTACGCCGCGGTGGCGGCGGGCGGCAGGTACGCCACCCCGTACACCGTCGCGCGCATCACCCGCGAGGGCAGCACCGTCTACCGGGCGCGTCCCGACGTGCGGCGCGTGCTGGGCGAGAAGGAGGCGGTGGTGGCGGGCGTGGAAGCGGGGGCCGGGCCGGTGCCCGTCGCCGACGACACCGTCGTCTCGGCGACCTCGGAAGCGCAGGCGGCGATGAAGGCGTTCGCCACCCATGGGGCGGGGGGCGGGACCACCCGGCGGACCGTGTGGACCACCGGGTACGACGACCGCCTCGCCCTGACGGTCGCGCTGTTCGCCGACCGGGCAGGCGGCAAGAAGGGCACGGCGGTTCCCGCGCAGCTGCCGAACGAACCGCCACCGACCGAGTTCGCACAGAACGTGGCGGCGGGGATCTGGGGCGCCGCCACGAAGGGCGAGTACGTCGGTCCGGGTGAGCGGCGGGCCGGTGCGCCGAGGTGACACCGGATCACATCGCGCTCACCAGTTGATGGCGTCGTCCATCGACTGCTGCCAGTACGTGACCTTGAGCGAGTCGTCGACGTAGAGGCCTTTCGCGGGCAGCGGCGGGTGGGCGCCCGTGCCGACGCTCTCGTTGCCGGAGGGGCCGCGGAAGTAGACGGCCAGGGAGTTCACGGTGTGGCCGTTCGCGCCGCTGCCGTCGGTGGCCGACAGGCTCACGGCGGCGTAGCCGGCCTCACCCGGCTTCAGCGTGACGACTGCCTGAGGCTTCGAGTCCTCGATGACCGGAGGCACGGCTTGGGCCTCGCCGAAGCGGACGGCCGGGTAGCCGTAGAGGAAGCAGGTCTTGCTCCCGGTGTTGGTGACGGTGAGCAGCATGTGGTTCACGGGGCGGTTGAGCGGGGCCGCGACCGTCTTGGTGCTGGACGCCTCGCAGGTGACCGGCTTGCCGGAGGAGCCGGACGCCTTCGCCCCGGAGGCGCCGGTGGTGGACCCCGAGGTGTCGGTGGAGGACTCGGCACCCGAGGAGGAGTTGGAGTTGGGGGCGGAGGGCGAGTTCGAGCCGGAAGAAGAGGTCGAGCCGGAAGAGGAAGCACCGGAGGACGAGTCCACCGTCGGGGTGTTGATCGTGGAGGCGCCCTCGTCGTTGACGCCTGTTCCGTCGTTGCACGCGGTCAGGGAGAGCGTGGCGAGAACGGCGGTCGCGGCGGCGCCGACGAGACGGGTGCGGGAGGTACGGAGGTTGAACATGTGGCTGTGCCCCTTCGGTGTCCGGGTGGGGTGGTGATTGGATGACCGAAGCTTGTGAGGTGATCCGTCCCAGCCGCCACGCACAGCGGGCAGTTGGGGACGCTGGAACACCGAAACGGGCTCTGACCAGGGGGAAAGAAGTCGCGCTGGAACGCGCGACTGGAACACGGGGCGATAGGGGAACGCGTGTCAGGGGCAACGGGAGCCGGGGGAACCGAGGCGTTCGCTCAGCTACTGCGGGAGCTCAAGGACCGCTCGGGACTGAGCTACGGGGCGCTCGCCAAACGGATGCACATGAGCACGTCGACGCTGCACCGCTACTGCAACGGCACCGCGGTGCCGGTCGAGTACGCACCGGTGGAGCGTCTGGCGAGGGTCTGCCGGGCGACACCGCAGGAGCTGGTGGAGCTGCACCGGCGCTGGATCCTCGCGGACGCGGCACGAGGGAGCAGGACGGATCAGGTTGCGGGGACGGGGGCGGCACAGGGAGCCGAGCCGGCCAGGTCGGCCGATTCTGCTTCTGACGCAACTGACGCAACTGACGCAACTGACGCAACTGACGCATCTGCTGCAGCTGACGCAACTGACGCGCCGGATGCCGCTGATACTGGTGATGCCGGCCAGGGCGGCACCGATGAGCCGGTCGTCCTCGACGTGCCGGGCGGGCTCGCACCGTCACGGCGTCCTCGACTCCCCCGTGGTCGCCGCACCGCACTGATCGCCTCCGTCGCGGTGGCCGCTGTGCTGGGGGCCGTGGTACTCACCGTGCGTCCGCCGTTCGGCGGCGGGAACGACGACGGGGGCCGGCAGGCGACCGGTGCCACCGCCACAAGCACCGGCACGGCAGACGCCCGGAGGCCGTCCGCCTCCCCGTCGCCGGGCGCGAAGGGGCGCAAGCCGTCCGCCTCGGCCTCCTCCTCCGCCACCGAGTCCCGGGGAGCCGGGTCCGGCACGTCGAAGGGCGGCGCCGAAAAGGGCGGTGACCAGTCCACCGGCGGCAGCTCCACCGGCGCCGTCCCGCTCACGGTCGCCACGCGTCCCTACGTCTATGACGACCCGTGCAGTCAGCACTTCCTCGTCGACAGCGAACCCGAGCAGGTCGGCCCGCCGGCGCCCGAGCAGGACGCCCCACGCTGGGCCGCCGCGTACGGGGCGGTGTCGTCGGGCGAACAGCGCATCGCCCTCACCGTGCAGGGCACCGGCGAGGACACCGTCGTCCTCCAGGCCTTGCACATACGGGTCCTCACCAAGGGCGCGCCGCTCGCCTGGAACGACTACGCGATGGGCGTCGGCTGCGGCGGCGGCGTCCAGACCAGGTCGTTCGACATCGACCTCGACAAAGGCAGTCCCACGGTCACCGTCAAGAACGGCCAGCGCGACTTCCCGTACTCGGTCAGCGAGTCCGACCCGGAGGTCTTCTACGTCACCGCCCACACCAAGGCACACGACGTCCGCTGGGACCTCACCCTGGACTGGTCCAGCGGCAACCGCCGAGGCACCCTCCACATCGACAACAACGGCACCCCGTTCCGCACCAGCGGCAACTCGGGCCGCCCGGGCTACGACTACCCACTGGGCGGCGGCGAGTGGATCGAACGGCAACCCGGATGAAGCGGCCCGGCCGCGGCCCTCAGGCCGCTGACCGGGCCTTCTGCCGCTACTTGGGGTCGCGGTTGAACAGCGACCTGGACCAGAAGCAGCCGAGCACCGCAAGACCCAGGCACCAGGCGACGGCGAGCCATCCGTTGTGGCCGATCCCGGTGCCGAGCAGCAGGCCGCGCAGCGTCTCGATGGCCGGAGTGAAGGGCTGGTACTCGGCGATCGGCTGGAACCAGCCGGGCATCGCGTCGACCGGGACGAAGGCGCTCGACAGGAGCGGCAGGATCATCAGCGGAAGGGCGTTGTTGCTGGCGGCCTCGGCGTTCGGGCTGGACAGGCCCATGCCGACCGCGATCCAGGTGAGCGCCAGGGAGACGAGCGTCAACAGCCCTACCGCCGCGATCCATTCCAGGACGGTGGCGTCGGCGGAGCGGAAGCCGATGGCCAGCGCGACGGCCCCGACGAGCACCACGCTCATCACGCACTGCAGCACGCTGCCGACGACGTGCCCGATGAGCACCGACCCGCGGTGGATCGCCATCGTGCGGAAGCGGGCGATGATGCCCTCGGTCATGTCCATGGTGACGGACACCGCGCTGCCGATCGTGGTGCCCCCGATGGTCAGCATCAGGATGCCCGGGACGATGTACGCGAGGTACTCGGACCGGTCGGCACCCCCGCCCCCGATGCCGGCGCTCATCGTGTCGCCGAAGATGTAGACGAAGAGCAGCAGCATCATGACCGGGGTCAGCAGCAGGTTCAGGGTCATGGCCGGGTAACGCCGCGCGTGCAGCAGGTTGCGGCGCAGCATCGTGGACGAGTCGCGTACGGCGAGGGAGAGGGCGCTCATCGGACGTTCTCCTTGGGCTGGGCGGGGACGGTGGCCGGGCCGGTGAGGGCGAAGAAGACGTCGTCGAGGTCGGGAGTGTGCACGGTCAGCTCGTCGGCCTCGATGCCGGTGGCGTCCAGCCAGTCGAGGACGGAGCGCAGCTCGCGCTGACTGCCGTCACTGGGGATCTGCAGCGCCATCGCCTCGTCGTCCGGGGTGGCCTCGCGCAGGGCGGCGGCGGCCGACCGGTACGCCGCCGGGTCGGTGAAGCGGAGCCGGACGTGCCCGCCGGGGATCAGCCGCTTGAGCTCGTCCGCGGTGCCCTCGGCGGCGATCCTTCCGTCGTTGAGCACGGCGATACGGTCGGCGAGTTCGTCGGCCTCCTCCAGGTACTGGGTGGTGAGGAAGACGGTGACACCGTCGGTGACGAGCTCGCGGATGATCTGCCACATGGTGTGGCGGGAGCGGGGGTCGAGGCCGGTGGTGGGCTCGTCGAGGAAGATGATCCGCGGGTCGCCGACCAGGGTCATGGCGATGTCCAGGCGCCGCTTCATGCCGCCGGAGTACGTGGAGGCGGGCTTCTTCGCGGCCTCGGTGAGGTCGAACCGCTCCAGCAGTTCGGCGGTGACCCGCCGCCCCTCCCGCTTGGACAGGTGGTGCAGGTCCGCCATGAGGAGCATGTTCTCCTCGCCGGTGATCAGCCCGTCGACGGCGGAGAACTGCCCGGTGACACCGATCGCGGCGCGCACGGCCTGCGGGTCGGCGGCCAGGTCGTGGCCCGCGACCTGGGCCTGCCCGCCGTCGGGGGTGATGAGCGTGGACAGGATCTTGACGGCGGTGGTCTTGCCGGCGCCGTTGGGCCCGAGTAACGCGAACACGGACCCGGCCGGGATACGCAGATCGATCCCGTCGAGGACGGTCTTGTCGCCGTACGACTTGCGCAGACCGACGGTGGAGACGGCGACCGGCGACGGGTGACCGTCCCCCCGTTTAGGCATGGCCATGACAGAGGAAGGCATGGGGCACTCCGTTCGAGAGTGGGTGGGAAAGGGTGGGGCTGCTTGAGGAGGTGGGGCCGCTTGAGGAGGTGGCGCTCAGACCTTGGCGCGGCGGATGTCGATGTTGCCCCAGTTGGTCCGTGCGCGGACCTTGACGGTGTCCTCGATGTGCTCCGGGGCTTCGGACGCGGCGAGCGCGTTGCGTACCTGTCCGCGGTTGGAGCTGACGTCGAGCCAGGCGGCGGTGCCCTCGCGGATGCCGACCTCGATGGAGCCGTTGGATGTCTCCAACTGGACCTCGCCGCGGGCGACTGCGCCGACGCGCAGGGAGCCGTTGGTCGTGGTGCCGGTGACCGACGCCTCGGCGCGCGCGACGTCGATGTCGCCGTTGGCGCCGCTCAGCCGGAGTTCACCGGTCACGGCGGCGACGGTCGTGGTGCCGTTCGAGTTCTTCAGGACGGCGGGGCCATCGATGGTGCCGACGCGCACATTGCCGCTGCTGCTGGTGATCTCGGCCAGGCCCTCGACCCGGTCCACGGCGATCGAGCCGTGCGACGCGGTCAGCTTCACCGGGCCGGTCGTGTCGAGGCGGACGTCGCCGACCGAGGTCTTCACACGGACCTCGCCGAGCCGGCCCTCGCCGAGCACCTGCGCCCAGGCGCCGGCCATGTCGACGTGCGAGCCCGCGGGGAGTTCGACGGTCACGTCGACGACACCGGTGCGGCCGAGGCCGAACAGATTGGCCTTGGGCGTCCTGATGGTCAGGACGCCGCTCACGTACGTGACCTCGGTCTGGTCGGCGGTCCGCACGTCAGGGTCCCTCTTCGGGTCGCGGGGCCGCACCTCCACCACGGTGTCGAGGCGGTCGCCCGCGGTGAACTGGAGGAAACCGGCCTCCACGCGTGCCGTGACCGAGATCGCTTCGGGAGTGTCGAAAGAAGGCATGGCTGTCCCGTCCTCTTGGGTCTTCAGGGCGTCCCCGCTGGTGGGACGTGGTGTGGGTGAAGTGGTACGGGCGGGGCGGGTCTAGCGCACCCAGCCCGTGAAGCTCTGTCCGACGGTCCGGGTCTTCTCCGTCGTACGCGGCCGGGTGCCGCCGCCGACCGCGTCCGACACGGCACGCACCAGCCACGCGTTGACCGACAGGCCCTCGCGCGTCGCGGCCTCCTCTGCGCGGGCCTTGAGGTGGGCCGGCAGGCGCAGGTTGACGCGAGCGGTGCCGCCCTCCTCGCCCTCGACCGGGGTCGGGGCCATGGACGGTTCGGCGGGCGCGGTCGGCTCCGCGGGGGCGCCACCGTCGGTGGGCGGCAGTGTCACCACGAAGTCGGGGTCGAGTCCGCGCAGCCGTACGTCGACCGAGCCGGGGGCGAGTTCGCGGGTGATCTCGTCCATCGCGGCGGAGAGCACGTTGAGCAGGGTCAGCCGGGTCGCCGACTCCAGCGGAGCGGTGAGCCTCTCGGCCAGCTCACGGGCTTCGTCACCGCCGGCCTCGGCGGCCACCGCGAGTTCTCGGCGGAGGGTGTCGACATACGGGGTGAGGTCCATGACGCCATGATGGCACCATGATGGCGCCATTCGCAAGCCGGGATGACACCCTTCAGGGCGCGCCTTCGGGACTCGAGCTATCTACCTGCGGAAATACCAAGAGAGCAATACGACTCCCGGTGGCACCACGCCCGCCCATGCGCTTGGTGGGGCGCGGAATGGCGCCGGATGATGCCAAGTGATGCCACCCAACGCCGTGGAACCGTGCCCACTGATGCGGACCCCGTCTAGTCGATCCCGTCAGCCGAACTCCTCGACATACGCCTCCGGAGGCCCCAGCTCGGGCCGGTCCCGGTTCAGCTCCAGGACCGTCACGGTGTTCTCGCCCGTGCGCAGCAGCGGTGCCGGGCAGTACAGCGTGACCTGCGGGCCGATCTCCAAGTAGCGGCCGAGGTGATGTTGGTGGCGAAGTCGTCGTCGATGGACAGCTCGACGTCGTGGCAGAAGATCCACGACGGCGCCGTCGACCTCCAGGTCTTCGGCAGCAAGAGCTACAAGGACTACGGCACCGGCGGCTACTACTTCAAGGACGTCCGGATCGAGGACAACACCCTCGAGAACGTCGAACTGCACGCCGTCCAGTTCGCGTTCAACTGGTTCGCGACCAACGGCGCCTACGCCGGCCAGTACGGATCTCCTCCGGCGCACCCACGCCGCCCACCCCACTCCGGTCGTCCACAGCGCCCACCCCCTGATCATGCCGTGCCGGCCGAGCGGGCGCGTCAGGTCGCCCTCCCGGGCGGCCCGTGCCCGCCGGCCGCGGACGGAGCCCGCCGGCGCGCCCGATAGGCCGCGGCCTTGACGCGGTTGCCGCACTCGTCCATCCCGCACCAGGTGCGCCGGGCTCCGCGCGAACGGTCGAGATAGATGCGTGTACAGCCGGCGCGACCGCACTCCTTGAGACAGGCGCGGGGATCGGCGAGCACGGCGATACCGCTTCAGGCCAGGTGAGTGAGGACCGCGCGCAGGTCTCCCGACATCCGAAGTCCCGCGTCCAGCAGTATCGACCCGCCAGCGCATCGACCGAACCAGGGAGCTACATGCGTAGGGGTGTGGGCGCCCGTGTCCTCGTGATCACCGGCTTGGCCACCGCCGCGGTGCTGCTCACCGGCTGCGGCTCGACTCCGGAGGAAGACCTCGAGGGCTGGTGGAGCTCAGGAGGCGGGACACGGATCAGGAACCTCACCGACGACGCGTCCAGCGTCAACCGGTTGAGCATGTCACCGAGCAGTGTCCTGGCGCCCGCCTGCCGGAAGCTCCTGACCCGCGTCACCGAGGCCGAGAAGTACGAGCCCATCCCGGGCGACGGCATCCAGAAGTTCTGGCGGACGCCCTCGCGAGCTCCAAGCGCGGCGCCTCCGCCTGCGCCTCTGGGGCGGACCAGCAGGACGACGCTCAGGTCTCACAGGGCGTCATGGAGGTCCAGGCCGAGGGCCTGCCCCACCCCAAGAGCACGGTGTCCCTGCTCAGGAGACAGCTGGAGGCCGACTGAGGTGGTGAGGAGCGGGGGCGGGGCCCTCGCTCCTCCTCCCGTCACTTGGCGGGCTTGTAGAAGGTGTAGGTGGCGGAGTAGGGGACGCTGACCTGGTCGGTGCCGGTGCAGGCGGTGGCGGGGGCGACACCGCCGCGGGTGTCGAGGCGCTGGATGTAGGAGACGCCGGCGAACATCCCGGTGCCGCGCGTGCCGGTGGACTGCAGGAGGAGTTCGGGGATGGTGCCGTTCTTGGGGGAGCTGGCGACGGCCGCGGCGTTGACGGCGCTGCCGTCCACCGTGGACACCCAGACCGGGCCGCGGGAGTGCAGGGCGACCGGGCGGCGGGAACGGTCGTTCTTGGCCCACAGGGTGGCGGCGGGCTCCAGCAGCTTCCAGGCACCGTCGGTGCAGGTGTAGGTCTGCACGCCCTCGGCCGAGAGGACGCCGGTGAGCCGGTTGCCGTCGGGGACCTTCAGCGCGGCGGGAACGTCGAGGGCGGGGCGGGCGGGCTGCGCGGCCGCCGCCTGGTCGGCCGTCGCGCTCGAGAGCGTCCCGGCGGTCACGGCGGCGAGAGCCGCCGCGGTCAGGACGAGACGCTTGGCGAGCTTCATCGAGTATGTCTCCAGAGTGGTTTCTGAACGTCTGAACGGGGGGACGGGGGGGACAAGAAGACGGGGGGACAAGGGGACGGGTGCAGCCAGGGGGCTCAGCCCCAGACGCTGCTGAGCTTCGCCGTGTAACCCTTGGTGTAGCCCGCCGCGTTCGGGTGGAAGATCTCGGCCGGCCGGGACAGGTCCACTCCGTTGATCCAGGGGTCGGTGCCGCACGCACCGTGGCCGCTGAACTGGTTCCGCATGTCGATGAAGTGGACGCCCGCGGACTCCGCCGCGGCCTGAGCGCCCTCCGCCAGGGCGTCGGCCATGCCGTTCATGGAGGTGCGCTTGGCGGCGCTGAGGTCGATCTGACCGCACGACCCGGTCGAGGCGATCGTCCGCGGATAGCCGAGGACGAGGACCAGGGCCCTGGGCGCGCGGGTCTTGATGTCCTTGTACAGGCCGGCGAGTTCCGTCACCAGCTGGTTCCTGGCGTAGTGCGACATCCAGTCCGTGGCCGTCGCGCAGTAGCTGTCGTCCTGGGTGAGGCACGCCTGGACCACGGAGGCGAACTGGGCGTCGTTGCCGCCCACCGTGAGGGTGACGAGGGAGGTCTTCTCACTCAGCGCGGACAACTGGTTGTCGCGCACGTCGGCGATGGTCGCGCCGCTGCACGTGACGTCCTTCAGCGCGTACTGGGGATGAGTGGCCGCGTACTGGCGCGGATAGCTGTTCGGGCCGCGCTTGCAGTCGCCGCTGGAGGCGTCGTACGGGGCCGCGCCGACCCCGGACGCGTACGAGTCGCCGAGCGCGACGTACTCCACTTGTGTGGCCGCATGGGCGGGGGCACCGGCGGCGGCCCCCATTCCCGCGAACGCCAAAAAGCCGGCGACGATGGCCGACGTCAGTCTGCGCATGACTTCCCTCTGGCTCGTGGAGCCTTGATTCGGTGGACGAGGACCGCACAGCGGCTGCCGGCCGAGCCGTTCCGACGGCCCGTCAGGCACTGACCAAGAGGGCGCGAAGACGGTCCTGGTTCCGCGCGGAGGCCGTCGATCCGGTCGGCGGACCGGCGTTCTGGCGTACGGTCGTCCGCGCGGCGCGCTAACCGTGCAGTTCCCGGTAGGCGGCGGCCGCCCCGGGGTGCAGGGGGACGACTCCGGTGGAGATCAGGCTGCGGACGTCGAGGAACTGGGTGCCGAGGGCCGTCATGGGGACGAGGCGCGTCGCCCGGCGGACCAGGACCCGGGTGAGGGCGGCGGCGACGGGCGCGGGCAGATCGGGCCGGCACAGGAGCAGGTTGGCCACGCCGATGGTCGCCACCTCGGGCGTGCCCCGGTACGCCCCCGCCGGCACCGTCACCGCCTCCAGACCCGACCCGGTCCGTCCCGACCCGGTCCGTCCCGACCCGGTCCGTCCCGACCCGGTCCCTCCCGACCCGGTCCGTCCCGACCCGGTCCCTCCCGACCCGGTCCCTCGCGAGCCGGTCCCTCGCGAGCCGCCGCGCAGCCGGGGCAGCAGGCCGGCCAGCGGGGGGCACGGGCGGGGCCGAGGCGGTGGCACGACGGTCCGCCGGTGCGCGGGCCGGGCCTGGTTCAAGCCGGGCCTGCTTCGGGCCGGGCCTGCCCGCGGGCCGCGCGGGTAACCGCCCTCCATGGGTGACATCCTCGTGGGCACGTGCTCGTGGACCGACCCGATGCTGGTGCGCAGCGGCTGGTATCCGGTGGGGCGGCGGGACGCCGAGGGGCGGTTACGGCACTACGCCGGGCGGTTCCCGGTCGTGGAGGTGGACGCCTCGTACTACGCCCTGCCCGGCGAGCGGAACAGCCGGCTGTGGGTGGAGCGGACGCCGGACGGGTTCGTGTTCGACGTGAAGGCGTTCTCGCTGCTCACCGGGCACCCCACGCGGAGCGCGGTGATGCCGGACGGGCTGCCCGCCGATGCCCGCGATCCGGCGGTGCTGGACGAGGTGTGGGCGCGGTTCGCCGCGGGGATCACGCCGTTGCGGCGGGCCGGGCGGCTGGGGAGTGTGCTGTTCCAGTTCCCGCCGTGGTTCCGGCCCGGGGCCCGTGCCGAGGCCTTCCTGGCGGACTGCGCCCGGCGGACCGAGGGGTGGCCGGTCGCCGTCGAGTTCCGGCACCCCGGGTGGTGGCGGGAGGGACAGGCCGAGGCCACGTGCGCGCTGCTCGCGCGGTACGGCATGGCCGCGGTCGCCGTCGACATGTCCCAGGCGCTGCCGTCCTCGGTACCGCCCGTCACTCCCGTCACCTCTGCCCGGCTGGCGGTCGTACGGTTCCACGGGCGCAGCGCCGCCTGGGGGACCGGGAGCAAGGAGGAGCGCTTCCGGTACGCGTACGGCGACGACGAACTCGCCGAGTGGTTGCCGCGGTTGCGCGCCCTCGCCGAGCGGGCCGAGCGGCTCCACGTGCTGTTCAACAACTGCTGCGGTGACGCCGCCGTACGGGCCGCCGAGACCATGACGCGGCTGCTCGGACACCCCGCCGACGGGCGTCCCTTACCTGCGCCGACCTAGAAGCCGGCCCCGGAACGGGTACGGGTACGGGCACGGGTACGGGCACGGGTACAGGTACGGGCAGCGGCACCGCGACCGCCACCGCCACCGCCACCGCCACCGGCGAGGCCTTGTGCGCCTCTCCGAGCGCGGAGGGCCCGGTGTGCAACCTTCCGGTATATCCGTAGGTCTCACTACACATCAGTGTTCATCCGACCATGGGGGGAACCATGCGACGAATAGGAGCGGCAGTGGCGGCGCTCGTCCTCGCGGGCACCGGGCTGGGGATCGCGGCCGGCACCTCGAGCGCCGCGCCGGCCGACGCGGCGCGGGCCGCGGCCTGCCCGACGGGCTGGGGCAGCGGCGCCAAGGGCGATGTCACCGCCGGTGCCGTACCGCTGAAGAACATCAGGACCGGTCGCCACGACTGCTTCGACCGCATGGTCGTCGACGTCCCCGGCGGTGGCGACGTCGGCTACTACGTCCACTACGTCGGCAAGCTGTACCAGGACGGTTCCGGCGACCACATCCCGGTCGGCGGCGGGGCGGTGCTCGAGGTCCGTGTCGCCGCGCCGAGCTACGACCCGGAGACCGGCGCGCCCACGTACCCGGGGAGGGTGGGCCGCCCCCTGCCCGGCGTGAACATCGCCGGGTACAGCACCTTCAGGGACACCCGGTTCGCCGGCAGCTTCGAGGGCGAGACGCAGATCGGTCTCGGTGTCCGCGCCCGGCTGCCGTTCCGGGTGATCCAGTTGGACGGCCGCCTGGTGGTCGACGTGGCCCACAGCTGGACGGCCCGCCGCTGACCCGGCGAGTGACGGTCCGGACCGTATCGGCTGGTGAGCGGGGTGCGGAGGCCTGTGTCGCGCGGATGTGCGGGAAGGCTGGGATGCTGAGGGAGAAGCTGAGGCAGGAGCTGAGGGAGACAGCGCGCCCATGATCCGACCGTGAGGGACGGTGGTGGTGAGCGCCGTGGCCGAGACCGACGAGAGGGGTCCGGAACCGACCGTTCCGGCTGGTGCGGCTGTTCCGGGCCCTGACCCTGATCCGACTACCGCCCCCGATCCGACTGCCACCTCTGATCCGGCTGCCGCCCCCGATCGGGCTGTCGCCTCTGATCCGGCTGCCGCCCCCGATCCGACTGCCGCCCCCGATCCGACTACCGCCCCCGATCCGACTGCCACCCCCGCCCCGTACGCCGACCCTCTCGGCGACCCGTTTCTGCGTACGCGGTTCGCCCTGCCGACCAGGCCCGCCACGTTTCTGCGGCGCCGGCGGCTCGTCCTGCATCTCGACCAGGCCCTGCACACGCCCCTGACCCTGGTCAACGGGCCGGCCGGCGCGGGCAAGACCCTGCTGGCCGCCGACTGGGCCGCGGGCCTGAGGCAGCCGGTCGCCTGGCTCACCGTCGAGGCGGGCGACCGGCGTCCCGGAGTGTTCTGGGCGTATCTCCTGCGGGCCCTGCGCTCCCACGGTGTGCCGCCGTCCGGCGACGTGGGGTTCCCGGCGGAACCGAGCCGGGTGGACCGCGGACTGCTGGCCGCCCTCGCGGACGGGCTGAGCGGTCGCGACGAGCCCGTGGTCGTGGTGCTCGACGAGTACGACCGCGTGCCCGCGCCGGAGATCGCGGAACAGCTGGAGTTCGTGCTGCACCACGCCGGGCAGGGCATGCGCCTGGTCCTCGTCACCCGCGGTGAGCCCCCGCTGCCGTTGCACCGCTACCGTGCGGCGGGCGAGCTGACCGAGATCCGCGCCGCCGATCTGGCCTTCACCCCGCAGGAGACCGTCGCGCTGCTGGACCGGCACGGTCTGAGCCTTCCGGTGCCCGCCGCGCGCGCCCTGGTGGACCGTACCCGGGGCTGGGCCGCCGGTCTGCGGCTGTGCGCCCTGGCCGCGCGGGAGAGCGCCGACCCGGAGCTCTATCTGAAGGAGTTCGAGGCGGGCCGCAGCGCGGTCGCGGACTTCCTGCTGGCCGAGGTCCTCAAGCGGCAGACCGACGAGACACAGGACCTCCTGCTGCGCGTCAGCGTCCTGGAGCGCTTCTGCCCCGAGCTGGCGAACGCGCTGACCGGGCGGACCGACGCCGAGTCCCTCCTCGTCGGGCTGCACCGGGCGAACGCGTTCGTGGAGGACCTCGGGCACTCCTGGTACCGGCTCCACCCGCTGTTCGGGGAGATCCTCCGGGCCCATCTGCGGGTACGTCTGCCCGGGCTGGAGCCGGAGCTGCACCGGCGGGCCGCGCGGTGGCTGCGCTCCACCGGGTCGCTGCCGGAGACCCTCGCCCATGGTGCCGCCGCGGGTGACTGGGGGTTCACGGCCGGCGTCCTCGTCGACGACCTGGCGATCGGGCAGCTGTTCACCGGCCTGCGCTCCGACGACCTGGACCAGTTGTTCTCCCGGATGGGTGCCGAGGCCACGGGCCCCTTGGCGGACCTCGTCCGGGCGGCCCGCGAGCTGTCCCGGTACGACGTCGACCGCGGGCTCGCCCACCTGCGCCACGCCGAGGAGGGCCTGAACGCCGACCAGCCCGGCCTGCCCGGCCTGCCCGGCCTGCCCGACGATTCCGGCCTGGCGGCCGCCCGGCTGAGCTGTGCGCTGCTTCAGGCGCTGGCCGCGCGGCTGACCGGATCCCCCGTACGCGCCGAGGAGGCCGCCAGGGCCGCCGACGAACTGCGGCCGCACGTCCCCGCGCACCTGCTGGAACGGCATCCCGAACTCACCGCGCTGCTGCTGACGCACCTCGGCTCCACCCGCCTGTGGGCCGGGAGCTTCGAGGAGGCGCGTGCCGCCCTGTCCATGGTGACGGGCGCTCCCGGTGACGCCTCCACCGTGCTGCCCCGGGAGGAGGCGATGGGGCACCTGGCGCTGATCGACTACCTCAACGGCTGGCTCGGCCGGGCGGAGCGCAAGGCGCTGGCGGCGGTGTCCGAGGAGGAACGGCTGGGCCTGCCCCAGCCGTGCGGCTGCGGCATCGGACGGCTGGTCCTGGCCGCCGTGGCCGTCGACCGCGACGAACTGGGCCGGGCCCAGGAGCTCCTCGACGAGACGGAACGGCTCGGCCGCACGACGCGGGACCCGGTGACGGCGGCGGGACGGGCCATCGCCACGGCTCGTCTCCTCCTCGTCCGGGGCCACGCACGCGCCGCCGTCGAGGCGGCGGACCCGGCCGTCTCCGCCGCCGTGGCCTCACCCTGGGCGGCGAGCCACGAGGCGCTGGTCGCCTCCGCCGCCCAGCTGGCCGAGGGCCGGCCCCAGAGGGCGGCCGAAGTGCTCCAGAAAGTGTCCGGCGACCAGCCCGCGTGGGCCGTGGAGGCCGCGCGGATACAGCTGGCGGCAGGTCGTCCGCAGGCGGCGATCGACCTGCTGGACGGCATCCGCACCGGGGGCGGGACCGGTCCCGCGGTAACCGTCCGGGCGACATTGGTGCGGGCCCGCGCCGCAGAAGAAGCGGGAGACACCGCCACCGCGCGAAAACTGCTCGCGCAGGCGCTGCTCGACGCCCGGCGCGAGCGGCTGCGGCGCCCGTTCCTCGACGCCCGGCCGTGGATCAGGCCCCTGTTGTCCACGGCGCCGCTCCAGGAACTGGCCTCGGGCTGGCTCACGTCCGCTCCGGTTCCGCGGGGCGGGCCGCCCCGCGGAGCCGGAGCGCCGCAGCCCTCGCCGCTGGTCGCGGCGGAGCTGAGCGCGCGGGAGCGCGACGTTCTGGAGCGGCTGGCCCGGATGATGTCGACGGAGGAGGTCGCCGCCGACCTCTACGTGTCGGTGAACACGGTGAAGACCCACCTCAAGAGCGTCTACCGCAAGCTGGCGGTGAACCGGCGCAACGACGCCGTGCGCCGCGCGCGGGACCTCGGGCTGCTGTGAGCGCGGCGGGAAGCGGACTGCGGTACCCGTCCCGGTTTCCACAGCTGTGGAAACTCCCGGAACTCCTCCCCCGCCACGGGTGAGGCACGGGACGGGTGCCTCGGGTGCGATGGGGTTGGCGGCCGGATACGCGCCGGCTGCTGCCCGGCCGGCCGCGCCGGCGTCCCGGGCCGACTGGGCGAGGTGGACACCGTGAAGCACTGGCGGGCACTGATCGTCCTGGGCACGGCGCAGTTCCTGATGGTCCTGGACACCTCCGTCATGAACGTCTCCATCAGCCGGCTGGTCGAGGACTTCGACACGGAGGTCACCGCCATCCAGGCCGTGATCACGCTGTACGCGCTGGTCATGGCCGCGTTCATGCTGATCGGCGGCAGGTTCGGGGACATCCTGGGACGCCGCCGCGTCTTCCTCCTGGGCCTCGTCGTCTACGGCACCGGGTCGGCCCTGACCGCCGTGGCTCCCACGCTGTGGGTCCTCGTGCTGGGCTGGTCCGTCGTCGAGGGACTGGGCGCCGCCCTGGTGCTGCCCGCCATGGCCGCCCTGGTGGCCCAGTCGTACCGCGGACGGGACCGGGCCGTCGCCTACGGCGTCATCGGTGGGCTCGCCGGCGCGGGGATCGCGGTGGGCCCGCTGCTGGGCGGCTGGGTGACGACGTACCTCACGTGGCGGCTGGTGTTCGCCGGCGAGGTCGTGGTCGTCGCGGCCGTCCTGCTCTGCCGCCGGGTGATCCCGAAGTCCCCGCAGGCCGGCCCCCGGCCCCGGCTGGACGGGGTCGGGGCCGCGCTCTCGGCGGCCGGACTGGGGCTCGGCGTGCTCGGCGTCCTGCAGAGCGGCACCTGGGGGTGGGTCCAGCCGCGCAACCCTCCCTTCACCGTCCTCGGCTTCGCCCCGACGCTGTTCGTCATCGGCGCGGGGGTGGCCGTCCTGACTGTCTTCCGGTACTGGGAGAGGCGGCGGGACCACCGGGGAGCCGACCCCCTCGTGGAGCTGTCCCTGCTGGGCAGACCCGTGCTGCGCTCCGGGCTGATGACGCTGCTGGGCCAGAACGTCATTCTGCTGGGGCTGTTCTTCGCCATCCCGCTGTACCTGCAGGTGGTGCAGGGCTTCGACGCCTTCGAGACGGGGCTGCGCCTGCTCCCGGTGTCCGTCACCATGCTCGTGACCTCGATGTGCGCGTCCCCGCTGGGGCGTGTGGCGGGGCCGCGCGGGGTGGTGCGGCTGGCCCTGGTGACGCTGGTGGCGGCCACCGTGTGGCTGCTGGCCACCATCGACCCGGTCATCGACGACGCGCAGTTCGCCGGCGCCATGGCCGTGCTGGGTGTGGGCGTCGGCCTGCTCGCCTCGCAGCTCGGCAACGTCGTCCAGTCCAGCGCCGCCGAGGAGGAACGCAGTGAGGTCGGTGGGCTCCAGTTCACGGCACAGAACCTGGGCTCGGCGCTGGGCACCGCGCTCATCGGGTCGATCCTCGTCGGTGCGCTCGCCCACACCTTCACCACACAGGTGGCGGACGATCCACGGCTGTCCGGGGAGGCGCGCGCCGAGGTCGGTGTCGCTCTGGAGGCCGGTATCTCGTTCGTCTCCACCGACCAGGTGCGCTCGGCGGCCGAGCGGGCCGGGCTGCCGCCGTCCGAGGTCGGCGCAGTCACGGACTCGTACGCCTCGGCGCAGCTCGACGGCCTCAAGGCGGCCGTCCTCGCCACCGGCGGCATCGCCCTCGCCAGTTTCCTGGTCACGCCGCACCTGCCGAGCGGGCGTCCGAGGCAGCCGGACACGGGCGCACCGGCCGGAACGGGCACCGAGTAACATTTTGCGATTAAATATCCGATTCAGTGCGGACGGGTCGGCTGCCTGCCGCGAAGCCCCCTGGCGGCCTCCGGAACGGTACGGCGACGCGCTCAGCCACAGGGAGGCACCGTGTCCAGGACCCGCCCCACCCCGGCCCCCGACGGGCAGGCGGAACGCCGGGCACACACGGACTACTCCGGCGGCGTCTACGGGTCCCTGCTCGCGGCCTCCGTGGTGGTCGGCGCCGGCACGCTGGGGGACTTCCCGCGCGTGGAGCTGGTACTGCTGTTGCTGATCACCGGCGTGGTGTTCTGGATCGCGCACGTGCACGCCCAGTTGTTCGGGGCGCGTCTGGCGCAACGGCCCCTGGACCGCCGGGCCGTGCTGCACGTGTGCCGTGAGGAGTGGCCGATCGTCGAGGCCGCCGTTCCGCCGGCCGCCGCGGTGGCCGTCAGTCCGCTGCTGGGCCTGGACGTGGGGGGTGCCCTCTGGCTGGCCGTCTGCGTCGCCGTGGCCGGGCAGGTGGGGTGGTCCGTGGCCGCGGCACGCCGCTCCGGTGCCTCCCGGCGTCTCCTGGCCGCGACCGCCTCGGTGAACCTGCTGCTGGGCCTGCTGATCATCTCCTTCAAGATCGTCCTGAAGGGCTGACCCGAGGGCTGGTCCGCGGCACCGATACCGGGTCACCGGGGCGGGTCACCTCCCCCGGGTGAGGTCCGGAGGCGGGCGGTGGGCGGACGATCGCAGGAGAGGGCGCCCTCGGCCACCGGGGCGTCGTCCGCCCACCGCCTGTCTCCAGCCGCCCGCGGGAGCAGCTCATGCGCTACGAGATCCGTGTCGACGGACACCTGTCGGAAACCCTGGCCGAGGCGTTCCCGGAGCTGGGCCACGTGGTGATGGCCGGTCAGACGGTCCTGTTCGGCCCGGTCGTCGACGACGCTCAGCTGTACGGGCTGCTGGCGCGCTGCCAGTCGCTGGGTCTGCGCATCGTGGAGATGCGGCAGCTGCCGGAGTGACGGGGGCAGTGACTGCCGCTCTCAGGAACTCTCGTGTGTAAGCCCTCCGCCTCGCCTCAGAACCCCTCCGCCCCGGCTCAGAGACTCTCCGCCTCGACCCTGCCCGACCTGACCGCCGCCCTCAGCGCCTCGAAGTCCCGTTCGTTCTGGTCGGCGTAGCACTGGGCGAACTCGGTGAGGGCGCGGTCGAAGCGGTCGCTGCCGCCCAGGTAGGCGGCGATGGCGATGGGGTCGCCGGAGCGGGCGTGGGCCCGCGCGAGGGACGCCCCGCACAGCCGGCCGAAGAGGGAGAGCAGGTCCGGGTCCATGGTGTCGGGCCGTGCGATGCCCTTCCAGTCGCGCAGCTGGCGGACGTAGAAGTCGCGGTCCTGCCCGTCGAGGCCCACGGTGTGGGTCCAGCCGAGGAAGATGTCGCTGGTCGTCTGGATCAGGCGCTGCCCGGACACCACCCGGCGGCCCTGGTTGTCCCAGCGGTCGCCGCCCGTGTGGGCGGACAGCACCGACTCCTGGGCCTCCTTGGCCTGCAGCAGCAGGGGATCGTCGTCGTCCCTGCCGAGCAGGAGGAGGATCCAGCAGCGCGTGCCGACACTGCCCACGCCCACCACCTTCCGGGCCATGTCCACCAGACGGTAGTGCCGGAGCAGGTAACGGCGTTCGGACGGCAGGGTCCGCGCGTATCCCTCCAGCACCGTCCTGAGCTGCTTCTCCTGCCAGTCCCCGGCCGGGTCCAACAGGTCCGCGAGCGGCACGATCAGCGGCGGATCAGGTGCGATGCGCCGGCCCTCGGCCGTGACGCGGGTGAGCTTCTCGAAGGCCTGGAGGTGGGTGCGCGTGCGGGCCCGCTCCGAGGCCCTGGCGGCGCGGCGCCTGGCCTCCGCGCTGATCGACGAGGCCATCAGCTCGCGCATGCGGTCCAGGTCGTCCTGGGCGTACCAGATGTCCAGGGTGCGCATGCCGGCGAAGTCACGCATGCGCGTCCGGTAGGCCCTCACACACGTCCGTACGACGGTGTGCTGTTCCTTGGCGCTGAAGCCGTTCTCCCTGGCGGCCGTCACGAAGCCGGCCGCCAGCCGCTTGACGTCCCATTCGAACGGCCCGGGCAGGGTCTCGTCGAAGTCGTTGATGTCGAAGACGAGATGGCGCTCCGGTGAGGCGAGCAGCCGGAAGTTCAGCGGATGGGCGTCGCCGCAGAGCTGCACCTGCAGGCCGGTGCTGGGGACGGGGGCCAGGTCCGCCGCCATGATCGCGGCGGCTCCCCGGTAGAAGCGGAACGGCGACTCGACCATGCGGCCGTAGCGGACGGGCACCAAATCCGGCAGGCGGGTGGCGGACTGGCGCTCGATCACCTGGAGGGGATCGGGACGCTGCTGGTCCGCCTCGAACCAGCCGTGGCTCGACCGTGGAGCGCGGGTGCGCGCCTGTTTGCCGTATGCCGCCCGCTCGGACGGTGGCAGGGAGGAGGTGAAGACGCTCGGTACGGTCATGGCCCGCCCTCCTGGTCCGGTCTCGTCGTGTCGGTTCCGGCGCCCGGCTCCGCCGGCCGCTCACCGCCCCGGCGGCGCATCCCCGCCTCGACCGCGTTCGCCAGCACCCGCGCGGCGACGCCCACGAGCAGCAGCCCCCCGGCCATCTGCAGCATCACCATCACGCGCCCCGTCTGGGAGCGTGCGGTGATGTCGCCGAAGCCGACGGTGCTGAAGACGGTCAGCGCGAAGTACAGGGCGTCCGTCCTGGACATCGACTCGGTGAAGGAGCCCGGGGTGTTCCTGTCCAGCAGGTAGTAGGAGCCGGAGAACAGGACCAGGAACAGCGCCAGCGTGGCGGCCAGGGCCTCGACCGCCTTCAGCCGCGGGTAGGGCGAGCGGACGATGACCCGTACCTCCCACCAGAACACCAGCACGACCGCCAGCAGACCGACGGCGAGCAGCGTCGCCGCGCCGCCGGTGTCCTGCTCGTCCAGGGGCAGCAGGTAGTAGGCGGTGACGAGACCAACGGCGATGAACAGTGCCCGGGCGATGCTCGCGACCCCCGCCCGCCGGCGGGCGCGAAGCCGCGGGTCCGGGCGGCGCGTGTCCGGCCCGGACCGGGCGGGCTTCCTCGGCCCGGACCCGGTGGGATTCTCCGGCCCGGACCGGGCGGGGCCCTCCGGCCCGGACCCGGTGGGCTCCCCCGCCCCGGACCCGGTGGGATTCTCCGGCCCGGACCGGGCGGGCTCCCCCGCCCCGGACCCGGTGGGGTCCCCCGCCCCGGCCCCAGAGGGAATCTCCGGCCCGGACCGGGCGGGCTCCCCCGCCCCGGACCCAGCGGGATTCTCCGGCCCGGACCCAGAGGGAATCTCCGGCCCGGACCGGGCGGGCTCCCCCGCCCCGGACCCGGTGGGGTCCTCCGGCCCGGACCCGGTGGGGTCCTCCGGCCCGGACCCGGTGGGGTCCGGGCGGGCGGTCCTGGGATCGCTCATCTCATGTGCCTCCCGTCCCCACCTCACCGCCACCGCGGTGCGGACGGATCACCCGTCGTGGGTGACCCGGCGGGCCGAGGCGAGCGCGACGCTGGACCAGCCCCGCCCACCGCCGCGTCGCCGGCCCCGCGTCGCCGGCCCCGGAAGCGGGCCATCGCCCCGGGCCTGGCTCAGGCCCGGGACCTGGGACCCGGCCCCACGGCCCGACGCCTCACACGACGAGACGAGGGAGCCCGCATGGACCCGGCCACGTCTCCGGCCTCTCCGGACCCCGGTGGCGACACCGCGCCCACCAGCCGCGTCCTGACCGACGCGGAGCACGAGGAGTACGAGCGGCTGCGCCGGGCGGCCGAGGTGCGCCACCGGCGGTTACGCCAGGTCGGCGCCTCGCTCCTGCTCCTCCTGGCCCTGCTGCTGGCCCCCCTGGCCGTCGTCGCGGCCTGGGTCGACGAGACGGTCTCCGACACCGACACCTACGTGGAGACCGTCGCGCCGCTGGCGTCCGAGCCCGCCGTGCAGGACGTCCTGATCGACCGGCTCACGAACCGCGTGGTGGAGAACGTCGACGTCGAGGCGGTGACGGACTCGCTCACCAAGGCCCTGCGGGACGCGGGGGCACCGCCCGGCGTCGTGGAGGATGCCGACGCGCTCACCGGTCCGCTGCGCGCCGCGGTCACGAGCGTCGTCAACCGCGTCGTGGCCCGCGTGGTCACCAGCGACACCTTCGAGCGGGTGTGGGTGGACGCCAACCGGCAGGCCCACGACGCCGTGATGAACGTGCTCACCGGGGACGACGAGGGCGTCGTACAGGCCGAGGGCGACGCCATCCGGCTCGACGTGGGACAGGCCGTCGACCTCGTGAAGCAGCGTCTCGTCGACGCGGGCTTCGACCGGGCCGCCGACATCCCGGCCCCCGACCGGAAGGTCACCCTGTTCCGCACGGAGGAGCTGAGCACGGCGCAGGACACGCTGCGGCTGCTGGACATCGTCGGCGTCTGGCTGCCCGTCGTGACCATCGCGCTCGCCGCCCTCGCCGTGTGGACCGCTCCCGGACACCGGGTGATGCTGATCGTCACGGCCACGGGTGTCGGCGTGATGATGGTGGTGCTGCTCGTCGCGCTGGCCGTCGCCAGACGGGTCTACCTGGACTCGGTGCCGTCCTCGACGCTGCCTCCCGACGCGGCGGCGGCGATCTACGACACGTTCGTCCGCTTCCTGCGCGACAGCACCCGCACCCTGCTGGTCGTCGCCGTGATCACGGCGCTGGCCGCGTACCTGTTCGGTCCCGGACGGGTCGCGGTCGCCGTCCGGGGGACCGCGGACAGGGGCACGACGGCCGCCGGAGGTGCGCTGAGCCGCGCCGGGATGCGGACCGGGGCGACGGGTCGCCGGCTGGCCGCCCACCGGAGGTGGACCACCGGCGGAGTGATCGCGGCGGGAGTCCTGGCGCTGCTTCTCTGGAACGAGCCCACGGTCGGCGCGGTGGCGCTCGTCCTCGGCGTCGTCCTGGCCGTACTGGTCGTCCTGGCGATCCTCGCGGCGGCCACGGGCCCGGCCCCGGCGACCCCGCCCGCCGGTCACGAGGAAGGGGCGGCCCCGTGACGCGCCACCACTCCCCGTTGAACCCCGCACGATCACCCGTGCCGGGTGAGGCCGCCCGCGTCTTGCCGTGGGCACGCTGAGGATGGCACAGAAGGGCCGCCGGGCGAGCGCCCGGGCGCCCCGGGACGGAGGACGGACATGAGCGCGCAGACGTACCTGGCGTACGACTTTCCGCTGTTGAGCGCCTTCTGGACGATGCTCTGGTTCTTCCTGTGGATCCTGTGGATCATCCTGCTCTTCCGCGTCGTCGTCGACATCCTCCGCGACGACGACCTGGGCGGCTGGGCGAAGACGGGATGGCTGGTGTTCACCATCGTCCTGCCCTTCCTGGGTGTCTTCGTCTACGTGATCGCCCGCGGCAAGGACATGGGCCGCCGGGAGAAGGCGCAGGCACGTGCGCAGCAGGAGGCCTTCGACAGCTACATCAGGGAGGCCGCGGGCACCAAGGCCACGGCGAGCAGCGTCGACGAACTCGCCAGGCTGTCCGAGATCCGCGCTCGCGGTGACATCACCGACGAGGAGTTCCGCAGGGCCAAGGAACTGGTCCTGACCGGCCACGGCCCGGCGGCGCACCCCGGTGCGCCCGGTGCCACCGGCTCCACCCCCACCTCCGGTCGCTGAGCATGCCGGACGACACGAAACGAGGAACAACGATGGCAGCGACACACACCCGGCAACCGCGGCACACGACGAGGCAGGAATGGGCGAGCGGCCTGACGGTCTTCGCGGCCGTGATGCTCATGATCGGCGGCGTGCTCGCCATCTTCCGGGGCATCATGGGGATCGCCGAGGACGACGTCTTCGTCACGACGCCCAACTACGTCTTCCAGTTCGACCTGACCGGCTGGGGCTGGCTCCACCTCTCCCTGGGCATAGTCGCCGTGCTCGTCAGCTTCGGGCTTCTGCAGAACTCCATGGCGGCGCGCATCGCCGGAGTGGCCATCGCCGCGTTCATCCTCATCTCGAACTTCCTCTCCCTGCCGTACTACCCGATCTGGTCGGTCGTGATGATCGCGATCACGGGCTTCGTCATCTGGGCCCTGTGCGTGGGCCGCGGCGACGGTGCCTCCGCCCGGTACGAGTCGGAGCGGTACGAGCGCACCCCGCACCACGTGTGAGGCAGCCCGGGCGGAACCGGCGGAACCGCGCGGAGGCGACGCGAACGGAGCGGAGCGGGCGGGCGGGCGGACGAGGGGCCCGGAACGGCACACGAGGACGGTGCCGGCCGGGCCCCTCGCCGTGCTCGCCACCGCACGCCTGTCCGCGGTCGCAGCGTGTCGGGGGCCTGCTCGTCGGCGGCTTGCGTACGGTGCCCGTGCAGTGGCGAAAAACTGACGAAAGGGGCGAAAGGGATGGCGGGCATGAAGGTCGGCGTGGAAGAGGACAAGTGCTGCGGCTCCGGGCAGTGCGTACTGCTCGCACCGGAGGTGTTCGACCAGCGGGAGGACGACGGCACCGTCCTCCTCCTCGACGCGGAGCCCGCCCCGGACCGGCACACCACCGTCCGGGAGGCGGCCGCGATGTGCCCGGCGGGCGCCATCACGCTGGACGACACCCCGTAGCGGCCCCCTCGGGGATCTCCCGGGGAATCCCCGGGGAGCAGGCGCGCCGGGCCCTGGGGCGGTCGACCGTGGTGGCCGATCGTCCACGCCCAGCCCACCGTCCGGATGCCGCGACCCGCGGCCCGGTCTCCCGCCCGCCGTGTGCGGGAGACCGCGTCCGGCGTCCGCTGCGGAACAATCCAGCTGGTGGACGGCCTCAGTTCTCGCGCGCTGCCCCGGCCGGCCACACCACGTCGACGGGGACGCCCTCGGCCCGCGCCTCCAGGACGAGTCGACTCCGACTCGGTGGCGTGGACACGGCCGGGGAGCGTTCCGGGCCGCGGGCCTCAGGACCGGCGCTCCAGCACCAGGTAGCCCAGGCGGGCGCCCGTGATCACGTACCGGGTCCCGGGGTGCAGGCGGCGGGCGTACCCCAGGGGGTCGGGATACCGGCCGCTGGTGTTGTCCAGGGCGATGTAGTCGGGGGTGATCCCGCGGGTGTTGCCGATCCAGAAGACGCGGCAGCGGGAGGTGAGACGGCTGATGGGTCCGAGGTTGGCCTCCACGGTCGCGCCGTCCGGGATGGTGGCCAGCATCTTCTCGGCGGCGGTGACGCGCTCGGGTGTGCGGTAGGCGGCCCGGTCGGTCAGCACGTGCAGGGGGAGGCCGGTGGTGAGCGCGAGGGCCGCCGCGGCCGCGGCGGCGGGCAGCTGCCGCGCGTACGAGCGCAGCCAGGGGCGCCGGCTGCGGCGGACGGTGGCGAGGGCGTCGGCCAGGGCGAGGAACACGACCGGCATCAGCACCGCGCTGTAGTGCCAGTCCGTGCCCCAGTAGTGGTCGTCGGAGGAGAGGAAGCGCCAGCCGAGCGTGGGCAGCGCGACGAGGAACAGCGGGGAGCGCAGGGCGAGGAGTCCGCTGGTGGGGAGCAGCAGCCAGGTCAGGGTCCAGAGTTTGGTCCCCGCGCCGTCGAAGAGGGCGAAACCGCCGTCGACCTTGGCCCAGTAGTCGTAGTCGCCGCCCGTGTTGAAGGCCGGGATGACGACGGTGAGGGTGAGGAGGGTGGCGGCGGCGCCCAGGGCGGCCACGGCGAGCGCGTACGGGACCGTGCGCGGGGAGGACCGGCGGGCGCGGACGGCGACCACGACCGCGATGGCCGCCAGCGTCAGCCCGAGGTCCTCCTTGACCAGGACCAGCGGCAGCGCCCACAGCAGGGTCCGGCGCCAGTGGCGGGCGAGGAGGGCCTCCAGCGCGAAGGCGATCAGCGCCACGGCGAAGCAGATCTCGTGGAAGTCGACCTCGACGGCGCGCTGGAGGCCCCAGGACAGCCCGTAGGCGATACCGACGGCGAGTCCGCGGCGCCGGCTCAGGAGCGCGGCGGCCGCCCGCGTGACCGGCACGGCCGACAGCGCGAACAGCGCGGCCTGGGCCAGCAGCAGCGTGAGCGGAGAGGGGAAGAGCCGGTAGACGGGGGCGAGGAGAGCGGTGACCGGGCTGAAGTGGTCGCCCAGGACGTTGGTCCCGGGGCCCTTGAGGTCGACGACCGGGGCCTGGAGGTGGGCGTACGCCCGCACGGCCTGCTCGAAGATCCCGAGGTCCCAGGAACGGCTCGCCATGTACCGGTAGCGGGCCACCGAGAGAGTCGCGTACGCGGCGAAGAGGACGGCCGCGAGGAGGTACGGATCACGGTGGCCGGCCGGGCGGGGGCGCCGGTCACGCGGGGGGAGCGTGACCGGCGCCGGTATGAGAGGCGCGGGCGCCTTCCGCTCAGGCGCCGTCCCCTCCGGCGCCGTCCCCTCCGGGGCCGGTGACGCCGGGGAGTCCGGGCCACCGGGCAGGGCCCTGGTCACGGGACGTCCGGAAACTGCCGGGAGTGCACGTACGACTCCTCGAACACATCGACGAACGGTTGACACGGTGCCGGGATTATCGCCGAGAGGTGAGGCGCGTCAGACAGAGGGGGTCATCCCCGGGCATCCAGGGCGGACCCGGATGCGGCGGACCCGGATGCGGCGGACCCGGATGCGGCGGACCCGGATGCGGCGGACCCGGATGCGGCGGACCCGGATGCGGCGGACCCGGATGCGGCGGACCCGGATGCGGCGGACCCGGATGC
>NZ_JBVIEE010000003.1:0-486532 GCF_055572015.1 Streptomyces sp. NPDC030840 | reverse complement strand
ATGCGGTGGATCCGGATGCGGTGGCCGCCGGTGAGGAGCCGTCCAGGCGGTCCTGCTGCGTCCTCGTGAGAGTGCGGACGACGAGGGCGGCGGCCACGGCCGCGCCGATGACGGCCGCGTCGGCCAGCAGCAGCTGCCATACCTCCGTGTAGGCGCGCACGATGACGTCGTCCTCGTCGTCGGCGTAGATCAGGCCCACCCCGCCGGCCATCCCGGCCAGCCACAGCGTCCACCACCAGTTCACGACGCTCGGCAGCCGCTCACCCGGGGCGCTCGCCCGGTGGACGTCCACGACGATGCCGCGGGGCACCCAGAGGTTCATGACGGGCACGATCCAGCCCGCGTACACCCAGATCCCGGAGTAGCGCGGGCGCTCCCCCGAGAACGCGCGCGCGTTGTCGCGCACCCGCTCCAGCCAGGACACGAACGTGACAGCGCAGAGCAGCGTGACGGGGGCGCCCAGGGCGTTGACGATGTGGTAGCTGTCCTCCAGCGCGGTCGGCAGGCGGTGCTGCCCGCCGCCCTGGTCCATCGGCCCGGACGCCGGCATCCCCGCCACGGCGAGTCGTACGTGCCATACGGCGCGCACCGCCCAGGCGACGGCCGCCAGGGCGAGGGCCGCGATGGCGACGTATGCGCTTCGGCGGACCGGGCGCAGCGGGAGCTCGGTCTGGTGATCGTTCACCGGGTCAACCTTCATGTCCATGCTCTTAGGGACGAGCGTTCGGTTCCTCGGGATGCAGGGTCGCACGCATTCACACACACCCCGCACTCAGACCCCCCGGCCCGGCAGGGCGCCGCTCCGGGACGCCGGCTGGCAGCCGAGCCGCCCCCGGGTGGCGACGACCAGGATCAGGGCTCCCGACACGGTGCAGAGCAGGGTGGCGCTGCTCGCGGTCTCGGTGGACAGCCCCGGGAACATGTCCGACCAGGCGAGGGAGTAGTAGTTGTTGACACCGCAGTGCAGCAGCATGACCAGCGGCATGCTGCCGCCGGAGCGGTTGAACACCCAGGTCATCACGAAGCTGAAGGCGACCGCGGTCCCGACGAACTTCAGCACCGTCACCCAGGTCACGTGCTCGCCGCCCCACTCGGTCAGGAACAGCGGCAGGTGCCACACGCCCCACAGCGGGCCGACGATGAGCGTGGCGGCCAGCGGACCGTGGCGGTCCTGCAGGCGCGGCATGGCGAACTCGCGCCAGCCGGGCTCCTCGGCGAGACCGGTGGTGACCATCTGGAGGAGCAGGCCGGGCAGGAACGCGGCCAGGATCATGACGGACGGCACCTGGGGTGCGCGGTCACCCAGTTCCATCGAGACGATGGTCAGCGCCGCGGGCACCGAGACCAGGACCACGGCGTACCAGCGCCAGCTGACGCCGAACCTCGTCATCCGGCGCCGCCAGGACCGCAGTCCGGCACGCCCCTCGGTGACCCCGGTGACCAGCAGCGCCGAGGTGATCGGGCCGAGGTAGGCGCCGGGCAGGACGCCGAGGAGCTGGCTGCCGCCACTGCCCCCGGGGAAAGCGAAGTGCCACAGGCCCAGGCCGTTCCCGGACAGCACGTACGGCGTCCAGGCCGCCCAGCTCAGCAGGTAGGCCAGCGAGAAGAACCAGGTCAGGGGGCGTCGGCGGATGCTGCCCCGCAGGCCGGTCGTGCGGTTCTCCCGTACGCCGTCGGCGGCGGCGACGGCCGGTGCGGTCTCGGTGCTGACGGGTGCTTGGGTGCTCACCGCGATGTCCCTTCGGAGGGGGCTGACGTGATGGATTCAGCACATCAGCCACGCGTCCGGGGGTCATTGCCGTGCGTGCCCCGAGGAGCGGTACAGCAGGCTGTACCGCCGGGGTCGTCACGCCGTGCGGCGAGCGTCCTCCAGGTACCGCAGGACCGCGGCCACACGCCGGTCCACCTGGTCGGCCGGCGACAGGTCGAGCTTGGCGAAGATGCTGCGGATGTGCTTGTGCACCGCGCCGTCCGTGACCACGAGCCGTTCGGCGATGGCGCTGTTGCCGAGCCCCTCGGCCATGAGGGCGAGGACCTCCCGTTCGCGCGGGCTCAGCCGTTCCAGGCGGGTGTCCTGGTGGGAGCGGGTGAACAGCTGGGCGACGACCTCGGGGTCGATGGCGGTGCCGCCGGACGCCACCCGGCCCAGCGCGTCGAGGAACTCCTCCACCCGGCCGACCCGTTCCTTGAGCAGGTAGCCCAGGCCGTTCACGCCGCCGGTGAGCAGCTCGGTGGCGAAGGACTGCTCGACGTACGCGGACAGCACGAGGACGGCGAGGCCGGGGCGGCGGCGCCGGGCCTCCACGGCCGCGCGGACGCCTTCGTCGGTGTGGGTGGGCGGCATCCGTACGTCGAAGATGGCGACGTCGGGCTTGTGCGTGTCGATGGCGTCCAGCGCCCCGTCGGGAGTGCCCGCCGTGGCCACCACGTCGAGCCCCTCCGCGCGCAGCAGCAGCGCGAGCCCCTCGCGCAGCAACGGGTCGTCCTCGGCTATCACGATCCGCAGGTCACGGTCCGTCAGCTGGTCACGGTCCGTCAGCAGGTCACGATCCACAGGGAAGGTCCACTTCGAGCGTCGTCGGCCCGCCGGCCGGGCTGGTCACGCGGAGCGTACCGTCGTGCGCGGCCACGCGGCGGCGGATCCCGGTGAGTCCTGAGCCGCTTTCCTCGGCGGCTCCGCCCCGGCCGTCGTCCTCGATCCGAAGGTTCAGCCGGCCGCCGCGGGCGCGGACCGTCACCGCCGCCTGGGTGGCGCCGCTGTGTTTGGCGATGTTCGTCAGGGCCTCGGCGACGACGAAGTAGGCGGTGGCCTCCACGGACGCGGCGCATCTCTCGGGTGCCTCGACGTCGGTCCGGCAGGGCACCGCGCACTCGGCGGCCAGCCCGGCGAGCGCTCCGGCCAGCCCCCGGTCGGACAGCACCGGGGGCAGGATGCTGCGCGATACGGTGCGCAGCTCGGCCAGTGCCTGTTCGGCGGCGGACTGGGCGCGTTCGAGGATCTCGTCGGCGCCGGCCGGGTCGCGGGCCACCTGGCGGCGGGCGGCGCCGAGCAGAACGGTGACCGTGACGAGCCGGTTCTGGGTGCCGTCGTGCAGCGAGCGCTCGATCCGGCGCAGCTCGGTGGCGTGGGCGTCCAGGGCGGCGGCGCGGGTGGCGGTCAACTCCGCGACCCTGAGGGAGAGATCGGTGCCGGGTCCGGCCGCGAGGAGCCGCCGCCCGGGCCCCGCCTGCAACCGCGCCATCCCGGGTGAGAGCCCCAGGATGATGGCGGTCCAGCCCACGCCGAGCAGGGACACGGCCAGCGCCTCGGGCCAGGACTGCGCGGTGCCGAGGCCGACGGACGTGGCGGTCGCGTCCCTGGGCGCGAACGGCCACAGCAACGGGAAGACGGTGTCCCGGACTGCGACCAGCGGCAGCAGCACACCGAGCAGGCCCAGCAGCAGCCCGAGCGTGGCGTGCCGGCCCAGCCAGCGCAGCTCCCGCCGGGTGGTGGGGTCGACGAGGGCGAGCCGCAGCCGCGTGGGCGGAGGGTCGGGCGCGAACACCTCGGGGCCGTAGCGGGCGAGCCGGGCGCGTTCCCGGCCGGCCAGGGCGTGCAGCGCGCCCAGTGCGGCGGGCGCCATCAGCAGCCCGACCCCGGCGAGACTCGTCACGGCGGTGACGGCCAGCCAGACCAGCACGAGCAGGGCGAGCAGGGCCGTGGTCAGTCCGCTCCCGAGCTGTCCGGTCGCGCTGCCCGCCGCGCTCAGGGTCCGTACGGCGATGTCCTTGAGGTTCGCGTGCCGCTCCCCTGCCCGCTCCTGGGCCGCGATGTCCCGCATGGCCATGCGCCCTCCCTTCCTTGTTGGCGAACGACCTTATGCAGCCCGCGAGTTCGGCCGCAGCCCGGGAGCGGCGGAAGTACAGCCTGCTGTACCTCGAACCGGGTCGGCTGCGGGATCGGCCGGGAGGGGGCCCGGTCCATAGCGTCGGAGACACACCGCCACCGAGGAAACCGAGCAGAGGAAAGCCCTCATGACGAGCACGCACACGGACCCGTACCGCCTCACGACCGCCGCCGGCGCGCCCGGCACGGCGTCGCCCGCCGACTCCCCTGCTTCCGCCGACTCCGCCGTCTCCCGTGGGGACGTCGTCCGTGGGCTGCTGTGGACCGTGCTGGTGATCAGCGTGGTCGGCAACTCGGTGGCCTCCTTCGGCGGCGCCGGCATCGGGGTGCACCTGGCCTTCGGCGTCGTCACCGCCCTCTGCGCGGCCGTCCTCGTCGTGCGCGGGCTGCGGGCCTCCCGATGAGCGCACCCGCCGCGGCGGCCACCGCCCGGAAGGCGCCCGCCATCGCGCTGGCGCGGCTCTCCAAGACCTACGCGGGCGGCGTCCGCGCCCTCGACGACGTGTCACTGACCGTGGAACACGGCACGTTCCTCGCCGTGATGGGCCCCTCCGGCTCCGGCAAGAGCACGCTGATGCACTGCGCCGCCGGGCTGGACTCCCCCACGTCGGGCAGCGTCCGCGTCGACGGCCACGAGATCGCCGGCCTGAACGAGACCCGCCGTACCGAACTGCGCCGGGAACGCGTCGGGTTCGTCTTCCAGGCGTACAACCTGATCCCCTCGCTCTCCGTCGAGGACAACATCACGCTGCCGCTGCGCCTGGCCGGCCGCCGCCCCGACCGGGACTGGGTGCGCACGCTGGTCGAGCGGGTCGGTCTCGCCGGCCGGCTCGACCACCGCCCGGGCGAGCTCTCCGGGGGCCAGCAGCAACGGGCCGCCGTGGTAAGGGCGCTGGCGGCGAGACCGGCCGTCGTGTTCGCGGACGAGCCGACCGGCGCGCTCGACCTGCGCAGCGCCCACCAGGTCCTCGACCTGCTGCGCGACCTCGTGGACGAGCTGCGCCAGACGGTCGTGATGGTCACCCACGACCCGGCCGCCGCCGCCCGCGCCCACCAGGCGCTGGTGATGGCCGACGGCCGGGTGGTCGAGTCCCTGGACGCCCCGACCGCGCCGCGACTGGCCGACCGTCTCGTCGCGTTGGGGGAGCGCTGACCATGCTGCGTCTCGCCCTGCGCATGGCCGCCCACCGGATCACCGCGCTGCTCGCCGTGGCGTGCGCGGTCCTCGGCGGCGCGCTGATGATCACCGCCACCGGGGTGCTCGCCGAGTCCGGGCTGCGCTCCCAGCTGCCGCCAGGACGGCTCGCCGGGGCGGACGTCGTGGTCGCCGCCGACCAGGAGTACCACCCGGACCAGGACCTGCCGATCGCGCTGCCCGAGCGTGCCCCGGTCCCGGCGGGCCTGGTCGACCGGCTGTCCGGGCTGCCGGGTGTCACCGACGTCGTCGGTGACATCGGCTTCCCGGCCGCGCTCGTCGACGCGCACGGGCAGGTCGTACCGGTGCGGGCCGGGGACCCCGCATCGGCCGGACACGGCTGGTCCTCCACGAAGCTGCTGGCGGACGAGCGCGTCGAGGGCCGTGCGCCGTCCGGGACCGGCGAGGTCGCGCTGGACCGTGCGACCGCCGCCGCGGCCGGTGTCCAGGTGGGTGACCGGGTGAAGGTCGTCGCGAACGGCGGGCCCGCCGCGTCCTACCGCGTCTCGGCGGTGGTCGGCGCGACTCGGCCCACGCCGGCGCCGGATGCCGCCGTCTACTTCGCCGACGCGACGGCCACGCGGCTCTCCGGCCGCGACGGCGGTGACAGCGCGGTCGGCGGGGGACCGCGCGCCGGGACCGTCGACCTGATCGGCCTGCGGACCGAGCCCGGTACCGAGAACCGGGTCGCCTCGGCGGTACGTCACCGGATCGCCGACACCGGGCTGAAGGTCCTCACCGGCGCGGACCGCGGCGAGGCCGTGGCGCCCGGCGCCGGCTCGGCCCGCTCGCTGCTCGTGCTGCTGTCCGGTTCGCTCGCCGGGATCGTCCTGCTGATCACCGGGTTCGTCACGGCGGGCGCGCTGGGCGTGGCCGTCGCCGGACAGCGCCGGGACCTGGCTCTGATGCGTGCCGTGGGGGCGACCCCGCGGCAGATCCGCCGCCTGGCCGCCGCCCAGTCGACCCTCGTCGCCGCCGTGGCCGTGGCGCCGGGCGTGGGCCTGGGCTATCTGCTGGCCGGTCAGTTCCGGAGCATGCTCGCGGACCGGGGCATCCTCCCGCCCGAACTCCCCCTGGCCATCAGCCCGTTCCCCGCGCTCGCCACCATCGTGCTCATGGCGGCGTCCGTGCGGATCTCGGCCCGGTGCGCGGCCTGGCGCACCTCCCGCATGCCGGCCACCGAGGCGGTCGCCGAGTCCCGCAGCGAGCCCCGCCGGCCGTCGAGGCTGCGGACCCGCGCCGGCCTGCTGCTGATCGTCGCCGCGACCGTCCTGTCGGCGGCCCCCCTGCTGTCCCGTACCGTCCTCGGTGCCTCCACCACGTCCATCGCGGGCATCGTCGCCGCGATCGGACTGGCGCTGGCCGGACCTGCCCTGGTCAAGGGCGCGGGCACCGCCGCGGTACGGCGTCTGCGGCCCGGCACGCCCGCCCCCACCTGGCTCGCGATGGCCAACGTCCGCGCCTACGCGTTGCGGATCGCGAGCGTCGTCAGCCCGCTCGCCATGGCGGTCGTGTTCGTGCTGACGTACACCTTCGCGCAGACCACCGTCATGGCCGCCACCCAGCAGGACACCCGCACCGGCACCCTCGCCCAGTACCGCGTGAGCGCGCCGGGCCTGGGCGGACTGCCGCCGGACACCCTGTCCGCCCTGAAGGACGTGAAGGGCGTACGGGCGGCGGCACCCGTCAGCACGACCAGCGTCGTGTGGTCGTACCGTCAGTTCGGGGACACGGTGGCCGAGTCGAGTTCCGCGGTGATCCTGGCGCCGAACGCGGCGGACGTCGTCGACCTCGGCGTACGGGACGGCGGCCTGGCCGCCCTGACCGGCGCCACGGTCGCCGTGAACAGCGAGGTCGCCCGCTCACGCGGAGCCAAGAAGGGGCAGCGGGTGCGGCTGGTCCTCGGTGACGGGGCCAGGGTCGACGCCCGGGTCGTCGCCGTCTACGACCGCGGCCTCGGCTTCGGCCCGGTGGTCCTCTCCCACGACCTGGCCGCCGGCCACACCTCGACGGACCTGGACCAGAGCATCCTCGTCCGCACCGACGGCACCGCCGCCGCCGGGCGCGCCCTGAACGCGCTGGCCGCCGCCCGGCCCGGCCTGGCCGTGGCCACGGAGGACACCGGTCCCGGCTCCGGTACGGGCGGCACGGACGGCACGGAAACTCCGCCCGAGGTGTGGATCAACCTGGCCGTCATCGTGGTCCTGCTCGGCTACCTGCTGCTGAGCATCGCCAACAAGCTCGTCGCCGCCACCGCCCAGCGGCGGGCCGAGATCGCCGCCCTGCGTCTGGTCGGCACGACGCCACGTCAGATCCGGGTGATGATGCGCCGGGAGGCCGCGGTGATCGCCTCCGCCGCGCTCACCACGGGCCTGCTGCTGTCCGCCGTCCCGCTCGCGCTGCTCGGCCAGGGCTTCCTCGGCCGGCCTTGGCCAGAGGGCCCTGTCTGGCTGCTGCCGGCCATCGCGGTCACGGTCGTGGTGACGGCGTTCCTCACCATCGACCTGCCCACCCGTCAGGCCCTGCGCACCCCGCCCGCCGAGGCCCTGCGAGCGCCGTGACGGCACCCGCGACGTACGAAACTCCCAGGTCGGTGACCTGGGAGTTTCGTCCTGCGGGCCCTGGTTCTCGTCCTGTGGGGCCGGGTTACGGGGCGTCGATCAGGTCGTGCGGCGGGACCTGCACGGTGCGGGCGCCCGGCGTACCGCCCAGGATCACCTTGCGGAGGGCGACGTTGTTCTTGAGGTTCGTCTCCTTCAGCCGCTTCTCCGGGTTGGCGATCACCTGGATGTAGTACGTGCCGTTCGGCAGGTCGGTGACGTCGAAGGACTGGCCGGGACGGTACTGGGTGTACGTGTCGCCGGAGCCGACGTCGAGGACCTCACGCACGGAGATCGAGTTCTGCTGACCGCAGGCCGTCTCCAGATCGGTGTTGTACGGATGCCAGTTGGCGTTCTTGACCGTGTAGTCGACGGCGTCGGTGTTGGCCAGGCAGAACGCCTCCTTGCCGCTGCGCACCTCCCTGGTCTGGTCTTCGCTCAGCAGCCGGTAGCTGGCGAAGTCCGTGAAGTGCCAGTGCTCGTGGCCCTCGCGCGGGTCCCACTCCATGGTGCCGGTGGGCGTGTACCCGACCTGCTTGCCGTCCGCGTCGTAGAAGTACTGGTACGCGTCCATCAGGTCCTTGCCGGGGCTGCGGAAGCCGTCCACGACGAGGGGCGCGGGGCCCGCGTTCCAGACGTTGGCGCTGAAGGCGAGGTAGTCCTTGCCCGGCGCGTCGCCGTCCTCGCCGTCGGTGATGGCGATGTCCCAGGCCGGCAGGGACCGCAGGTCCGGCTTCGGCACGTCCGCCGGGACGCCCGCGCGGCCGGTGGGCCGCTTGGCGTTCGGCTTGAGCGCGGGCGCGATGCGCGAGCCGTCGGTGTGTCCGCGCCCGTCACCCAGGTGGGACGCCGTACCGCGGTCCACCAGCGCGTGCGACAGGGCACCCGGGGTGGGGGCGTCGGCGCCGCGGGGGCCGTAGTGGTGGGAGGCCCGGCCGGACGGTGCGGAGGGCGCGCCGTGGCCGGAGCCGTGGCCGGCTCCGTGCTGGGCGGAGGACCGCGAGGAGGCCAGACCCTCGCCCTCGCCGTCGTCGAACTGCCGCACCGTCAACTTGATGCGCGGCCGTTCGTCGGGGATGCCGAACAGATCGCGGTACTTCTTGGCCACCGAGACCGTGGCCGTGTACTCGCCCGCCGGCAGGTCCACCGGCCGGTTGTAGTCGAACGTGCTGGTGTTGGACGCCCAGCCGTTCTCGACACCCCAGACGGAGCCCAGCGTGAACGGGTTGGTGGGGCAGCTCTCCGGGTAGCGCGAGGTCGCCGGGGCGTCCGGGCGGATACGGCCCGCGGCGTTGTTCGGGCAGTAGGTGCCCTTGTCCTTGGCCACGACCTCGCCGGCCGTGTTCTTGATCGTCACGTTGAGGAAGCCGGACAGTCCGGTGAAGTCCTTCACCATCCCGGCGGGCAGCTTCCTCGTCTTCGTGGTCGTGCCGTCGCGGAGGACCTGCTTGGCGACGACCGGGTCCTTGTACGACTTGCGGGTCACCTTGAACTCGAACGGCGCGCCGTCGACCGTGAGATACGTGCCGAGGTCGAGGTAGACACCGCCCTCCCCCTCCCAGCGGTCGAGGGTCACGGAGTTCGACGCGGCGATGAGCTTGAGCTTCGGCGTCCCGGGTGTGCTCGCCGTGCCCGCCCCGGCCCCGGGAGCGGCCCCCGCGACGGCGGCGACCACGGTGAGCGCGGCTCCGGTGGAGAGCGCGACACGCCGTGCGCGACTGCGGTGTTCCTGTCTGGTCATCGGTTCCTCGTCTGCGAGTGCCATGGTCAGTGGCATCGGACTGGACAGCCCACGGCCGACCGACGGCAGGGCGCATCCCACGCACCCCGCGCCGAAACTGTGAGCAATCTGTGAGACAGCTGAAAAGACCGCCGAGGTTGCCTGGTGAGGCCGAAAAAAGGGGGAAGGGATGAGGGATACATCCGGGGCCGAACGTCCGGGAACACCCCGTTCATCCGCTGTCCGTCGAGTGACGGATGGCCGAAACCCATGCTTCGGGCCGGGGAATCCGTGCAGGAGTGTCACACGGCCTCCACACACGCATTCGAATGTCTCGTTACGGTTACAGGCCGACCGATACCACGCGCGACCGTGACCAGGCCGCCCCCGGCTGGGTCGACGGGGGCCCTGTCAACCCGGGAAGACACCACTGATGGACTACTGCTCCTCGTGCCGTCGACATCTCAATGGCGCCCTGGTGTGCCCCGGGTGCGGCGCCTACGCCCCGGACATCGCTCCGGCGACCTCGGGCGGCCTTTCCCTCCCGCCCCGGACCACCACGGCGCCGACCGGCGACCCGGCGGACACGGCCGCGCCGTGGGAGCCCGCGGAGTCGCGGAACTCGTGGTTCGAGAGCGGTCCCGGCAGCACGGCGGCGCTCGGAGCCGGCGTGCACGAGTCCCCGGCGACCGGCCCGTCCGGTGACGTCGAGGACGTAGCCGGCCCCGAAGGCGCCCCGCTCGCACCGGAGGGGCGGGCCGCGCGGCGGCGCCAGCGGGCCCGCTGGAAGAAGAGCCAGCGCCGTGCCGTCGTCGCGACCACCGTCGCCCTCATCGGGGGCGGCCTGACCTTCGCCTCGATGGACCGCTCCTCCTCCACCGACAAGGCACAGGCGGCCACCGCGCCGGAACTCCCGCGCACCAACGGCGGAGTCGAGGAGCCGACGACGGAGTACACCCTCCCCGAGTCGCCGGGGAAGCACGCGCGCGGCTCCTCGCCCGCCCCCGCGAAGTCGCCCGAGACCGACTCCCCGCGCGAGCAGTCCGCCGCCGCCCCGCCGCATGTCTCCCGCCAGCAGGCCCGGCCGGACACGGACACCGCTCCCCGCACGGACACGCCGGCGGCCCCGAAGCCGCAGCCCACCTCCCCCTCCACCGGCGGATCGGGCTCCGGCCAGAGCGACGACACGGGCTCGGACGCGCAGACCCCCACGCCCGCCCCGCCCGACGACTCGGGCTCGGGCTCGGGATCGGACTCCGGCTCCGGCACCGGCTCCGGCTCCGGCTCCGGCACGACACCGTCGACCCCGGCCCCGGAGGAGACGGCACCGGATCAGCTCTGCCTGCTCGTGGTGTGCCTGGGCTGACCGGAAGGCCGGCCCGACCGGAAGGCCGGCCCGACCGGAGGGCCGGCCCGACCGGGAGGTCAGCTCGACTCCTCCAGCCCTGCCGCCCGCCCCTCCTCGTCCCACCGGACCGTGAGGACCCGCACGACGGCGTCGCGGTCGAGCGGCCCGAAGACATGGGGGAACCGGACGTCCTCCGGGACCCCGGGCGGCGGCACGGGAACCGGCTCCTCCCACTCCACCGTGGCGGTCAGCCGTTCCTCTTCGAGCAGCAGCACCAGCAGCGGCCTCGGCGCGGTCCGGTAGAAGGCGTTGACGACGGCCAGCGTGGTCGGCTCGTCGGGCGAGCAGTGCACGAATCCGTCCTCCGCGAGGGAGGAGGGGGCGTACGGCCGGGCCGGGTCGGCGGTCCAGTCGGCGAGCGGGACTATGTGGTAGAGCATGGGGCGGTTATACGCCACGGGGATCCACGAGCGGCACGCCGCCCTCTCCGTACCGGCGCCGAGCCTCTCCGTACCAACACCGAGGGGCGGCCGGGCGCGGAAGCGCGCGCCGACCGCCCCTCCGAGCCTGTCACGGCCCAGCGACTACTGCGTGCTCAGCGACGGCTGAGCCACGTGCCGGGAGCCAGGTCGGCACCGGGCAGCACCTCCGGGAGCAGCCGGCGGGTGTCGGCGGTCGCCGTCCGGGACTCCGGCTCCGCCCCGGGCCCCGTGGCCGGGCAGAGCGCGCGGGCGATGTGCGTGTTGAGGGCGTCGTCGATCGGGCTCGGCTCCCACGCGGTGCCGTCCTCGTTGAGGCGCTGGTACTTCATCAGGTTGAAGGCCAGGGCGAGTTGGCGCTCGCCGTCAGGGCTGGACAGGGCGATCGTGCCGGCCCCGAAGACCGCGCCGTCGTGGCCCCAGAACCGGCCGCAGCCGGGCACGTCGAGGGCGTAGAGACCGAGGCCGTAGTGGTCGAGGACGGCCGCGCCCACGCGCACCGGCACGGTGCGCCGCATCTCGTCCAGGGCGGCCCGGCCGATCAGACGGCCCTCCAGCAGGGCGCGGTAGAAGCGGTTGAGGTCGTCGGTGGTCGAGACGATCGCGCCCGCCGTGTTCGCCCACGACATGTCGTAGACGCTGTAGTCGCGGGGCGGGTCGATCAGGCCGTACCAGGACTCGTACATCCGGCCGTGCGGGCCCTTGATGTACGGGGTGCGCGGGTACGTGGTGTGGCGCAGCCCGGCCCGGTTGATGACGTTGCGGGTGAGGTAGGTCCCCGCGTCCTGGCCGGTGACCTTCTCCAGGATCAGCCCGGCGACGACGTAGTTGGTGTTGGAGTACGACCCCGGCAGTTCGCCGGGCCGTCCGGTGGCGGGCGCCTCCAGGCCGAGCCGGACGAGTTCGCCGGGGCGGATCGAGCGGAAACGTTCCTCGTCGAGGCTGGACGTGGAGCCCTGCGCGAGGGAGGGGAAGGCGCCCGCGATGTAGTCGGCGATTCCGCTGGTGTGGTTCAGCAGCATGCGGACGGTGATCTCCCGGCCGCGCTCACCGGGTACGAGGTCCGGGAGGTAGTCGGCGACGGGCGCGTCGAGGCGTATCCGGCCGCGTTCCACCTGCTGGAGCACGGCGACGGCGGTGAAGGTCTTGCTGATGCTGCCCACGCGCTGCCGCATGCCGGGGGTGACGGGGCGTTTCGTGTCCACGTCCGCGAGCCCGGCCGCGCCGGTCCACCGGTCGTCGCCCTCACGGACGGACGAGAAGGCACCGTACATGCCGGCCTCGTGCACGGCGCCGAGCGTGGTGCGCAGGGCGGCGCGGTCCAGTCCGTCCGCGGGTGGGGTGGTTCCGGTGCCGGCGGACGCCGCGGGTAACGCGGTGGTCAGCAGGAGCGTGGTGCCCAGGACGGTGCCGATGAGCCGGGTGATGCGCAAGGTTGGTTCCTTTCCAGGTCCGGACATGCGAGTACCTGCGAGGCACTGACCGCGTAATTGTCATGGACTGACCATGCGCCTTACATCCTCCCCACGGAGGATCAGACCCGGTGAGATCTCTCCAGCGCGCAAGGGAGCGGACCGATATGACGGAGCGTCTGCCTCATCCGACACCGCCGGCGCCACCGTTCCGCAGAACAGTGCTCGGCGGCCGCCGCAGCCCGCGCCGCGGGACTCGGCAGTGAGGAGGGACCGCCGCCGAGCCGGACGCGCAAGGGCGAGCGATCGTCCCAGGGGTTGGCCTGCTCGATGCGTCAGAACGCAGTCGTAGCAGTCGGGCCCGCGCAGTGTCACATCCGGGATCTCAGCACGTCGACCTCACAGCCCGGCGCGAACGGGTCGAAGCCGTGCTCGACCAGCCAGCGAACCCCCAGCAGGCTTCGCAACGACCACCACGCGTGGATCACGTCGAGGTCGACGTCGGTGCCATAACCGGCGATGACGTCGCCGAGGTGCTCCTCGTGTCCGAGCGTCAGAGTAGCGAGGTCGAACAGGGCATCACCCCGGCCCGCCTCGGACCAGTCGATGATGCCCGTGACCTCGTCGCCGTCGACGAAGACGTGATCGATCTGCAGGTCGCCGTGCGTGAACGCCGGAGTCCACGGCCGGAGCGCGGCCTCGGCGACCTGGCGGTTGCGGGTGACCAGGTCGGCGGGCAGGACGCCGTTCGTCACGAGCAACTCGCACTCGCCGTCGAGTTCCACCACCAACTCGTCGGGACTCCGGCGGCGCCGGCCGGCCCAGGGCGGCAGCGGCGCTTCGTGCAGCTTCCGGATGACGGCGCCCGCCGCGGCCCACGCCGCCGGCGACCCGGTCGACGGCCCGCCGAGGCGCCCAAGCGTCGTCCCCGGGAGTGCGGCGATCGCGAGCACGGGCGGCTTGCGCCACAGGACCTCCGGGGTCGGGACCGGCGCGAGGGACATCGCCTCGACTTCGACGTCAATGCGCGCCTGATCGGCGTCCACCTTGAAGAACACGTCGCCGACGCGCAGAGTCGCGCGCTCGGAATGGGCGACGACGACTTTGACCTGATCCATGGGCGACCAGTATCCCGGGGATGATCGCCGACGTCGCCAGGTTTATCGCGTGCGACTACGCGGCTGACCGCGTCGCCATCCGGCGGCCGCGTGCACGACACCGACCTCTGACCAGGTCAAGCCCACCACTCGTGTTAGGAGTCCTACGCCCATCCGGACGCCCAGGCGAGGGCTGTGCCCATCCGGACTCCCGGGCCGGAGCCCTGTGCCCATACGGGCACCCGGGCGGGGGCCGTCGCCCTTCCCGTCCCGGGCGCTCGCGTGCTGGAGTCAGCCGAGGGTCACTGACCGGGGCGCCGCTTTCCGGGCTCCTCGGTTTCCTCGGCCTCGGCCTCGATGCGTTCCTTGCGGACCTCACCGGTGACGGTTTCCTCCTCCGTGACCTCCTCGGTGGTCATGCGGATCCGCTCCTTGGGCACGGCCCGGGTCTCCACCACCGCCTCCTCCTCGTGGAGGACGACCTCGTGTTCCGCCTCCGAGATCTCCGGTCCCGCCATCGCCTTGTCGATGTTGGCGTCGGTGATCGGCTCGCGCTCGACGCGGACCTCTTCGTGGCGTACGGGGACGGTCACCTGCTGCTCTTCGGTGACGACGTACTTGCGCAGCCGCGCACGTCCGGCCTCACGGCGTTCGGTGCCGACGTACAGCTCCTCCTCCGACCGCGTCATCGCGTCGTCGGTGGGGGTGGCGGTGGTCGGGGCAGTGCCCGTCTGCGCCGCCCGCGGCTCCTGCCAGGCGGTGTCCCAGCCGATGCCGTAGTAGTCGTACAGGCGGTGTTCCTCCTGCTCGGACAGGTGGCCGCCGGCGTCGACGTCGACGTTGGGCGCGTCCTTGACCTTGTCCTTGGCGTACGGCACCTCGAGGTGGTCCTCGACGACGGAGGCGTCGTGGATGGGGACGAAGGTCTCGTTGGTGCCGAACAGGCCGGTCTTCACGCTGACCCACTCCGGCTCACCGGTGACGTCGTCGAAGAAGACGTGCCTGGCGTCGCCGATCTTGTCGCCCCTGGCGTCGTGGACCGGGTGGTCAAGCACCATGGGGATCTGCTCTCGGGTGATCATCTGGGTTCCTCTCGTTGCCGCGACGTGGTCGGTGACCTCCCGGCTTGTTCCTTGGCCTCCGTACCTCACCCCTCGACTAACCACCACCCGACCGATAAAACAGCGCAAAGCACCATAAAAAGGACATGGGGCGTGCTGGCCGCCGACCGGCCCCCACCTCCCTCTCGTCCCTCTCCCGCGGCCACTCGTACGCGCCGGGTCGCACGGCTCCCGCGCGCGGAGTACACATGAGGCATGAGCAGCGGTGGCGCTCCTGCCGCCCGACACGGCCCGGGCACCGCGGTCGACTACGCGGCGGTCTTCCAGGCGCTGCCCGTGCCCACGCTCCTGCTCACGCCCGCCCTGGTGATCGCCGACGCGAACCGGGCCTTCGTGCGGACCTCCGGGCGGAGCCTCGCGGAGCTGGTCGGACAGTACGTGTTCGACGTGTTCCCCGACGACCCGTCCGACCCGGAGGCCAGCGGCCCGCGCTTCCTGCGCACGTCGCTGGAGCGGGTGCTCGCCACCGGTGAACCGGACACGATGGCCCTGCAGAAGTACTCCGTGGAGGTGCCGGACCGTCCCGGTGTGTACGAGGAGCGGTACTGGAGCCCGGTCAACGTCCCGGTCCTCGACGCCGGCGGCCGGGTCGTGCTCGTCGTCCACCGCGTCGAGGAGGTCACCGACCTCGTCCGCCCCCGCCGGGCCCTCCGCGTCACCCCGGGCAGGGTGCTCAGCCGCGAGGACGCCATGGCCGCCGACCTGATCACCCGCTCCCAGGAACTGCAGGAGCTCAACGAACGGCTGCGCGAGGACCAGGCACGGCTCCGCGAGATCGCCGTCACCCTGCAGCGCTCCATGCTGCCCGCGCCCGCGTCGGCCGAGGACCCCGCCGTGGCCGTGCGCTACCGGCCCGCGGTCGGCTTCCTCCATGTCTGCGGCGACTGGTACGACCTGTTCGAACTCGACGCGGACCGGCTGGCCGTGGCGGTGGGCGACGTGGTCGGCCACGGGCTGGAGGCGGCCGGCGTCATGGGCCAGCTGCGCAACGCGCTCAGCGCCGCGATCCGGGCCACCGGACGGCCCACCTCCGCGCTGACGACGCTCGCCCGGCACGCGCTGACCGTCGACGGCGCCCTCGCCACGACCGTCGTCCAGGCCGTCGTGGACCGCTCCCGGCGGACCGTCACCTACAGCCGCGCCGGCCACCCGCCCCCGCTCCTGGCGCACGCTGACGGAACCGTCGAATTCCTGGACGGGGCCACCGACCCGCCCCTGGGCGCCGGCGACGACCTCGCCGCCCGGGAGGAGGCGACGGTGCCCTACTCAACCGGCGCCACCCTCGTCCTGTACACCGACGGTCTCGTCGAACGCCGCGACGAGGACATCGACACGGGCCTGCGCCGCCTCGCCGACTCCCTCGAACGGCACCACGCCCTGGACGCCGAGAGACTCGCCGACGCCGTACTGGACCACCTGGCCCCCGACCCCGAGAAGGGCTCGGACGACGACACCGCGCTCGTGGTGCTGCGCCTGTGAGGGTTACGGTCCCTCGTCGAAGCTCGCGTAGTACGCGGCGGCCATGTCCTCGTCGCCGTGGCCCTGCTCGGCGGCGCGGGCCAGGCGTTCGGCGCTCGCGGCGGCCACGTCGAGCCGGACGCCGTTCTCCTCGCCCGCGGCGACGATCAGCCGGGCGTCCTTGACGGCGGTGGCCACGGCGAAGGACGCGGGGGAGAGCTTCCCGTCGAGGATCAGCCCGGCCTTCGCCCGCAGGTACCCCATGTCGAGCGGCCCGCCCTCGATGATGTCGAAGAACCTCCGCGGGTCCACGCCGAGGGCCTCGGCCAGGGCCAGGACCTCGCCGGTCGCGCTGGTCGCCGCGAGCACCCAGCTGTTGGCCACCAGTTTCAGCCGGGTGGCGCTGCCCGCCGCGCCGTCCTCGCCGGTCCACACCGTACGGGCGCCGACCGCGTCGAAGACCGGCGTCACCGTGTCACGGCCCTCGACGGGCCCGGCCGCGAGCACGGTCAGCTGTCCGGCCTCCGCGGGCTGCCGCGTGCCGAGCACCGGGGCGTCGTAGAAGACCAGCTGGTGCTCGCGGGCGAAGCCGGCGAGCTCGCCGATCGCCCCGATGCCCACGGTCGTGGACTGCGCCCAGGCGGCACCCGGACGCAGGGCATCGGCCGCCTGCCTCATCACGTCCAGGGCGGCCGGGCCGTCGTACAGCATGGTCAGGACGACGTCGGCGCCCCGGACCGCCTCGGCGGGCGTGCCCGCGACGTGCGCGCCGTCCGCGGCCAGCGGCTCGGCCTTGTCACGGCTGCGGTTCCAGACGCGTACGCCGTGTCCGGCGCGGGCGAGGTTACGGGCCATCGCGGCGCCCATGATGCCGGTGCCCAGGACGGTCACGGTGAGCTTGTCGGTCATGGCTTCGACTTCCTGCTCAGTGAAGCGAGTTCTTGCTGCCGCCGGACACGTTAGGCCCCCATCCCGCGGCGGGAGGCTCAGGACGGTAGGGACGGCCAGGACGGCCAGGACCGTCAGCCGAGCTTCTTCAGCAGTTCGGTGGCGAGCGGGGCCGAGGACGCGGGGTTCTGGCCCGTGACCACGTTGCGGTCGACCTCGACGTGGGGGGCGAAGGGTTCGCCGGTCTCCACCGTCAGGCCCGCCTCGGTCAGCCGGTCCTGCAGCAGCCACCGGGCCTTCGCGGCGTTGCCGGCCAGCTCCTCCTCGGCGTTGGTGAAGGCGGTGACGCGGTAGCCGGCGTAGGCGTTGCTGCCGTCCTCGTTCGTCGCGGCCAGCAGCGCCGCCGGCCCGTGGCACACCACGCCGACGGGCATCCCGCCGGTCACGGCCCGCGCGAGGAGACGGCCGGAGTCGGCGTCGACCGACAGGTCCTCCATGGGGCCGTGGCCGCCGGGCACGTACACGGCGTCGTACGCGTCCAGGCTCACGTCGGCCAGCGCGACCGGCTTCCGGAACTCGTCGGCGTTCTGCACGACGGACTCGAACCTCGCCGCGTCCTCCGGGCCGCCGGTGGCCTCGGGGGCGAGGCTCGCGGGGTCCACCGGCGGGACGACGCCGCCGGGGGTGGCGATGGTGACCTCGTGGCCGGCGGCCTTGAACGCCTCGAACGGCACGACGGCCTCCTCGGCCCAGAAGCCGGTGGGGTGCGGGCTGCCGTCGGCCAGTGTCCACCGGTCGGCGCCGGTCATCACGAAAAGGATCTTCGCCATGGTCTTGCTCCGTTCTCGTTTCCCCGCGTGTCGCGCGTACCCGGTGTTCCGCGTACCCGGCCAGGGCCTGGGGACCGCCTTGAGGACCCTGGCGTCCCCGCCGCTGGGCAGCTTCCCTCCCACGGAGATCTGAATCCGCTGTCCTGACTTTCCGCGTCCTCAGTCCGCCTCCCGCGCCGGATCGGCGGTGACCGCGCGCAGCAGGGGCCCGGCTGGCGCCGATCGCGCCGCGAACATCACGACCGCGCCGGCGAGAACACGGCAGGCCGGCTGCAGCGCACCCGTGGTGTCCACCGTCGTGCCGAACGCCTGGAAGAGGATGACCAGCGCGAGCTGCTGCGAGGTCCGGGTTCGCGGTCGAGAGGCCCGGCGACTGCACCGGTTCACGGAAGGGCTGCTGGCCGATGGGGCGGCCGGGAAGGCGAGGGGCTGAGGCAGCGGATTGGGGGTGGGCCTCCTGACCTGGCAGTTCCTGGCCTGATTCCACTTAGCCCAAATCCAGTGAGGCTAGCCGCGCGAAGGTGATCATGCCGCTGCTCAGCGAGACCTGAACGTGCCGGCCGGGCAGGTTTCGTGAGCCCTCCGGCTCCTCAGCTCGAGCATTCGGCTGTACTCGAGCCCTGGTCTTTCACAGAAAGGTCACCTGCATGATGTAGAGCCGCCCCGCAGCGGCATGGACCAGTTCGTCGGCCTTCTTCTCGACCTCGGCCAGTAACGCGGGAGGGGCGCCACCTGCGACGTGCTGTTCGTCCGGGTCGTACTCCCACTGCCAGGTCACGCGGACACCGCCTGCTGGGCCTCCGCTTCGACGGCAGTCAGTTCGTTCATGCCGGACCGGAACGCCGGGTCGTCCCTGCCGTCCGTACCGTGTACTGCGGCGAGCGCGGCGTGGTAGCGGGCGGACAGGTCGGGGCGGCGTTCGATCTCGACCTGCGCGTGCCAGTACGTGAGCCAGTGCTGGAGGTGACCGATCTTGCCGTCTGCGATAGCGGCTGTGAGCGCCTGCTCCTTGTGTCGTTCCAGCTCGCCCAGCCGATGGGGGGGGGCGATACGAGCCAGAGCGACACGAACGGCCTCGGGAGTTCGCTCCGGCCGGGGGATCAGCTCCTGCCCGTGATCAGGCCGAGTGCTCACGCGAGGCTCCTTCGGTCCGTACTCTGTGCTGACCACGGTAGCGGTGCAGTCGGACAACAGCGCCGGCCTCACGCCGCCACTCCCTGACGCCGGGCGCCCGCCCCACCCACCTCGAACCACATCAGCTTCCCCGCGCTCCGTCCGAGCCGGTCCCCTCCGAGCGGCCACCCGCCCCACGCGTCCGCGCACTGGCGTACGAGCAGCAGGCCGCGCCCGCGAGTGGCGTCCGACGGAGGCGGGGCGGGTGGCGCGCCCATCGCCGGGGGTTCGTCGAAGGGTGGCGGGATGTACGGATTGGTGTCCCACACGAAGACCCTGAGCCGGCCCTCCCCGAGCGCCCGCAGTCGCAGCGATGCCGGGCCCTCCGCGTACCGGTAGGCGTTGGTGACCAGCTCCGACGTCAACAGCTCGGTGACGTCGAGGAGTTCCTGCATGCCGTGGCTGGTGAGGGCGGCCCGTACGGTCATCCGGGCGACGCGGGCCGAGCGGGGGTCGTGGGGGAGGCGGAGGACGTAGCACCAGCTCTCGGAAGTGGAGATTTCGGGCGACGTGCGGGCAGGCGGCGATACGGTGACCATGAACACCTCTGGGGAGGAAGGGGACTTGAATCACTCAACGGCGGGCGCCGAGCGGTGGCAGTGCCTGGGGTGGTGCGCTTCCGGCTTATGGGCGGGGCCAGTTGAGCGGTACGTGAACACCATAGCGGGGCGCGATGTGATACTTAACGTCGATCGAAGCCTAGAGTTCACAATTCCCTCCTGTGGGTGACCACGGAGACGCACAGTCGGAGAGAGAAACCCAGTGCCACCCAGCACCACACCCACGCTCCGCCAGCAGCGCCTGGGCGCCGAGCTGCGCAAACTCAGGGAGCAGGCGGGGCTGACATCCAGCTCGGCCGCAGGACTGCTGGGCGTCAAGCAGGCACAGATCAGCGGCATCGAGACCGGCCGTTACGCGGTCGGCGCGGACCGGGTGCGCACCTTCGCCCGCACCTACAGCTGCGCCGACCCGGCACTGGTCGACGCCCTGGCCGCGATGACCGGCGGGCGAGCACGCGGCTGGTGGGACGAGTACCGGGAGCACCTGCCCGTTGGGCTGATCGACCTCGCGGAACTGGAACACCACGCCACCGAGTTGCGCGTGGCCCTCGTCATCCACATCCCCGCACTGCTTCAGACAACAGACCACGCCCGTGCCCTTTTCCGCGGCGTGTTCCCTCCACTGCGGCCCTACGAGATCGAGCACCGCCTCACCCATCGCATCAAACGGCAGGGGGTTCTGCACCGGGACGACCCGACCCCGTACACGGCGACGATCCACGAAGCAGCGCTGAGAATGGGATACGGCGGCCGGGAGGTGGCCACCAAACAGCTCCAGCACCTAATCGACATGAGCGAACTCGCCCACGTCACCGTCCGCGTCATCCCCTTCGGCACGGAAAGCTTCCACGGCACCGGCCAGGGCATCGACTACGTGGCGGGAGCAGTCCCCCAACTCGACACCGTGCAACTGGACACCCACCACGGCTGCGAGTTCCTCGACGGTGAGGCCCAGTTGAACAAGTACCGAGCCGTGATCGACCACATGGAGAGAAACGCCCTGAGCCCCGAAGCGTCACGCGACCTCATCCACCGCATCGCGCACAACCTCTGAGAGGCTCCAGCATGTTCACGCACCCGTGGCAGAAGTCCACCTACAGCGGCGACGCCTCCAACTGCCTCTACGTCGCCGCCCCCACCCCGGCCACCATCCACCTCCGCGAAAGCGACACCCCCGACACCATCCTCACCACCACCCAGGCCCCATTCCACGCCCTCATACACACCCTGAAGGCACTCGCGCCCGAAGGAACCCACTGAGACGAGACCGGTCAGGAATCGAGAAGCCCCGGCCGGGGGACGGACCCTAGCGTGAGGGGCATGGCAACCACCGCATCCACCACGTCCCTCGTGTCCACCACCTCCCTCGCGTCCGTCACCCTTGAGGTGTCCGACCCCGAGGCCGCCCACCGCTTCTACACCGCGTTCGGAGTGGAGACCCACATCCGTCTACGGGCGTCCGAGGCGCCCTCCACCGGATTCCGCGGCTTCACCCTGGCGCTCACCGTGTCCGGGCCGGCCACCGTGGACGGCTTCCTCGGTGCCGCCGTGGACGCCGGCGCCACCGTGCTGAAGCCCGCCGCGAAGTCGCTGTGGGGCTACGGCGGTGTCGTCCAGGCGCCGGACGGGACCATCTGGAAGGTCGCGACCTCGGCGAAGAAGGACACCGGCCCGGCCACCCGCGAGATCGACGAGATCGTCCTCCTGCTCGGCGTCGAGGACGTGAAGGCGAGCAAGCAGTTCTACGTCGGCCAGGGCCTGACCGTGGCCAGGAGCTTCGGCGGCAAGTACGCCGAGTTCGCCACCGGCGAGGCCGGCCGCGTCAAGCTGGCGCTGTACAAGCGGCGCGGCCTGGCCAAGGACCTCGGCGTCCCCGCCGACGGCACCGGCTCGCACCGCGTCGTCCTCGGCGGCACGGCCCGCCCCTTCACCGACCCGGACGGGTTCACCTGGGAAGCCGCCGTCTGACCGCGGCCCCCTCCGACCAACTCCCCCACACCTCACGCCGCTTACTCACGCTGCGGGGCTTGCCCGGCGGTGAATCCATCAACCACTATTCACCTTGATGGATAAAACATTGAACCGGAGACCGGCCCTGAGGCCGGCAGTGGTCGGCCTCCTGGCCGCCCTGGCTCTCTGTGCGCCGGGCCTCACCCCGGCCCCCGCCGTGGCGGCGGACCGCGACGCCACGGCCCCTGCCCCCCACGTGTGGCCGACCCCGCAGCAGGTGCGGCCGGGCCACGGTTCCCAGTCCGTTCCCCGGCGCGTCGTCGAGGTCGTCGGCCGCGACACCGACCCGCCCGCGCGCCGACTCGTCGAGAAGGTGCTGCGGGACGCCGGTGCCCGCACCATCACCACCGTCACGGCGGGGGACCCCGTACCCCCCGCCGCCCTCACCGTCTACGTCGGCGGCCCGGCCGAGAACCCGGCGACCGCCAAGGTCCTCTCCCGCCTCGGGGCCAAGTCGCCCGCCGGGCTCCCCTCCGGCGGCTACGCCCTCGCCTCCGGCCGGGGCAAGGTCGCCCTGTCCGGCGTCGACACCACCGGCACGTACTACGCCGCCCAGACCCTCCGTCAGCTGGTCGGCGACCGCCGGTCCGTCCCCGCCACCACGGTCAGGGACTGGCCCACGACCCCTCTGCGCGGCGTCATCGAGGGCTTCTACGGCGCCCCCTGGAGCCAGCGGGACCGGCTCTCGCAGCTCGACTTCTACGGCCGTACCAAGCAGAACGTGTACGTCTACTCGCCCAAGGACGACCCGTACCTGCGCGCGAACTGGCGCGACGAGTACCCCGCCGACCAGCTCGCCCGACTGAAGCAGCTCGTGGACCGCGCCGCCGAGAACCACGTCCGGTTCACCTACGCCCTCTCGCCCGGCCTGTCGGTCTGCTACTCCTCGGCGAGCGACCGCAAGGCCCTGGTCACCAAGTTCGCGTCGCTGTACGCGATCGGCGTGCGCTCCTTCGCCGTCCCGCTGGACGACATCAGCTACACCACCTGGAACTGTCCCGAGGACGAGAAGGAGTACGGCACCGGGGGCGGCGCGGCGGGCGCGGCGCAGGCCTCGCTGCTGAACTCCGTCGTCAAGGACTTCGTCGACGCCCACGACGACGTCCAGCCGCTGGAGATGGTGCCGACCGAGTACTCCGACCTCGCCGACTCCCCGTACAAGACGGCCCTGCGCGAGAAGCTCGACCCCTCGGTGGTCGTGGAGTGGACCGGGGTCGGGGTCATCGCCCCCACGATCAGCGCCCAACAGGCCCGCCAGGCCCGGCAGGTGTTCGGGCACCCGATCCTGATCTGGGACAACTACCCGGTCAACGACTACACCACCAGCCGCCTCCTCCTCGGCCCCTACACGGGCCGCGAGCCGGGCGTACCGGCCGAGGTCACCGGCATCACCGCCAACCCGATGGTCCAGGCCGAGGCCAGCAAGCTCGCCCTGTTCACGTCGGCCGACTACGCCTGGAACCCGGAGGCCTACGACCCGAGAGCCGCATTCCTCGCATCGGTGGCCGATCTCGGCGGCCCCCCGGCGGCGGCACCCCTGCGCGTCTTCGCCGAGAACAGCTACTCCTCGCTCCTCGACTCCACCGAGTCCCCCACCCTCACCCCGCTCATCAAGGCCTTCACCACGGCGTACGAGGGCGGTGACGGGCCGGGGCTCAAGGCGGCGGGGCGCGAGCTCTCCGCCTACTTCGCCTCCATGGCCGCCGCCCCCGCCGACCTCCGCGCCCGCCTCGGCAACCCGGGGTTCCTGGAGGAGACGAAGGCGTGGCTGGACAAGCTCGGCGCGTACGGCGAGGCGGGCGGCACGGCGGTGCAGCTGATGCTCGCCCAGGCGGACGGCGACGACGCGGCCGTGTCGACGTACTACGCCCGACTCCAGCAGCAGAGGAAGGAGCTGGACGCCGTGCCGCAGCAGATCGCGCCCGGCGTCATGGACCGCTTCCTGTTCGACGCCACGCTGCGGGCCGCGCCCGACCCCGGTCCGGACGCCTCGTTCGAGCCGTCGTCGCTGTCGCTGGCTCCGGGGGAGAGCGGCGAGGTCACGCTCACGGTGGCGGACAACCGCTCCACGGCGGAGAGGACGGTGCACTGGGCCCTCGACGTCCCCGACGGGCTGGCCGTCTCCCCGTCCTCGGGCAGCGTCACCGTCCCGGCGGGCGGCAAGGCCACGGCGACGGTGAGCCTCACGGCCGCCGACGGGGCGAGCGACGGAGTCCGGTCCGTCGTCGTGACGGGTGACGGGCTGGTCAGCCGGGCCCTCCCGGTCCGGGTCACGGACGGCAAGGGCAGCGACCGTGTGCTGACGGCCAACTTCAGTGGGGCGTCGGTCAGTTCGGTGGACCTCGGCTCCGGTACGTCGACGGAGATCGCGGTCGGCAGGAACCCCGGCGAGGTCGTCCTGAGCGCGGACGGCCGGACCGCGTACGCTGCCAACCAGGGCTCCGACACGGTGAGCGTCATCGACGTCGCCTCGGGCGCGGTGACGAAGACGGTGGGCGTCGGTGACGTACCGGCCGGTCTCGCTCTCACCCCCGACGGGAAGACCCTCTGGGTCGCGGACTACTCCGACGACGCGGTGCAGCCGGTCGACCTCACGACGGGCACGGCGGGCGCGAAGGTCCCGGTCGGTGACGGCCCGGAGAACATGGCGATCACCCCGGACGGCTCCACCCTGTACGTGGCCAACATCCACGACAGCACGGTGACTCCGCTGGACCTCTCCGGGTCCTCCGGCTCCTCCGCCACGGCGGGCAAGGCCATCCCGGTCGGCCCGAACCCGTTCAACGTGGTGGCCTCCCCCGACGGACGGACGGTCTACGTGTCGAACTCCGGCGGCTCCACGGTCACCCCCATCGACACCGCCACGAACGACACCCGCCCGACCTTCCTGGTCACCGGTCAGGCGTACGGCCTCACACTCGCCCCCGACGGCCGCACGCTGTGGGTCAGCGCGAGCACGGGCGACACGATCACGCCGGTCGACACGGTCACGGGCGCCCCGGGCACCCCGGTCACCGTCGGCCGGTCCGCGTTCGACGTCGCCCTGGACTGGAACGGCACGACGGCGTACGTCACGACCGCCGACGCCGGCGCGCTCGTACCGGTCACGACGGCGACGGGGAAGGTGGGGACGGCGCTGAAGACGGGCGCGTATCCCCTGGCCGCGGCGGTGACGCCGGTGCCGGTGGGGTAGCGGCCCCCGGTCCCGCCGCCGCCCACGCCGACGGGCGCGGCGGGACCGGCTTCCCCGCCCTCCCCCTCCCCCGTAGGTGAAGCCGATACTGGCCTTGGAAGTGCGCTTGCTTAAGTCAATCAATTGACTTACGTTGGGCGAGTCACGCACACCCCGACCCGCCCCAACGGAGGCCCGACCATGCCCCATGCCCTCGCCCGCCCCGCCCCCGACGCGGGGGCCCCGGCACCACGGGCCAACCTCGTCGTGGCGGTGCTGGCCTTCGGCGGCATCGTGGTCTCGCTGATGCAGACCCTCGTGATCCCGATCGTCCCCGAGCTGCCCGGGCTGCTGGACGCCCCGGCCTCCGACACCGCATGGGCCGTCACCGCCACCCTGCTCGCCGCCGCCGTCGCCACCCCGGTCATGGGGCGGCTGGGCGACATGTACGGCAAGCGCCGCATGCTCCTGGTCAGCCTGGTGACGCTGGTGGCCGGTTCGGTCACGGCGGCGCTGAGCGACTCGCTGACCCCGATGATCGTCGGCCGGGTACTGCAGGGTCTGGCGTCCGGCGTCATCCCGCTCGGCATCAGCATCATGCGCGACGAACTGCCCGCCGAGCGGCTCGGTTCCGCCACCGCCCTGATGAGCGCCTCGCTCGGCATCGGCGGCGCCCTCGGCCTGCCCGCCGCCGCGCTCATCGCCGACAACTTCGACTGGCACGTGCTGTTCTGGACCTCGGCCGGCCTCGGCGCCGTCGCGCTCGTCCTCGTTCCGAGCTTCGTGCCGGAGTCCAGGGTCCGCACCGGTGGGCGCTTCGACCTGGTCGGCGCCATCGGCATGGCGGCCGGACTGGTCTGCCTGCTGCTGGGCATCTCCAAGGGCGCCGACTGGGGCTGGACGTCCGGCACCACCCTCGGCCTGTTCGGTGCCTCGGCCCTCGTCCTGCTGCTGTGGGGCTTGTTCGAACTGCGCACCTCGCAGCCGCTGGTGGACCTGCGCACCACCGCCCGCCGCCAGGTCCTCTTCACCAACCTCGCCTCGATCGCCGTCGGGTTCGCGATGTTCGCGATGTCCCTGGTGCTTCCTCAGCTCCTTCAGTTGCCTGAGGCGACCGGCTATGGTCTGGGCAGGTCGATGCTCGTGGCCGGTCTGGTCATGGCGCCGTCCGGCTTGGTGATGATGGCCCTCGCCCCGGTCTCCGCCGCCGTGTCCAAGGCCAAGGGCCCGAAGGTGACGCTGATGATCGGCGCCCTGATCGTGGCCGCCGGCTACGGCCTGAACATCGTCCTGATGTCGGAGCTCTGGCACTTCATCCTGGTCTCCTGCGTCATCGGCGCCGGTATCGGCTTCACCTACGGGTCGATGCCCGCGCTCATCATGGGCGCCGTGCCCCCGTCCGAGACGGCCGCCGCCAACAGCCTCAACACCCTGATGCGGTCCATCGGAACGTCGACCGCCAGCGCCATCGCCGGTGTGATCCTCGCCCAGATGACCACCACCTTCGGCACCACGGCCCTGCCGTCCGAGAACGGCTTCAAGGTGGTCCTCGCGGTCGGCGCCGGTGCCGCGCTCCTCGCCTTCACCATCGCGCTGTTCATTCCGCGCCGGCGCGCGGCCGGGGAGTCGGAGCACGCGGCCCACCCGGCCGAGACCGCGTCCGCGTCCGCCTCCGCTGACACCACGGTCTCCGGCTCGGGCGTGGACGACCACGACATCGAACTGGCCCACGGCGAGCGATAGCCGCGCGACGGCTCCGACAGCCCCGGCCGCGGGCGGCACCCTGAGCGGAGGGCGCCGCCCGCGGACCGGCCCAGCGGGCTCCGGCCACGGCGGAAGCGGCAGGGACCAGGGTCCGCGCACCCCGCGCGGGCCCCCTGGGGATCCGGCCTACCGTTCCTGGACAGTTGCCTACCCTGTCCCCGACAGGAAGGGGCGCCCGTGGCGAGGACCGAGTACTACGACGACCCGAACGCCCCCCGCCCCAACAGCATGGTCGTCGCGGCCTCGGCCGTGGTCACGGACGAACAGGGCCGCATCCTGCTCCAGCGCCGCCGGGACAACGACCTGTGGGCCCTGCCCGGCGGAGGCATGGACCTCACCGAGTCCCTGCCCCGGGCAGCCGTACGCGAGGTCAGGGAGGAGACCGGCCTGGACGTGGAGATCACGGGCCACGTCGGCACGTACACGGACCCGCGGCACATCATCGCGTACACGGACGGCGAGGTACGGCGCCAGTTCAACATCTGCTTCACGGCCCGCGTCACCGGCGGCCGGCTCGCCCTCTCCGACGAGTCCACGGACCTGCGCTTCGTGCCCCCGCGGACCTGGCCGCCCTCCCCATGCACCCGACCCAGCGCCTGCGCCTGGCGCACTTCCTCGAGCACCGGGAGCGTCCGTACCTCGGCTGACGCCCGGCCGCGCGGGTCAGCCGCGCAGGTGGCCGAGCACCGACCGCACGGCGTGTTCCACGGCGCGGCGCGACTGCTCGGTGTGGTCGATCGTCTCGAAGCCGTGGTGGGCGGCCGGTACGTCGATCACCTCGACGCGCACCTCGCACTCCTTGGCGGCGGCCAGGAACTCCTCGACCGTGGCGGCGATCTCGGGGTTCTCCAGGCCCACCCGGGTCAGCACGACCGGCAGCCGTCCCGCGCCGCTCACCGCGTCGGCCGGGCGGAAGCGGGGATCGATGGCTCCCCAGCCGGGCAGCGGGGCGAGAACCGGGTACGTCAGGGCCGCGCACCGCAGCCAGGGCGGGGGCGCCGCGAGCCAGTGGGCGGCCAGCAGCCCGGCGCCGGAGAAGCACCACAGCGCGATGCGGTCGGGGTCGACGCGCGGGTCGGCCCTGAGCGATTCGATCGCCTCGGTGATGTCCCGGGCGGCGCGCTCCTGGTCGTCGAGGCCGTGCAGCCGGTGGTCCACGGTCACGCCGATCACGCCAAGGCTCGCGGCGTACCGGCCGTAACCGACGAAGCCGGGCCAGTCGCGCGGTGTGGGGCGCAGGTCGGCGGGGACCGGACCGCCGTGCACGAACACCACCGCCGGACGGGGGCCTTCGGCGGGCTCGCCGGGCAGGTAGAGGTCCGTCCGTCCCGTGCGTTCGCGGGGGAGTTCCGGTACGTCCAGTACGAAGGGCCGGAGGTACGAGGGCGTCCTGTCGGCCGCGGTGACACGGTGTCCCTCCCCCTCGGCCGCCCTGAGCAGCACCTCGGTCAGCTCCTCGGGGCAGGAGAGCATCGGCCAGTGCCCGGTGGCGAGTTCGAAGAAGCCCACCTCGGGCCTGGCGAGGGGCTGGAACTGGGGCATCCCGCCCGCGACCAGGTCCTCGATCAGGGCGATGTTCAGTCCGTTGGCGGTGCACAGGACGCCCGTGGTCGGCAGTGCGGTGACCGCGCCCGAGAGCCTGAGCGGACGGGTGAGCGTGCAGGCCGGCTGCGGTGCGGCGAGGCGGGTCAGCCGGGCCAGTGCCTCGTCGGTCAGACCGGAGGTGCTGCCCCAGCGCTGCCAGCCGTCGGCGGACGCCGGCGCGGGAATCAGCAGGCGGTCGTCCCCCCGGGGCCCGTGGTGACCGGCCCGGCCGTCGCGGAGCAGCGCGCGGACCTCCTCGTCCGGCACCAACAGCTGGGCCGTGTCGCCGTCCTGGGGCAGGCCCGCGTCCAGGTACACGATCCGGGTGATCCGCTCCGGGCGGCGGTCGGCGGCGCCCAGCACCGGGTGGATGCCGTACTCGTGGCCGACGACCACCGCCTCGGCGGCGTCCACGCCGTCGAGCACCCGCACCACGTCCTCGATGTGCGTCTCCAGGTCGGTGCCCGGCGCCGCCTCGTCACGGCGGTCCCCCATCCCCGTGAGGGTCACCGGGTGCACCTCGGCACCCGCCTTCCGCAGCCCGTCGGCCACCTCCTGCCAGATCCAGCCGCCGGTGAAGCAGCCCGACACCAGTACGAACGCCGTCATGGTTCGCCTCCTCGCCCCGCCGGCCCGTTCGGTCCGCGCGGCCCGCGGCGGCCCCCTCCGGCCGCCCGCGCTCGCCGGTACGGTAGGAACTCCCCCTGAGGGAGGTTCAAGCTGTGGCGCCAGACGGCATGTTGAGCATCGGGGAGCTCGCCGAGCGGGCGGGCGTCACCGTGAAGACCGTCCGTTTCTACTCCGACCGCGGCCTGCTGCCCGAGGCCGCCCGCAGTACCGGGGGCCACCGCCGGTACGGCCCCGAGGCGCTCGACCGGCTCCGCCTGATCCGCTCGCTGCGGGCCCTCGACCTGCCGGTGGGCGACATCGACCGCGTCCTCGCCGACAACCGGGAGGACACGTGGGGGGACGTCCTCGCCGGGCAGCTGAAGCAGCTCGACTCCCAACTGGCCGCGCTGCGCTGGCGCCAGGCCGCGCTGCACCTGCTGGGGGAGGGCACCGCCGAGGAGCGCGCCGACCGGCTGCGGCTGGTCGGCGCCCTCCTCGACGGCGCCCTCCCGCCCGACACGGCCGCGCCGGCCCGCTTCTGGCGGCGTGTGCTGCCCGTACGGCTTCCGGCCCGGCAGGTCACCTGGATCCTCGACGCCGCCGTACCGCAGCCGCCCAAGGACCCCACCCCGGACCAGGTGCTGGCCTTCGCGCGGCTGCACGCCCTGGTCACGAGCCCCTGCCCTCCGGGCCACGACTGGCGGCCCCCGCCTCCGGAGCAGGACCCGGAGTACCGTCCGACGGTGCTGTACGACGGTCTCGGCGAGGCGTACGAGCTGGCCGCGCCGGCCCTGCGCACCGGGCGGGCGCCGCACGAGGGCGAGGCACTCGACTGCTTCGTCTCCGCCTACGCCCACGCGCACGGCGCCCGGGACACACCCGGCTTCCGCCGCCGGCTGAGCCGTCGGCTCGACCGTTCGGCCCACCCCGTGATGGACCACTACTGGCGGCTCGCCGGCGAACTGGCCGCCCCGCACGCCCCCACTCTCGGCGCCGCCCACGACTGGCTCCGCGCCGCGCTGGACGCCGGCGCGGGTCACCCGTGAGGGAGGCCGCTCTCTCTGCCGCGCTCCCTGCCGCGCTCCCTCACGGGTGACGGACCGCCCGGATCTCAGTCCTGGTACACCCTGTTGGTGCCCGGACCGCCGGAGAGCGTGTCGGTGCCCCGGCCGCCGTACAGCACGTCGTCGCCGCTGTTGCCGTACATGGTGTCGTTGCCGTCCTCGCCGTACAGCGTGTCGTTGCCCTTGCCGCCGTAGACCTCGTCGTTGTCGGACCCGGCGCGCACGATGTCGTTGCCGTCGTCGCCGTACATGGCGTTCATTTCGCCGGTTCCGGTGAGGGTGTCGTTCCCGGCGTCCCCGTGGCACACGTAGGCGCAGGCGCCGGTGATGGTGTCGTCGCCGTTGCCGCCGTTGGCGCCCATGCCATTGCCGCCGTCGATGCGGTCGTCGCCGTCGCCGCCCGCGTAGAACGTCTGTCCGTCGCCCTTGAGGACGTCGTCGCCCGAGCCGCCGTGGACCGCGGCGGTCGCCTGAGGGTCGTCGAGCGTCGCCGTGTCGTCGCCGTTGCCGAGGTCGACCTCGTAGTTGGTCGAGTCGTCGGAGCCCAGCGGGGTGGGGACCGTGCACTGGACGACGGTGCGGTCGGTCGCCGAGGGGTACGAGCAGTCGGCCGGCGAGCCCGCGGTCGCGTCGAAGGTCATGTCGAACTTGTCACGGAAGGTGATGAGGAAGTCGTCCCCGAACTGGGAGGGATCGAGGTCGACGATGTCCACGGAGACCTTCAGCCGGTTCGACTGTCCGGCGGCGGCCTTGTACCAGAGCGCGCCGTCTTCGTAGAGGAGGGTGGCCGGTCCCGTCCCGGCCGCCGTGTCCGCCTGGGCGGCGGAGGCCGAGAACACGGCCCCTCCTAAGGCGAGGGCGAGCGTGGCGGTGGCGGCGATGATTCCGTGCTTACGCATGCAGAAGTGCCCCTTCGGGAACTGGTGGTGGTCCATCGCGGTCAGGGAAGTGATCGTGCGACCGGGCGTTGTCCGCCGACCGGTCGTTGTCTTCGATCACCCGCGTAGACAGCACGCCGGAAGCCGGGGATGCGTCCTGCGGGCCACTTCAGTTGCCTGGGGCGAACATGTCACCGCGGGGATTCCCGCCGTTCCGCCAAAGACCACCGGGGGGCAACCCCGCGGCGCCGGCGCTCAGGACCGCCCCAGCCTCTCCCGCAGTTCCCCGATGTCGGTCAGGAACCACGTCTGCCGGCCTCCGTTGCACTCATGGACGAAGTCCCGCAGTGCCGAACTGGCCTCCGTGTACCGGGAGATGTCACCGAGCACCACGAGCCCCATGCGGTACTGGACGAACTTCTGGATGATGTCGCCCGCGACACGGGTCCGCAGCCGGAAGAACGCCTCGTCGAACCGCTCGGCGGGTACGACGACCCACTGGGCGCCCTGGTACGAGGCGTTGCCGATGAGGTCCAGGGCGTCGCTCTCACCGCCGATGCTCTCGCCCTCCGGGGCGCACACCAGGACGGGCACGTCGAGAATCTTCTCCAGGCTGCTCATGCACGCCAAGGTAGTTCCGCCCGCGGGAGAGGGCGACGCCTTTTCTCCGCCTGCCTCAGGGTGTCTGTGCGGGAGGTGCGAAGGGGTTGGCGGGTGCCGGCGGGCTGTACCAGGCCGCCCACGGTGGTGGTACGGGCGTCCAGTCGGGGCCGCGGTGGTCGAGCCACCACCTCACGACGGTGTGGTACTTCTCCTCGAACCCGCTGTCCCAGGCGAGCAACCCGGTGATGGGCGCGCGCAGGGCGGTACGGCGCCCTCCTGCCTCGTAGAGGACGACCGTCCGCGTGCCCATGGTCGGCTCGACCAGGACGGCCTGCACGTTCGGCCACGGGATGGTCCGCCGGCGCAGGTTGTGGACGACGGCCGCCGACGGGGTGAGGGTGACGCCGAAGTGCCTGGACAGGAGCAGGCCGACCAACGGCATGGCGATCCACATGCTCGTGGTGAGGACGAATCCGGGGGGCGGGGGCCCGTCCAGCCGGAACCGGAAGAGGATCTGGCCGGCCACACCCATGACGGCGAGGGGCAGGGCCGGGAGCACCCGCTGTACGGGGGTCAGCCGGTAGCGCGCCCTCTCCGGCGTCGGCGCCCCCTTCGTGGACCGCTCCATGCCCCACCACCGTCCCGTTCAGCCACTCGGCGCGGCCCCGTCACGGCCGTGAGCTGCAGCATGGTCGGGCCGGGACCGCGCAGTCCACCAACGGCAGCTCAAATCCCGCGTTCAGCGCCTGGACCAGGTTCGCGGGTGGATTCCACTCATCGGCGGCCTGGGCGCGGGTCAGCGGCCCGTCGCGGGGCCGCCGAGGACGGAGGTGTCCGGGCCCGTTGGTACGGCCTGCGCCCGGACACCTGCGTTCCGTTCCCGTTGCCGGACTCCGCCACGAGGGATCCAGCGGGGCGGCGGGACCAAGGGGGAGTTGTCCTGCCGCGCGGGAACGGTCTCGGGGAGGTGCCCACAAGCATCCTTGGGGCCGGGTCGGCGGCCGGGGAAGGCCGTGCGGCGATTGTCCGAAGAACTCTGAGGGGTGTGTGATCAGAGGGTTTGGAGTGATCTTGAGTGACGACGACGGCCGGGGCCTCCGTCCTCACCCCGTATCCCGTCCGCACGCGCTCCGTATCTCGCCCGGACCCGCTCCGCACCGTGCCGTGCCCGCCCTGTGACCGCTCTGATGAAGCTTTGATGTGGCTCGGATGTTCCTGTGACTCTCGTCCTGTTGTCTGTACATGATGGCCGCGCCGGGCGGCGGCGCTGCCCCCTGGTCCAAGGACGACGCCCATGGCCACACAGCCTCTTCTCCGCCCGTCGGAACCGGCCCGGTCGGCCCCATCCGATCGGTCGGCGCCCGTGCGCCCCCTGCTCCCGGGGTTCGTCGCTCTGGCCACGCCCACCGGACCCGTGGCTCCGACGCAGGCCTGGGCCGTGCTGGGCGTGCAGGCGATGGGCTTCACCGATCACGCCCTGACCAGGGTGATCGGGCGGTTCTGCGGGGCCGGGACCCTGGTGCGGCTGAGCGGCGGCCACGGGCACGTCCTGGCGCCCGCCGGGGACCGGCAGCACGCCCTGCGGCTGGCCCACCGGCTGCGTGCCGAGTTCGGCGGCTCGGTGTGGATCTCGGTGACCTGGCGGCCGTACGAGGAACTGGCGGGCGGCGTACGGGAGGCCGAGGACGTCCTGCGGGTCGCGTGTGCGCTCGGGCGGCGGCCGGGCGTGCACCAACTGGACGACGTGGCAGTGGAGTTGGCCATTGCGGGAAACCCCGAGGTGTCCCGTCGCCTGGTGGCGCTCATCGAACCCGTCGTGGCACGGCCGGAGTTGCTGCGCACCCTGGAGGCGCTGATCGCAGCCGACGGCAACCGCGCCCGGGCCGCGGCCGACCTCATCATCCACCGCAGCACCATCGACTACCGGCTGGGCCGCATCGAGGCGCTGACCGGCCACTCGCCGGTCCGCGTCCGCGGACTCCAGACCTTGTGCACGGCCCTCGCCGCCCACACCCTCACGCGTCCCCGGGGCATGTCGCCGTCCGAGGCGTGAACACTTCGCCGCGAAGTGTTCACGCTTCGGCGGTGCCTCGCCCCCGCCGCCCCTACCCGTCCCATCCCCAGGGGCTCCGCCCCTTCGACCCCGCCAAGGGGGCTGCGCCCCCTGGACCCCCGCCCCTCTGGGGCTCCGCCCCGGACCCGGTTGCGGGGCCGCCCCCGGATCCCCGTCCTTTCGGGGCTCCGCCCCGGACCCCGCTTCGGGGGCCAGCCCCCGGACCCCCGCTCCTCAAACGCCGGAGGGGCTGGATGGTGCGGGCCGGGCTGGATGCTGGGGCGTGGCTGGATGGTACGAGCGGCGCTGGATCGTGCGAGCCGGACTGGATGGTACGAGCGGCGCTGGATCGTGCGAGCCGGACTGGATGGTGCGGGCGGCGCTGGATCGTGCGAGGACGCGCTGGAGCGTGCGAGGCCGCTCTGGACATTTCCAGGCCCGGGCCTGGAGGGCCGGCCGAGCCCAGGCATATCCAGCCCGTCCGGCGTTTGAGGACGAGGCCGCAAGGCCGACCAGCGGGGTCTGGGGGCGCAGCCCCCAGGGATGGGACGGGTAGGGGCGGCGGGGGCGAAACCACCGGGTGACGCCGACGTCACCCCAACGGCAACCCCGGCCACACCGCAGACGCGTCATCCCGACCAGGATCAGGCAGACGCACCACCCGCACAGGCACCGCCCGCACCCACCCACCACCGACCGCCGTCCACGGCACCGCCCTCCCCGAGTAGCAGAGGGTCGTCAGCGCGAACACCCCGTCGGCGTAGACCTCGACATACTCACCGACGGTCAGAATCCGCAGCGTCTCGACAGGTCCGTCCAGAACCGTCTCGCCGAGGCGGACCCCGTCCGGCCCGGTGACCCAGAGCTCCTTCCCGTCGCAGCCGACGACGAGAGCGGGCTGACCACCCCCGCCCCCACCCCCGCCCCCACCGGCACGCAACGTGACCTCCACGCGCCCCGACACGACGACATCACCCACCGCGTGCGGCGCCGGGCCCTCCGTCACCTCACCGAGCCAGGCGTCGATCCCCGCCCACCACTCCAGCCGCGGCGCCGAACCCTCCTCCACCACAAGGGACTTGGGCTGCGCGAGCATCCCGCGGCACCGCTCCCCCTCGTCACTGAGACCGACACGGCGGGGCGTGGTGTGCAGGACAACGCGCGAGCCGTCGGGAGCCTCGATCACGCGGGGGGCGTACGCGCCCGTCGGGCCGAGCATGCCGTGCCGCGTCCACGGACCCCGCAGCCGGGGAGCCGTCCACGCCTCGAAGCCCCGGGTCTGGCCGATGGAGCCGAGCAGCAGCCAGCCGCCGTCGTCCAGCCGTTCCAGCACCGGGCACTCCAGCTCGTCGACGTCGCCCGGGGACACGAGCGGCGGGTGCACCGTCCAGTGCTCCAGGTCGTCGGACGTGGCCAGGGCGACGCAGCCGCTGACCTCCACCGGGAGGGAGGCGTCACTGGCGCAGATCACCATGACCCAGCCGTCGGACTCGTCGTCGCGTACGACGAACGGGTCGCGCCAGCCCATGCGCTCGCCCGTGCGGTACCAGCGCGGATCCGCCTCGACGACCGGCCCGGTGCCGTGGCGGCGCCAGCCGGTTCCGTCGGTGCGGTCCGAGTACGCGAGCCCGACGGACTGGAGGGGCCAGCCGGCGGGCGTGAGACCGGAGACCCCCGTGTAGAACATCGCCATGCCGTCCCCGTGCCGGAACGGGTGCATCGTCCACACCGCCTGCTGGTCGAAGCGGCCCGGCAGCCCGTTGCCGAAGGCGGTGCCCTGCGGTCGCCAGTGGACCAGGTCGGTGGAGGTCGCCCTGCCGTAGGAGGTCTCCATCCGCAGATGGTCGAACTCCGCGGTCCAGGGGCCCTGAAGGTGCAGCACCGCGTACGTGCCGTCGTCGTCACGGAGCAGGGCGAAGTCGTTCACGCAGAGGCCGGGCGGGGCGTATCGCATGCACAGTTCCTGTCGGCTCGGAGCGCGCAAACGCATGCGCTGTCCATTGACCCAGAAGATCTCTATTCGAAATCGGCCCCAGTAAATCTGAACGCAAACGCTTGCGCAACAAGATGGGCGGGTCTACGGTCACGACACCCACAAGTCGTCACGACTTGACCAGTAGTCACCACAACGACGTGAACCGACGGGAGGCACCGCGCCGTGACGGTCAGCATCACCGACGTCGCCCGCGCCGCCGGAGTCTCGGCGTCCACTGTGTCCCGCGCACTGCGCGGCCGGCCGGGCGTCTCCGAGGAAGTGCGGGCGCAGATCGCGGCCGTCGCGGCCCAGCTCGGCTACACCGCCTCGCGGTCCGCCTCCAGTCTGGCCAGCGGGCGCACCTACACCATCGGGGTGGTCGCCCCGTACATCGGCCGCTGGTTCTTCGGCACCGTGCTGGACGCGGCCGAGCAGGTCTTCAGCGCCGCCGGGTACGACGTGCTGCTGTACAACCTCGGCTCGCCCGAGGCGCGCAAGCGCTTCTTCACCAAGCTGCCGGTCCGCAAGCGCGTGGACGCGGTGCTGTCGCTGCTGATCCCCGACCCGGACGAGACCGCCGCGCTGCGCTCGCTCGGCGTGCCGCTGGCCTCGACCGTCGGCGGCGCCCGGGAGGGGTTCACGGTGGTCGGCATCGACGACCGGGCGGGGGCCGAGAGCGCCGTACGGCATCTGGTGAACCTGGGCCACCGGAGGATCGGCATGATCTCCGGCGCCAGCGGGCCCCTGCACTGGACGACGCCCGTCGACCGGCGTCAGGCGTACCTGGAGGTGCTCGCCGACGCCGGGATCGAACACGATCCGGTCCTCGAGGCGGACGGCGGCTACACCCTGGAGGGCGGCGAGCGCGCCATGACCGAGCTGCTGGCCGCGTCCCGGCCGCCGACGGCCGTGTTCGCGCAGTCCGACGAGATGGCGATGGGTGCGATGCGCGCCCTGCGCCGCCACCGGCTCGCGGTTCCGGACGACGTGTCGGTCGTCGGCTTCGACGACCACGAACTCTCCGAGGTGGTCGGGCTGACGACCGTCGCCCAGCCGGTCGCGGGCCAGGGCGCCGAGGCCGCCCGCCTGCTGCTGCGGCAGCTGGACGAACCGGGCACCCAACCACCCGCCGACAAGGTGCGGATGCCCATCCGTCTCGTCCTGCGCGAGACCACGGCCCCGCCCAACCCGCGCGGACCGCAGTGACGCGCCCTGCCCCCGCCCGGCCCTCAGACGGCTCCCCCAACCCACATGTCCCCGAAAAACCCTCATCACCGCACCGACGCACGGAGGCACCAACCATGATCGCCGGAATCCCGAGGTCCAAGAGGTACCGTCCCGCGGCCCGCACGGGCCTGGCTCTCCTCCTCCCCCTGGCGGCGCTGGCCGCGTGCGGCGGGGGCGGCGGTACCGGGGCCTCCGCCGAGGGCGGCAGCGGCAAGGGCACCATCAGCGTCTGGGCCCACCAGGGCCAGCAGAGCGAGGCCGCCGCCCTGCAGAGCGCGGTGAAGTCCTTCAACTCCTCCCAGAACAAGGTCAAGGTCGAGCTGAAGCTGATACCCGAGAAGGACTACACCAAGACCATCACGACCACGGACGCCGACAAGCTGCCGGACGTCCTGGAGTTCGACGGCCCGACCATGGGCAACTTCGTCTACAACAGCAAGCTCGCCCCGCTCGACTCCTACCTCTCCGCCAAGACCCTGGACAACGCCACCGACGCCAGCAAGGCGCAGGGCGAGATCGACGGCAAGCACTACGGTCTGGGCGTCTACGACTCCGGGCTCGGCGTCTACGGCAACAAGAAGCTGCTGGACGCGGCCGGCGTGAAGTACCCGAAGGGCCTGTCCGACGCCTGGACGGCGGACACGTTCGACGCCGCCCTGAAGGCGCTCAAGGCCAAGGACTCCGACGGCAAGGTCCTCGACATCCAGGAGGGCAACGGACTCGCCACCGAGTGGGGCACCTACGGCTTCTCCCCGATCGTCTGGTCGGCCGGCGGTTCGCTGCTCAAGGACGGCAAGGCGGAGGGCTCCGTCGACTCGCCCGCCGTCGTGTCGGCGCTGAAGACCTTCCAGTCCTGGAAGCCGTACGTCGACGCCAACACCGACGGGAACGCCTTCGCCAAGGGCCGGGTGGCGCTGAGCTGGGTCGGCCACTGGATGTACCCCGCCTACAGCGAGGCGCTCGGCGACGACCTCGTGGTGCTGCCGCTGCCCGACTTCGGCAACGGCCCCAAGACCGGCCAGGGCTCCTGGGCCTGGGGCATCGGCGCCAACACCAAGAACGCCAAGGCCGCGGGCACCTTCCTCGACTACCTGCTCGCCGACGACAGCGTCACCGCGATGACGAAGGCCAACGGCGCCCCGCCCGCCACCAAGTCCGCGCTCGCCGCCAGCGACCTGTACAAGCAGGGCGGCCCGCTCCAGCTCTTCGCCGACCAGCTCGCCAAGCCCTGCGGCGACTCGGACATCAGCAAGTCCTGTGTGGCCGTCACCCGCCCGGTGACCGCCGGATACCCGGTGGTGACCTCGAAGTTCAGCGAGGCCCTGAACTCGATCTACGGCGGCACCGCCCCGAAGACCGCCCTGTCCAAGGCCGCCCGCGCCATCGACCGCGACTTCTCGGACAACGCCGGCTACGAGATCCCGTAGGCCCCCAGGACCCCAGGCCCCAACGGTGGGGGCGGGCCCGCGTACGCCGCACCCGCCCCCGCCGGGAACAGGACCCCCTCGTGAAAACCGTGGAACCCGCACACGCCACGCCCTCCGGCCGGGAGCAGACCCCACCCATGGCCTCCAGGACCTCCGTGAAGTCCGGGCGCCCCGGACGCAAGAACCGCGACTGGCTGCACGGACTGCTCATGTCCGCCCCCGCGGTCGGCGGGCTCGTCGCCTTCGTCGGCATCCCGTTCTGCTACGCCGTGGTGCTGTCCTTCTACAACGTGCGCCTCGGCTCGCCGCTGGAGCCCACCTTCTTCGGTCTTGAGCAGTACCGGCGGCTGTTCACCGATCCCGACCTGTCCGGCCCGTTCCTGCGGGCGCTGCTGAACAATCTGACGTTCGCCCTGGTCGTCGTCCCCCTCCAGACGGCGCTGGCGCTGGGGCTCGCGATCCTGCTGAACCGCAAGCTGAAGGCGATCGGCCTGTTCCGCTCCTTCTTCTTCCTGCCCGTCGTCTTCCCCATGGCGCTGGTCGCCGTGGTCTGGCGGCTGATCCTCGCCCGCAGCGAGCAGGGCATGCTCAACTCCCTCCTGGACGTGCTGAGTTTCGGCAACTGGGGCGCCTTCGACTGGTTGGGTGACGGTGCCACCGCGATGGCCTCGATCATCGTCCTGTCCGTGTGGCAGGGCGTCGGCTTCCAGATGGTCATCCTGCTCGCCGGCCTCCAGCAGATCCCCGGTGAGCTGTACGAGGCCGCCCAGCTCGACCGGGCGAGCCGCTGGCAGCAGTTCCGTCACGTCACCCTGCCCGGCATCCGCGGCACCCTGGTCTTCGTCGCGCTGCTCACCTCGGTGCTGTCGTTCCGGGTCTTCGACCAGGTGTACATCCTGATCCGCGGCGGCGGACTGGACGAGGACTCCACCCGCACCGTGATGTACCAGGCCGTCACCACCGCCTTCGACCAGAACAACATCGGCCAGGCGTCCGCGATCACGGTCGTCTTCTTCCTGATCGTCGTGGTCCTGACCCTCGTCCAGCGCCGCGTCGTCCGCACCGACAACGAGGACTGATCATGAGCGCAAGCACCAGCAGGAGCACAGGCCTGACCCGTACGCCGCTGCGCCGCGCTCTCGACTACGCGGTCCTCTCCGTCCTGGCGTTCGTCTTCACCCTGCCCGTCCTCTACCTCTTCCTCGGCAGCCTCAAGCCGTCCGACGAGGTCCTGAACGGACTGTCCGGCTTCCTCCCGACCCACCTGTCCTTCGACAACTACGCGGCGGTCCTCGACAGCCTCAACTCCGACGCCACCGGCTACTTCTGGCGCTTCATGGGCGTCTCGCTGCTCCTGTCCTTCGTGGTCGTCACCGGCGGCCTGTTCGTCAACTCGATGGCCGCGTACGGGCTTTCACGGCTGAAGTGGCGAGGCAGGGAGGCGGTCTTCACGCTCGTCCTGCTGCTGATGCTGGTGCCGTTCGAGTCGGTGGCGGTGCCGCTGTTCTACATGTTCAACGGCCAGCGCAACACCCTCTTCATCCAGGCGCTCCCCTTCATCGCCAACGCCTTCTCCGTCTACCAGTTCCACACGTTCTTCCGCTCGATCCCGCCGAGCATCGAGGAGGCGGCCCGGCTGGACGGCGCGGGCCCGTGGCGGACCTTCTTCGCGATCATCGTGCCGATGTCGAAGCCGGCGTTCGCCTCGGTCGCGATCCTGACGTTCCTGATCCAGTGGAGCTCGTTCCTGTGGCCGGTCCTGATGGTGTCCGACCCGTCGGTGCGCCCCCTCCCCCTGGCGATGAGCGTCTTCTCCTACCAGCAGCCGCCTGACTGGGGCCAGATCCTCGCCTTCGGCGTCCTGCTGGTCCTGCCGGTCGTCGTGGTCTTCGCCTTCTTCCAGCGGTGGTTCGTGCAGGGGGTGGCGAGCTCGGCGGTGAAGGGCTGAGGGCGCGGTCGGCCCCGTACTCACCGCCCGAGGGCAGCCGCCAACTCCCCGTACGTGCCCACGAGTCGCCGGAGCCCGGAGGCGGCCGCCCTCCGGTCACCGGTCACGAGGCCGTACTGCACCCCACCGAGCAGCCGGGCCTGCCGGTGGGCGACCTCGGCCGCGGGGGCCGCCCCGAGGCGGGCGAGCCAGTACGAGGCGTCGGCGAGCCGCCGCGCACCGAGCCGAACGGCGAAGCCGGCCAGGTGCCCCCGCATACGGTCGTCCACCCCGCCCTCCACCCACTCGGCAAGACGCTCCACGGCCGCGTCCCCGCCCAGCGCCCCCGGCCGGTCGGCCGGCCCGCCGTGCTGTCCGGCCAGCCACCGCCGCGCCACGGGCAACGACTGCCGCAGCGCGTCGATCACGTCGACGTCCCGTACCAGCGCGAAGTCACTGCGCATCGTGAACGGCCCCGCGCACTCGACCTTCTCCGCCCGCCACGCCGTCACGAAGGCGTCAACGGGCAGGGTGGCGAAGGGAAAACCGTCGGGATCGTGCAGGAGCACGCGCTCGTCGTCGACGTCGAGCACGACCACCCAGTGGTCACCCCCGCTGGCCGTCCCAGCCGCCCACGGCTGGTGCAGAAGCAGCCCGATGTCGACGGGCCCGACCAGCACGGGCCCCCGCCCACACGCCTCCCGCAACCGCGCGACGGCCTCCTTCTCCTCCCCGCCCCCCGCCTTCCGGCAGCTCCACCCCAGCAGCCCCACCGCCTGGTCAAGCCCGAGATCCGGCTCCCACCCGAGCGGATCGAAGTACGGCAACGCCCCCTCGACGACCTGCGCGCCGAACGGCGACCCGGTCAGCACCTCGACCGCCGAGGCCGGCGGCGTGTCGGCGCCCAGCACCATCGCGAGGGAGTTGGAGTAGCAGTAGGGGACGGAGCCGAGAAAGGGAACGGGAGAGGGAGAAGGAGAAGGAGGGGTCATGCGCCGACCCTGACATTTTCAATTTTTTACGACAAGCCCCCTCGGCGGCGCCGATCACCCTTTGTGATGACGCTCTCGTATTCCGGCGGCTACGGTGGACACGCAGGCCGTTGAATCCCGCCCATGGGAGGAATGACCATGACCGCCGAGCCCATCGCCGAGCCGACCCCCGAGCCCGCCGACGAGCCCGGCACCCGTTGGCCTGTGCCACCGCCCGAGGGCTACACCGTGGACGACCTGATCACGTTGCCCGGCCTCCCGCCGCACACTGAGCTGATCGACGGGAGTCTGGTGTTCGTGAGTCCGCAGCGGCGTTTCCACAGCAAGATGATGGAACTCCTGGTGAACGGCCTGCGGTCCACGCTTCCGGAGCACCTCGGCGTCGAACGGGAAATGACCGTGGTCCTGGATCGCCGTAACGGGCCCGAGCCGGACGTCAGCATCGTGCGCGCGGAAGCCGTCCTTGGCCTGGAGCAGGCCCGTTTCCAGGCCAAGGACGTGGTGCTGGCCATCGAGGTCGTTTCCCCGGACTCCGAAGCTCGTGACCACGACACCAAACCTCGTAAGTACGCGGTCGCCGGCATCCCTCACTTCTGGCTGGTCGAGATGAGCGACACGGATCCCCACCCCGTCGTCCGGGTCTACGAACTGGACCCCGTCAACAGGGCATACGCCCTGACCGGCATCCACCACGACAAGCTCGACCTCAGCACCCCGTACGACATCGACATCGACATCACCCTGGAAGCACTCAAGCGGCTGTGACGCCGCTGCGCTGCGAGGCGCCGCCGGACGCGCTCACGGCGCCGTCGGAGGCGTGGCGTTGCCGTTGCCCACGGACTGGATCGTGCCGCCGACCTTCTTGCGCAGCGGCTCCAGCATCTTCGGCTTGGCGGTGATGGCCCAGCGCGGCCCGACGAGGTACTTGCCGCCGTAGATGGACGCGGTGTCCAGCCAGGTCAGCTTGAACTTCTCCTTGGGGAACGTGGTGATGAGATAGTCGCCCTCGGGCGTGTGGCAGACACCCTCCCGCAGTTCGTCCGCGTCGACGCGGATCTTCACCTTGCAACCGGTGAGGTCCGCTATCACCTCGACCTTCGCCGGCGCCACCACGGCGGCCCGCTCGGCGTCCGGCACCGGCGTGGTCTTCGCCGCCTTGCCGCCCGACCCCGCGTCGTCCGCGCCGCTGCAGCCCGCGGCCAGCGGCAGGACCAGCAGTCCCACCACGGCCGCGGCCTGGCGCACCAGCCGCTGTTTCCTCAGCACGTCCCGTCTCCGTGTCGGTCGTACGTCCTTCTTCGCAGAGCTCCCTCCCGGGAAGTACGCACGACGACGGGAAGGTGTTCAGAGATTTCGTCAGAGGTTCACAGGTTGTCGCCCCAGCCGCTCTGCAGCATCGTCTGGAACGCCCACGTCCCGCCCCGCCGGACGAGGATGTCGGCGTACCGGAGCTGCTGGGTGTGCCCCTCCATGGTCATGGTCGAGTCGGTGAAGACCACGGCCATGGCGGCGGACAGGAACACGGGCGTACGCGTGGACTCGAACGTGATGTCCTCGCCGCCCTCCCCCATGACCTGCGTCATCGTGGCGACGAACCGCTCGCGGTCCCACTGCGCCGAACGGCCGTCGCCCGCCGCGTCGTCGCTCACCAGGTTGAGCGGGAACACGGCCATGTCGGCCATGCGCTCGACATCACGCTTCGCACTCGCCGCGTCGTACTCCGCGAACCAGGCGTCCAGGCTCGCGCGGTCCTCGTCGGTGGGGACGTATCCGGTCTCGGGCAGATGGATCAAGAGGTCTCCTCTCCAGAAGGGAGATTAATCAAGTTTGACTAGCTGGGGACGGAAACAATATGCCTCGCCGAGTCAGTACTCAAACTTAATTAGAAGTGATCCGCGTCACAGGAACATGAGGCCCCGGTGGTCCCGTACGACGTCGTACGGGACCACCGGGGCCTCGGACCGGGCGAACCCGGGGGCGGACACTCAGCCGCGGTTGCCCGCCGCCCGGCGCCGGGTCACGACGAAGATGCCGCCGCCGGCCGCGACGAGGGCGGCCGCGCCGATGGCGACCGGGATCGCGTTGCCGCCACCGGTCTCCGCGAGGTCACCACCGCCGGGCGGGGTGGACGAGCCGCCGTTCGGGGTGGGCTCGGCCGGAGTCGTCGACGCGTCCGCGGGCGGGGTCGTCGAGGTCTCGGTCTTCGGCTCGTCGGGCTCCGAAGGCGTCTCCTTGCCGGGGGTGGACGGGGTCGGGGTCGGCGTGGAGGGGGCCGGCGGCGGGTTCTCGGCGGGCGGCGGGTTCTCGGTGGTCGTGCAGTCCTTCGTGCCGCCGTTCCAGGCCGCGATCAGCTTGTCCTTGATGACCGGGCGGTCCGGGCCCTTGGGCAGCTCGCCGTGCTCGAAGCCGTCCTTCGCGTCCAGCTTGCCGTCGAACTTCACGGCACCGCGGTACAGGTCGATCTGCGCGTAGCACCCCGCGTCCGGCACCGCGATGTCGAGCGAGTCGGTCTGGCCCGGCTTGACCGTGACCGTGTCGAAGTCGACGAAGACCTGCTCGCCCGAGGTCGCGAACGTCGCTCCGTGGGCCTGGTACGAGGCGAGGGATGCCGTGCAGGTGGTGGCGTCACCGGCGGTACGGACCTTGATGTGGACCTTGCCGTCGTCGGTGGGCTTGAGGTTCTGGTCGTCGACCTTGACCGAGTCGTAGAAGTTCGTCCCGTCGAGGGAGAACTGGCATCGATCGGTCTCGGTCACCGTGCCCGCGCCCTTGCCGGGCGTGTACGTCTTCGTGCCCCAGCCGTCACCGCCGGGCGTTCCGGTCGCCCAGGCGGCACCGGCCGAGACGGCGGTGAGGGCAAGCGCGGCGGCGCCTGTCCCCACCAGGCGGCTTACGGCGACACGTCTCGCTATGGACATGCAGACCCCATCTTGAAGGTGCGAGACCCGTGGCGCACGACAGCGGAGCGGACGGGCAGCACGAAGCAGCCGCCGCCAGGGCACGCCAGGGTGAAATGGTCGAAGAGACGCCGTGCTCACCGGTCACATGAGCCGCAGCGTGCGAACATCGTCGATCACCGGGAAAAGTGCTGTCAACCTCGGTGTACCCAAGGGTAGTTCAATTTACGATCACAGTTCCGACACAGAGGGAAGCGGTCGCTCCGGCGGGGCTTCGGCCTGGCTTCGGTGATCATGGCTCCGGTGCTGACGCAGCATCATGTTCGCGTCGGTCTCCCCGCTCCAGTCGCACCGGGCCCGCGCGGCCTGACCCTGACGGGCCCGGGATCGTGTTCCGGCGTGCGGCCCGGCGGTCGTTCATCGCGGCCGTACGGTGCGACGGTCAGCTCACGGACCAGATGGACGGGTCGTGCTCGATGACCGGAATTCGGCGGGCGGTGGGACGCGACGGCTCGGGGGACTGAGTGCCGGAGTACACGGCCAGCGCGGTGACGACATCGGACTCGGTGATCCTCAACCGTTCCGAGCGCGCCTTCTCTTCCGTCTGCTGACGAAAGACGAGCAGTTGCTTCTCCTGGTCCCGAAGCCTGGCCGCATGCTCGAACTCGTGTCGATTGACGGCGTCCTCCTTCATCCTCCGGACCTCCGCGATCTCCTCGTCGTACGACTCCAGCTCAGGAGACCGCGCTGCGGCACGCACCCGCGCCTGAGCACTCGCCTCGTCCAGGAGGTCGATGGCCGCTCCGGGCAGCAGCTGATCGGGAACGTGGTCGCGCGCCAGTGAGGTGGCGGCCTGGAGAGCCTCGTCGGTGATGTCGACCTGGTGGTGGCGCCCCAAGTGATCACGTTGTCCCTTGAGGATCTCCAGCACGTTCTCAGCCGACGGTTCATCCACCTGAACCGTCTGTATCAGCCGGTCGAGTCCGAAGTGGAGGTCTCGTCGCTGGTACTCCGCCCGGCTGCTCGCGCCGAGGACGAAGATGCCCGGGTGGCTGAACAGCGACTGGAACAGCGCGAACGCGTTCGTTGCGCCGTCCGGCATGTGCAAGGGGGTGAGGGCCTCGGTGAGAAAGAGCACGAGGGCGGGGTGGGCACGGACCTCGCCCAGCAGTTCCTCCATCAGTGTGACGGCCCGGCCCCGGTGCTGCGGGTCGGTGAGCAGGGCACCCAGATCGAGGGACTGGACGGTCCGGCCCTGGAGGGCCGCCGGTACGGCTCCGGCCACGATCACCTGCGCGAGGCCCTCGGCCACAGCTTCCTTCCCCACACCCGGCTCCCCGACGAGCAGCGGGACGTTCCGGTTCCGCCGGGTGAGGATCTGGATGACCCGCTCGATCTCCTTTTCCCGCCCGACGACCGGGGCGATCTCCGCGTCGCGAACGGCCGCGGTGAGGTTCCGGCCGAACTGGCGGAGAACCGGCGATGCGGGACCGTCGGTGGCGACGGTCCCCCGGTGGCCGGGGAGCAGTTGGACGACCTGCTGCCGCACCCCGTTCAGGTCAACGCCCAGCCCGACCAGCACTTCGACACCGTCACCCTGACCCTCGCGGATCAGGCCGAGCAGGATGTGCTCCGTGCCGATGTAGTTGTGGCCCAGGCTGAGGGCCTCGCGCCACGACACCTCAAGGACGTTCCTGGTACGGGGGGTGAAGGGGAGGTGCGCCGTGGGCGTCTTGCGGCCCACACCGATGTTCTCCTCCACCTGCTGGCGGGCGGCCTCCAGCGAGATCCCGAGGCTCTCCAGGACCGTGGCGGCGACACCCTCACCCTCGTGGATCAGACCCAGGAGAATGTGCTCGGTGCCGATGTAGTTGTGGTTGAGCATCCGGGCTTCTTCCTGAGCCAGCTCGACAACCCGCCGCGCGCGGTCGGTGAACCTCTCGAACATCATCCGCCCTCCTCCCCCTCCAGGACGCCGAGATCGTCCCGCGCCCGCTGCGTATGCGGATGATCCGTCCCAAGAACTCGCTCCCGATCCGCGACCAGCTGCCGCAACAACGCCACCGACTCGTCCTTCGCCCCCACCAGCGTCAGATTGCGCGCCAGCATGTGCCGGGTCCGCAGCGTGTGCGGGTCCTCGGCGCCCAGGACGCGACCGCGGTCGGCGAGCAGGACGCGCAGCATGCCGACTGCTTCGTCCCTGTAGCCGGCCTCGCCGAGGTTGACAGCGAGGAACTGCCTGGTCCGCAGGGTGTCCTCGTGATCGGGGCCGAGTACACGGACATGGTCGGCCAGCAGCTGCCGCAGAAGCTGGGCGGCCTCCATCGGGTTCCCCGCGCCGCCGAGGCCGTGGGCGTACGACTGACGGGTGCGCAGCGTGTCGGCGTCCTCCGGGCCGAGGATGCGGGTCTGTTCGTCGAGGATCTTCCGCAGGACGTCCGAGGCGCCAGTCCAGTCGCCGTTCTCGCCCTGCTGCACGGCGGCGACGTAGCGCTTGCGCAGATCGGGTCCGGCGGTCGCGGCGAAGGCCCGGTTGACGCCCAGAGCGATCTGGCTCGCGGTCCCGGCGCCGCGGTTGAGCGGCACGGGGAGACCTTCCGCCTCCATCTGCGTTCTGAGGCGCTTGTAGAGGTCCTCCACCGTGAGGAGCTCGGGTCCGCCGACCGCTCCCTCACGCAGGAGTCGCATGAACCGGCCGGAGAAGGCGGTGTGCTCCTCTCCGGGCAGCGCCAGGGCGACCTGGTCGCGCTGCGCCGAGGTCAGCACGTACGTGCCCGCCACGTCGAGCTGCCCGAGCTGCTCGGTCTCGGCTCCGGCCAGGGAGTCGGTCACCGCCCGGCCGGAGAAGCAGCAGTCCAGGATGACCAGCTTGTTGTCCGCCGGGCTGTCGAGCACGGCGTTGCGGAGCTTGTCGTACTCGAGGGAGTTGAACTCCGGGCCGGTCCACTCACTGTCGGGCAGGGCCAGATACAGGTCGTGGCGCCGGCCACTGACGAGCCCGTGTCCCGCGAAGTAGACGAGGAGCAGGTCTTCGGCCTCTTCCACCGCCGCCCTCAACCGCTGGCCGACGGTCCGCAGGTCGCCCTCGTCGAGCAGGACGGTGCAGTGCTCCTCGGGGACGAGCCCGTAGTACTGGTCGGTGAACAGGTCTGCCAGGTCGGTGATGGTGCGCCGGACGGCCGGGAGGTCGGGCAGTTTCGGGTCGGAGTACTGACTGGCGCCGATCAGCACGACCCGGGAACGGTGCCGGTCGGGAAGGCGCACGTCACTCCTGTACGTCAGGGTCGTGGTCGTGGTCCTTGTCGTGCTCCAGCGCCTGCCGCAGCAGGTGCTCCACCTCGCCGGTCTTCACGCGCTTCGCGTCGATCTCCACCGTGGCCCCGCCCTCACGCCCGATCTTCAGCCGTACGTCACTACGGCGCGGCTGCGCGAGCCACGTACGCAGAGCCGGGACGAGCGCCGTCACCAGGCCGCCCGTGCCCAGCGCGACGGTCAGGGTGTCGAGTACGGCGCCAAGCTCCCCCGCCTTGGGTTCGCTTCCACTCGAACGGACCCTCCCGGCGAGCTTCGGCTCTCCCCGTAGCCAGTCCGCAAGGGACTCGGTGTCCGCGACCGGGTCCTCACTCAGGACCGAAATGTGTGCAGCCGTCATCGCTCTGCTCCCCCGATTTCCTTGCAAAACGGCTCAGTTGAGGAGCATCAGTCTACGACCGGCCTCGCACCCCGCTCCTCCCTCTTGCTGACAATTCCCCTGCGTCCTGCCACCCCTCAGCAGTAGCGGGAGTTCCGCCGGCTGCCGGGCGAACAACCACGGGTCCGAGCCCCGCAGCCGCCACCCACTTCTTAATGGGATTCATTTTCAGGTAGCGTACTGGGCGTACACCGCACGCCCCACGACCCCGGAGCCCCCATGGCCGTCCCCAAGCGCAAGATGTCCCGCAGCAACACCCGCCACCGCCGCGCCCAGTGGAAGGCGAACACCCCGCGACTGGTGCCGGTCAGGATCGACGGCGTGACCCACCTCGTACCGCAGCACCTGGTGAAGGCGTACGAGCGCGGGCTGCTGAGCCCGGAGCGCTGAGACACTCAACTGCCCACCCGGTCCCGCGAGTTGCCCGGTCAGGCGAGTGGGGCGCGTGGCGATTTGACAAGGGTCCCGCCCCTCCCGAACCTAAGCTCATGAAAGCCATTTTCAATAGGTCTGAGGGGCTCGAGGAGGTGCGGAGCCATGCGCGTGGCCTTCGTCGGTAAGGGCGGCAGCGGCAAGACGACCCTGTCCGCGCTGTTCTCGCGGCACCTGGCCGACTCGGGTGCTCCGGTCGTCGCGATCGACGGTGACATCAACCAGCATCTGGCGTACGCGCTGGGGCTCGACGAGGACGACACCTTCCCCGCGCCGCCGCTGAGCGCGCGGACCGGGGAGATCAAGGACTACCTGCGCGGGACGAACCCGCGGATCGCCTCCCGGGAGTCCATGGTGAAGACCACGCCGCCGGGGCGCGGTTCACGGCTGCTGCGGCTGCTCGGCGACGACGAGATCCACGGCCACCACGTGCGGGACGTGCGCGGCGTCCCGCTCATGGTGACCGGGGCCTTCGACGAGAGCGACCTCGGCGTGGCCTGCTACCACTCCAAGCTCGGGGCCGTCGAGCTGTACCTGAACCACCTGGTGGACGGCCCCGGGGAGTACGTCGTCGTCGACATGACCGCGGGCGCCGACGCGTTCGCCTCCGGGCTGTTCACCCGGTTCGACATGACCTTCCTGGTCGTCGAGCCGACCAGGAAGAGCGTCTCCGTCTACCGCCAGTACCGCGACCACGCCGCCGAGTTCGGCATCTCCGTCGCCGTCGTGGGCAACAAGGTCACCGACGAGGACGACCTGCTCTTCCTGAAGGAGCACGTCGGCGACGACCTGCTGGCGCACTGCGTCCAGTCCTCCTTCGTGCGCGCCCAGGAACAGGGGCGCGAGGAGGGCCGGCTGGAAGCGCACAACACCGAGACGCTGCGCCGGCTCCGTACGGCCGTCGACTCCCGTACGAAGGACTGGGCGGCCTTCCAGCGGCACGCCGTCGAGTTCCACCTCCGCAACGCCTCCGCCTGGGCCGACGAGGCCACCGGCCAGAACCTCGCCACCCAGGTCGACCCCGGCTTCCGGCACGGCCCCGAGGCGCTCGCGGCCTCCGTCTGAACCACCCCGCACCCCCAAACGCCCCGCCCCCCAACCCCCCGAACCGCCCACGGCACTTCACACAGAACAGGAAGCACCCCATGTCGCTCGACGTCTCCCCGCAGTTGCTCGCCGAAGCCGAGACCGGCGAGGTGCGGGAGGAGGACTTCGTGGAAACGGTCCGCACGTCCCTGCCCTACGCCTACGACCTGATCGCCGGCCTCGTCACCGAACTGCGCGCCGGTACCGCGGAGTTCGCCGACAACCAGACCCCGCCGCCGTCCGAGAAGGAGCGCGGTCAGCTGCTGCGGGCGCTGTCCAGTGACGCGATCAGGGGCAGTCTGGAACGCCACTTCGGTGTCGCGCTCGCCTTCCAGAACTGCCACCGGGTCGCCGTCTTCCCGCCGCAGGCGCGCGGCGGCGAGACGTACGCCCGCTTCACCTCCCTGCGCTCCCAGATCCTGAACCAGTCACCGGAGTTCCGCGACTGCTGAACGGGCCACATGGACCGTCCAAGAGGAACAGAAGGGCTGTCCGGCGATCACACCAGGTGAATAATGGTGCCTGTGGGCGTCTCAGGGGTCCTTTCACTATGAGCGTCCGATCAGGTCGCGTGGTCTGGTGCCGTGCATCGCAAGGCGCCGGAAGGTCCTCGATGGGGGTCCCCCCGCTCGAGCGAAGCCGAGAGCGGGGGAGGAGCTACTAGGGCCTTCCGGCAACGCGGCGAGGTGCGGTGCCAGGCCGCGCGACCCGGACGGGCATAGTGAAAGGACCCCTCGGAGCAGAGAGGGTCGCCGTGGGGACCGACAGGGACAGTGATGTCACCCGACAGCGGTTCGACGTGGCCGATGCCGCGCCGTTACTGCTCGACGCGCGCGGGACGGTGACGAGCTGGACCCTGGACGCCGAGCGCCTCCTCGGGTATCCGGCCGCCGAGGTGCTGGGCCGGAGCGTCGCCGAACTCCTGGTCCCCGAGGACGCGGCACGTCTCGCGCCGCTGGCCGAGGCGTACCGCGACAAGGACGGCTGGTCCGGCATCCTCACCGCCCGCCACCGCGACGGCCACCGGGTCCGGCTCATGGTGCGGGCCGTGCCGATGCGGGGGAGCAGCCGGCCGGGGTGCAGCCCGGCGCGGCCCGTACCGGCGGGCGGCGGGACCTCCCACTGGGTCCTGCTGCTCTCCGACATGGCCGACGCGCCCGGATGGGACATGAGCCGGATCGTGCTGGAGCGGATGGTCGTCCAGTCGCCCGTGGGGATCGCCATGGTCGACACCGACCTGCGGTTCGTGTGGTCGAACACCGCGCTGGAGGCGTTCGGTGGCGGCCCCGCGCACGAGCGGATCGGGCTCCGCCTCGCCGACGTCCAGCCGGGCCTGGACGCCCAGCGCATCGAGAGCGTGATGCGGCGCGTGCTGCAGACCGGCGAGGCCGTCGTCGACTACGAGCACGTGGGCCGGGTGCAGTCGTCCCCGCACCGCGAGACGGCGCACGCGATGTCGTTCACCCGGGTCGACGACGACCAGGGCAATCCGCTGGGCGTGTACTACACGGTCGTCGACGTCTCCGAACGCCATCGGGCCCGGATGCGGCTCGCCCTCCTCGACCGCGCCGGCGAGCAGATCGGCCGCACCCTCGACGTGGTGCGCACCGCGCAGGAGCTCGCGGACGTGGCCGTTCCCGGGCTCGCCGACTTCGTCGCCGTGGACCTGCTGGAGTCCGTCGTGAAGGGCGCCGACCCCGGGCCGGTGCGCGGCGCCGACGCGGTCCCGCTGCGGCGCGCCGGGCAGCAGTCGGTGAACGCGGGCGTGCCGGAGTCCGTCGTCGGCGTCGGCGGCCACGCCTCGTACCTGCCGGGCACACCCCCGGTGCGCACCCTGACCAGCGGCACCTCCTGGCTCCTGGAGCGGCTCGACCCGCTGGCCAAGGAGTGGTCCGACACCCTGCCCGGCGGCCGCGAGGCCAGGTTCCTGGACCTCGGGCTGCACACGGTGATGATCGTGCCGATCCGGGCGCGGGGCGTCACCCTCGGCATCACGACGTTCTTCCGGGGCGAGGGCCACCCGGACCCCTTCGACGAGGTCGACCTGAGCCTCGCCGAGGAGCTGGTCGCCCGCGCCGCCGTCTGCGTCGACAACGCCCGCCGCTACACCCGCGAGCGCGGCGCGGCCCTGGTCCTGCAGCGCAGCCTCCTGCCCCGCCGCCTGCCCCAGCAGGACGCGGTGGACGTGGCCGCCTGCTACCGGCCCGCGGACGAACTCACCGGCCTGGGCGGCGACTGGTACGACGTCATCCCGCTGTCCGGCGCCCGCGTCGCTCTCGTCGTCGGCGAGGTCGAGGGGCACGGCATCGACGGCGCCGCCGCCATGGGCCGCCTGCGCACCGCCGTACGCACCCTCGCCGACCTCGACCTGCCGCCGGACGAGGTGCTCGCCCACCTCGACGACCTGGTCGCCCAGTCCGCCCGGCAGGAGGGCGCCGAACCGGGCGCGGGCAGCGGCCACACGGTCGGGGCTCGCTGTCTGTACGTGGTCCACGACCCGGTGTCGGGCGAGTGCGCGATGGCCGCGGCCGGCCATCCGGCGCCGGCGCTGATCGCACCGGACGGAACGGTGTCGTTCCCGGACGACCTGCCCATCGGGCCGGCCCTGGGCGTGGACGGCGCCCCCTTCGAGTCCCTCACGCTGGACCTGCCGCCGGGCACGCTGATCGCCCTCCACACCGACGGCCTGCTCGCCGAGGCCACCCCCGAGGCGCTGTGCCGCGCGCTGTCGGGGCCGGCGACGGCGGGGGCGCGCCCGTCGGCGGCCGCGCAGGGGGTACGCGCGGAGGGCACGACTCCTGCGCCGGGACTCCCGCCGGACGTCGCCCCGGCCTCGCTCGACCGCCGGGCGCAGACCGTGGTCGACACGCTGGTGCCCGACTACCCGTACGACGACGTGGTCCTGCTGCTGGCCCGCACCCGGCGGCTGCCCGCGGACCGGGTGGCGTACTGGGACATCCCGGCCGACCCGGCGCTGGTCGCTCAGGCCCGCAAGACCACGACCCGGCAGCTCGAAGCCTGGGGCCTGGAGGACCTGGTGTTCACCACCGAACTGGTCGTCAGCGAACTGGTCACCAACGCCATCCGGCACGCCGCCGGCCCGATCCGGCTGCGCCTCATCCTCGAACGCACCCTGATCTGCGAGGTCTTCGACGGCGGCCCCACCGCCCCGCACCTGCGCCACCCGCGCACCACCGACGAGGGCGGACGAGGCCTGTTCCTCATCTCCCGGTTCACCCAGCGCTGGGGGAGCCGGTTCCTGCCTGAGGGCAAGGTGATCTGGGCGGAACAGTCACTGACGGGACCGGCCTAGGGACGAGGGGGGCCTCCGAGGTCCCGGAGGGCGAACAGCTCCGCCCACTCGTGGGCGCCGAGGGCGCGGGGCAGGGCGGTGGGGCCGATCCGGTGCTGCCGCAGCCATCGACGGACCTCGCGGCGGGGGATCTCCGGGGCGGCGGTGGCGAGGATCCGCTCCAGGCCGTGCCCGCGGCCGGTGAACACGCGGTGCGCGAAGTCCTGGTAGCTCCGCCGATCGCGGACCGGCACGAGCGGCCGTGACCGGCGGGTCATGGTCATCAGTCCGCCGTCGACACCGGGGCGCGGGCGGAACGCAGAGGCCGGCACCCGGGACACGAGCCGGAACTCGAACCACGGCCACCACTGCGCCGTCATCAGGGTCGCCCCGCCCACACCGGCGCGCCGCCGCGCCACCTCCCACTGCACGAGCAGGACGGCCTCGGTCCAGCCGGGCGCCCGCAGGATGCGGCGCAGCATCGCGGTGGTCTGGTGGAAGGGCAGGTTGCCGACCAGGACGTGCGGCGTCGCCGGGAGCCGGAAGCCGAGGAAGTCGGCGTGGACGATCTCGGTCGCCTGACCGGTGCGGCGGGCGAGCCGCGCGGCACGCCGGCCGTCGATCTCGACACCGGTCAGCGGCCGCCCGAGCCGCTCCAGCGGCAGAGTCAGCGCGCCGTCACCGGCACCGATCTCGATGATGGGCGCGTCGGAGCGGGACGGAAGGCCGCCGACCGTGTCGACGAGACGCTCGATGACGGTGCGGTCGACGAGGAAGTTCTGGCCGAGCTCGTGTCGGCCGGGTCGCTGGGTGCGCACAGGATCTCCGCGGCTTCGAGGGGAAGCCGGGCAGCACGGAACGGCCGCCCGGCGAGGTCTCTCGGGAGCGGCGGATCACTTCAGCGAGTTCGTCAGAGGGCGAGCGGCGTTGGCGGCCGCTCAAGCCGGAGTCGCGGAAGCACCACCGCTAGGAGCGGCGGATCCTGATGTTTACTGCGATCCCACACATGCGGGCCACGCTACAAGGCGTCACACCGCCTCGGGCAACTGGTTTTCCCTGAGCCGGTCCCTTATAGGATGCGCGTTCTGCCGGTCGTGTCCGGCAGAACGCGCCACTTCGCACCGTACTTGCCGGGAGAGTGTCCCTTGACCGTAGCGATCCACCCGACGTCCGAGAACGACGAGAACGAGGGGTACTGGGTCGAACCCGCCGCCGAATCCGCCACCGAGCCCGCCGCCGAGCCGGTGGAGGCCTCGCCGGAGGGCGGTGTGCACGAGCTCGTGGCCGCCGACGCCCGGGAGTTCGGGGTGTACGCGCGGACCGGCGGCTGGGCGTTCGCGCTGAAGGTGGCACGGAGTGTGCGGCCCGGCGGGCAGGCGGCCGGGGAGACCCCGAAGGTGTCGGCGAAGGAGTTCGCCGAGCTGGCCGGGTGCTCGCCGGAGCGGGTCATGCGCTACTACAAGGCGTGGGACATGGCGGCCGACGACGGGCTCGTCCCGCAGTTCGAGGCACTCAGCCCCGGGGACGACATCGAACTGCCGGACGCGGACGTGTGGTTGTCGTACTACAGCTCCCGCAACAGCGCCACCTCCGTGCGCGGTACCGCGATCACCGCCGCCGCCGAGGCCGAGGGCATCCGGCCGACCAAGGCGCTGGAGGTCGCGGAGAACCCCACCGCGCTGCGTGCCGCGATCCTCGCCGACCCCTCCACCGCCCAGGCGGCCCGTGCCGCGCTCCTCGACCGGATGCGGGAGGACCCCTCGCTCCAGGCCGAACTCGCGCGTGACGTCGTCCGCACCGAGGAGCTGAAGAAGGCGGTCGCCACCGAGAACCGGGCCGCCGACCGCATCGGGTACGTCCGCCAGATCGTGGACAGCGGGCAGGTCAAGACCCCCGCGGGCCAGATGATCGACGCCCCCGCCGATCTGCGCGCCGAGGCCGAGCGCCACCTCTCCCTCCTCGACGAGCTGGACGACGACGAGGACACCGGCGAGTGGGCGACCGAGGCCTACGACACCGTGAAGTCCCTCGTCGTCCAGACCGTCGAGGCCGACCCGGAACTCAGGGTCCAGGAACGCCGGACGAAGTTCTACAACAGCCTTCAGCGCGCCACGAAGGTCTTCGAGGAACTGACGCTCGACGACGCCACCGACCTCGACGACATCTACGAGACCGACATGCTCGACCAGCTGGAGTCCCTGCAGCAGGCCCTCACCGCCTGCATCGAGAACCTGCGCAGGGCGGCGGCACCGACGGCACCGCCGGCCTGAGTCCCGAGTCCCCTACCGCTCCTGCTCCTGCCCCGGCCCCTGCTCCAGCTCCTGCCCGGCCTCGCCCGACTCGGCCTCTTCGTACGCCGGGTCCTCCTCGTACGGCTGACCGGTGGGGGCGGCGGAGCGGGCCGGCCCGTCCGCGAAGGTCTCCTGGAGGCGCTGGGCGGCGAGTTGGACGGCCTGACGGGTGGTCTCGGCGTCGACGCCGTGGAGGCCGCCGTGGGTGAGGAGGGCGGCACCGTCGCCGACGCGCAGGGCGGCGACGTCCAGCGTCAACGCGCCCCGCTCGCCGTCGACATCGCCCTCGACGGTCATACGGAGCGCCTGGCCGGCGTCGCCGACGCCCGGCAGCCCGACGGGGGACACCTGGATGCCGTGCGTCCGCCCCGAGGCCCCGGTGGAGGTGAACTCCTGGCATTCCTCGGCCAGTTGGCCCAGGTAACTGATCCTCGCGTCGATCGCGTCACTCCGGTACGCGCCCACCTGGTACCGCACCTGGGCGCCGTACTCGGCGTCGTCGAACGCCGCGACAGCCGTCGCGCCGCTCGGCTCGCCCAGCACGTTCTCGGCGTACACGGCGTCGAGCAGTTCCTGGCACTCGGGCCGGTCCGCCCGGCCCTTGAGCAGCCCGTCCCGCCAGGTGGCCGCGCCCTCCGTCGTGCCCCAGCCCGCGCCGAGGTCGCCCGCGCCGAGGAGGGCGCGTCCGAGCCGTGCGTCCGGGACGGTGGAGGCGACCGGCGTCGACGGTGCGGCGGCGGCGGTCCGGCGGGACGCCGGAGCGGTGGGCTCGGGGCCGGACCGTCCCGCCTGCCACAGCCAGGCCGCCCCCACCATGAACACCGCGGCGACGAACACCAGGGCGGGAAGTCGATACGGATGTCGCATGGCGCCGGTCTCCCGAGAACGTGACGTTTCGTCCCAGGGCAACACCGCCGGGGAGCGCCCGCCAGCGCAGGGCGGTCGTCCGGGTGAGCGGGTCACACGGGTGGCGCAGCGCTCGCACGGCCTTCCCACCCGCGTCCGGGCCCCGGGCCGTGTGCCCCGGCCCCGGCCCCGGGGTCTAGGGAACTCCGCCGAAGAACCCGTCGCCCGCCGTGGACGAGGACGTCGGTGTCTGGGCCTCCGCCCCGCCCTCCGGCTCGGCCGACGTCTCGCTCGGTGCGTCGCTCGGTGTCCCGGTCGGCATCGCGGCCGGGGCCTCGGCCGGTGCCCTGGTCGCCGGCTCGGCCGGCGCCGCCCTTCCCGTGGGGGTCGCGCCCCGGTTCGGCCCCGGTGCCAGTGAGGGTGTCGGTGTGGGTGTGGCTTCCGGTGGGGTCCCCGTCACCTCCACCACCGCTCCCTCGGCCAGCCGCTCGTACACCCACCGCGCGTCGTCCTCGCGCAGGCCGATCCAGCCGCGCGTCCTGTCGTAGGCGCCCGGCGCCTTCTCGTCGTACGTGAGGGCGCCGATGAACGTGGTGCTGCCGTCCGCCGCGCGGAGCGTGATCACCCAGGGGATCTTCACCGTGTAGTCGTCGGCCAACCCGGCTTCCACGCCGGACGCGGCCCTCGCCTGCACCTTGCCCGTGACCGTCATACGGCCCGTGGGTGTGGGCGCCTCCGGCGAGCCGGAGGAGACGGGGAGTTCACGTTCACCGATGACGAGCACCCGGCGGGACAGGTCCACCGTCGCGTCGGCGGTCGCCGGAGTCGAGGGGCTGCCGGCGGGGCCGGCGGGCGGGACCGGGCGGTCCTCGGTGCCTGAGCCGGTGAGGTGCGCCGCCAGCAGCACGGCCAGGGCGGCCGCGACGGACGCCCCGGCGACGGCCGCGGTCCCACGGCGGCGGCGTCGGCGGCGTACGGCGGTACGGCGGACCTCGGCCCCCGGGACGGGCGGCGGCGCCTCGGCGCCCTCCGCCAGCTCCCGCAGTCCGCGGGTCAGTTCGCGGCTCAGCTCACGGGTGAGTTCATCGGACACGTTCGTCCTCCCTCTCACCCTCGCCGGTGGCCAGCTCCCGCGCCAGCGCCGCCCGGCCGCGGGACAGCCGGGCCTTGACCGTCCCCACGGGAGCACCGGTCTCGGAGGCTACCTGCTCAACACTGAGGTCACACAGATGGTGCAGAACGACCGCCAGCCGCTGGGCCTCGGGAAGTTTGCGCAACGCCGCAACCAGGGCGGCCCGTTCGGGATCGGGCCCGGGCGCGTGCTGGGGCGGCGGCGTACGGCGGACCAGCTCCAGCCAGCGCCTCGCCCGCCGCCAGCGACTCACCGCGAGCCGCATCGCCACCGTCCGGATCCACGCCTCGGGCGCACCGTCGAGGAGGAACTCCCGCCGCCGGTCCCAGGCGCGAACGAACGCCTCCTGCACCACGTCCTGCGCCTCGCCGTGGTCCCCGGTGAACGCGTAGAGCTGCCCGGTCAGCCGGGGGAACGCGGTGGAGTAGAACGCGTCGAACTCTTCCTCGGTCATACCCCCACCACGCGTGTCCCGTTTTCTCCGAGTTCCCATGCAACCCGGCAGCCCCCGTGGTGCGTACAGGTCCCGTACGTCGGTCTCGTACGTCGATCTCGTACGACGGCTACATCGAAACACACCCTGCCCGTCGATCACTTGGAGTTGTCCACTCATGGCACGGAGAGACACCTACGTCACCACCGCCGCGCTCCTCGCCGTGCTGGCGGGAACGTCCTGGGTGTCGTACGCCGTCGTCCAGGGCGAAGCGGCCTACGGCATCGAGGTGTCCTCCGTCGAGACGAACCCGGCCGAGCCGCCGGTGGACCGCGCCGTCGTGGACCGCGCCGTCGTGGACCGCACGGCGCTCGGGCCCGGTCAGCGCTTCTCGTACGGGTTGTCCGGTTCCGTGACCCTCTTCACCGACCCGGAGTCCAGCACCGGCGGCCACGCCGCCTGCGAGCCGAGGGCTCCCTTGGGGTGCCAGGTGCCGGTGACGGTGATCCACGTGTCGGCGGGCGGGGCGTCGGCGCCGCGGATCTCGACCTTGTAGGGGCTGGCGTCGGCGGCGCAGCAGGACACCAGGAGGCGGGTGAGGTACCAGGTGCCGGTGTCGTCGCCGGTTCCGTGGGTGACGAAGCCCGTCATGCGGACCGTACGGCCCCTGAGGGACCTGTCCCGGTCGTAGATCGCCCGGGAGCTGAACTCGCCGAGGGTCAGCTCGACCGGGTCCCCGGCCGGGAGCCGCGGGAACGTGCCCACGCCCCGCGCCGCGTACTTCGCCGCCTCGCGGTCCGCGCTGTAGGAGCCGAGCGCCGGGGGCGGGAACAGCAGGAGGGCGAGCGCGGGGACGGCCAGGAGCCAGGCGACCCGGGGGCCGCCGCCGGTGTGCCGGTGACCGTGCCCGGAGTCGTCCCCCTCGTCCTCCGGGCCCTCGTGCTCGTCTGCATGGGCCTCGCCCGTGCGGGCCGTCCTGATCCCCGAGGCCAGGGCCAGCAGCACCAGGAGCACCCCGGAGGCGATCAGGAAGGGGCGCAGGCCCGGCTGGACGTAGCGCAGGTACAGGTCGCTGAGGAGCGAGATGCGCAGGGTCGCCGCGCCGGACAGGAGCAGCACGAGGGCGGGGCCGTAGCGCCTCACAGGAGCCACCACCCCACCAGCACGCTGCTGGTCACGGCCACGAGCCAGGTGACCGAGGAGAAGCGGAGCGCGAAGGCGCGGCCGAACGTGCCCGCCTGCAGGGCGATCAGCTTCAGGTCCACCATCGGGCCCACCACCATGAAGGCCAGCCGCGCGGTCGGGGAGAAGCCGCTGAGGGAGGCCGCGACGAAGGCGTCCGCCTCGCTGCACACGCAGAGCACCACGGCGAGGGCGGCGAGGAGGAGGACGGACAGCCAGGGCGAGCCGGTGAAGACGTCGAGGACGGAGCGCGGTACGACGATGTTGAAGGTCGCCGCGGCTGCCGCGCCCACCACGAGGAAGCCGCCCGCGTGCAGGAAGTCGTGCTGCAGGCCCGAGCGGAAGTCGTGCAGCCGGGGCCAGCGGGATGAGGCTGTCCTGGGTGCCGTACGAGCCGTGCGGCTCTTCGGCAGGCTCAGCCACTCCTCCTTCCCGAAGCGCACCCACAGCCAGCCCATCACCACCGCCGTGGCGAGCGAGGCGACCAGCCGGCCCGCCACCATCAGCGGCTGCCCCGGGAACGCGATGGAGGTGGCGACGAGCACCACCGGGTTGATCGCGGGCGCGGAGAGGAGGAAGGCGAGGGCGGCGGCGGGGGCGACGCCCCGGCGCATCAGACTCCCCGCGACGGGGACGGAGGCGCACTCGCATCCCGGGAGGACGACACCCGCCGCGCCCGCGACGGGGACGGCGAGCGCGGGGTTGCGGGGCAGCAGACGGCTGAAGACCCGCTCCGGGACGAAGACGCCGATCGCCGCCGACACCAGGGTGCCCAGCAGCAGGAAGGGCACGCCCTGGACGACGACCGCCGTGAAGACCGTCCACCAGGCCGCCATCGCCGGGGTGGCGAGGTCGAGCGCGAGCGCCGGGCCGAGGACCGAGGCGACCGTGGCGATGGCGATGAGGGCGACGCCGCCGAGGACGGTGTACACGAGGGCGCGCACGGCGAGGCGCACCCCGTCGGCCACCCTCCGACTGCCGTCGGCCACACTCCGCTGGTTCTCCACGCGCCTTGCTTCCGCCTCGTACCGCTCCGAGCCCGTACCGCTCCGAGTCCGCACCGCTCCGAGCACGCACCTCACGCCCTGTGCGTGTGTGCGCCGTGGGCAGATTATCCGGCGGAACTGTGCGGCACCCCCGGTTCGCCGCGGAGGAGGCTGTGCTCAGGGGGGCGGCCGCGCTCAGAGGGGCGGCTGTGCGGGCGCCGGTCCCAGGGTCGTCGTCCCGGGTGCCGTACGGTGCCCGAGCCCCGTGCGGTACGCGTCCAGCGCCGCCTCCACCCGCCCGGTACGGCGGAGCAGGTCCCCGAGGAGCCGGCACAGGTCGGCCAGGTCGCCCGCCGCGCCCGCCCGCTCCAGCAGGCTCAGGGCGCGGACGTAGTGCTCCTCGGCCGTCTCGGGGTCCCGCGCGTCCTCCGCGATGATGCCGAGCAGCCGGTGCGCGGCCGCGGAGTGGACGGCGCCGCGCTCCGGTGACAGGTTTCCCAGGACGTCGCGGAGCAGTGCGGCGGCCTCGTCGGACCGGCCGAGCCGGTGCAGGACGTCGGCCAGTTCCACCGCGACCTGGCTGCTGTAGAGCGCGGCGTTGCGGCCGGTGTGCATGACCAGCGCCTCGCGCAACTCGCCCTCCGCCCGCTCCAGTTCGCCGTTCTGTGCGTACAGGTAGCCGCGCATCCAGTGGCAGTTGGCGAGTTCGGTGCGGATCTGGAGCCGGCGGTAGAGCTCGGCGGCCTTGGCCAGGGAGGCATCGGCCTCGGCGACCCGGCCCTCGGCGACCAGGGTACGCGCGACCTGGCGGTGCATACGGGCCACCAGCGCCGGATCGTCCACCTGGGGCGCGAGCGCCAGGGCCAGCTCGGCCGCCTTGGCCGCCCGCGCGTGCGCGCCCATGTCCATGTATGGGGCGATGGCGCTGGCGTAGAGCAGGAGCAGTACGTCCGGGTCGTGCAGGCCGCCGCGGTTGAGCTCGTCGAGCGTGGACTCCAGCAGGTAGCAGGCGTACCGGAGTTCACCGGCCAGGTAGTGGGCGACGGCCCGGCCGCGCAGGGCGGGCGCCCGGGCGGTCAGCGGCGCGTCGTGCAGGACGCTCTCCGCCCGCTCGAAGTACTGCAGGGCCGCGGTCAGATCCCCGGTGTCCAGCCCGCACTCCCCGAGGCCCAGCAGCGCGGTGCCCTGTTCGGCGACGAGTCCGTGGGTCTCGGCCTCCGCGAGGAGCGCCGCGTAACTCTCGGCCGCCACCGCGGCCTCGCCGGTCGCGAGCGTGCGCTGCGCGTCGGTCAGCCTCAGCCGCAGGTCGACGGCGAGGTGGGCCGGGCGTCCGGTCGCCAGTTCCTCGTAGGCGACGCCGAGCCGCTCGGCGATGTGCTTCAGCGCGTCGTCGGAGGCCCGCACGCGCCCGGCCTCGACGGTGGAGATGTAGGCGGGTGTGTAGGCCTGGTCGGCCAGCTGCTTCTGCGTCAACCCCCGTTCCGCACGCAGCTGCTGGACTCTTCGTCCAATGGTCTCGGGGTCGTCGCGGTCGGCCGTGGCTGCCATGAGGTAAGCATGCCAGTAAACGCACTTGAGCTCGTGCTTTCCTCAACTCCCCCGGTCACTCTTGCTGTTGAGCCTTCAACCCCCTACGTTAAGCAGCGCGTTAAACCCGCTTAATGCGCTGCTGACGCCAACGCCGCGAGGTCGCCGTGCTCCGACACCTGCTCACCCGCCACGCCCGCCCCCTCGCCGCCGCACTGCTCGCGATGACGGCCCTCATCGCCGCGGCGAACGCCGTACACCCTCGCTGAGCCTTCCCGCGCCGTACGCCCACGCGGGGCCTCCCGGGCGCGCTCCCGCCCCGAACTCCGGCTCCCCACACCGCCACCACGGGGCATATGCGACCCGGGTGATGTCCACCACACCGCGAACGCGTCGCCTCCCGCACCGAACGACCACGCGAGGAAGACAATCGCCCGGTTGAGGGCCGGTATGCGAAGTTCCCGACGGTGAATCTACGCGGGATGCATGGACGGGCCCCGGGCCGGGCCGTCCGCGCGCGGAACGACAGGTTACGGAAGAGCTCTTGCCTACCTGCGGGTACGTGTGACGATACGAGACCGCAGGTACTTGAGCCCTCAATTTGGTCACGGGTCAGCAAAGGAACAGGACATGACCAAGCCTGTCCGCGCGGTCGGCCACAGCCTGGCCCCCACCTCCACCCCCACCGCACGCATCCTCGTGGTCGACGACGAGGAGAGCGTCCGCTCCATGCTCACCATGGCGCTGGAGTTCCTCGACTACGCGGTGACCGGCGCCGCCACGGGCCGGCAGGCACTGGAGGCCGTCAGCCGGCACAGCCCCGACCTCGTGCTCCTCGACGTCAACCTCCCGGACGTCAGCGGTTTCGACGTCTGCCGGACGCTGCGCGAACGCGGGGTCGCCGTGCCCGTGCTCTTCCTCACCGGAGTGGGCCGGGTCGACGACCGGGTGCGCGGCCTCGACCTGGGCGGCGACGACTTCCTCACCAAGCCGTTCGAGCTGAAGGAGGTGGCCGCCCGCATCCGCGCCCTGCTGCGCCGCTCCTCCGGCAGCCTGCACGCCGAGCGGAGCCAGCTGCGCGTCGGCGACCTCCGCCTGGACGCCGAGGCCCACCAGGTGTGGTCCGCGGGGGAGCCGGTCGACCTGACGACCACGGAGTTCGCCCTCCTGCGCTACCTCATGGAGAACCCCGGCCGTGTCCTGACCCGCACACAGATCCTGGAACGCGTCTGGAACCACCGCAACGAGGGCTCCGGGGCGGTCGACACCTACATCTACTACCTGCGCCGCAAGCTGGGCGGCACCGGACAGTCGCTCATCCGGACGGTGCGCGGCGTGGGGTACCGGCTGTGCGCGGACTGAGCGGCGGGCCGGCCCTGCCCATCGGACTGCTCCGCCCGGGGACGCACCGTCCACGCACCGGCACGAGCCGTACCGACGCCCGCCGGACGGCCGAGGAGTCCGTCCGGGACCGCACGGTCCGGCGGACCGTCGTCCTCTGGCTGGTCGCCACCCTGGCCACGCTCGGCGCGGTCACCACCCTCTCCGCCACGCTCCTCGGCCACTATCTCGCGGCCCGCGCCGACAAGGAGATCCAGAGGTTCGAGGGCGCCCCGCTGCCCGCCGACATCGCCCGGTTCGACCCGCTCGACGACTGCATGATCCTCGTCGTGGACGCCGAGGGCCGGGTCGTGGAGCGGTACGTGGGCACCGGGGACCTGCCGGACTTCCCGTCGCTCACCGCGGACCGGCTGAAGGCCTACGCCCGGCTCGATCACCCGGTGGACTTCGGCAGCGCCTACCGGGCCCAGGTGATGCGCGACACCCGGCCCCCGGGCATAGCCCACAAGGGCGGCTACGTCATCCACGCCCGCTCGATGAGCGAGACGAACAGTGCGGTCCGCCGCCTGGTCCAGGTCGAGGCCGCGGCCTCGCTGCCGCTGATCGGCCTCGTGCTGGTGGGCGCCCGGCGGGTCGGGCGCCGGGTGGCCCGGGAACGGACGGAGTCGGAGCGGCGGATGCGCGAGTTCCTCGCCGCCGCCGGTCACGAGCTGCGCAACCCGCTCACCACCATCTCCGGGTACGCCGAACTCGCCCGGACCGACGGTGAGTCGTACGAGCCCGTGCGGCAGGAGGCGCTGGGCCGGGTGGCGGCCGAGATACGCCGTATGGACTCGCTGATAGACGAACTGGTCCTGCTCTCCCGTCTCGACCTCGGCCAGCCCCTGCACGTCGGGTGCGTGGACCTGGCACAGATCTGCCGGGACGCGGTCGAGGCCGAGCGCCAGTGCCACCCCGGCCACCGCGTACGCCTGCTCGTGGGCCCCGGCGAACACACCGTCACCGGCGACCCCCTGCGCCTGCACCAGGTGGTCGCCAACCTCCTCACCAACGCCCGCGTCCACACCCCCGACGGCACCACCACCACGCTCGGCCTCGGCACGGAGGACGGCCACCGCGTCATCGAGGTCACCGACGACGGCCCCGGAGTCCCGGACCACCTGCGGGCAGTGATCTTCGACCGCTTCGTCCGCGGCGAGGACACCCGGGCCCCGGGCAGCGGCCTGGGCCTCAGCATCGTCGCGGCCATCGCCACGGCACACGGCGGCTCGGTGACGCTGGAACCGTCGGACCGCGGGGCGTGGTTCAGAGTGAGGCTGCCGGCACCGTCGTGACGAGGTGGGGCGCGACGGGCGGCTCTACGCGCGAAGGGATTTCTGAACGAATTCCGATGCGGCTCCGATCACACCGACACCTTCGCCCGGTTGACTGGGGCCGAGTACTCCGCGACCCGCCTCTCCCCCTGGCGGGTCGGCTCGGCATCCTGCCCCGGTCGACGGCTCATCGCCCGGCGGTGGACCGACGGCTCATCGGTCCGCTATCCCGGCACGTGCTGGGCCGGCCTCACTTCCGGCGGGTCCTCCCGGAGTTCCTCCAGGTGCCGCTGGACGTGCTGGAGCGCGCCCTCGCGGCGGCCCGGCACCCGGTGGCGCAACTCGGCGAGCGCGGGCCCCAGTTCACGGGCCCGCGCCACGTCGTCGACACGTCCCCACTGGTGGTGCGCCCGGTCGACGGCCGTCTCGACGGCGGGCGCGTCCGGTGCCTGCCCCGCGGCCAGCCGCGCGCCGGCGACCGCCATCCACGTACGGCAACTGCGCGCCGCGTCCCCCGCGAACATCGCCAGGTCCGCCCGCACCTCCGTCCAGTGCAGCGCCTGCTCGGACGCGGGCCCGTGGACACGCACGGCCTCGGCCTCGTGCCGCGCGGCGAGCGCGTCGGCCTCGTCGTGGCGCTCGGCCTGGACGGCGGCGGTGATGGCGTCGTGGGGGTCGGCGCCCGCGACGACAGCCGCCTGGGCGGTCTCGGCGGGCCCGGGGGAGTCGGTGGGCCCGGGGGAGTCGGTGGGCCCGGGGGAGTCGGTGGGCCCGGGGGAGTCGGTGGGCCCGGGGGAGTCGGTGGGCCCGGGGGAGTCGTTGGTCCCGGGGGAGTCGTTGGTCCCGGGGGAGTCGTTGGTCCCGGGGGAGTCGTTGGTCCCGGGGGAGTCGTTGGTCCCGGTGGTGACGGTGGCTCCGTTGGCCGGGGTGGTCTCGGTAGTGACAGTGGCCACGGTGGCCGGGGTGGCCCAGGTGGTGACAGTCGCCCCGGTGGCCCCGGTGGCCCCGGTGGTGACAGGGGCCCCGGTGGTGACGGGCTGCGCGGGCGGTGTGCGGGGGCGCGGCGGAGCCGGACGGTACGGGGCCGCGGCACCGGAGGCGGGGGCACCGGAGGCGGGGGCGCCGGAGGCGGGGGCGCCGGGAACCTGGCCACCCTGAACCGGACCACCCGGAACCGGGTCACCCGCGGCCCGGCCCCCGGCGGCCGGCGCCGCCGCCGGGCCCCACGACAGCACGACATCTCCGTACGCGCCCTGTCCGTCACTCGCGATCCGGGACAGCGCCTGGTGGTGGAGCTGCGGCAGCGGGGGCCGCCGGCCGCTGCGCAGGATCGTCGCGATCGCCTTCATGTACGACGGCTGCGCCACGGCGCGGCGCGGGGGCGGCGGGGCGACACGGCCGTGGACGGTGACGCCGGGGCCCACGTCGAGGGAGAGGATGCGCAGGCGCTGCCAGGTCTCCGCGTCGGCGTGGAGATCGGCGACGAGGGCGGTGGAACCCGGGGTGCGCAGACGGAGTTCCTCGCGGAGCCAGTGCCAGGGGAAGCCGGTGTAGCGGACGGTCGCCGGGGTGGTGCGGGCGAGGGCGAGGTGGGGCAGGTGCTGGCGGCGGTCGAGCTGGAGCTGGCCGGTGAGGAAGACGGTGAGCGGGCCGGGGGCTCCGGCGGCGGCGCGGAGCCGGGTGAGGACGGCCTGCGGCTCCAGCGGGTCGGCGAGTTCGACGACGTTGGCCGTGTCGGTGCCGGACAGGACGGGCGGGGCGACGGCGGCGAGAACGGGCAGCACGGAGGCCGCGTCCACCAGGCACCCCTTGCCCGTGGGCGAGGCGGCGAGCAGCAGGACGGTTCCGGGCATCGGTTCCTCCCCCATCGATCACGTACAGCAGCACGGTAACCGGTGCGCGTGCAAAGGGGCGACGCCGTGAGGTTTCCGGGGTCGTTTCGCCCCCGCCGCCCCTACCCGTCCCATCCTGTCCCTGGGGGCTCCGCCCCGGATGGGGGTCCCCCCGCTCGAGCGGAGCCGAGAGTGGGGGAGGGACGGGTAGGGGCGGCGGGGGCGAGAAAACCCCCTGTCCCGACTTGCCCGCCACGCGGCCCAGGTGTGCGCTGGAAGACAGAGCGGTGCAGGGAGAGGGTGGACAGAGAGGAGCACTCCGATGGCTCACCACACGACACCCGTGCCGGCGACACCCGAAAGGCCCGCGCCCCCGCCCCCACCCGCACCACTCCCCGACGTCTTCAGCGCCCGCACCCACACCCTCGCGCACCGCGCCCTGACCCTGCTCCTGGGCCTGACATACGGCTACTGGGCCGCGGCCATGGCCCGCGACGCCGGCCCCATCACCGGCTGGAACGTCTTCTTCGGCTTCATGACCGCCCTCGCGTTCATGCTGGCCTTCACCGCCGTCCGCATGACCGCCCCCCGTCTCCGCCGCGAACCGCACGCCGCGCTGTGGGCGTCCTTCGCGGGGATCGCCTTCGGCTTCCTCCACAGCCAGACCGACGAGAGCGTCCTGCGCTCCTCGGTCCTGTCCCTGCTGGTCGCCGCGGCGGTGGGCGCGATGACCTACTACTGGCACGCCACGCACGAGGACGCGGAGGGCCACCGGGCCGGGTGACGACCGATGACGGCACCCCGTACGACCCGTACGGGGTGCCGTATGCGCCCATCCGCAGTCATCGACGGCCCGCCCGGTAGCGCGCCCCGCCCCGGAGGCCTTGCCTGAAAGCGTGCCTCGACCTGTACGGAGCGCCCTGTCGGCCGTGCTGACCGCGCTCGCCTGCCTGCTGGCGCCGCTCGGCGCGCTGGCGGCGTGGGCGACGTACGAGCTCGGGGACACGACACGGTACGAGGCGACCACGGCACCGCTGGCCGCCGACCCCCACGTACGGAACGCGATCGCGGACGCCGTCACGGCCGGGATCATGCGGGAGATCCGTGTGGGGCCGCCGCTGAAGGGACCGGTGCGGGCGTTCACGCACGACGCCGTGCGGTCCTTCACGCAGACCGAGGCGTACCGCGTGGCGTGGACCGCGGCGAACCGGGCCGCGCACGACACGGTGCTGCGGGCGGTGCGCGACGACGCCACGGAGCCCGTGACGCTCGACGTCGCGCCCGTCACCGAGCGGGTGAAGAAACGGCTCGTGCGCGACGGTGTGCCGTTCGCGCACCGCATCCCGGTCGAGCACGCCGAGGTCGTCGTGCTGTCGTCCGAGAACCTGGACCGGCTCCGGAAGGGATACCGCGTGCTCGAACTCACCTCGGTCTGGCTGCCGGCGCTCACCCTGACCCTGGCCGCGGCCGGTCTCCTCGTGTCCGCCTGCCGCCGCCGCGCGGTGTTCGCGACGGGGCTCGGTACGGCGCTGGGCGGCGCCCTGCTGGGCATCGCGGTGGCCGTGGGCCGCCACATGACGCTCACCGACCTGCCGCCCGACGTGTCGCGCGCCGCGGCGGCCTCCGTCTACGACACCCTGACGGCCACGCTGCGCACGGTGACGTGGCTGCTGGTCGTGCTGGGCCTGTCGGTGGCGCTGGTGGCGTGGACCACGGGCTTCCGCGACCACCACCCGGCAGACCCGCGGTGACGCGGCGGGCCGCCCCGGTCACCCGTCGCGTGCGACGGCACGCTCGCAACCGTCGCCCCACCAACCTCGTCTTTGCGGAAGACTGCGGGGCCTGACCGAGGGCCCCTCTTCGGTCACCCAGCGAGCGTGCGGAGGCCGGGACGTGGACACGGTGGCGGCTGAACGGCCGGTGGAGGACGGGCGGGCGTCCGGGCGGCGGGCGGGCGCCTGGTTCGCGGGACTGATGCTCGCCGGGGTCAGCGTGGTCCTCGGCTGCCGGGTGGCCGACATCGACGGCGTCACCCCGGTGCCCCAGCTGATCGCCTTCCTGCCGTGGCTGCTCGCACCCACCGCTCTCGCGCTGCTCCTCTCCCTGCGCGCCCGCTGGCGGACCGGCCTGGTGTGGGGCGTCGCCGTGCTCGGCGGCCTCGCGTGGTTCATCGAGCCGTACGGCAGGACGGACGAGCCGAGCGGTCCGCCGCTCGCCGAGCTGCGGGTGCTGACGTCGAACGTGCAGTTCGGGCGCGGGACCGACGCGCTCGTGGCGGCCGTCCGCCGCCACGACCCCGACATCGTGTTCGTCCAGGAGTGCGAGCGGACGTGCTCGGCGGCCCTCGGGGACGCCTTCGAGGCGGACGGATACCCGTACCGGCAGGCCGTCGAGGGGTACGGCTCCGACGGTTCGGTCATCCTCAGCCGCCGCCCGCTCACCCCGGCCGCCACCGTCCCCGGCATCATGGGCATGCCCGGCGCCACCACCGAGGTGGAGGGCCAAGAGGTACGGCTCCAGCTCGCGCACCCCATGCCGCCGCTGCCCGGGCAGGTGGACACCTGGCGCCGTGAGCTGGGCCGCCTGCGCGCGTACGCCGCCGCCGACACCTCCACGCCCACGATCCTCGCCGGGGACTTCAACGCCTCACAGGACCACGCCGCCTTCCGCCGCATCCTCGACACCGGGCTGCGTGACGGTGCCCGGCTCGCCGACATGGCCCGTACGCCCAGCTGGCCCGCGCGGACGGCCCCGGCGTTCGGCGTCCAGATCGACCACGTCCTGGTGTCCGAGGACTTCGCCGCACGGCGTGCCCGCTTCCTCGGCCTCGACGGCACCGACCACCGCGCCCTGCTCGTGGACCTCATCCTGCACCGGCGGAGCTGACGGAGCCGATCCCGGGCAGGGCGTTCCCCGGCGCCGCCCGTCAACCCCGTACCCCTGGCGGATCGTTACGTCACTCCCGCAGGGGTGACGCGGCACATGCGCCGCGCCGGGAGAGGGCAGGAATCGACCTTGTCACGCTTCCTACCGATAAGGGGATGTTCATGCAGCGTGCCGCTGCCGTCTTGATCGGAACCCTCGCCCTCGTCGGCGCCCTGGCCGCACCCGCCGCCGCGGTGCCGGACCCGGTCACGGCCGTCAACTGCCTCGCCGGGACCCCGTCCGACCTCACGGGTCTCGTCGACCCGGCCGCCCCCTCCGTACCGACCGAGGTCCCGGGAACGTCCTGCCTGGCTCCGTGAGCCACCGGCCCGTCCGGTTCATGGCGAAGGGGGCGCCCCCGGCTGGGAGCGCCCCCTTCGCCGTACCGGTCCGCCGTGCCGGCCGGTCCTCGCGGACCGTGGACCGTCAGACGCCGATGTCGCAGCCGTCCGCGCGCCACACCGAGACCACGGCGGGCCGGACGATCTTTCCTTCCCCGTCGGGCCAGGCGCTCTTCGGGTTCTCCACGGACGCGCCGTCGAGCTCGCCCGGATGCTGCACGGCGACGAGGACGCGGCGGTCCTGGATGATCGGGCCGCAGGTCTCGGCGCCGTTCGGCACGGTCAGGAACTGCTTGAGCTCACCGCGCCGCTCGCCCCGGGTCGCCACGCCGAAGAGGCCGTCGTGCGAGCCGAGCTGGGCGCCGTCGGTGGAGATCCACAGGTTGCCGTACGGGTCGAAGGCGACGTTGTCCGGGCAGGAGATCGGGCTGACGGCGTCCTTCGGGAAGCCCGCGAAGTAGGTGGCCGGGTCGTTCGGGTCACCCGCGACGAGGAAGAGCAGCCAGGCGAACCTGGTGCTCTCGGGCCGGTTGAAGCGCTCGGTGAGTTCGAGCACGTGGCCGTGCTTGTTGGCGTTGCGCGGGTTGGCCTCGTCGGCCTTGGCGTTGGTGCCGACACCGCGGTTGGAGTTGTTCGTCAGGGCGACGTAGACCTTGCCGGTGACGGGGTTGGGCTCGATGTCCTCGGGCCGGTCCATCTTGGTGGCGCCCACCTTGTCACCGGCGAGGCGCGTGAAGACGAAGACCTCCTCGGCCGTCATCCCGTCCACGTGCGAGACGGCGCCCTTCGCGGTGGCGGTGGCCAGCGGAATCCACTCCCCGCTGCCGTCGAACTCGCCGTCGCCCGGCAGCTTGCCGGTGCCGTCGATCTCGATGGCCGGGGAGTCACCGGTCAGCTTCGCGACGTACAGGGTGCCCTCGTCGAGGAGGGACATGTTGTGCTCGCGCACGGACCGCGACGTACCGTGCTTCATCCGCTTGCTGCTGACGAACTTGTAGAAGTAGTCGAAGCGTTCGTCGTCACCGGAGTACACGACGGGACGGCCGTCCGCCGTGAGCCGGATGGTCGCGGCCTCGTGCTTGAAGCGGCCGAGGGCGGTGTGCTTGCGGGGCGTGGACGAGGGGTCGTACGGGTCGAACTCCACCACGTAGCCGAAGCGGTGGACCTCGTTCGGCTCCTGGGCGACGTCGAACCGCTTGTCGAACCTCTCCCACTTGCGCTCGGAGGCCCCGGTGCCGATGCCGTACCGCTTGTCGGTGGCGCGGCTGCTGTTGGCGAAGTACTGGTTGAAGTTCTCCTCGCCGTGGAGCGTGGTCCCCCAGGGCGTGGTGCCGCCCGAGCAGTTGTTGAGGGTGCCGAGAACCTTCGTACCGGTCGGGTCGGCGGAGGTCTTCACGAGGTCCGACCCGGCGACGGGACCGGTGAGCCGGAACTCGGTGGTGGCGGTGACACGGCGGTTGAGGGGGTGCCGGGGCACGGCGGTGAGCTTGCCGGTGCGCTTGTCGCCCTCGACGACGACCGCGGACAGACCGTGGGCGGCCCAGCCGATCTCGACCTGCTCACGGGTGGGGTTCGCGGGGTCGTACCCGCGGAACATCAGCATCTCGTCGGTGTACTCGTGGTTGGCGACGAGGAGCTGCCGGCCGCGCTCGCCGGGCAGCGGGAGGAGAGCGAGGAAGTCGTTGTTGTAACCGAACTGCCCGGCCTGGGCCTTCGCCGTCTGGTTGTCGGGGTCGAAGGCGGGCGCGCCGCGCAGGATGGGCTCGCCCCAGCGGATGACGACGTTCTGCTGGTACCCGTCGGGGATCACCACGGCGTCGGCGGTGTTGGGGGCGACGGGGGAGAAACGGAGGCCGCGGGCGCCCTTGCGGGCCCTGTCGGCGGTGGCGACACCGGTACCGGCCCCGGTCTCGGTCTCGGCCCCGGTCTCTGCCGCGGCGGCGGGCGTGAGGGCGGCGCCGCCCGCGGCACCGGCCACGGTGACGACGGCGGCGGCACGCATGATCGACCGTCGGCTCAGGGCCGTGGCGATGACGTCGCCGACATACTCGTTGGTGGTGGTGTTCGGCACCTCGTGGAAGCAGGCGTCACCACACCGGAACCGGCAGGTCATGGCGGACCGCCCGCCGGGGTGGGACGCGCTCGCCCCGTTCACTCCGACCATCGGCAGCAGTTTGCGCACTTTTGCTCTCCCCATACGTGCCCTTGATGTAAATGTGACCGTAGGGGCGAACGCGTTCGAGTACGCGGATAGCGGGTGAACGGAGGGTGAATGTGGGGAAGTTGAGGCGGTATTGACACCGGATCCCGGCTGGGGCTACTGGCCGCCCCCGCCCCATCCCAAGATCACCGAGATCGGCCGCTAACCTTACGTGTCCGTCCTGGCCAGGGATCGACGGGCTTCACCTCACGCGAAGGGTTGCGCAACATGGGCATTCTTTCTCTCCTGCGGAACGCGTTCGGCCGCTCACGCAAGGGGCGCGACGCCGACGCGACGGCCTCTTCCCGGGAGCCCTCGCCGACCGCTTCCGCGGAGCCGACGCCGGAGCCGGAGCCGAGGATCCCGGCCCCGTCGCCGGAGCCGACGGCCACCACCCCCGAGCCCGAGCCGACGGCTGCCGCCAAGCAGTCCCCGTCCGTGGTGGACGACCTGGTCTCGGCGGCCTTCGACAACGTCACGGTCCCCAAGCCCACGCCTCCGGCGAACGAGGACGCCCCTGAGCCGAAGCCGGAGCCGGAGCCGGAGCCGGAGCCCGCGGCGCCGGTGGCCGAGAAAGCCCCCGAGCCCGAGCCGGAGCCGGAGCCGGAGCCCGTCGCCGAGAAGGCCCCCGAGCCGGAGCCGGAGGCCACCGAGCCCGAGCCTGCAGCGCCGGTGGCCGAGAAGGCCCCCGAGCCGGAGCCGGAGCCCACCGAGGCCGTCGCCGAGAAGACGCCCGGGGCCGTGGCCGAGCCCGCTGCCGAGCCGGAGCCGGTGGCCGAGGCCCCGGAGCCCGTTGTCGCCGAGGCGACCGAGAAGACGGACGAACCGGCAGCCGCCGACGGCGACGAGGCCCCACAGGGGCCACCCGCACCCGAGGACGAAAGCCGCACGGGCGGTGCGGGTGGGAACGAAAGCCCGGCCGAAGGCGAAGCCGAGGCCGACAAGACCCCCGAGCCCGAGCCGGTGGCAGCGGCTGAGCCGGAGCCCGTCAGCGCCGCCACGGAGGCGCCCGAGCCGCAGGCCGAAGGCAAAGCCGAGGCCGAGACGCCGGAACCCGCAGCCGCGACCCCCGCCGAGGCCGAGACCCCCGAGCCCGCAGCCGCGACCCCCGCCGAGGCCGAGACCCCCGAGCCCGCAGCCGCGACCCCCGCCGAGGCCGAGACCCCCGAGCCCGCAGCCGCGACCCCCGCCCTCACCCTCACTCGCCTCAAGACCCGCGCCCCCGCCCTCACCACCGCCTACAAGGCCGCCGCAGCCGCCCTCAAGAAGCACGACCTCACCGGCACCCGCGCCAAGGTCTACCTCGTCCTCGACCGCTCCGCGTCCATGCGCCCGTACTACAAGGACGGCTCCGCCCAGGCCCTCGGCGAGCAGGCCCTCGCCCTCGCCGCGAACCTCGACCCCGAGGCGACGGTCCACGTCACGTTCTTCTCCACGGAAGTGGACGGCACCGGCGAGCTCACCCTCGAAGCGCACGAGAACAAGATCGACGACCTCCACGCGGGCCTCGGCCGCATGGGCCGTACGAGCTACCACGCCGCCGTCGAACAGGTCCTCGCCCACTACGAGGAGTCCGGCACCAAGGACCCCGCCCTCGTGATCTTCCAGACGGACGGCGCCCCGGACGCGAAGACCCCCGCCACCCAGTCCCTCACGGACGCGGCGAAGAACCACCCCGCCGTCTTCTTCTCCTTCGTCGCCTTCGGTGACCCGGAGAACAAGGCCTTCGACTACCTCCGCAAGCTCAAGACGGACAACACGGCCCACTTCCTGGCCGGCGAAACCCCGCGCGAGCTGACCGACAAGGAGCTCTACGAGGGCGTACTGGCGAACTGGCGCCCGTAGCCACCACCGATCACCAGCCGGCCGCCCCTTCCCACCCCACAAAACGGGAGGCGGGCGGCCTGCCCATGTCGGCTACGATTTCAAGGTTCGTTGATTCGAGACCTGACCTGGGAGCAGCCTCCAATGGCTCGACACCTCATCACCAGCGCCCTCCCCTACATCAACGGGATCAAGCACCTGGGCAACATGGTGGGGTCCATGCTCCCGGCAGACGTGTACTCGCGGTACCTCCGCCAGCGCGGCCACGACGTCCTCTACATCTGCGCCACGGACGAGCACGGCACGCCCGCCGAGCTGGCCGCCAAGGAGCAGGGCCTCCCGGTGGACGAGTTCTGCGCCCAGGCGCACGACCAGCAGAAGGCGATCTACGACGGCTTCAACCTGGCCTTCGACTACTTCGGCCGCAGCTCCTCCCCGCAGAACCACGAGATCACCCAGGAGATCGCCCGCGAGCTGAAGTCCAACGGCTTCATCGAGGAGCGGGCCATCCGCCAGGTGTACTCGATCACGGACGGCCGCTTCCTCCCGGACCGCTACATCATCGGCACCTGCCCCCACTGCGGCTACGACAAGGCCCGCGGCGACCAGTGCGAGAACTGCACGCGTGTCCTGGACCCGACCGACCTGATCGACGCCCGCTCGGCGATCAGCGGCAGCAGCGACCTGGAGGTCCGCGAGACCAAGCACCTGTTCCTCCTCCAGTCGGCTCTCGCCGGCGAGGTGGAGGCCTGGGTCGACGAGCGCGCCGACAACTGGCCGGTCCTCGCCTCCTCCATCGCCCGCAAGTGGCTCACCGAGGGCCTGCACGACCGCGCGATCACCCGTGACCTGGACTGGGGCGTCCCGGTCCCGGCCGACGCCTGGCCGGAGCTGGCCGCCGAGGGCAAGGTCTTCTACGTCTGGTTCGACGCCCCGATCGAGTACATCGGCGCGACGAAGGAATGGGCCGACCAGGACCCGACCGGCAACCGCGACTGGCGCTCGTGGTGGTGGGAGTCCGACGCGGACGTCCACTACACGCAGTTCATGGGCAAGGACAACGTCCCGTTCCACAGCGTGATGTTCCCGGCGACCCTGCTGGGCACCCGCGCCCCGTGGAAGAAGGTCGACGTCATCAAGGCCTTCAACTGGCTGAACTACTACGGCGGCAAGTTCTCCACCTCGCAGAAGCGGGGCGTCTTCACCCACGACGCCCTGGAGATCCTCCCCGCCGACTACTGGCGTTACTTCATGATGGCGAACGCCCCGGAGTCGGACGACTCGTCCTTCACCTGGGAGCACTTCACGGCCACGGTGAACAAGGACCTGGCGGACACCCTCGGCAACTTCGTCAACCGCGTCCTGTCCTTCTCCCGCAAGCGCTTCGGCGACGAGGTCCCGGCGGGCGCGGAGCCCGGCGAGGCGGAGGCGAAGCTGGGCGAGGAGATCGCCCGCCTGCTCGCCGAGTACGAGTCCCAGATGGAGGCCATCCAGTTCCGCAAGGCGGCGGCCGCGCTGCGCGCCCTGTGGTCGGCGGGCAACTCCTACCTGGAGGAGAAGGCCCCCTGGCTGGAGATCAAGACCGACAAGGACGCCGCCGCCCTCACCCTCCGTACGGCGATGAACCTCATCCACCTCTACGCGGTGGTCTCCGAGCCCTTCATCCCGACGTCCTCGGCGGCCATGCGCACCGCGTTCGCCCTCAAGGACGACACGGCGACCTGGGTGACACCGGAAGAGGCCCGCACGCTCACCTCCGTCCCGGCCGGCACCCCCTTCACGGTCCCGCCGGTCCTCTTCGCCAAGCTCACGGACGAGGACCTGGACACGTACAGGGAGCGCTTCGGCGGCGAGCCCGCCGAGTAGTCCGTACGCAGCCCTCCGCACCCCAGGCCCCCGTACAGCCCGTCACCCGACGGACGGGCTGTACGAACCGCCGATCCGCCCGATCTCCTCCAGCGGGTACGGGGTCTGCCTGCTCTCGCACCGGAACCTGAGGTGGAAGTCCGATATCACGGCGGCGATCGGCGCGTGCCGGGCGATGATCGCCGCGGCCTCTTCGGGGATTCCCGTGGGACGTCTGCCCTCGGCGTAGGCGCGCACCAGCGCCAAGCGGTCCTCCCAGTCCCGCGCCTGGTAGCCGCACAGAGCGGTGACCAGCCAGTTCACCAGATACGTCGCGGTGTAACAGCGGTCGTAGACCTGATGCCGGCCGAAGAAGTCGGCCTCGTCCTGCGACAGCTCGAAGCGGGATGACATCGCCAGGCCGTAGTCGGCGAAGTAGAGGCGCCGGCCGTCGGTGAGGATGTTCTCGAAGTGCGCGTCGAAGTGCAGGAGCCCCCGGGCGTTCATGAACGAGATGCCGGCTTCCAGCTTTGTCTCCACCATGGCGAAGGCCCGGTCCGCCACCTCGTCGCCCGCCTCGACCTGAGTGCTCAGCCACTGGTGCAGGTTCTGCGGGATGTACTCCAGGAACAGCGCGACGCTCGCCGAGGACTGCCGGCGAGCCTCGATCCGGCGGCGCACCTGCGATCCGCCGCCCCAGTAGGCGACAGCGCGTTCGACGTCGGCCAGTTCCTCGGGCAGGGGCGTCGAGTCGGGCAGCACCCTCCAGTGGTACATCAGGGGGAAGCCGTCGTACTCCGCCGCGAGCACCCAGTTCGTCGTCATGGTGTGCACGGCGAGCTCTCTCCAGGCCCCGCCGCCCGGCCCGCCGACGGTGCCGATGCCGTACTGACAGAAGACGGGCAGCTCGAACAGATCCACCGTCGACCGGACGTGCTCGGGTTGCCTCTCCAGGTCGGTGAGGGGCACCCGCTTCACGAAGACCGGGGTTCCGGCGACCTCCAGGAGGGCCGACGTCCCGCCGATTCCGGTTCCGACCGGCACGGCCGTGTCCACGAGCTCACGCAGGGCGCGATCGCTGCACAGGGCCAGGGAGGTGGAGACGGCACCATGGGCGCTGAGACGCGCGGGGCGCGACATGTCGGGGACTTGCACTGCTGGCCTCCACCTCGGTCGTACGCAACCCTCCGGACCCCCGCCCGCGTCTTTCGACACGGTAAGTCACCGGAGCGGGGGTTCCCACATGGCACTGTTCGGCAACGCGCACACCGTCAATCCCGGAAAGGCCCAGCAGGACTACGAGCGCCTGCTGGGGCACGGGGAGCAGGTGCACGCCGCGTACCTGCTCATCCGCGACACCATCCTGTTCACCGACCGGCGCCTGATCCTGGTCGACAAGCAGGGTCTCACCGGCAAAAAGGTGGAGTACCACTCCGTCCCCTACCGCAGCATCACGCACTTCGCGGTCGAGACGGCCGGCCACTTCGACCTCGACGCCGAGCTCAAGATCTGGATCTCCGGCACCCCCGAGCCGATCGAGAAGACGTTCACCAAGGGCGTCGACATCTACGAGGTGCAGGCGATCCTCACAGAGTTCGTGGCGAGGTAACGGCGTACGCCACGAAGTCCGCCCACGCGTCGGGCGTCAGCGCGAGCTGGGGGCCGCCGGTGTTCTTGGAGTCACGGACGTGGATGGTGCCGGGGGTGGTGGCGATCTCTACGCAGGAGTCACCTTCGCTGCCCTGCTGTAGCTGCTCTTGAACCACACCAGGTCGTGGATCATGTCTCCCTCAGCAGTTGCTCGATAAAGGCGGTCGACTCACGCGGCGTGAGGGCCTGGGCCCGGACGATGCCATACCGCAGTTCAAGGATACGGAGCTGCCTGGGCTCGGTGACTAGTCGTCGTCCGGGTCCACCTCCTCCCACCCCGGCTCGTCCGCCTCGCTCCTGAGCCGCCGTACCTCGCCGTCCACCGACATACGCACCCCTCCGTCGTACCGCCGTGCCGCAACACCCGTACCAGTAGGGCCCTAAGGGCCGGTTCCGACAGCCCGGACAGCGCTGGCCAAGCTCCGGACAGTCACCCTACGCATCGGCGTCGTCACTGTTCACGGTAAGTGCGCGCGGCCACGCTCAGTGACGTGAACGAGAAAAAGTCCACCCAACTACTCGCCCCCACAAGCCACTTCAGCGTGCTCCTGTCACCGACCCGCGCGAGGCGCCCGCCTCGCGCGCCTGCTCTCCACGGAGTGGCTCCGCACGTGGGACCTGCCGCACCGCACCACCGAGGCCGCCGAACACCTCGTCGCCGAATTCGCCACGAACGCCGCCACCCACGGCCGCGTCACCGGCCGCGACTTCCGCCTGGCGCTCCTGGCCGACGCCGACATCCTCCGCATCGAGGTGACGGACACACGCGGTGACGACCTCCCACGCCACCAACCACCCACACCCGACGCCGAGTCCGGCCGCGGTCTCCTCATCGTCGAGACCTTCGCCGACCGCTGGGGAATCGAACTGGGCCCCGTTCCCCGCAAGACCGTCTGGGCCGAACTCGACCTGTCACCGAAGCCCAGGAACCTGAACTTCGGTGCGCCCGGCGCTCTCTCCAAAGGAACACACCGGGGAAAGAAACCCGACCAAGCCCCACCCCTCCCGCCCACGGCATCGGCTCACTCGCGCGAGTGAACATCACCAAGTGGGCTGGCTTCGAAACAGGTTGGCTGCTCTACGCTCAGCGCGGCACCACACGCAGCACCCACCACCACAGTCAAAAGACGACGGCCCCCGCCGGGACTGCAATCCCAGTGCGAGGGCCTGACCACCAAGGAAGCCGAACCCTTCCCGATGGATACCCAAAACCCTAGCGCGCCCCCGCACGCCCAGTCCCGTATCACCGGGAAAAGCCACCCCCGCCGACCCGCTCACACGAAGGCGCACCCCGTCGGCGTCATCCACGACAACACCCGCCACACCAGCCACTTCACGGTGGTCGGCAACCACCTCGCCCAGCACCCGGAACTGTCCGGGCTCGCGATCGGGCTGGCCGTGCACATCCAGTCCCTCCCCACCGGCACCCCCGTGGACATCAGGACCCTCGCCGCCCGCTTCCCCGAGAGCCCGGCCCGTATCGCCGCCGCCCTGCGCGAACTCGAAGCCCACGGCTACCTGCGCCGCACCCGGGAGCGCACCGCGAACGGCCGAATCGTCACGCGCACGGTCTCCTGCAACCAGCCGGGCCGGTCAGGCAGCACGACCGAGACACCAAGGGCGCCCAAGCCAACAGCCCGCCGGGCGGCAACCACCGCCCCACAGCAGAAGCCCCCACGCCGAGCAGCCCTCCCCGCCGTACCCCAACCCGCGTACGCGTCCCCCACCCTCCTCCAGACCGCCACCGAGGTCCTCGCCGGCCTCCGCCGCCACGACCCCCGCCTCCTCCTCTCCGCCACCGACGCCGAGCACCTCGCCCCCGGTGTCGCCGCGTGGCTGGAACGCGACCTCACCCCCACCGCCGTACGCCACGCCCTGACCAGCGACCTCCCACCCGACCCCCTGCGCCGCCCGGCCGCCCTCCTGGCCCACCGCCTCACGGCCCAACTGCCGCCCCTGCCGCCGTACCGCGCCCCCGAATCACCCCCGCCCGTCAGGCACCCCATGCAGAACTGCGACAACTGCGACCGAGGCTTCCGCGGTCCCGAACCGGGCCACTGCGGCGACTGCCGCAAGTCCCGGCACCGCACACCCACCACTGCCTGACGGAGCCATCCGGACTCAGGGCTCCGACGGAGTTCACCTCACCCCCACAGGAACCCCCATGGTCAGCTCGCCCCACGAGGCGATGCACCGCATCTTCCAGGAATACCCGGGCCTCTTCTCCGGGGTCTCCGAAGTGCTGGGCGTCGACTTCGCCCCACCCACCTCGGTCACCGTCCTGCCTACCGATCTCACCGAGCTCCACCCGCTCGAACGCCGCCTCGACACCTTGCTGCGGCTGGAGACGGAGAACGACGAGCCACTCCTCCTGGCCGTCGAGGCCCAGGGCAAGAAGGACCCGGACAAGCCCGCCAGTTGGGCGTACTACGCCTCGTACCTGCTGACGAAGTACCGGCTGCAGCCGATGCTGCTGGTCGTCTGCCAGGACCGCGTGACGGCCGAATGGGCAGCGCGTCCGGTCAGCTTCGGCCCTCCCCAGTGGCCCCTGCTCACCCTGCGTCCTCTGGTCGCCGGCCCGCACAACATGCCAGTGATCACCAAGCCCGCCGACGCCCGCAAGGACCTCGCGCTCGCCACACTGTCGGCGATCACGCACGCCACGAATCCGGACATCGGAGCCATACTCAAAGCAATGACCAACGTGCTGCAGGACACGCCCGCAGTTCTCGCCAACCCGATCATCGAGTTCATCGCCCAAGGCATGGGCAAGCACCCAGCCGCAGAAATCTGGAGGAAACTGGTGGCCGTGGACCTCTCCTTCTACAAGTCGCCGCTCTCCGAGGAAATCCGCGACGAAGGCCGAGCCGAGGGCCGTGCCGAGGGCGAAGCACGGCGCGCGGCCGTGGATGTCCTGGACGTATTGGAGGTGCGCGGCATCCACATCCCCGAAGCGGTCCGCGAACGCGTCACCAGTTGCAACGACCCCGAGACCCTGCGCCACTGGCACCGGCGGGCCGTCATCGCTCCCTCCGCCGACCAGATCTTCACAGAAGACACCTGAGCCCGAACCGACGGCCCTCCCGGGCCCGGGGAGCGCGCGTCCAGACCTGATGGTCTGGGACGCGGAGTCTTCCGGATACGAGAGCAAGACATTCTCTTCAGGCAGAGCGCTGTGGTGCTTCCAGGCCCAACCGACTAACGTGATCGGCCGTTTGTGCGATGAATGGGCGTACGAGGGGCGACGGGGATGGCCTGGGCGGGAGCGGGAGCCGGAGCAGGAGCCGGGGCGGGAGCCGAGGCGTTGCGGCTGCGGCTGGCGGACCTGGCCGCGGCCGGGCGGGGCGATCTGCGTGCGGTGGTCGGGGACTTCCGGCGCGGTGAGGTGCTGGTGCCGGTGGTGGACGACACGCTGCTCTCGGTGGAGGCGGGCGGTATCCGCTGGCTGCTGGTGTTCACGGACGACGCGGCGCTGGCGCGTTTCGCCAAGGCGCGGGGTGAGGCGGTGCCGGAGCGGGTGCCGGTGTACGGGGCGCGGCTGCTGGATCAGGTGATCCCGCAGGTGGACGGTCCGATAGGGATCGCGGTGGACGCGGGCAGTGCGGCGGGGTTGGTGCTGCCGCCGGTGGCGGGGGTCGTGCCGGAGTCCGTTGCCCTGGACGCCGAGGGGGCCTCGGCGTGAGCGGCGGCAGTGGGTATCGGGTCGATGCGGAGGCGCTGGCGCGGATCACGCGGGGCATCAACCTGGCGATGGACGAGCTGAAGGAGCTCGGCTTCGGCATCGAGGCGAACCTGGGGCGCGGCTTCGACGACCTGGAACTGGCCGGCCTGGAGGTGGGCGACGGGGGCCTGCGTCAGGTGTTCGCGGACTTCTGTGAGCGGTGGGGCTGGGGTGTGCGCTCCCTGATGCGGGACGCGAACGAGTTCGCGGGCCGGCTGAACCTGTCGGCAGGGCTGTATCACGAGCAGGAGGAGTACGTCTCGAACACCATGAAGACGGTGTGGGCGGCCGCTGCGGGCAACCCCAACCTCTCCCCGGAGGAGATCGAGCAGCGTTCCTGGTCGGACACCGTCAGGGACAACGCGTACTCCCATGCGAGGGACGCGGACTACAGCGCGGAGTCCTTCACGGAGGGTGAGGAGGAGGTCGGGCAGGCGTGGGCGCGGGCGGGGGATGACCTGGCGAGTTCGACGGTGACTCCGGACGCGATGCTCGACCCGCGCACGGACTGGCAGTGGGGTGGCCCACCACAGGCCCCGGCCTCGGGGGAGGGTGAGGGCTGATGGGCCTGGGGGACATGGTCGACGACCTCGGCGACGGCCTGGAGGGCGCCGTCGACGGCGCGTCGAAGGGGCTCGGGGAGGCCGTCAACTGGGGCACGGACCGGACGGCGGACGGCTTGTCGGCCCTCGGCGCGGACGGCATGGCCGAGGGGGTGCGCGACTTCGGCGAGGGCGTGAACAACCGGCTGGGCGGCGAGGTCGCCGAACGCGAGCTGGGAGAAACCGAGGACCCCAAGGAGCTGATCCACGGCAGCCCGGACGCGCTGACCGCACGGGCCCGCCACCTGCGCGACTTCTCCCGGGCGTTCGACAGTGTCGGCCAGGGCCTGCGGAAGCTGGATGCGGGCGGCTGGCAGGGTGAGGCGGGGGACGCGTTCCGGGCGAAGTTCGACATGCAGCCCAAGCAGTGGCTGACGGCGGCGGACGCCTGCGAGAGCGCGGCCGGCGCGTTGGAGGCGTACGCGGACACGGTGCGCTGGGCGCAGCAGCAGGCGCGGACGGCGATCGAGACCTTCCGCAACGCTCAGGAGGCGTACCGGCGGGCGGCGGACGCGCACAACGCGAAGGTGGAGGCCTTCAACCAGGCGGCCGAGCGGTACAACGCGGCCGCGTTGGCGGGACGCGACCCGGGCCCGCGCCCGACCGATCCGGGCGATTTCGCCCACCCGTCGACGGGCGCCCGGCGGGAGGCGGCGGAAATCCTGACCGAGGCCCGCCGCCAGCGCACGGCCGCGGCCCGGGACGCCGAGCGGCGGGTGGCGGGCGCGTTGGAACTGGCCCCGCCGAAGCCGGAGTTCACCGACCGTCTGGGCGCCAACGCCGCGGACGCGTTCGTAGGCGTACAGCTGAACCAGGTCCATGTCCTGGGCGGTCTGCTCAAGGGCGGCGCGGACATGGTGAAGCTGGCCCGCACGGTCAACCCGGTGGACTCCTACAACCTCACCCACCCGGGCGAGTGGCTGAAGAACTCGAACATGCTCCTGGCCGGCCTGGTCGGCACGGCGGCCCACCCCGAACGCCTGCCCATGTCCGTCCTGGGCACCGGCTGGCGCAGCGACCCGGGCGACGCCATGGGCTACCTGGCCTCGAACCTGATCGGGGGCAAGGGTGCGGGGGCCGCGGGCAGAGGGGCACTGCGCGGAGCCGCTCGGGAAACTGCCACAGGGGCCGCCCGTCAGAGTGTCGATGCTGGGCTGCGGGACGTCGGCCGAGAACTGACGAGGAAGACATTCGGCGGCGACCCGGTCGACATGGCCACCGGCCGCATGGCCCTGCCCCAGACAGACGTGTCTCTGCCGGCCCGGCTCCCCCTGGCCTTCTCCCGCTGCTTCGAGTCGTCCTACAGGGCGGGCCGCTGGTTCGGCCCCACCTGGACCTCCACCGCCGACCAGCGCCTGGAGATCGACGCCGAGGGTGTCATCTTCATCCGCGAGGACGGCTCGCTGCTGGCCTACCCCCACCCTGCCCCCGGCGTACCGGTACTCCCCCTGGACGGCGACCGCCACCCGCTGACCGTCGACGCGTGGGGCGACTACACCGTCACCGACCCCGAATCCGGCCGCACCTGGCACTTCGCGTCCCCGGGCGCCGACGGCGACGGAATCGCCCTGCTGGAACAGATCACCGACCGCTCCGGCAGCCAGTGGCTCACCTTCGACTACGACAGCGAGGGCGCCCCCACGGGCATCGTCCACTCCTCCGGCTACCACCTGCAGATCACCAACGACGGCGAACGCATCACCGCCCTGCACCTGGCCGGAGCGGCGGCCGACGGTACCGATCAGCAGCTGGTCCGCTTCGGCTACGACGAGCACGGCCACCTGGCGACGGTGACCAAGTCATCAGGGATACCGACGAAGTTCACCAGCGACGAGCTGGGGCGCATCACGTCATGGACGGACACGAACGGCTCGGCGTACCGCTACGTCTACGACGACCAGGACCGCTGCACCTTCCAGACAGGCGAGGCGGGCCACCTGAGCAACACCTACACCTACGACAACACCAATACCGAAACCGGCCACCAGGTCACCACCCGTACCAACTCACTCGGCCACACCACCCGCTACCTGATCGACAACCACCTGCAGGTGGTGGCGGTGAGCACCCCGGACGGCGCAACCACCCACACCACGTACGACCGCGACGACCGCCCCCTGACCATCACCGACCCCTTGGGCCGCACCACCAGCTACGCCTACGACAAGGCCGGCCGCCCGATCATGGTCGTCCGCCCCGACGGCCGCTACACGAGCATCGGCTACAACGACCAGGGCCTACCGGTGGTGGTCGCCCACCCGGACCCTGCAGCAGTACGACACGGACGGCAACCGCACGGCGGTGACCGACCCCTCCGGAGCCACCACACGCTTCACCTACGACGCCATGGGCCACCTGGCATCGGTCACCAACGCGCTGAACGCGACAACACAGGTGCGATGCGATGCCGCGGGCCTGCCCCTGGAGATCACCGACCCCCTCGGCGCGGTCACCCGCTACGAGCGGGGCACTTTCGGCCGACCTGTCACCCTCACGGACCCACTCGGCGCGGTGACCCGCCTGGAATGGACGGTGGAGGGCAAACCCGCCCGCCGCACCGCCCCGGACGGCAGCACAGAATCGTGGACCTACGACGGCGAGGGCAACTGCACCACCCACACCGACCCCCGGGGCATGGTCTCCCGCTACGAGTACACCCACTTCGACCTCCTCGCCGCCCGCACCGGCCCGAACGGCGTACGCCATGAGTTCCATTACGACACCGAGCTACGCGTCACCCAGGTGAGTAACCCCCAGGGTCTGACGTGGAATTATCAGTACGACCCAACCGGCCGCCTGGTGTCCGAGACGGATTTCGACGGCCGCACCCTCACCTACACGCACGACGCAGCCGGCCACCTGGTATCCCGCACGAACGCGTTCGGCGAGACGGTGTCCTTCGAACGCAACGCCCTGGGGCAGGTCACTCGCAAGGACGCCGCAGGCTGCACTACGACGTACTCGTACGACACGACAGATCAAATCGCCCAGGCGACCGGGGCAGACGGCACGACGCTCACACTGCAGCGCGACGAATGCGGACGGCTGACGTCCGAGACGGTCGACGGCAGGAAAATGACGTACGTCTACGACGAGCTGGGTCGCCGAACGAGCCGCACGACACCCACGGGCGCGATGACCACGTGGAACTACGACGCCGCCGGGCGCCGCACGGGCATGGTGGCCTCGGGCCGCACCGTCGACTACACGTATGACGAGGCCGGCCGGGAACTGACCCGCAGCATCGGCGAACTGATCACCTGGACCAGGCCTTCGATCCCACGGGCCGCCTGACCACGCAGTCGGTGACAGGCGCGAACGGCCGTACCGTCCAGCACCGCTCATATACGTACCGCGCCGACGGCAACCTGATCGGCATCGACGATCACCTGAATGGCCACCGCCGCTTCGACCTGGACGCCGCGGGCCGCGTGACGGCGGTGCACGCGGCGAATTGGACCGAGACGTACGCCTACGACGAAGCAGGCAACCAGACCTCGGCGACCTGGCCCTCCAACCACCCGGGCCACGAGGCCGTGGGCGAACGAAGCTACACGGGCACCCGCATCATCCGCGCTGGCAGCGTCCGCTACGAACACGACGCCCTGGGCCGCATCACACTCCGCCAGAAAACCCGCCTGTCCCGTAAACCCGATACTTGGCGCTACGAATGGGATGCCGAGGACCGCCTCACCCATGTGATCACACCGGATGGCACCCGCTGGCGCTACACCTACGATCCGTACGGTCGCCGCACCGCAAAACTTCGCTTGGCTGGTGATGGCGAAACGGTTGTCGAACGCACCGTCTTCACCTGGGACGGCAGCACGCTGTGCGAACAGACCACGGGGTCTCCCGACCTGCCGAACCCAGTCACCCTGACTTGGGACCACCAGGGCCTCCAGCCCGTAGCCCAGACGGAACGCATCACCGCAGCCGATGCCTCACAGGAGGAGCTCGACTCCCGCTTCTTCGCCATAGTCACCGACCTCGTCGGCACACCCACCGAACTCGTCGACGAACACGGCGACATCGCCTGGCGCACACGCAGCACCCTGTGGGGCACAACCGCCTGGGCCACCAACAGCACCACGTACACACCCCTCCGCTTCCCAGGCCAGTACTACGACCCCGAAACCGGCCTCCACTACAACTACTTCCGGTACTACGACCCCGAAACCGCCCGCTATTGCACCCCCGACCCCCTCGGACTCACACCGGATCCCAATCCCACGACCTACGTCGACAACCCACACGCTTGGATAGATTATGCAGGTCTGTCTCCCTGCCTGCCGGAGGCCAAGACCCGGGCAGCTCCCAATTTCGTTGCCGGCGGTAGCGACGGAATCATCGATGTCCGCAAGGTGGGGCGGCCGGACAACCAGCTCGTCTTGAGCGGGCATGGCGGGATACGCGCCGGGGACGGTGCTGCGGTGACTGTTCCCGAAGGCACAAGCGTCCACATGTACGGCAAGCACGGGGATGAAATCTTGGATTCACTTGGAAACAAGATTGAGACAGCGAACCCTAAACCACTCGAGATTTACGGCCCCGGGGAAAAACTTCCCGATTACTCCTTGTTCCCGCCGGAAGATTTGAACATCAAGGGAACACCACGCAATGTCACAGTGACCGATGAGACGTATTTGTCGGACCTGCTCCGCCCCAACATGGGTCCGGTACATTGGGCCGCATGCAGGTCCGTGTTCTAAGCACCGAGGAAAGTACCCATGCCATACTATGAAGACCTGTCTCCCTACGAATATGTCAGCGAATCCATCCCGGACGGAGTGACGGCCGTCAATGTAGGGTGGCTGGAAGTCGGCAAGGAGTTTCCCCGGGGGAGTGTCCCTGAAGAATTCATCGAGGCACTGTCCAGCGCGGTCAAGAGTGATCGTCAGATGAAAATGCGCGGTTGGCACAGGTGTCAACTCCCCCACGCCAACGAAGAGGAAAGGTATCCGGCCACCGCCACAATCGACGGCCAAAGGATCTCGCTCGGCGGGGCAGAAATTCGAGTTGTTTCAACTTCCGGGGAGTGGATGATCGCGCCGGACCTGATCCTCCATTACGTCAAGGATCACGCTTATGCACCACCAGCGAAATTTATTGAAGCAGTGATCAGGAAACGCCTTGCCCCCCATTCGTGAACGCTTCAGAGACGGGTCGCAAGGCGTGCGCCAGCTGTCGGCTTCGCATCACTCCGCCCTGACCACAAACGCCCTCCCCCCCTTCATCCGCACCCCGTTCCCGTACGGTTCCACATCGCCGTGAACCTCGACCTCGAAGCCGTCGAGCCAGGCAGCGGTGGCCCTGTCCACGTCCTCCGGACGCAGATCCACTGTCGGACGCCTCGCCCGGGCCCGGGATATCGGGGGCTGCCAGGGGCTCCTGCAGCCGATCCCCCTACTAGCTGACGGAGACCACGAGGCCTCGGCGTCCACGGGAGATCGACTCCGTGCCCGTGCTCACTCCTTCGGATGGACGTCATCAATTTGGCTGCTATGAGGCCGCGTTGCGGACTTAGGAGAGAACCGCGGCCAGGAAGCCCGCGATGGCCGCGTTCTCCGCCCTGGCACACGCCAACAGCCCCGACATCGACGCCATACTGGACGCACTGGGCCATTCCCTACGTGGATGGACTGGAACGCTGCCGCCTACTTCTACCAGTTCCTGGACTCGGCCCTGGGGAAGACCCCCGCCGGAGACAAGTGGAGGGACATCATGACGTTCGTCAACTACTTCTCCGGCCGAGGCACGGTCCTGAAGAAGGCGTACCTCGAAGGCGAAGCGACGGGAGAGGCAAGGGGCGAAGCAAGAGGCGAAGCCAAGGGAGTCCTGGCCGTCCTGCAAGTACGCAACATTCCCGTCTCCGACGACATCCGCGAAGCCATCATCACCTGCACCGACCCCGACCGTGTGGGCGACTGGCTCCCAGGGCCGGCACGATCGAACGCGCGGAAGAGCTGTTCACGGAGGGCCTGGAGACGTCCAAGGAGACGCCTCGCGATGGTTGAACCCCCGCGCACATCGCATCGTCTTCTCATCAGCCGCATGAGTCCGGAACTGCAGGAGAAGGTGAGGGGCCGAACGATGGTCACGGCTTTCTGCATGGCTCTTGGACTGGCCCCGGAGGAAGCGATCGCCGACCAGAACGCACACCTGAACGAGATCAGCCGACGGGACTCCCTGCACCTGGACGAGGTTGTCGGTCTTCGTGCCATGGCAGGAAACTGGACCGAGGAACACATGGAGGGGTGGGCGGCCGGATTCGCCGAGGCGCGGCGAGGGCCCGGCAGAGGGAGGCGGCCGCGAAGAGGTCCAGCACAGGGTTCGGCTCGAAGGGGTTCGGGCGGACCGCGTACATCCCGGCGCCGGGCACGGTCCGGATGAGGCCGGCGGCCGCGAGCTTGCCCAGCGCGGCGGACGCGGTGCCCATGGCGACGCCGTACGACGCCATCAACTTGGACTGCGACGGCAGGCGCTCCCCGGGCCGGATGAGCCGCTGGTGTATGGCCAGGGCGAGGCCACCGGCGATCCGTTCGGCGGGTGTCTCGGTGAGAGTGCTCACCGTAGCGAACCTATCTAGTCCACTCGATAGGTTCGGGGAGGTTACTGCACGCGAACATTCGGGGACGCCCCTACCGGGCACTGGGTTCCGATCAGACTGTGCGGATGACCGACACGACGGCCCGGGTCATCGCCGGGATAGCCGCTGGTGCTGCGGCCCTGAGCATGCTTGTCGCCTACCTGACGTACCGGCGATTGCGACCGCGCGTCATCATCAAACTGGAGTCGTTGTACACCCTCGAAGGTGCTCTGACTGCTGACGGCAGGCCCCACGTGGTCGCGAGAATGAGGCTGATTAACCGCAGCGCCAGCGCAGCCCGTGTAGAGGGCTTTTGGCTCCGGCTCAACTTCGACAGCAAGGGCGCCACCTATCCGAGCGGCATGAAGAAGAGCACCGATGGCCTCGAACGGTGCGAGTTGGAGGAGCCGTTGGTCATTGAGCCGATGGACGGCGTGAAGTTCAGAGCCCACTTCGACATGCAGCGGCTGAACCTCCACAACTTCTCTGTGGACTCCGGACGAATCGACGCCACCCTCAGCGACGGACGGAGGATCCGGCACAAGCTGGATGATGACGACGTCACGTCGCTGAGGGTGGCCTACAGGAAGATCAAGGGGTGAACCGGGGCCCTGGTGAGCGGTAGGCGCGTTTACAGGCCGATGCCGACCAGCGGTGAGTTCTTCACGTGGTCGACGTCGTCCATGTACCGGGTCAGGACCCGGGAGCCGTCGACCCATCCGCGCGCCCGGGCGATCTCCAGCGGGTCATGTCCGGCGGCCCGGGCGGCGGTGGCGAAGCCACGGCGCAGGGAGTGCCCGGACCAGTCGTCGGAGGCGGCGGCCACCTCGGACCAGGTGGCGCCCAGCTCCAGCGCCTCGCGGACCCGCACGGCCCGCTCATTGTCAGGCGACTGGCGGGGCGGGCTGCGGTGAGGAGCCCTGTGCAGGATCCCAGTTGCCCAGCGCCCTCCGCGCAGCGGCAACGAAGTTCGCCCGCCCGAGCGGGAACCCGGCGCGCCATCGCTCGTCTTCCAGGGAGAAGAACAGCGTCACGGCGTATCTCTCAACCTCCGCCGGCCCTTCGATCGCCACGTTGGCCAGCGCGGTACGGAAGCTCTTCGCCGGAGTAGGGCGCTCGGGCTGCGGGCCATCGCCCAATTGGGCGACACGTTCGGCGTATGCATGATCGGCAGCCATCAAGAAATCCGCATAGGCCGCGCGTCGAACGTCTTGGACCCGCGCGATGCGCTGCTCGTCCAACGTCTGCCTCACCGTCAAGATGAGTGCCTCGGCCTGTTTCTCGCCTGCGTATTCCGCAGCGACCGCTTGCCGTCGGCCTGCTAGCGCGGTGAACCATCCCGTGAGGCCGCTACCTGCCAGAGCAGAGCCAGCTGCGATCAACGCGATCTGAAGTTCCCCCATGCCGCTCATACTGCCGTGTCTCCTCTTCCGTACGGTCAGTCACAGGCCGATCCCGACCAGCGGGGAGTTCGTCACGCGGTCGACGTCGTCCATGTACCGGGCGAGGACGCGGGAGCCGTCGACCCATCCGCCCGCGCGGGCGATCTCCAGCGGGTGGTGTCCAGCGGCCCGGGCGGCGGTGGCGAAGCCACGGCGCAGGGAGTGCCCGGACCAGTCGCCGGAGAGGCCGGCGGCGACGGCCAGGCGCTCGATCACCTCGGCGGCGGCCTCCGCCGGCATCCGCCCGGCCGGGTCTCCGATCGTGCGGCCGCCCCGGGTCATCGGCGGGGCCAGGCGGTCCCACCGGTCGACGCGGACGAACAGAGGGCCGTCGGTGCGCCCGGCGGCCGCGAGGGCGGCGAGGTAGGCGCGCAGCGCGCGGACGGGGCAGGTGGCCGGGTCGGTGCCGTACAGCACGGGGTTCGGGGTGTGCTTGCGGCCCTTCTTCCGGTACAGCGTCACGTCGTAGCCGTGCTCCGCCTCCTTCACGGTGGCGACGTCCAGGGCGACCAGCTCGGAGACGCGGGCCGCCGTGGCGAACCCGAGCAGCACCAGGGCCGCGTTCCGCTTCCCGGCGAGGGTGGACCGGTCGACCCCGGCGAGCATGGCGCGGATCTGCGGGGGGAGGGCCGCGGTCGCCTGCAGCAGACCGCAACATCACCGCCCGGGGAGTGCCGACCACGTACATCGCGAAGAGCACCCCGGGCGGGGAGCGCGACTCGGCGCCCGCCCGGCCGAGGTGGCTCGAGGACGGCTCGACCGATGCCCGCTGCCCGATATCGGATAAGGCGGGCACCATCTGCCGAGCCTGTGACCTGCGGCGACGTGCGAGATGTGACGGCGGACACAAAGGGCCGATGGGCCCGCCTCGGTAGGCTGCCGAGCGAAGGCAGAAAGACCCGACTTGGCCTTTTTCAGGGAGAGTTGGGAGTTCTGCATGCTTATCAATGCCTTGGGTTGTTGGCCCGAGAAGAAGACGGGGCCCGGTCGCACGCTGCTTCCGGCAAGTTGCTCACGTGTGACGGGGCCCCTCCAGTCGAAGGAAACCGTTTTGCACGGCTCGCATATCGACCTCACGACCATTGTCCTCCTGTCCCTTGGAGGGCTCGCCGTGTTCCTCGCATATCAGGACGAGAAGCTCGGGGCCGCGCTGGTGGTCGGCGCGGTAGTGATCACACTGCTGTGGCTCCTGCTGGGCCTTTGACCAGTGCTGGCCTGCTTCTGATCCCCCAGGAGCAGGCCAGCCCGTTTCCCGTGCTGCGCCCCCCTGACCGCTACGGTGATGACGGCCGCCCTCGCGTCGGCCCGACTCCGAGCCGTGCCCGCCCACGCCGGGAGCGGTGACCGAGGACAAGGGGCTCAGCCTCACGCGACGTCAGCAACACTCCGTAGTGCCTCCCGTGGTCCACACCGACGCCACGGCGGCCGACGCGTGGGGTCCGCCGCGGGAGAGCGACCGGTCATGACCGACGACAAGCACGCCAAGCGAGCCGCCCGCGACCTCGCGGTCCGAGAGGGCATCTCGTACACCGCCGCCCGCCGACGCCCCGCGGCCGGGGCGGTCGACGTCGACCAGGAGCCGCAGCCGCCGGTCGTCGTTCCGACCACCAGCACGCCGTGCCCTGAGGGCTGCGAGGGGTCCGGGCACCCGGGCACCGCGTGCTGGACGTGGAGGCCGGCCGACGCGACGACCGGCGTGCGGTGGGAGGTCCGGCGCGCTGCAGAACTCCCGGGCGGTCGGGCAGACCAGGTCATGCGGCGTGACGAGGAGGCCAAGGAGAACGCGTCCTCGAGGTGGGCGCGGCTCCACGCCTGGGAAACGAAGTGGTTGCTCGCCCTGGTCTACGCGATGTTCACGGACCAGCGGCCCGAGCTGCTACCGGACCGGGCACGACTGCGGGCCGCCGTCGAGGCGGACGACCTGGCGGCGGTCGACGCGGCCATGGAGCCACTGGACCGCGCGGCCGCGCGCCTCATGACGAAGGTGCCGACGGTCTGGTGGGGCGAGGTGAAGCCGCGCATCGACGCGTACGCCGACGCCGTGGAGAACGACGACCGGGAGCTGAGCACCTGGCAGGAGATCGACGCCCGGCACGTCATGGGCCGCCTCGTCGACCAGTGGCGCCGGACGTGGGAGCCGACCGTGCGGAACGCGTCGGGCGTCCTGGAAGCGCCGGGCGTGTTGTGGGTCGCGGTCAAAGGGTGGCTTGATGCCCTCCTGGTCGACCGGCACGGCGGCCACGCACCCGGCGGCCGGGTCCGCCTCGGCGACGGCCGCCCCGCCCTGGTGTATGCCGTGGAGTGGGGCGAGGACGGCCCGCCCGTCGCCTACCGGGTGCGGGAGCTGGAGCCCGGCAGGCACGGTAACGCGGGCCGCCTGGTGCCGTCCCTGACGAGTGACGTCCTGGCCCCGGCCGCCGACTGCCAGGAGTACGCCCCGGCAGCAAGGACTGACCCGTTCGGGCGGGGCCACGTTCACCCGTCGACGGGGCCCCGCCCGAACGCGACCGCCCCCGTCTCCTGGACCTCCGCGAGGACGATGCCGCTCGCCTGGTCACGGTGGACGGGGCGGTACAGCGCCCAATCCCCTCCCTCGGGCCTGAGCCAGCCGCCGGGCCAGGCCGTCCAGGACGTCCACAGGACGCGTCCGGCGAGGGGGCCGCCCGTGAATCGCACGATCATGGTGCACTCCGTTCCGAGGCGGGTACGCCCTGCCTCTACCTCTTGAGGCGGGCTCGGGGCCAGGAGCACAGGAAGTCTCAGCGAGATAGTGCGAACTGATATCAGTTCGGGCCGCGCGGTCCTCGGCCGGGACGGTCGCGTACATCATCGGCGGCCGCCGTACGTCAACCGGTTCACGTACGGCCCGGCCCAGACGCCGGCACCCGGGGACCGCAGCCGCGAGTGCCGGTGGAGCGTCACTCCGGAGTTGCGCTCTACCGCAACTCCGGACTGCGGGTAGACCGCAACGGAACTAGAGAAAGGGCAACCAGATCCACCGGAACCACTTCCGGCGGTCGCCGCTGCGGACCGTGCCGAACCGGGACGGATCGCCGGGTTGTTCCGCTACTTGCGCAGCTCTACGCGTACGGGCGCGGGTACGCGGGGCCCGGAGGTTCAACCTTCGCGTGACCCGATTCAACCCAGCGGCCGCGGCGGGTGTTCTGGCGCGGCGGGTCAGGCGGCGGGTTCCTCGTCGGCGAGGTCGTCCAGGAGCGCGGCGAGCTGGTCGGCGTCGGCCTCGTTCAGGGCGTCCAGCTCCGCCCAGTCGGTTCCGGCGGCCTCCAGTCGATGCCGAACCGGGCCCGTGCCCACGCGGTGAACGCCTCGTCAGGGTCCTCGGGCGGCGGGGCGGGTGCCGGGCGCTGTGGGGGCCGTGGAGCGGCTGTGCGGGCTTGAGGTCGTCCAGGGGCGGGAGCGCGGCGAGAGCGGCCGCCAGGCCCTCCGGGTCGCTCTCCTGGTGCCATAGCGCCGTGCCGCGCCGCGCCCAGTGCCACGCGGTCGACGGCGAGACGCGGAACGCCGGGCGATGTGCCGGTACGGGAGGCCGGCGGCCGCGAGGACCGCGACGACGCGGAGGTGGTCCCGGTCGGCGCGCTCCTCCTGGCGCTCCACCTCGTCCAGCTCCTCACGGGTCGGGCGCCCGTCCAGGAGGGCGGCGAACACGGCTCGGGGCCGTTCATGCTCGGGCACCAAGCGGTCGAAGAGGTCGGCCGCGGTGAGGGGCGCGCGGCGGATCTCCTCGGCGACAGCGACCTTCCACGGCCAGTAGACCTCTGCGTACCAGCGCTCACGGCGGGCGCGGCGTTCCTCGGGTGGGACGTCCGGGTCGGCGGCCGGAGGCCGGGGTGGCCAGCGCTGCCGTAGCGGCCACGGGTGCAGCCCGCCCCCGGTGACGCGCCACAGGGTGGTCACCTCCGAGTCGTGGGGGTCGGGCACGGCGTACGTGCCGTCAGGCAGGCGCGGGATGACGGGACGGCGGCGAGCTGGGCGGCGGACGCCATCGGCTCCTCCTGATGGGGTTGTGTCCTTGTTCGCATCCCTTGTCACCCAGTGAGCAGCACGTGAAAGGGCCTGGTCGTGGCAAGGGCCGTAGGGGCGGGACAGTGCGGTGTTCGGGGCGTGGAGGGGCCGCGAGTGTCCGGGAAGGGCCGCCCGGCCGTCTCTACAGGCCCGGGAAAAGGCCGGCCAGGAGGGTGTCCGTGGAGTGATCGACGCCCCTGTCGGCCCGGCTCTGCCGTAGCCCCGGAGCGGAGCGGCGGGTGGACGGGCCACCGCGGTTCTACGCATCCTGCAGAGCCGGGGCATCGAGGTCACCGGCAACACCTGGGAGCGCGTCACCGCCTGCTCCGACCTGGCCAGGCTTACTCAGTGGCTGACCCTCGCCGCCACCGTCACCCGCGCGGAGGACTTGTTCGCCACCGCGACGGACACGCCGACCGCAACCCCCTGACCACCGTCGTCGTGCCTGCTCGGCAGCCAGCAGGTAATCGCGTAGCCAGTCGGCGTCATCGCCAAGTACACCGCACAGAGGGGCCCGGGAAGCCCAACGCTTCCCGGGCCCCTCTGTGCTGTCCCGGACGGACTCCCCTCAGTCCAGGACCCCGGCTCCGGTCGTGTTCGCCAGTGCCGTGACCAGGTTCTTGGCCGAGGTCTGGAGGCCGGCCGTCAGGGTGGGCGTCCAGTTCACGGTCGTCTTCAGCTTCTTGGAGGAGTTCGCGCCGTTGTACGCGGCGACCAGGTCGGTCTCCGTGCCGTTGACGAGGTTGCCGCCGCCCGCGACCGAGCCGGTGCCGTCGCCGCTCAGGAGCTTGGCGACCTTCGCGCCGGAGGGGAGCTTGAAGGCGTTGCGCTCGGCGACGACCTGGGCCTTGGCGTGGGAGTCGAGGCTGTACTTGGGCGCGTAGCCGTTGAGCGTGGTCGTGTCGTAGACGTTGTTGTAGAGGTGGATCTGGCCGATGCGGGCCAGCGGGGCGCGCTGGACGATGCCCTTCCAGACGTTGTGATGGATCGTCACGCGCAGCTTGCCCGTGCTGTCGGTGTCGCTGCTGCCGATCAGCATCATCTTGTCGTGGTTGGTGAACTGGTTGCGCTCCACGGTCACCAGGTCGGAGCCGTTGGTGATGTCGAGGGCGCCGTCGTGGATCTGGTACTTGCGGCCGAAGTACGTTTTCTCCTGGCTGTCGAAGAACGGCGCGTCGGTGAACGTGTTGTGGTCGGCCCAGACGTTGGTCGCCCCGCGCAGGCTGACGGAGTCGTAGTTGGAGTTCCACTCGCCGGACGAGCCGTCGGTCGGGTCCCACTGCGGGAAGCAGTCCTCGGTGGCGGCGAAGGTGAGGTTGCGGACGATGACGTTCTTCACGTTCTGGATCTGGAGGCTGCCGCCCGTGATCCCGGCCTTCGTCCCGGGTACGCCCACGATGGTGGTGTTGGAGGGCACCCTGAAGACGATGTTCTTCTTCTGCTTGGCCGAGGCGGCCGCACGGGCGTTCTCCTGCGTGCCCGCGGGTGCCTTCTTGCCGTAGGTCGCCGGGTCGAATGCCTTCAGGTAGGCGGAGAGCGAGTAGCCCGTGCCGGAGGCGTAGTCGGCGCAGGTCAGCTTCTTGCCGGAGTCGTCCGTGTTGGTGTCGATGGTGCCCTTGATCTTGATGACCCGGGTGGTGGCGTCGGAGGCGGAGCCCAGCGCCTTCACGAGCTGGGCCCGGGTGCTGACCGTGAAGGTGTGCGCGGAGTCGGCCTGGGTGCCGCCCGTCGTCCCCGAGCCGGAGGCCGCCCAGCCGTCCTTGGCGGGCAGCACTTGGTGGTAGAGGTCGACCGGGCCCGCGTTCGCGTTCATCACGAAGACACCGGCACCGGCGCCCGCGGCGGCGACGGCCGCCGTGACGACGAGAGTGCGGCGCTTGCGGAGGGACCGGCGGTGAGAGGCAGAGGCCACGGATGAGTCCTTACGTCACATACGTGGTTCGGATGAACACGCGGTTCGGATGAACACGTGGTTCGCGTGGAGCTCCGGTGAAGGGAGCTCCAACTCATCTGTGGCCGCCGGGTTGAAAGGTTGCCAGGTCCGGTGGGATTGATGTGGACGACCACCAGCCGCTCACCCGCCGCGCGGAGTGTTCGGCGACGTGGGTGACGCGTCACGACGTGGGGGACGCGCACTACGTGGGGGACGCGCGAGAGATTGGGTGGCGCACGTGAGCTTGGGTGACGCGCACGAGGTTGGGTGACGCGCACGGCGGAGGCGACGTGCCGCACACCACCCCGCCGCGATAATCGGCGCATGGCCACTCCCCCCACACGAGCCGCTACATGAACGCCGACGAGACGGACGACGGGACGGACGACCGGACGAGCAACCGGACGGACGACGAGACGGACGACGAGACGAGCAACCGGACGGACGACCAGAGGGACGACCGGAAGGGCGACCAGCGGCACACCGACCCCACCCCGCCCGGACCTCTGCCGCGCCTCCTGGCCGACACCCTCTCCATCGGCGCTCCCTACCGCCTGGCCGTCGCCGGTGACTACGCGGTCCTCGCCCACGGACTGGTCGCGAAGGCGGGCGGGGCAGCCCTGGAGGTGGCCACCGAGAGTCCGGAGCCCATGGAGGCGATCGCGGCGGCGCTCCGGTCCGGCCTGGAGGACCGGGGCCACCGCGTGCGCCCCCCGCAGACGACCCCTCTCGCCGCCCGCCTCCTCGTCACCGACCCGGCCACGGACGCGGAGCATCCGCCCGACACCCTCCTCGACATCGTGAAGGAAACCCTCTGGCGCCCGCCGGTCGACACCGCCCTCGGCCCGGCCCTCTCCCTCGAAGACGTCACCGGCACGAAGGTCCGGGCCCTGGCCGACCGCGGCCTCGCCCGCGACCTCGTGGCCGTCCACGCCGCCGCGGACCGCTGGAGCTTCCCCGAGCTGGAGGAACTGGGCCGGCGCCACGCCCTCGACGCCTTCGACCTCGCCGACCTGCAGTCCCGGCTTGAGGGCATGGAGTGGATCTCCGACAGGGATTTCACCGACTTCGGCCTCGACGAACAGGCCGTCACGGCCCTCCGCCAGTGGGCCCAGTCCTGGGCCGACGACATCGCCGAACGCCTCCTGGAGGAGAAGGCGATGGAACCCCCGCCCGAGGAGTGACGCCGCGGGAGGGCGCCACCGGCACACCTCGGCGACAGGCCATGGATCTCCAGCAGGACGATCGTGGTCGCCCCCGGGGAACTCGGCGTAGAGGGAGCAGTCCCCGAAAAGCAGCCCTAGGCGGGCAGGGGCTGGACCTACGTGCTGATGAGCTCGTCCCTGACCCACCGTGCGACGTGGACCGGGTAGGGCGCCCCGAGTCCCAGGACGACGTGGTGGAAACCGGCGTCGACGGCTTCGCGGATCGCGCGCCGCGTGTCGCCGGGCCGGTCGTAGGAGACGGACAGGTGGATCGAACGGGTGATCGATGCGGGGTCGCGGCCGGTCTCGGAGCAGTAGCGGTCGAGCAGGGCGCCGCGGCGGACGCAGTCGTCGATGTCGCCGCCCGGGATGTTCCAGAGGTCGGCGTGCTCGGCGGCCACGCGGAGGGTCGCGGACGAGCGTCCGCCGATGAGGAGGGGCGGGTGGGGTCGCTGGACGGGTTTGGGGCTGCCGAACGCTCCGGTGAGGTGGTGGTGTGCGCCGTGGAAGTCGAAGGGTTCGGGTTCGGTCCACAGGCGGCGGATCAACGCGCAGGCCTCGGCGAGGCTTTCGACCGCCTGCGCGGGGTCGTGGAAGGGCAGGCCGTGGGCCGCGTACTCACGGTGGGCCGCGGGAGGGTGGGGGCGTGAGCCGACGCCGATGCCGAAGTCGAGCCGTCCGCCGGAGACGACGTCGACGGTCGTGGCGATCTTCGCCAGCATCGCGGGCGGCCGGAACCGGTTGCTGGTCACCATGACGCCGAGGCGCAGCCGGCGGGTCCGGGCGGCGAGGGCCGCCAGCAGCGTCCAGCCTTCGTAGGTCGGCCCGTTCGGGTCGCCGAAGATCGGCATGAGGTGGTCGTACAGCCAGGCGTGCTCGATCTCCGGGATCGCGTCCGCCTCGCTCCAGACCCGCAGGATGTCCTGGTAGTCGACCTGTGAGGGGGCGGTCATGATGCCGAAGGCGGGCCGGGTTCGGGGTGTCACTGGGGATGCTTCCCTCGGTCAGTGGCGTCGGCGCAGTGACGCGTCGAGCAGCGCGGGCGGGGTGTCGTACTTCTCGTGTGCGGCCAGGTCGGTGCCAGGGGCGACGATCGAGTCGATGGCGTCGAGCACGTCGGCGGAGAGCACGGTGTCCGCGGCGGCGAGCTGCGCGTGCAGGTGGTCCAGGGTGCGGGGGCCGATGAGCGCGCTGGTCACGGCGGGGTGCGCGGTCACGAAGCCGAGCGCGAGCTGGATCAGGGTCAGGCCCGCCTCGTCGGCGACCTTGGCCAGCTGCTCTACGGCGTCGAGCCGGGCCCGGTTGGCGGGCAGGGCGGTGTCGAAGCGGTCCGGCATGAACGCCGACCGGCTCGTGGTGATCTCCCGGCCCGCGCGGACCGCGCCCGACAGCCAGCCCGAGGCCAGCGGGCTCCACACCAGCACCCCGAGCCCGTACTCCTCGGTCACGGGCAGCACGTGGGTCTCGATCCCGCGCTGCAGGACGGAGTAGCTGGGCTGCTCGGTGACGTAACGGCTCAGGTGGTGCTCACGGGCGGCCCACTGGGCCTGCACGATGCGGTACGCGGGGAAGGTCGAGGAGCCGAAGTAGCGGATCTTGCCCGCGCGCTGAAGGTCGGTCAGGGCCGACAGCGTCTCCTCGTCGCTGGTGGCCGGGTCCCAGCGGTGGATCTGGTACAGGTCGACGTGGTCGACGCCGAGGCGCCGCAGGCTGTTGTCCAGCTCGGTGATCAGCCAGCGGCGCGAGCTCCCCCGGTGGTTGGGCTCCTCGCCCATGGGCATGCCCGCCTTCGTGGCCAGCACGATGTCGTCGCGACGGCCGGCGATGGCCCTGCCGACCATCTCCTCCGACTCGCCGGCGCCGTACATGTCGGCGGTGTCGATGAGGTTGATCCCGGCGTCGAGGGCGGCGTCGACGAGGGCGGTGGCCTCCTCCTGGGTGGTGCGCCCGATGCTGCCGAAGTTCATCGCGCCGAGCGCGAGGGAGCTGACCTGCACACCGGTGCGGCCCAAGGTGCGGTACTGCATGACTGGGTCTCCTCCAAGGAAGGTGAGGGCGCCGCCCACAAAGCGGAACAGCGCTCCGCTTACGATACGGAACAACGCTCCGTTTCGGCAAGCTCGATACCCTCGTAGCCTTGACAGCGCCCGACAGGGCTTGGCAGCGGAAGGAGCGGCGCGGTGAACGCCAGCGACAAGGGCGCGGTCGCACGGGGCGCGGCCCGGCAGCCCAAACGGACGGACGCCCGGCGCAACCAGAAGGCGCTGCTCGACGCGGCCGCCGCGGTCTTCGTCACGTCGGGCGTGGAAGCGCCGGTGCGCGACATCGCGGCCAAGGCGGGCGTCGGGATGGGCACGATCTACCGCCACTTCCCGACGCGCGCGGACCTCATCGTCGCCGTGTACCGGCACCAGGTGGAGGCCTGCGCCGAGGCCGGTCCTGCCCTGCTGGAGACCAGCGCGACTCCTTACGCCGCGCTGGGACAGTGGATCGACCTCTTCGTCGACTTCCTGGTCACCAAGCACGGCCTCGCCGCCGCGCTGCAGTCCCGCAACGCCGACTTCGACACGCTGCACGCCTACTTCATCGACCGCCTCGTGCCCGTGTGCGCCCACCTGCTCGACGCCGCGGCCGCCGCCGGTGAGATCCGCTCCGACATGGAGGCCCTGGAGCTCATGCGCGGCGTCGGCAACCTCTGCATCGGCGCGGAGGGCGATCCGCACTACGACGCCCGCCGCGTGGTCGGCCTCCTCATCGCGGGCCTGCGCCGACCGGAGTGACGGAGGGGACCGTGGCGGACTGGCGGATGCGGCCGGCGTCGATGTCGGACGTGACGGCTGTGGCAGAACTGCGCGCCGTGGTGATGCGGCCCGATCTCGAACGGCTCGGGCGGTACGACGAGGAGCGCGTACGGCGACGTCTGCGGGACGGGTTCGACCCGGCGCACACGTGGATCATCGAGGTGGACGGCACGTTCGCCGGCAGCGTGGCACTGCGCCCGGCCAGGGACGCCCACTGGCTGGAGCACTTCTACCTGGCCCCGCGCCTCCAGGGCAGCGGCATCGGTTCGGGCGTCCTGGGCGAACTGCTGGACCGGTGCGACCACGACGGCGTCCCCGTCCGGCTGAACGTACTGCGGGGCAGCCCGGCCCGACGCCTGTACGAGCGACACGGGTTCGTTCTTGAGACGGAGGACCCCGTGGACGTGTTCATGCTCCGGCCCCCGGCCCCCTCCGGGGCGTTCACGGACGGGCAGGCGTCCGGGTGCTCCTGATCTCCCGGAGGAGGGCGGCCAGGGCGGTGGGGGTGACGGGGAGTATTCGAGTGGGGGTGTCGCTCTCGCGGAGGAGCAACTGGGTGTTGACGTGGGCGAGTTCGACACAGTTACTTCCGTCGGTCCCGCTGGAGAAGGTCGACTTCTGCCACTGAGTCACGTCTCACAGCTCCTTGGCCAGGCGGTGGATGTAGTCCCGGGACTGAGCGGGGTCGAGGGACACCCCTTCCACCTTACGAAAAAGCGTTCGCATGGACTGCAGTTGTGCCGCCGCATCCATGAAGGCCGGTCCTTGGGGAGTGTCTCGCTGTGCCGTGTCCAACGCGGGAACCTGGCCACCCGCGTACAGCAACTCCGCACTGGCCCCGGCGAAACCGTCGACGTCGAACGGGATGACCCGCACCGTAACGTTGGGCGCCTCCGACTGCGCGAGGAGCCAGTCCAGTTGGGCACGCGCCACGCGCCGGTCGGCGACTCGCGTACGCAACACCGGCTCGTGCAGCAAGACCTCGTACGGGCAACACTCCAGAACCGCCTTACGGCGCATTCGATGCTCAACCCGCGGCTGCACCTCGCTTTCCGGAAGCTCCGGTCGCCAGTAGGTGATGACAGCTCGTGCGTACTCCTCGGTCTGGAGCAGGCCGGGGACGTGCGCAGTCGAGATCTCCTCGATGAACGTCGCATGATGCTCCAGCTCCGCCAGATCGAGGAACACCGGCGGCAGCACGCCCCGGTAGTCCTCCCACCAACCCCGGGTTCGGTCCGTTGCCATGCCCACCAGCGCCTCGATCAACCCGGTGTCGGTACAGGCGTAATGCGCCGCCAGTCTGCGTACGCGTTCCTCGTTGATCCCGGCGTTCCCCGCCTCGAACTGGCTCATCTGAGCCGGATTGACCCCCAGCAGGCCCGCCGCGTCCCGAGAGGAAAGACCTGCGGCCTCCCGAAGTCTTCGCAGCTCAGTACCCAGGCGAACCTGTCGAACCGTCGGCTGGATCCTCGCCGGCATACGACTCCCACTTCCCCAACAGCCGGTGTCCGGGCGGTGAGACGCCCCGATCAGGTGCAAGGTTACGCGAACGACTTGCAAGGGAGAAATATTTAGCCCTACTGTCAGTGACGCAACGCACACGCTGCGGAATGCCGGGACCCCGGAAGCGCACCGCCCCGCCCTGCCATGGCGGGTGCGACAAAGCCACCGCCCGCGACCACAGCGCACCCCAACTCCCCCCTCCGCACCAGGAGTCACGCATGCCCGAAACCGGAGAATCCGCCGCACCCGACAACGGACCCTGGACCTACACCCTCTCCATCCCCAACGACCCCCGCGCCGTCACGATCTGCCGCCGCACCCTCCGCCTGGTCCTCGCCCTCCACGACCTTCCCCAGCTCACCGAAGCCGCCGAGCTCGCGGCGACGGAGCTGGTCGCCAACGCCGTACTGCACACGAAGGGCCCCGCGGCCATAAGGCTCCGCTGGTCGGACCCGGTTCTGCGGATCGGCGTATGGGACTCGGACCCGACGCCACCGATCCCGGCGCCCAGGACCGACGCCACCCTGACCCCCACCCTCGAATCGGGCCGCGGCCTCACTCTCGTCGAAGGCTGCGCCGACAACTGGGGGTGGTACACCCTGGGCACGGCGACCCACCCCCCGGACGGCAACGGCAAGTTCGTCTGGTGCGAGCTGGAAAGGGCAGCGTGAACGCGGCCCCTGGCATGGCCAGGAGCCGGACGAACGGGATCTACGTAGATTCAATCTACGTAGAACAGATCTACCTGACTCCCGGGAGTGCTACCGAGTTGGCCGACGCGGTGCTTGCCGCGGTCCAGGCGCGGATGCCGTGGGACGGCGGGCGTTGAGCCGGGCGGCCTGGCGGGTCAGGTGGTCGCGCTCGGCGAGGCTGGGTGCCTTGTGGGCGGCCTCGGCGTACAGCCGTGCCGCCGTCGCCAGGTCGCCGTCGCGCTCGTGGAGGTACGCCGCCACCGCGGCGTGGCGGGGCAGTGAGGCGTCCAGCGCCGCGAGCTCCGCCAGCCCGGCGCGCGGTCCGTCGGCCTCGCCGACGGCGACCGCGCGGTTGAGCCGGACGACCGGACTGTCGGTCAGGCGCAGCAGCTCGTCGTACCACTCGACGATCTGCACCCAGTCGGTCTCCTCGGCCGTGGGCGCGTCGGCGTGGAGGGCGGCGATGGCGGCCTGGGCCTGGAACTCGCCCAGCCGGTCGCGGGCGAGGGCCGCCTGCAGGATCTCGACGCCCTCGGCGATCAGGCGCGTGTCCCACCGGCCGCGGTCCTGCTCGGCGAGCGGCACCAGGCTGCCGTCGGGCGCGGTCCTGGCGGCGCGCCGGGCGTGGTGGAGCAGCATGAGGGCGAGCAGCCCCGCCACCTCGGGGTGGTCGATCGCCGCCGCGAGCTGCCGGGTGAGGCGGATGGCCTCGGCGGCGAGGTCGACGTCGCCGGAGTAGCCCTCGTTGAAGACCAGATAGAGGACGCGCAGCACGGTGGCGACGTCTCCGGGCTGGTCGAACCGCGCGCCGGAGACGGTGCGCTTGGCCCGGCTGATCCGCTGCGCCATGGTCGCCTCGGGCACCAGGTACGCCTGGGCGATCTGGCGGGTGGTGAGCCCGCCGACGGCACGCAGCGTGAGCGCGACCGCGGACGACGGGGTCAGTGACGGGTGGGCGCACAGGAAGTAGAGCTGGAGCGTGTCGTCCACGGCGGGCGTCGGCCCCGGCTCCGGCTCCTCGTCGACAAGGTCCTCACGCCGGCGGCGGGCCGCGTCCGCCCGGGTCGCGTCGAGGAACTTGCGCCAGGCCACGGTGACCAGCCAGCCCTTCGCATCCCGCGGCGGATCGGCCGGCCAGACGCGGACCGCCTCGACCAGCGCGTCCTGCACGGCGTCCTCGGCCGCCGCGAAGTCGGCTCCGCGGCGGACGAGGACTGCGAGCACGCTCGGCGTGAGGCTCCGGAGCAGGGCCTCGTCCATCTCAGTGGCACTCCGCGATGGTCGGCGGCGCGGTCAGGAACGGGCGCACCTCGAGCCACTCGTGGATCGGCTTCCCGCCCGCCCCCGGCGCGGCCGACAGCTCCCCGGCCAGCTCGACGGCGCGCTCGTAGCTGTCGACGTCGATCACCATCCAGCCGGCGATGAGGTCCTTGGTCTCGGCGAACGGGCCGTCCGTGACCGGCGGGCGCCCCTCACCGTCGTACCGGACCCACGTCCCCTCGGGAGCGAGCGCCTGACCGTCCACGAACTCGCCGGTCTTCTCCAGCCGGGCCGCGAAGTCCTGCATGTACTGCACGTGCGCCGAGATCTCCTCCGGTGCCCACTGGTCCATCGGCACGTCGTTGACCGCGGCGGGAGCGCCGCGGTAGTGCTTGAGCAGCAAGTACTTGGCCATCGTGTTTCCCCTCGGGTCCGTGCGACCCATTGTGGTCGCCTTCACCACGGGGACGGAGCCGGGCGCGGGTTCTCGACATCCTCGGCCAAGGTTTTTTTGCGGTCTTGTGGGTGGGCCCGGACGAGCCGGGATGCGCCGCCTCGCGGTGTTGCTTCAGCACGCCGGTGCGGGAGCGCCGACGCCAGCGGATCCGGCGTCGACGACACACCTGCTGGAACGCGGTCAGGACGAGCTGCCCGACACGGTCACGTGGCGAAGAAGACCGTGGTGAGCATCGCGGCCTGGGGGTGGATCAGCAGCCTGAGCCGGGACACCCCGGGCGCGCGGCTGCGGGCCTCCTCGTCGCGGGCGACCGTCGAACTCAGCGCGTCCTTCTTGCGCGGAGGGAAAAGGGGCTCGAAACCTACGTTGGTTTCGAGCCCCTTTTCCGCGAATCCATCGGTAAGGGCATGCCTTACTTGTTCACTGGGTCCGATTTACGCTTCGGATCCGATGTCTACTTCGGCTGGGGCTTGCGCACCGAAAGGTGCAGTTCCCGCAGCCGCGTCTCGTCCAGCTCCGTCGGCGCGCCCATCATCAGGTCCTGGGCGTTGCCGTTGAGCGGGAAGGCGATCGTCTCGCGGATGTTCGGCTCGTCGGCCAGCAGCATGACGATGCGGTCGACGCCGGGGGCGATGCCACCGTGCGGCGGGGCGCCGAAACGGAATGCGCGGAGCATGCCCGCGAACTGCTCCTCGACGGTCTCCCGGTCGTAGCCCGCGATCTCGAAGGCCTTGAGCATGATCTCCGGCTCGTGGTTCCGGATGGCGCCGGAGGACAGCTCGACGCCGTTGCAGACGATGTCGTACTGCCAGCCGAGGATGTCCAGCGGGTCCTGGGTCTCCAGGGCCTCCAGACCGCCCTGCGGCATCGAGAACGGGTTGTGCGAGAAGTCGATCTTCCCGGTCTCCTCGTCCTTCTCGTACATCGGGAAGTCGACGATCCAGCAGAACCGGAAGACGTCCTCCTCGAAGTGCCCGGCACGCTTGGCGGCCTCGACCCGCACCGCGCCCATGATCTTCGAGACCTCGTCGAACTCACCCGCGCCGAAGAACACGGCGTGGCCGGAGGCCAGCGACAGCCGCTTCGTCAGCTCGGCGACGTTCTCCTCGGTCAGGAACTTCGCGATCGGGCCCGTCAGCGAGCCGTCCTCGGTCACCCGCACCCAGGCCAGGCCCTTCGCGCCCTGCGAGACCGCGAAGTCACCGAGCTGGTCGAAGAACTTCCGGGGCTGCGCGGCCACGTCCGGCACCGGCAGGGCGCGGACGTGCTTGCCCGCGAACGCCTTGAACTCCGAGCCCTCGAAGATGTCAGTGATGTCCACGAGCTCCAGCCGGGCCCTGAGGTCCGGCTTGTCGGAGCCGTACTTGGCCATCGCCTCGCGGAAGGGGATGCGGGGGAAGGGCGAGGTGACGTGCCGCCCGTTGCCGAACTCCTCGAAGAGCTCGGTCATCAGCTTCTCGATCGGCTGGAAGACGTCCTCCTGCTCGACGAAGGACATCTCCACGTCGAGCTGGTAGAACTCGCCCGGCGAACGGTCCGCGCGGGCGTCCTCGTCACGGAAGCAGGGCGCGATCTGGAAGTAGCGGTCGAAGCCCGAGATCATCAGCAGCTGCTTGAACTGCTGCGGGGCCTGCGGCAGCGCGTAGAACTTGCCCGGGTTCAGCCGCGACGGCACGACGAAGTCGCGCGCGCCCTCAGGGGAGGTCGCGCTGAGGATCGGGGTCGCCATCTCGTTGAAGCCGAGCGCCGTCATCTTGTGACGGATGGCGCTGATCACCGCCGTACGCAGCATGATGTTGCGGTGCATGCGCTCGCGGCGCAGGTCCAGGAAGCGGTACTCCAGGCGCCGCTCCTCGTTCACCCCGTCCTCGGTGTTGATCGTGAACGGGAGGGGGGCCGCCGCGCCCAGCAGCTCGACCTCGCCGACCTCGACCTCGACCTCGCCGGTCGGCAGGTCGGGGTTCACGTTCTCCGTTCCACGTGAAACGACCTTGCCGTCGACGCGGACGGTCGACTCCTTGGAGAGCTTGTCCAGCGCCTCGTACGCGGGCGTGCCCGGACGGGCCACCAGCTGCGTGATGCCGTAGTGGTCGCGCAGATCGATGAAGAGGATGCCGCCCAGGTCGCGCCGATTGTGCAGCCAGCCGCTCAGCCGGACGTCGGTGCCGACGTCAGAGGCGCGGAGCTCGCCGCAGGTGTGGGACCTGTACCGATGCATCGTCGTTCATCCAGTCTTCGCTGATGTGGGTCTCGCCGGGGGTGCGTCCCGGAGCGCCGGGCGGGGTTGGGCCCGGAGCTCCCAAGGGTACCGGCCGCCTCCGGCGGTCAGGCGAGGGCTTTTCGTGTGCCGGGGGTGTGCCGGGGTGTGTGCCGGAGTGTGTTCCCGGGGCGACCACGGGGTCGGGGGCGTGTCGTGTGCGGGGTTGATGCCGGCGGACGGCTGCGGGGTTGACGCCGGCCGGGCGGCTGCGGGGTTGACGCCGACGGACGGCTGCGGGTTCGTCGCGGCTTGTCGCGCGGTTCCCCGCGCCCCTGAAGGGCGCAGCCGCGCACCCGGCGTCACGAGGCACCGCCGCCCCACCGCACCCGCACCCGCACCCGCACCCGCACCCGCACCAACAGGAACCGCCACCGAGCACCTCGCACCCCCAGCGCCGCACCGCCGGACGAGAACGGAGACCCCCGGCGCCGCCAGCCCCAGAACGGAGACCCCTCGGTGCCGCCAGACTGAGGACGGAGCTCCCTGGCACCGCCGGACCGAGGACGGAGACCTCCCGGCGCGCCCCCGGCCCACGACACCAACAGCAGGTGCCCCGCTACCAACAGCAGGTGCCCCGCTCCACCCGGCGGAGCGCAACGGCGCTTCCCCGCCAATGACCTTCACCCCGCGCACCCTTGTCCCCGCGCGGCAGCGCCACCGCAGCGCGTACGCCCGACCGGAGACAGCGCTTTCCCCGCCCCCCGCGGCCCCCGGGACAGGGGCGGGTCCCGGCCACGGTGGCTGGGTGGGATGTACAGCTTCGGTGGCAGTGCCCGATCAGCTGTTCTTAAAGTGGGTCAATGCTCACTGGTGAGCCCCTGCCCGCCGTAGGGGACGTCCTCTCCGCCCTCGCGACCGGCCTGTGGCGCTCGGAACCCCGCGCCGGGCTCGTCACTCTCGACGCCGAGGCCGCGCGCCTCGTCGGGCTGCCGCCGGAGCCGACGACGATCACCGAGGCCGGCATCCGCGCCCGCTTCCACCCCGAGGACTGGATCGAGGTCGACAGCATCGTCCGCCTCGCCATCATCGAGGGGACCATCGCCGAGGTCCGGATGCGCGTCGTGGACGACCAGGGGCACGTGGTGCGCATCGTGCGCAGCCGGACCAAGCCGGTCGTCGACGGACTCACCGGGGACTACGAGCTGATCGGCACCCTGCAGGAGGTCTCCGAACCCCCGCCCGGAACCGCCGCCCGCACCCCCGTCACCGGCGACTGGCGCCGCTCCCGCGAGGCGTTCCTGCTGGACGCGGGCCGCGCGCTGGCGGAGGCGCGCTCCACGGAGGAGGTGCTGCGGGTCGCGGCCGGGCTGTCGATGCCGGGCTTCTCCCCGGACGGCCTCGCCGTCTTCGGCGTGGAGGCCGACCGGCTCACCGTCATCGGCCACCACGGCCAGAAACCGGGCGACGAGCGCCCGTTCACCCAGATCTCGCTGGACATGGACTACCCGGCCGCCGAGGTGGTGCGCACGGGCCGTGCCGTCTATCTCTCCTCCCCCGAGGACTACAAGTTCCGCTACCCCGCCTCCTGGCCTCTCGCCGAGCACTTCGGCCGCCAGTCGTGGGCCTTCATCCCGCTCACCGTCGCCGGGCAGACGATGGGCGCCTGGATGGCGGCCTTCGCCCATCCCGTCTCCTTCACGCCCGACGAACGCTCGGTCCTCACGACCGTGGCCCGCATGCTCGCCCAGGCCCTCTCCCGCGCGGGCGCCGCCGAGACCGAGCGCGAGCTGACCGACGGGCTGCAGCGCTCGATGATGCCGACCCTGGGCCCGGAGATACCCGGCATGAGCGTCGCCGCCCGCTACGTGCCGACCGGCGGCGGCCTCCAGGTCGGCGGCGACTGGTACGACCTGATCCCGCTGCCCAGCGGCCGCTTCGCCCTCGTCATCGGCGACGTCCAGGGCCACGACGTACGCGCCGCCGGCCTGATGGGCCAGCTCCGCATCGCGCTGCGCGCGTACGCCTCCGAGGGCCACCGCCCGGACGCGGTCCTCTCCCGCGCCTCCCGCTTCCTGTACGGGATCACGTACGACGAGGAGAGCATCGACCTGCGGTTCGCGACCTGCCTGTACGTCGAGGTCGAACCGGAGACCGGCACGCTGGAGATCGCCCGCGCGGGCCATCCCGACCCGGCGGTCCGGATGGCCGACGGCACGGTCCTGACGCGGCACACGGCGGGCGGGCTCCCCCTCGGCATCGACCCGGACGCCGACTACCCGACGACCCGGATCGTCCTGGAGCCCGGCGAGACCATGCTGATCTGCACGGACGGCCTGATCGAGACCGGCGGCCACGACCTGGACACCGGCTGGCGCCGCATCCGCCGGATCCTGGAGTCGCACGAGGGCGACCTGGAGGCGCTGGCTGACGCCCTCGTGCAGGGCGTGCACGGCCCGTCGTCCCACCACAGCCCCGGCCCGCTGGCCGACCGCCGCGAGGACGACATCGCGGTCCTGCTGCTGTGCCGGCAGGGCGAGGGCTGCGGCTGCGGCGACACCGCCCTCGTACGTCCCACCGTGCGCCGTACGGCCCTGACGGTGGCCCAGGACGAGCCCGAGCGGGTCGCCGGGGCCCGCCGGCACGTGCGCGAGCTCCTGCACGACTGGCCCTGCGCCGACCAGGTCGACTCGGCCGTCCTCCTGGTCTCCGAGGTGGTCACCAACGTGCTGGTCCACACGGACGCCGACGCCCTCCTCGTCGCCGAGGTCACCGGCGGGCCGGACCGGCGCCGGATGCGCGTCGAGGTCACGGACGCCGGCGACGACCTCCCCCACAAGCGCAGCCCCGGCGAACTCGCCTCCTCCGGGCGCGGGCTGCTGCTGATCGAACTGCTCGCGGACGCGTGGGGAGTCGACCCACGGGGCGAGGGCAAGAGCATCTGGTTCGAGCTGTACGAGGCGGCGGCCAGGGGGTAGATCACGAGGGCGCGTCGGGCGCCTGCCGCGTACGGAGTTCATGGGCGGCCCCGAAGGCGGCCGCGGTCGCCGGTACGGCGAGCAGCATGCCGAGGATCCCGGCGACGGACGCCCCCGCGGTGATCGCGACCATGACGAGGGCCGGGTGCCAGGGCTTCGGCGTAGTTGCATGACGTCCGGTTCGTGATCATCCGAGGCCGAGGAGTGCGAGGGGGCGGCGAAGGTCGCGGGCTTGCGGCGGAGGCCGGCCGCGATGTTCTGCACTGCGGCCGTGCGGAGGGCTCCGACAGCGAGGTTGCGCTAGGTCGAAGGTCCCCTGAGGTGGGCATGATGCAGGGCAGGGACAAGACAGGCACACTCGGGGGGCGCATGCTGAACAGCATCAAGAACAACCTCAGGCGGAGAGATTTCACCCAGGGATGGTTCTGGGTGGAGGCGTTCGACGTGGTGTCCGATTTCGTACGGTCCCGCTCGGTGTGGGTGACGGTGGGCAACGCGGGCACATTCCTCAGCGCCCTGGCCGGGTTGGTGTACTTTTGGTCGCGCCCGATTTGGTTCGCGGGCTACGCCGTCATCCAACTCGCCTGCCTGGTCTGTCAGGCGGTCGCCCTGATCCCGGTCGTGTGGCCGGGACGGGACGACGCCGATTTCTCCGATCTCCACCAGGGCCTGACAGTGGCTACCGTCTGCGGTTCGTGGGTCTTCGGCGTATTCCCCGGCGGGTTCCTGCTCATGTTCTTCGACGTGGACACCAACAGGCCGCCGTGGGCCGCCCTGTTCTTCTCGGGAATGGCCCTCATGATGGCCTGCATAGCGGGCGGGATCACCGGGATATTCCTCTCCGCCAAGGCGAGCACACAGCTCCGCGAAGCGGCCGGGCCGCCGGGCGGGCCCAACTGGGGGGACAGCGGAGACAGCGCCGACGTGGACTCGGGCAGTTTCGACGTCAACTGACCGGCCATGCTTTCAGGGCTTCGACGTTGTCGTGCGGGGCCCAGTTCAGGCGGTCTGTCAGCTCGGTGGTACCCGGAACGTGGCAGGCACGGGCTTCGAAGATCATGGAGTTCTCTACGCCCCGTGACCCAAGTGGAAGACCGTGCCTGCCGACGCATCGTCTCTGATCCCGCCTGCCCTTGACCAACTGCGCGAGAAACCGCAGGCCGGACCCGAAGAGGTCCCGGGCCTGCTGGAGCGGCTGGCCGAGGTGCCGGACCCGCGTGACCCACGCGGGGTGCGCCACCGCCTGGCCGTCGTGCTTACTCTCACCGCGTGCGCGGTGCTGGCCGGAGCGACCTCGCTGCTGGCGGTCGGCGAATGGATCGCCGATGCCCCTGGGCATGTGCTGGAACAGGTCGGTGCGGACCCTGATCCGCTTCTGCCCAGGCGGGTTGTGCCCGCAGAGACCACGGTCCGCCGTCTGCTGGCCCGCATCGACGGCGACGCGCTGGACCGGGCGGTCGGACGCTGGCTCGCCGACCGTCGCCCGAAGGCGACCGGGCTGCGCGGCCTCGCAGTGGACGCCAAAAGCCTGCGCGGCGCGGCAAAAGCGAACGGCCGCAGGAGCCACCTGCTCGCCGCACCGGAGCACGCCATCGGCCTGGTCCTGGCCCAGCTGGACGTCGGCGAGAAGACGAACGAGATCACCTGCTACCCGCCGCTGCTGGACACCGTCGCAGACCTGGCAGGAGCCGTCGTCACCAGCGACGCCATGCACACCCAGCGCGAGCACGCCGACTACCTCCTCGGCCGGGCTGCCCACTACATCGTGATCGTCAAGGGCAAGCAGAAGAAGCTGCGCCGACAGCTCAAGTCCCTTCCCTGGAAGGACATCCCGCTTCAGGGACGCACCCGGGGAACCGGCCACGGCCGCTCCGGGATCCGCCGGATCAAGGCCGCCACCATGAACAGCCTCCTCTTCCCCGGAGCCCGCCAGGCCGTCCAGATCAAGCGCCGGCGCACCGACCGCAAGACCGGCAAGACCACCGTCAAGACGGTCTACGCCGTTACCAGCCTGACCGCCGGGCAGGCCACTCCGGCCCAGCTCGCCCGACTCGTCCGCGACCACTGGACGATCGAGGCCCTGCACCACGTCCGCGACACCACCTTCACCGAGGACGCCTCTCAGCTGCGGACCGGCAACGCGCCCCGCGCGATGGCCACCTGGCGCAACCTCGCCATCGGAGCCCTCCGTACGGCCGGAGTGAAGAACATCGCGGCCGGTCTTCGCCGCAACGCCCGCGACCCTCGCCGCCCCCTCGCACTCCTCGGCCTCGGATGATCACGAACCGGACGTCATGCAACTACGCCGAAGCCCTGGGCCGGGTGCATCTGGACCGAATCGTGTCCCTTCACGTCGACGACCGGCCCAGCACTTCTGCAAAAGACATCACCGCGTTGGCCTCGACCCAGGTGATTCCGTACCTCCTTTGCTCCCTTTCGCTTTCCTCAATGAGTTCCCTTAGTTCCGCCTTGCTCAGCGCCGCATCACTACGGAATGAAGAAATGAAGAAGTCGTAGCGCATCGGACTCCAGATCGCGGTCACATAGCGGTCTTTGCGCGTCACATTCACAAGGTTGTTGTTATGCTTCACTCGCCCTTGATAGATGAGATATTCGCCGCACTTGTTCGCCGGGCAGTAGTGCGGACCCGCACTCTTGCTCCACGAGTATTTGGGGACCCCGAACTCGGAACCAAGCCTGCTGCGATCCTTTCTCATGTACCCTACCTCCAATCTGACCTCTATGGTGTCGTAGTCGGCCCCCTTCGGCACGTGGATCATTTTCTGCCGGGTGTATTCCTCGCCAGGAACCAACCAGCTGCCGGGACCCTGGAATTGCCCAACACTTATTGGAGTGTGTATGATTTTCTTGACGTGAAGCTGTGCGTCCTCTTCCCCGCTTTCGCTTTCCATATCCTCTCTCCAGCCGTGCATTATGTCCCCGTCGCCGTCATTGAACGGTTCACTCCGCCTGCCCTCAACCTTGTAGTCATCCATGACGATGTACGCCGGGACCGTCCCGGCGTTTTTCACGTAGAGCCGCAATGGTATGTGCGCGAATGGACCCTTGTCGTCTGCGTGCGGCTTCTCAAATTTTGCCTCCAAGCGAAACTGGACAGGAGCTGCCGCAGGCTGGTACAGGATTGAATAAATCAAGCTGAGAGCAGTGAGTGACGCTGTGGCAGCCACACCGACTGCAAACGTCTTGGGCAGGGGCAATCCTCTCCACGGCTTCTCACGAATGAGCAGCGGAAGCGCCCATAGGGACCAGCAGAAGAGCGGAAGAAACACCAGCATGTGAGGCGTGTATTCTCGCTCTTCGAGCCAAATGGAGAGAAGAAGGCCACTGATGGCCAGCGCTATGAATACCCCTATCAGAATGAGTGCTCCGGAGAGCTTCCCCCGCCGCCTGCCCCAGTAGTCGAACACTGCGGGCGCTGCCACCGCCTGCACGACACCGGAAAAGACGATCAACGCTCCGGCCAGTCGTTGCGCGAAAGTCAGCGCCCCGAGGAAATCTGGGAAACCAATAACGAAATTCAGCGCCATGGAAACGAGCAGTCCCGACAGCATCAGGACCATGATGCTGTATCTCCTCCAGGCACGGTCAGGCCACGTGGTACTGCCCCCTCCGCGCCAGTATATGGATGCCCGGTCGTCCATACGCATGTCTTCCGGATAACCGAGGCGACGGAGCAACTCCCGCAACTCTCGCAACGACCAGGCGCTGCCCACGGTCTCGCCGCTGATGCTGACCTGACGAAGGCCGCGGCTGTCCGGAGGCTCCACGATTACCCATGGACGGATGCTCACCAGACCAGAGTCGGCCCTGGAACGAGCGACGCGCACGTGGTGCTACTCCGTTCGCAGCCCTCGCGAACGTCGGCCGGCAGCTCCGCCTTCAGTCACTGGGGACGTGAACCGCACACGAAGAGAATTTGTTTCGTTGCACGCATTCAAACAGTGCATTCCAGCGGCTGTCGCTGTCCCTGGCGCCCTCGGCTACCGTTCCAGCACACGATGAATCAGAGACACCCCAGAGAGATCCGTCTGGCCAGCCAATCTCACGGGCCCGGTTCTCTACCACCTCGATACAGGCCTCAGGTGCCTCGTATCCTTCGAGCTCTTCGATGAATTCCAGGTATTGCGAGTTATGCAGTGAGCCGGGCGGGCCGGAGGAGGAGCCGGTCAGCGTAGTGAGCTGTTTCCTTGCCTTGGTCAGCTCCTTCGGCGACGCCTTCGGATTTTGGAGTGTCACCACCGCTTTGCTGGACTTCTCCAGGATCTTCTGGATCTTCGCTCGGTCCTTCGAATCTTTCGGCCTCGTCTGCTCGTCCTGGACGGACACCAGTCCCTGGCTGAACGATACAAAGGCATCCGGATGGTACGATCGTTGATTTGACTTCTGGAGGTCTCCCGTACCTTTGGCGGTGAAAAATTGGGCCTTTGCGATCCTGGCCCGATCCTGCGAGGATGTCGCCGGGTCCAGGCTCAGTATCAGCGATTCGCTCAGCCCCTCCACGATTCTCATGTATGTGTCCCGGTCCTCCGGCGTCGTATTCGGGTCGTTGATACCTTCCAGCGTTTTGTTCATCCCTTCCAGGATTCCGACGAACCTGGCCCGGTCCCCCGACGTCGTGTCCAGGTCATCGATTGCCTCCAGCGTCATGGTCAGTGCTTCCTGAAGGTTCTCCTTCACACCCGTCGGTGCGTTCAGTTCCGTTATCTGATCCTCCATTTCCTCCCCCAGCTCCGCTGGATCCGTTGGGTCGCTTGTGTGCGTCGTATCGGTCGGCTCCGTCGGTTCCGGTGTATCGGTCGGCTTCGTCGGTTCCGGTGTATCCGTCGGCTCCGGGGTATCGGTCGGCTCCGGGGTATCGGTCGGCTTCGTCGGTTCCGGTGTATCCGTCGGCTCCGGGGTATCGGTCGGCTCCGGGGTATCCGTCGGCTCCGGTGACGGCGGTGTGGGTTGTGCTTCGGTCACATGACGAGTGGCATCAGGCGCTGCCCCGGCGGTCACGCCCGTCGAAATGGCGAGCGCCGCAGCCAAGCAGGATGTGCCGACAAGGCGGGAGATCTGTCGCCGGACGTTTCTGGGCATGACGAATCCAGGTGCCTGTGTCATGGGTGAATTGCCCTTGTGGGCTGGCCCCCCGGAGGCAGCCCAAGGTCACTGGAGCCGCTTGGCTCAACAGTGCACTTGCGTTACATGAACCACTTTTCGCCTCATCAGTGCATTTCGCAACTCAAGGCCCGTGGTTGACGAGTGATGAAAGGCAGCCACCTGTGCCTACACAGCAGAGCGGCCCCCGGTCGTTGAAGGGGGCCGCTCTGCTCAGGTCTGCTCCGCGCTGGTCTGACCGAGATCAGATTCCGTTCTCCGACATCCCGTGCACCGCGGGGATCGTCCCCAGCCGCCCCTTCTGGAAGTCCTCGAACGCCTGCTGGAGTTCCTCACGGGTGTTCATCACGAACGGGCCGTAGTGGGCCATCGGCTCACGGATCGGCTGTCCGCCGAGAAGGACGACCTCCAGGTCCGGCGTGTGCGAGTCCTGCTTCTCGTCCGCGCGGACGGTCAGCGAGGATCCGGCGCCGAAGACGGCCGTCTGCCCCAAGTGGATCGGACGGCGCTCGGCACCGACCGAGCCCTTGCCCGCCAGCACGTACGCGAGGCCGTTGAAGTCCTCACGCCACGGCAGCGTGACCTCCGCGCCCGGCGCCACCGTCGCGTGGATCATCGTGATCGGCGTGTGCGTGATGCCAGGACCGGCGTGCCCGTCCAGCTCACCGGCGATGACCCGCAGCAGCGCGCCGCCGTCGGGCGTGGTCAGCAGCTGGACGTTGCCGCCGCGGATGTCCTGGTAGCGCGGGGGCATCATCTTGTCCTTGGCCGGGAGGTTCACCCACAGCTGCAGGCCGTGGAAGAGACCGCCCGACATGACCAGGTGCTCCGGCGGCGCCTCGATGTGCAGCAGGCCCGCGCCCGCCGTCATCCACTGGGTGTCGCCGTTGGTGATGGTGCCGCCACCGCCCTGGCTGTCCTGGTGGTCGAAGACCCCGTCGATGATGTACGTGACGGTCTCGAAGCCGCGGTGGGGGTGCCAGGGGGTGCCCTTCGGCTCCCCGGGCGCGTACTCCACCTCGCCCATCTGGTCCATCATGATGAACGGGTCGAGGTGGCGGTAGTGGATCCCGGCGAACGCCCTGCGCACCGGGAAGCCCTCGCCCTCGAACCCGCTCGGCGCGGTCGTCACACCGATCACGGGACGTGCCACGGCATCGGCCGGCGCGGCCACGCGGGGCAGCGTCAGCGGGTTCTCGACGGTCACTGCGGGCATGTCGGTACCTCCTTGTGCGCTCAGGTTAGTTGATTGTTGAACTTTCTGCCAGCCTCAACACAGAACGCCCGGAGGGCATTCCCTCCGGGCGTCAGCCGGCGCAGAAGAGGCGCTGTCCGTCGGCGATGCGACGGCATCCGGCAACGGCGTCTAGCCGTACATGCGCCGCATCGCGAACTCGACCATCTGTTCGACCGCCTTCGCGTCGAAGACCATCCGGTGCTCGCCCTCCATGTCGAGCACGAAGCCGTAGCCGGTGGGCAGCAGGTCGATGACCTCGGCGCCGGTGATCACGAAGTACTTGGACTCCTTGCCGGCGTACCGGCGCAGCTCCTTGAGCGAGGTGAACATCGGGATCACGGGCTGCTGGGTGTTGTGCAGCGCGAGGAAGCCGGGGTTGTCACCGCGCGGGCAGTAGACCTTGGATGTCGCGAAGACCTGCTGGAAGTCCTCGGCGGACATCTGCCCGGTGGTGAAGGCGCGCACCGCGTCCGCGAGCGACGGCGGCGACGGCTCGGGGTACAGCGGCGGCTGCTGCCCGTATCCGCCGTTCATCGGCTGCTGCGGCGGCGGGGCGTACTGCTGCTGAGGGCCCGCGGTCTGGTCGTAGCCGTACATGCCGCAAAGAGTAACGAGTCACAGATGACCCGCTCGGGGTTGCTTCTTATTACCGACGGGTAGCATCATCGGTGCTACTTGTTGGTATGCGAACTACGTGAACTGGACGCGAGGAGTCAGTGCCTCGCCCACTCTCTCTACGGAGCCGTCGCCATGGGGCACTACAAGTCGAATCTCCGCGACATCGAGTTCAACCTCTTCGAGGTGCTCGGGCGCGACAAGCTGTACGGCACGGGCCCGTTCGCGGAGATGGACACGGACACCGCCAAGAGCATCCTGGAGGAGCTCACCCGCCTGTCGGAGAACGAGCTGGCCGAGTCCTTCGCGGACGCCGACCGCAACCCGCCCGTATTCGACCCGGAGACCAACACCGCACCGGTCCCGGCGTCCTTCAAGAAGAGCTACAAGGCCTTCATGGACTCCGAGTACTGGCGGCTCGGCCTGCCCGAGGAGATCGGCGGCACGACCGCCCCTCCGTCCCTGATCTGGTCCTTCGCGGAGCTGGTCCTCGGCGCCAACCCGGCCGTGTGGATGTACTCCTCCGGCCCGGCGTTCGCACGCATCCTCTTCGAGGAGGGCACCGAGGAGCAGAAGAAGATCGCCCAGATCGCGGTCGACAAGACCTGGGGCTCCACCATGGTGCTCACCGAGCCGGACGCCGGTTCGGACGTGGGCGCCGGGCGCACCAAGGCGATCCAGCAGGAGGACGGCTCCTGGCACATCGAGGGCGTGAAGCGCTTCATCACCTCCGGTGAGCACGACATGGAGGAGAACATCCTCCACTACGTGCTGGCCCGCCCCGAGGGCGCCGTTCCCGGCACCAAGGGCCTGTCCCTCTTCCTCGTCCCGAAGTACCTGTTCGACTTCGAGACGGGCGAGCTGGGCGAGCGCAACGGCGTGTACGCGACGAACGTCGAGCACAAGATGGGCCTGAAGGCCTCCAACACCTGCGAGATGACCTTCGGCGACCGCCACCCGGCCAAGGGCTGGCTGATCGGTGACCGGCACGACGGCATCCGCCAGATGTTCCGCATCATCGAGTTCGCCCGCATGATGGTCGGCACGAAGGCGATCTCGACGCTGTCGACGGGCTACCTCAACGCGCTGGAGTACGCCAAGGAGCGCGTCCAGGGCCCCGACCTGGCGAACTTCATGGACAAGACCGCCCCCAAGGTCACCATCACGCACCACCCGGACGTGCGCCGCTCGCTGATGACGCAGAAGGCGTACGCGGAGGGCATGCGCGCCCTCGTCCTCTACACCGCGTCGGTCCAGGACGAGATCGCCGTCAAGGAGGCCGCCGGCGAGGACGCCTCCTCCCTCGAAGCGCTGAACGACCTGCTCCTGCCGATCGTCAAGGGCTACGGCTCCGAGAAGGGCTACGAGCAGCTCGCCCAGTCGCTGCAGACCTTCGGCGGCTCCGGCTTCCTGCAGGAGTACCCGATCGAGCAGTACATCCGCGACGCCAAGATCGACACCCTCTACGAGGGCACGACCGCGATCCAGGGGCAGGACTTCTTCTTCCGGAAGATCGTCCGCAACCAGGGCGCCGCGCTGAACTCGCTCGCCGAGGAGATCAAGAAGTTCCTGGCGCTCGGCGAGGGCGGCGAGGAGCTGGCCCCGGCCCGCGACCAGCTGGCCAAGGCGGCCGTCGAGCTGGAGGCCATCGTCGGCCTGATGCTCACCGACCTCGCGGCCACCGAGCAGGACGTCAAGAACATCTACAAGGTCGGCCTCAACACCACCCGCCTGCTGCTGGCCTCCGGTGACGTGGTCGTCGGCTACCTGCTCCTGAAGGGCGCCGCTGTCGCGGCCGAGAAGCTGCCCTCCGCTCCCGCGAAGGACAAGGCCTTCTACACCGGCAAGATCGCGGCGGCGAAGTTCTTCGCGGCCAACGTCCTGCCCGGTGTGACCCTCGCCCGCAAGCTCTCCGAGGGCGTGGAGCTGGACCTGATGGAGCTGGACGAGGCCGCGTTCTGAGCGGTTCCCGCGGGGCCGCTCGGGCCATGCGAGGGCGGTTGCTACCCCTTCCGACCGAGTTGGGCGGCTGAACGGAACCTGTCCGTCCGTTCAGCCGCCCGACTCTCCACACCCCCCTTACGAGGGCCCGCTCCCATCGCCGGGAGCGGGCCCTCGTACGTCGTTAAGGTGAACCCCATGAGCAGCACGAGCCCCCACCCGTCTCCCGCCGCCGCCCCTCCAAGGAGCGCTTCGCGCGCCCCTCACACTTTCGATCGCGGCCACACCGACGACCTCATGACCTTCCTGGCGGCGAGTCCGTCGCCGTACCACGCCGTGGCGAACGCCGCCGAACGGCTGGAGAAGGCGGGCTTCCGCCAGGTCGCGGAGACGGACGCGTGGGACACGGACACATCAGCGGCGTCCGCCAGGGGGGCCGGCGGCCGGTACGTACTGCGCGGTGGCGCGATCGTCGCCTGGTACGTCCCCGAGGGCGCCGAGCCGCACACCCCGTTCCGCATCATCGGCGCGCACACCGACTCCCCCAACCTGAGGGTGAAGCCGCTGCCCGACACCGGCGCGCACGGCTGGCGCCAGGTCGCCGTCGAGATCTACGGCGGCCCGCTGCTCAACTCCTGGCTGGACCGCGACCTCGGCCTCGCCGGCCGCCTCTCCCTCCGCGACGGCTCGACGCGCCTGGTGAACATCGACCGCCCGCTGCTCCGCGTGCCCCAGCTCGCCATCCACCTGGACCGCTCCGTGTCGGCCGAGGGACTCAAGCTCGACAAGCAGCGCCACCTGCAGCCGGTCTGGGGCCTCGGGAACGACGTCCGCGACGGCGACCTCATCGCCTTCCTGGAGCACGAGGCGGGCCTGCCCGCCGGCGAGGTCACCGGCTGGGACCTGATGACGCACTCCGTCGAGGCACCCGCCTACCTCGGTCGCGACCAGGAGCTTGTCGCGGGCCCCCGCATGGACAACCTGCTGTCCGTGCACGCGGGCACGGCGGCGCTCGCCGCGATCGCCACCGCCGAGGCCGCCGGCGACGTGAAGCTGCCCTGCGTCCCGGTCCTCGCCGCCTTCGACCACGAGGAGAACGGCTCCCAGTCGGACACCGGAGCGGACGGCCCGCTGCTCGGTACGGTGCTGGAGCGCTCGGTGTTCGCCCGCGGCGGCTCCTACGAGGACCGGGCGAGATCCTTCGCCGGCACCGTCTGTCTGTCCTCCGACACGGGCCACGCCGTCCACCCCAACTACGCCGAGCGGCACGACCCGACGCACCACCCGCGCGCCAATGGCGGCCCCATCCTCAAGGTGAACGTCAACAACCGCTACGCCACGGACGGTTCGGGCCGTGCGGTGTTCGCCGCCGCCTGTGAGAAGGCCGGTGTGCCGCTGCAGTCCTTCGTCTCCAACAACTCCATGCCCTGCGGCACCACCATCGGCCCCATCACCGCCGCCCGCCAGGGCATCAAGACCGTCGACATCGGCGTCGCCATCCTCTCCATGCACAGCGTCCGCGAACTCTGCGGCGCCGACGACCCGTTCCTGCTGGCGAACTCGCTGGTGGCGTTCCTGGAGGGCTGAGGCGGAGGCCTCCGGCCCGACCCGTGCCGGTGAGCCCGCGCACGTCGTACGATGCGCGCGTGTCGATCTCCGCGTCCGGGGATCGCTCCTCGGTCTCGTGGGGGGACTCGGCATGAGAAGACAGTTCATGGTGCTCGCCTGCGCGTCGGTCGCGGCGGGGTTGCTGCTGGGCCCCGTACCGGCCGCGAGCGCCGCGGTCGCGCCGAAGCTGGTGTGGGCCGGCAGCGACGGGCCGTCCAGCGGTGTGGTGAAGCTGTCCGCGCAGTCCGACAGCGCCATCACATCGATCACCGCGCACCTGTTCGCCCCCGACGCCCCGGAGGGGGCCGCCGAGGTCGCCCGTGTCGAGGACTTCACGCTGGAGTCGGGCACCGGTCAGCAGGGCGTCTGGAAGGCGACGAGCCCGCTCCGGCTCGCCGATCTCGACACCTACCGGATCGTGGTCGACCTGACGGACGCCGACGGGGACACCTCGACGACCGAGGACAGCGACGGCTTCGCGTACTGGCTCACGGCGAACCTCACCGACTACCAGGTCACGCCCGAGCAGCCCGACCACACCCATCAGCAGGTGTCCGTCTCCGGCCGGTACACGATCACCGATCCGCGCACCGGGGAGACGACGCCCGCCGACGGCGAGGTGGACGTGCACACCTCCAACTTCGGTGACATCAGCACCACGCGGACCGACGCCGAGGGCGACTTCTCCGTCTCGTACACGCACACGTACGAGTACGGCGGCACCGTCAGCAGCTGGCTGCGGCTCAGCGCCGGGGAACCGATGTCGCAGAACGCGACCACTGTCTCCGTGCGTCCGGTGCGGGCCGAGACCCGGGTCACTCTCGACGACCCCGTACTCGCCATCGAGGAGGGCGACACGGCCGAGATCTCCGGCCGCGCGGAAGTGCTGCTCGGCGGCTCATGGCAACCGCTGGCCGGGGCCACGGTGTCCGAGGCGTGGTCGACCGAGTTCGGCGGTGTCCGGGACCGGCCCGTCACCGGCGCGGACGGGCGGTTCTCGGGCAGCCTGGCGATGCCTCAGACCGGCACCGTGGAGGTCAACGTCGCCGGCGGCACGTATCTCGCCACCAGCCCGACGCAGACGGTCAAGGTGTACGTCGCCCGCGAGACGTCGATCGGCGGCTTCACGGTGTCCCTGAACAAGTACTCCCGACTCACCGCCAAGGGCCGCATGTTCACGGGGTCGAGCCATCCCTCGGAGGAGTACGACAAGATCCGGCTGCAGTACTCGGCGGACGGCCGGACGGACTGGAAGACCCTCAAGACCGTCGCCCCGACCAGCCATGACCCGGAGGAGGGCAACCCGTTCAAGGGCACGTTCGCCGCGCCCTCGAAGGGCTACTACCGGGCGTACTTCGCGGGCAACCGCAGCTGGCAGCCGGCCTACAGCGAGGTGAAGTACGCCAAGCGCACCAAGACGCGGATCATCGACGGCAACGCCTCGCCGGAGCCCGTCCGCAAGGGGCGCACCATCACGGTGAAGGGCACGCTGCAGCACTACACCTCGTCGGCCTGGAGGGCGTACGCCGACCAGAAAGTGAAGATCCTCTTCCGCCCGAAGGGCTCCAGCACCTGGTACGACATGGGCAACGCCACGACCCGCTCCAACGGCTCCTTCAGCAAGGGCCTCACGGCCCAGAAGGACGGCACCTGGGTCGCCGTGCTCCTCTACCCCAACAGCTCCCACCTGGTCGGTTCCGGCCGTGAGGACTACGTCGACGTTACGTGACCGCCCGCCTCCGCATGGGCACCGCCCTGCCGGGTACCCGGAGTTGACCGGAACGACCGGAGGGTCCGGCAGGGACCGGACCGAACAGGGAGGCAGTGAACTCATGGGCCTGGGCGGATGCATCATTCTGATCGCCGTGGGGGCCATCCTCACCTTCGCCACCGACTGGGACATGCAGGGGGTCAACCTCGACCTGGTCGGCGTCATCTTCATGATCGTCGGCCTGATCGGGGTCGCGACGTTCAGCAGCATCGCCAAGCGCAGGCGCGTGGTGGTGCCGCCCACGACACCGGTGGTCGGCGAGGAACGGCACCACCGCGACGAGTACGGCGGTATCTAGGAACTCCGCGCGCCTGATCAGGCGTCGTCGTCCATCCCCGCCAGCACCAGCGGCAGCCGGTCCGCCCCACCCTCGGTGACGCGGACCGGCACGCCCCAGTCCTGCTGGTGGACGTGGCACGCCGGGTACTCGTTCGATGGGTCGTCGTCGCAGGACGCGGCCATCGCCGACACGTGCAGGACGCCCTCCGGTATGGAGGGGTTGAGCTCGACGGTGCGGGAGAGGTCCGTGTCCGCGCCGTCGCCCTTCAGGAGCAGCTCGGGCGGGGTGGAGGAGACCAGGAGGCGGGTCGACGGGCCGTACCGGGTGTCCAGCTTCTGGCCCTTCGGGGCCTGGAAGACGACGTCCAGGCGGAGCGTGCCGGGCGCCACGTCGGTGGCGGCGCGCTGGGTTCGGTGGGCGACCGATTCGACCCGCACGGCCTCCTCCGGCAGGCGCAGCCGGGTCAGCCGGTGGCGAGCGGACTCGACGACCACGATGTCCTCGCCGTCCAGCACCGCGTCCGACGGCTCCCGCAGATCCGTGGCCAGCGTCGTCACCTCGCCCGTCGCCGGGTCGTAGCGGCGCAGGGCGTGGTTGTACGTGTCGCTGACCGCGACCGAGCCGTCGGGCAGGGCCGTCACACCCAACGGATGCTGGAACAGGGCCTGTTCGGCGGCGCCGTCACGGTGCCCGAAGTCGAAGAGCCCCGTGCCGACGGCGGTGTGGACGGTGCCCTCGATGTCGACCCAGCGCAGGGCGCTCGTCTCGGAGTCGGCCAGCCACAGCCGGTCCCCGTCCGCCGACACCGCGAGCCCCGACGGCTGAGCGAACCAGGCCTCCGGGCCCGGGCCGTCGACCAGCCCCTCGTTGGTCGTGCCCGCCGCCACCGCGACGGTGCCCTCGGCGGGGTCGTACGTCCACAGCTGGTGCACGCCCGCCATGGCGATCCACACCCGCTCCTGGAAGACCGCGACGTCCCACGGTGACGACAGGTCCACCTCGCGCGCGGGACCGGACGTCGGCGAACCCTGCCACCACTGGCGTCCCGTGCCCGCGAGGGTGGTGACCTCGCCGGTGGCCGGGTCCAGGCGCCGCAGGGCGTGGTTGACGGTGTCGGCGACGACGACCGAGCCGTCGGCCATCAGCGCCAGGCCCTGCGGTTCGCTGAAGCTCGCCGTCTCGCCCGTACCGTCCGCGAAGCCCCGGGCGCCCGAGCCGACGCGCCGCACGACGGTCTCCCCGTCCGCCGCCAGCTCCACCAGCTGGTGCCGGGTGGTGTCGCTGACCAGGAAGGTGCCGGACGGCAGCGGCAGCGCCTTGCCGGGGAAGCGCAGCACCGTGGGTTCGGGCTCCGGGGCCACGTACGGACCGTCGCCGCGGCGCAGTGTGCCCTTCGCCGCGTGCTCCTCCTCCAGCTCCTCGACCAGCCGCGCTATCGCGTGCGCGTGCCCCTCGCCGGCGTGTTGCGCGACGACGTAGCCCTCGGGGTCGATCACCACCAGCGTGGGCCACGCCCGCACCGCGTACTGCTTCCAGGTGGCGAGCTCCGGGTCGTCGAGGACGGGATGCTCCACGCCGTACCGCTCGACCGCGTCCACGACCGCCCGGTGGTCGGCCTCGTGCACGAACTTGGGCGAGTGGACACCTATGACCACGACCGTGTCCCGGTGCTTCTCCTCCAGCTCACGAAGCTCGTCCAGGACGTGGAGGCAGTTCACGCAGCAGAAGGTCCAAAAATCAACAATTACGATGCGCCCTCGGAGCTGGGAGAGACCGAGCTCCTTGTCGCCTGTGTTGATCCAGCCGCCCTTGCCGGTCAGCTCGGGGGCGCGGACACGGACGCGGCGCGGTGAGCGGGACGCGGAAGCTGAGGCGGTGCCGGTTACGGGGTTGGTCATGGATCAAGCGTGCCACTTTCCGCGAACAGCCCTCGCAAGCCTGTGGATAACTTTCGCCACCGTGAGTGAGCGCACCTGTACCGGATGCGTCCGGGCAGTGGTGGAGGGATATTCGACGCAGGCAGGGGGGCCGACTTCGAGGAGCAGTTTCATGACGCACGAGACCGGCGGCTCCGGCACCCGCAACCGCGCCGCGTACCAGAACGACAGGCACGCCCCGCACAAGGAGCACGAGCGCGAGCCGAGGGACATGCCCGAACTCCACGGCACCCCGGAGGAACCGCGCCGCTCGTACGACGACGATCGGGACGCGGACATACGGGAGGGCTACCGGTAAGCGGCGGGCCGGGCGTGGGCGCCCGGAGTGCTCCGGGCGCCCACCGCGCACGCTGGCGGTAGGTGCGTGTGGCGTCGGCGTCAGTCGCTCAGGCTCAGCCCAGAGCGTGTCCGGTCGTCGCGTCCACGTGGTCCGGGACCTCGTCGTGGCGGTCGCCCACGGTGAGGGTCCCCGACAGCTCGAGCAGCAGGATCGAGGCGCCTTCCGGGGCGATCGGCTTGTGCTCGGTCCCGCGCGGGACGGTGAAGACCGACCCCTTGGGCAGCACGACGGTCCGTTCACCGGCCGGCTCGCGCAGGGCGATGTGGAGCTCGCCTTCCAGCACCAGGAAGAACTCGTCGGTGTCGTCGTGCGCGTGCCAGAGGTGCTCGCCCGCCACCTTGGCGACGCGGACGTCGTAGTCGTTGACGGTGGTGACGATGCGGGGGCTCCACAGGGCGTCGAAGGACGCGAGGGCCTTGCCGAGAGAGATCGGTTCCGCGGGTTCAGTGGGTTCCATGCGGTCTTCGGTGGGTTCCATACGGTCATCGTCGGGGCTGCCGTCCTCCCCCACGAGTGCTAGAAATCGCACATGCCGCAAGGATCCTCGCAAGCCCCCGGCCGGCCCCACCGTGTCGTGGTGATCGTCGACGAGGGCACGAACCCGTTCGAGATGGGCGTCGCCACGGAGCTGTTCGGCCTCCCGCGGCCCGAACTCGGGCTCCCGCAGCCGCTGTACGAGCTCACCCTGTGCGCGCCGGCGCCGGACGTCCGGATGAACCACGGCTTCTTCCACCTCTCCGGTGTGGCGGGGCTCGACGCCGTCGACGTCGCCGACACCCTCGTCGTACCGGGCCGCCCGGACAACGTCGTGCCCCGCACGGCCCCCGTACGGGACGCCATCCGCCGTGCCCACGCGCGCGGGGCCCGCGTCGTGAGCTTCTGCACCGGTTCCTTCGCGCTCGCCGAGGCCGGACTGCTCGACGGCCGCCGCGCCACCACGCACTGGCGCTGGGCCGACCTCTTCCGCGAGCTCCATCCGAAGGTCCTGCTGGAGCCGGACGTGCTCTTCGTGGACGAGGGCGACGTGCTGAGCGCGGCCGGCAGCGCGGCCGCGCTCGACCTGGGGTTGTACCTGGTCCGCCGCGACCACGGCGCGGAGATCGCGAACGCGGTGTCCCGGAGGTTGGTGTTCGCCGCCCACCGGGACGGCGGCCAGCGGCAGTTCGTGGAACGCCCCCTGCCCGAGGCACCCGACGAGTCCCTGTCCACCTTGCTGGCGTGGGCCCAGGAGCGGCTGGGCGACCCGCTGACGGTGGCCGACCTCGCCGCCCACGCTGCCGTCAGCCCGGCCACGCTCCACCGCCGCTTCCGCGCCCAGCTCGGGACCACCCCGCTGGCCTGGCTCACCGGCGAACGGGTCGCGCTGGCCTGCCGGCTCATCGAACGCGGGGAGGAGCGGCTGGACGTGGTCGCCGAGCGCTGCGGTCTGGGCACCGCGGCCAACCTGCGGGCACGGCTGCGGCGGGAGACGGGACTGAGCCCTTCGGCCTACCGCCGGCGTTACGGACCGGCGCCCGGGGAACCGGTCTCGGCATGAGACTCCTCGTACGCGACCGGATCCTCGGTATCGGTGACGACTACTGGATCGAGGACGAGCACGGCACCAAGGTGTTCCTCGTCGACGGCAAGGCGCTGCGGCTGCGGGACACCTTCGAGCTGAAGGACACCCAGGGGCACGTCCTGATCGACATCCACCAGAAGATGTTCGCCCTGCGGGAGGCGATGGTGATCGAGCGGGACGGGGAGCCCCTGGCGACCGTCCGCCGCAAGCGCCTGTCCCTGCTGCGCAACCACTACCGGGTGTCCCTTGTGGACGGCACCGAACTCGACGTCAGCGGCAAGATCCTCGACCGTGAGTTCGCCATCGAGTACGACGGCGAACTCCTCGCCCAGGTCTCCCGACGCTGGCTGCGGGTCCGCGAGACGTACGGCGTCGACATCGTGCGGGAGGACGCCGATCCGGCTCTGCTCGTCGCGGTCACGGTGTGCGCGATCCACATGGCCGACAAGGAGCGCGGGCCTGACGACTGATTGCCTCGCCCCCGCCGCCCCTACCCTCCCATCCCCAGGGGCTCCGCCCCTTCGACCCCGGCCTAGGGGGCTGCGCCCCCTGGACCCCCGTCCTTTCGGGGCTCCGCCCCGGACCCCGCTTCGGGGCCGCCCGCGGACCCCGTCCTCTCGGGGCTCCGCCCCGGACCCCGCTTCGGGGGCCGGCCCCCGGACCCCCGCTCCTCAAACGCCGGAGGGGCTGGAAGATCAGAGCCCGGAGGGGCTGGAAGATCAAGGCCCGGAGGGGCTGAAGTCAGGCCGGGAGGGGCTGTTTGCTGGGCGCCGGGGACTGCGCGGTCCCAGGGGCGCGGGGAACTGCGCAGCTTTTCAGGGGCGCGGGGAACTGCGCGGCTTTTAAGGGGCGCGGGGAACTGCGCGACCAACCGCAGCCGGCCCGCCGCCGGCCCATCCACCGCAGGCACCCCCGCACCGCACTCAGCGCCGAGGAACCCCGAGCCCCAGCACCCGATCCTTGAGCGCCGGGAACTGCTCCCGCGTACTCGCCACCTTCCCCTCGTCGAACTCCACCGTGAGAACCTCCTCACCGGAGCCCGCCTCCGCCAGCACCTCACCCCACGGATCCACCACGATCGAGTGACCCGCCTGGGGAACCCCCGCGTGCGTACCGGCCGTTCCACACGCGAGGACGAACGCCTGGTTCTCGACCGCCCGCGCCTGAGCCAGCAGCGTCCAGTGGGACCTCCGCCGCTCGGGCCACCCCGCCGGCACGACGAGGACCTCGGCACCGGCGTCGACGAGACCACGGAAGAGTTCGGGGAAGCGGAGGTCGTAACAGGTCGCGACGCCAAGGGTCGTGCCCAGTCCCGGCAGCCTCACCGTCACGAGCTCACCACCCGCCCCCATCAGCACGGCCTCGCCCTTGTCGAAGCCGAAGCGGTGGATCTTCCGATAGGCGGCGGCGAGCTCACCGGAGGGGGAGAAGACGAGAGAGGTGTTGTAGAGGGGGCCGTCGGGGTCCCGTTCGGGAATCGAACCCGCGTGCAGCCACACGCCCGCGTCACTCGCGGCCTTGGCCATCACCTCGTACGTGGGGCCCTCCAGCGGCTCGGCCTCGGCCGCGAACTCCTCGTACGCGAAGGCACCGGTCGTCCACAGCTCGGGAAGGACGACGAGATCCGCACCGGCCTGGTCGCGGACCAGGGAGGAGACGCGCTGCCGACGAGAAGCGACAGATTCGTCCTCTTCTACGCTGATCTGGATGAGCGAGGCGCGCACACTACCACCGTCCTGGCATTCGAGCCGTCCATACGGGCCTACGATCGTCACACGAAAGCACTGCCGGGCTGCCCCGTAGCAGCGTAACTTAACGTTCCACGCACTCACCGAAAGCCGCCGACAGCCACCGACGCCCGTGCACACCCGTCAACGACGACGCCGACGCCCGCAACCCACACCCCCCAACCGACACCACCAGCCACGTACTTCCCGTACCGACCGCCCGAGGGGTCCCGTTCCGTGAGTCTGCATCCCACTCTTCAGCCCTACGCCGACGCCTGGACCCACTCCGTGGACGCGATATCCGAGCTGGTGCAGCCGCTCGTGGAGGGCGAGTGGAACCGGAGGACCCCGTGCCCCGGTTGGTCCGTCCGCGACATCGTCTCCCACGTCATCGGCATGGACTGCGAGATGCTCGGAGACCCGCGCCCCATCCACACGCTGCCGCGCGACCTGTACCACGTGACCAACGACCACCAGCGGTACATGGAGATGCAGGTCGACGTCCGCCGCCACCACACGGCGCCGGAGATGACCTCCGAGCTGGAGTACACGATCATCCGCCGCAACCGCCAGCTGCGGAACGAGTCACGGGACCCGGGCACCAAGGTGCGTGGCCCTCTCGGTGTCGAGCTCACCCTTGAGCAGGCCATGCGGAACCGGGCGTTCGACGTCTGGGTGCACGAGCAGGACCTGCGCACGGCCCTCGGCCGCCCGGGGAACCTCGACTCGCCGGGCGCCCACGTGGTCCGCGACGAGCTGCTCTCCGTCCTGCCGAAGGTCGTCGCCGAGGACGCCCAGGCGCCCCGCAGTTCGGCGGTCGTCTTCGACGTGCACGGGCCGGTCGAGTTCATCCGTACCGTCCGTGTGGACATCCAGGGCCGCGGCACCCTCGAAACCGCTCCCGCCCTCGGCCCCGCCGCCACGCTCACCCTCGACTGGGAGACCTACGTCCGCCTGGCCTGCGGCCGCGTCACCGCCGAAGGGGCCGCCGACCGCGTCAAGGCGGAGGGCGACTCCCAGCTGGTGTCGGCGATCCTGCGGTCGTTCGCGGTGACGGTGTAGCGAGGTCCGGCGCCCCGCTCAGTGGTCCTCGGTGATCGTGGTGGCGATGCCGCCGGTGAGCTCGACCTTGGCGGTCAGGCCCTTCTTGGCCGCGGCCTCCAGCTCGTCCAGGGTGCACCGCGTCAGGGCCGACCCCTCGGTGCCGCATATGGTGCCCGCGCCGTGGACAACGGTGTCCTCGGCGACGAAGAACGCCTGCTGGGCGCCCTTCGGGCCGGAGACCAGGTACTTGCCCGGCGCCAGGTACGTGACGGCGCCCAGCCAGGTCCCGCTGACGCCCTTCCCGGAGCCGGTGCCCTGCTCCGCGGCGGGCCGTTCGGTGATCACCGTGGCGATCCCGTCCTTCAGCGTCACGTCTGCGGGGACGGCGCCCTTCTTGGTGGCCGCCTCCAGCTGGTCGAGCGTGCACGTCGGACCGGAGCAGAGGGTGCCGGCGCCGCGCACCACGGTGTCGTCGGCGACCCAGAACTGCTGCGCGGTCCGTCCCGGGACGGTCACGATGTACTTGCCCGGCGCGAGGTAGCTGACGGTGCCGTTCTTGAACGTCCCGCTGACGCCGCCCCTGGAGACCGACGCGTTGTCCGCGACCGCGGCCGAGCCGTCCTTGCCGGTGGAGGAGCCGGACGACTCGGGCCGGGACTGGGACTGCGCCTGGGACTGGGACTGGGGCGCGGACTTGGACGACGAGCCGTCCGTGGCGGTGGGACCGTTCTGGCAGGCCGTCATCAGCAGCCCGGCAGTGATCGCGGCGGTGACGACAACGGCCTTGCGCAGGTGGCGGTTCATCACGGGAGTTCCTTCCAGAACGACGAGGTGGGGCGGGGTGCCGACGGCTTTTCCCGTCGGCGTTCCCGCTCTGTGATGACTATGAGGGCCCGTCAGACCCTCAGGTCACGCCCGTCGTTGCTCCACTACGCCGCCGTCGCACGGCTGTGACAGAGCAACACCTCGACTCCGAACAGCTCCTGCGATGAACCACCCGCGTCACGCGGGCACGTGCACCGTCTCCACCCGGCTCGCCACCAGGCGCTCGCGCTCCCGGCGGGCCGCGCGGCGGCGCAGCCGCAGGATCTGGGCGATGCCCAGGACCTGGAGCACGAAGACCGCCGAGAAGGCGACGCGGTAGTCGTCGCCGGTCGCGTCCAGGAGGACACCGACCGCGAACAGTGTCGTCATCGAGGCCACGAAACCACCCATGTTGGTGATGCCGGAGGCCGTGCCCTGACGCTCGGGCGGGTTCGCCGGGCGGGCGAAGTCGAAGCCGATCATCGAGGCGGGACCGCACGCGCCCAGGACGGCGCACAGGACGACCAGCAGCCACATCGGCGCGCGGTTCTGGGCGAGCGCGGCCGCCCACACCGCCGCGGTCGTCCCGACCGTGCCCAGCGCCAGCGGCAGCCGCGCCGCGTGGTGCCGGGCGACGATCTGCCCGTACACCAGGCCGACGAGCATGTTGGACAGCACGATCAGGGTGAGCAGGTCACCGGCGGTCGCCCGGGTGAGCCCCTGCGCCTCGACCAGGAACGGCAGGCCCCACAGCAGCAGGAACACCATCGCCGGAAACTGCGTCGTGAAGTGCACCCACATTCCGAGCCGTGTGCCGGGCTCCCGCCAGGCCGCCGCGATCTGCCGCCGCACGTACGCCGCCCCGTGGTGCGGGAACGGCTCCGGTTCGTGTCCCTCCGGATGGTCCTTCAGGAAGAGCAGCATCAGGACGAGGACCAGGACGCCCGCCACCGAGCTGCCCGCGAACGCCGCCGTCCAGCCCACACCGTGCAGCAGCCGCGCGATCACCAGCGTCGACACCAGGTTGCCCGCCATGCCCGCGAGCCCCGCGAGCTGCGCGACCATCGGCCCGCGCCGGGCCGGGAACCAGCGTGAGCCGAGCCGCAGCACGCTGATGAACGTCATCGCGTCACCGCAGCCCAGCAGCGCGCGCGAGGCCAGTGCCATGCCGTAGGAGGGGGAGAAGGCGAACCCCAGCTGGCCCGTCGTGAACAGCACCACGCCCAGTGTCAGCACCTTCTTCGTGCCGAGCCGGTCGACCAGCAGTCCCACGGGTATCTGCATGCCCGCGTACACGAGCAACTGCAGGATCGAGAAGGTGGACAGGGCTGAGGCGTTCACCTGGAAGCGGTCGGCCGCGTCGAGGCCGGCGACCCCGAGGGACGTGCGGAAGATGACCGCGACGAAGTAGACGGAGACGCCGATGCCCCAGACGACGACCGCGCGGCGCCCGCCGGGCGGGTCTCCGGGCAGCGAGGTGGTCCCCGCGCTCGCACGCGTACTCATCGCACCTCGCCCCGCGCCAGGTCGGAGAACCAGCTGACGTGCCGGTGGACCATGGCCACCGCCGCCTCCGCGTCGCCCGAGCGCAGCGCCTCCAGGATCTCCCTGTGCTCGACCAGCGTCTTGGTGATGCGGTCCGGGTGGGCGTGCATCACGGCCACGCCCATGCGCAACTGCCGGTCGCGCAGCTGGTCGTAGAGCCGGGAGAGGATCTCGTTCCCGCCGCTGCGGACGATCTCGGCGTGGAAGCAGCGGTCCGTCACGGCCGCTCCCGCGAGATCCCCCGCGGCGGCCTGCGCCCTCTGCTGCTCCAGGAGTTCCTCCAGGCGGGCGATGAGCCGCGGCGAGGCCGGCGCCGTCTTGCGGACCGCGTGCTCCTCCACGAGCTGGCGGGTCTCGACCACGTCGGCGATCTCCTGCGCGGACACGGGCAGGACGAGGGCGCCCTTCTTCGGGTAGAGCTTGATCAGCCCTTCGACCTCCAGCCGCAGCAGCGCCTCCCGCACGGGGGTCCGGGACACCCCGACCGCCTCGGCCAGCTCACCCTCGGTGAGCAGCGTCCCGCCCTCGTAACGGCGTTCCAGAACACCCTGCTTGACATGGGCGTACACGCGGTCGGCGGCGGGGGGACGCTTCACGGCGGACTTCTCAGCGGGCGGGGCGGAAGGCATGTCCACAGCATAGATACAACACGTACGCATGGCTGCCGCCGTCCACGATCCGGGACGGAGCCGGCCGGCACGCGGTAGATCGCACGTGTAACGGGCACCCCCCTCGTCGACGGCACAACCTTTTGTGCTACCTACGTGTCACAAGAGAGCGGCCCTTTCGCGTCTTCGCCCAAGTGGCCGCGTTCCTCAGACATTTGACGCAATCGGGGTACTGATTTTGATTACCGCCATCAGGGATGGGCGTGTCCGCAGAGCCGCCGCCGTAGTCGTCACCACTGGCGCGCTCCTGACCAGCGGCGCCCTCGGCATGGCCCCGGCGCACGCCGCGGCAAAGCCCACCATCGCGGCCAAGGGCGGCTACGCGATGAACAACGCGAACGGCAAGACGCTGTACACCAAGGCGGCGGACACCAGGCGTTCCACGGGGTCCACCACGAAGATCATGACCGCTCTGGTGGTGCTGAAGCAGCAGAACCTCAACCTGGACGCCAAGGTCACGATTCAGAAGGCGTACAGCGACTACATCGTCGAGAACAACTGGGCGTCCAACGCCAAGCTGATCGTCGGTGACAAGGTCACCGTCCGCCAGCTGCTGTACGGCCTGATGCTGCCGTCCGGCTGCGACGCGGCGTACGCCCTCGCCGACAAGTTCGGCTCGGGCTCGACGCGGGCGAAGCGCGTGAAGTCGTTCATCGGCAAGATGAACACGACCGCCCGGGACCTCGGCCTGACCAACACCCACTTCGACTCGTTCGACGGCATCGGCAACGGCGCCAACTACTCGACGCCGCGGGACCTGACGAAACTCGCGAGTGCCGCGCTGAAGAACTCCACGTTCCGCACGGTCGTCAAGACGAAGAAGTACACGGCGAAGACGATCACCAGGACGGGCAGCACCCGCACCATGGCGCCGTGGGAGAACACGAACGGTCTCCTCAGCGGCTACAGCGGCACCATCGGCGTGAAGACGGGCTCCGGCCCCGAGGCCAAGTACTGCCTCGTCTTCGCCGCCACCCGGGGCGGCAAGACCGTCGTCGGCACCGTGCTGGCCTCGACCTCCATCGCGGCGCGTGAGTCGGACGCGAAGAAGATCATGAACTACGGCTTCGGGCAGCTGTAGCCGACGCCCTCCGGCACAACGGGAAGGGGCCCGCCGCACACCCGCGACGGGCCCCTTCCCACTGCCTTCTCCGCCCGGGCCGGCTCAGGCCCAGGTGATCAGCCGCTTCGGCTGCTCCAGGATGGCCGCGACGTCGGCCAGCACCTTCGAGCCCAGCTCCCCGTCCACCAGGCGGTGGTCGAAGCTCAGCGCCAGGGTGGTGACCTGGCGGGGCTTGACCTTGCCCTTGTGGACCCAGGGCTGGAGCTTGATGGCCCCGACGGCGAGGATCGCGGACTCTCCGGGGTTGAGCAGCGGCGTGCCCGTGTCGACGCCGAAGACGCCGACGTTCGTGATGGTGATCGTGCCGCCCTGCATCGCCGCCGGGGAGGTCCTGCCCTCCCTCGCCGTCCCCACCAGCTCGCCCAGCGCCCCGGCCAGCTGCGGGAGCGTCTTGTCGTGCGCGTCCTTGATGTTCGGCACGATCAGGCCGCGGGGGGTCGCGGCCGCGATGCCCAGGTTCACGTAGTGCTTGAGCACGATCTCCTGGCGGGGCTCGTCCCAGGATGCGTTGATCTCGGGGTTTCGCTTGATCGCGACCAGCAGGGCCTTGGCGATCAGCAGAAGCGGGTTCACCCGCAGCCCCTCGAACTCCTTGTCCTGCTTCAGCTCCTCGACCAGCTTCATCGTCCGGGTCACGTCGACGGTCACGAACTCCGTGACGTGCGGTGCCGTGAACGCGGAGCCGACCATGGCCTGGGCGGTCGCCTTGCGGACGCCCTTGACCGGGACACGGGTCTCGCGTGCGCCGTCGTACGACACCACCGGCGCCGCGACGGACCCCGCGGGCACCGCGGGCGTTGCGGGCGCTGCGACGGCCGCCTCCACGGCCGGCTCGGCGGTCGGCGGCGGGGTCACCGCCGCGTGCACGTCCTCCCGCGTGATGATGCCGTCGGGGCCGGACGGTGTGACGGTCGCGAGATCGACCCCGAGGTCCTTGGCCAGCTTGCGCACCGGCGGCTTCGCGAGGGGGCGGTCTGCGGGCCCCGCCGGCGCGCCGGTCCCGTGTCCGTTCAGCTCGCCCTGCACGCCGTGGAGGGCGGAGGCCGCGTACGGCTGGTCCTCGGCGGCCGGGGGCTCCACGGGCCGGGTCCCCTTGCGGGGGCGGCGCCTGGTGGACGACTCGGCGACCCCGTAGCCGACGAGGACCGGCTTACGGCCCTCGGGCCTGGCCGGCTCCTCCTTGGCCGGCGCGGGCTTCGCCGGGGCCTCGGATGCGGCACCGCCCGTCACGTCCACCGCGATGATGGCCGTGCCCACGTCCACCGTGGTGCCCTCGGGAAAGTGAAGCTCGCGCACGACCCCGTCGTAGGGGATGGGCAGCTCGACGGCGGCCTTCGCCGTCTCGACCTCGCACACGACCTGCCCGTCGGTGACCGTGTCACCGGGCTGGACGTACCACTTGAGGATCTCGGCCTCGGTGAGTCCCTCGCCCACGTCGGGCATCTTGAACTCCCGCACGGACGCTTCAGTCATCGTCGTCACGACCCTCTCCTCAGTACGCCAGCGAGCGGTCGACGGCGTCGAGTACCCGGTCCAGGTCCGGCAGATACTCCTCCTCCAGCCGCGCCGGCGGATACGGGGCGTGATAGCCGCCGACCCGCAGCACGGGCGCCTCCAGGTGGTAGAAGCACCGCTCGGTGATCCGGGCGGCGATCTCCGCGCCCGAGCCGAAGAACACCGGTGCCTCGTGCACCACGACCAGGCGGCCCGTCTTCTCGACCGAGGCCTGGATCGAGTCGAAGTCCAGGGGGGAGACGGAGCGCAGGTCCAGCACCTCCAGGGACCTGCCCTCCTCGGCTGCCGCGTCCGCGACCTCCTGGCAGAGCTTGACCATCGGGCCGTACGCGGCGAGCGTGAGGTCGCTGCCCGCGCGGACGACCTGCGCCTTGTGCAGCGGGCCCGGGATCGCCTCGAAGCTGACCTCGGCCTTGTCCCAGTAGCGCCGCTTCGGCTCGAAGAAGATCACCGGGTCGTCGCTCTGGATGGCCTGCTGCATCATCCAGTAGGCGTCGGACGCGTTCGACGGCGAGACGATCTTCAGGCCCGCGACATGCGCGAACAGCGACTCGGGGGACTCGGAGTGGTGCTCGACCGCGCCGATGCCGCCGCCGTAGGGGATGCGGACGACGACCGGCAGCTTCACCTTGCCGAGCGAGCGGGCGTGCATCTTGGCGAGCTGGGTGACGATCTGGTCGTACGCCGGGAACACGAAGCCGTCGAACTGGATCTCCACCACCGGGCGGTAGCCGCGCAGGGCGAGGCCGATCGCCGTGCCGACGATGCCCGACTCGGCGAGCGGGGTGTCGATGACCCTGTCCTCGCCGAAGTCCTTCTGCAGTCCGTCCGTCACCCGGAACACACCGCCGAGCTTGCCGACGTCCTCGCCCATGATCAGGACCTTGGGGTCGGACTCGAGGGCCTTGCGCAGCGATTCGTTGATCGCCTTGGCCAGCGCCATGCTCTTCACTGCCACAGCCTGTGCGGTCATCGCTGCTTCCCCTCCTCGACATCGGCGAACGACGCCTGGTACGCGGCGAACTGGGCGCGCTCCTCGTCGACGAGGGCGTGACCGTCCGCGTACACGTTCTCGAAGATGGCGAAGTGGTCCGGGTCCGGCATGGCACGAACCGCTTCGCGCACTCGCCTTCCCAACGCCTCGCTCTCGGCTTCGAGTTCCGCGAAGAATCCCTCGTTCGTGTCAGTTTCGGACTCGAGATAGCCGCGCAGGCGCGCGATCGGGTCCTTCGCCTCCCAGGCCGCCCGCTCGTCGTCGTGCCGGTAGCGGGTGGGGTCGTCGGAGGTGGTGTGGGCGCCCATGCGGTACGTGTACGCCTCGACGAGGGTGGGGCCCTCGCCGCTGCGGGCGCGCTCCAGGGCCCACCTGGTGACCGCGAGGCAGGCCAGGACGTCGTTTCCGTCGACGCGGACGCCGGGGAAGCCGTAGCCCTGGGCACGCTGGTAGAGCGGCACACGGGTCTGCTTCTCGGTGGGCTCGGAGATCGCCCACTGGTTGTTCTGGCAGAAGAACACGACGGGTGCGTTGTAGACCGCGGAGAAGGTGAACGCCTCGGCGACGTCTCCCTGGCTGGAGGCGCCGTCGCCGAAGTAGGCGATGACGGCCGAGTCCGCGCCGTCCTTGGCGACGCCCATGGCGTAGCCCGTGGCGTGCAGCGTCTGGGAGCCGATGACGATCGTGTAGAGGTGGAAGTTGTTGCTGTTCGGGTCCCAGCCGCCGTTGTTGACGCCGCGGAACATGCCGAGCAGGTTCGTCGGATCGACGCCGCGGCACCAGGCGACGCCGTGCTCGCGGTAGGTCGGGAAGACGTAGTCGTCCTCGCGGGTGGCCCGCCCCGAGCCGATCTGGGCGGCCTCCTGGCCCAGCAGAGAGGCCCACAGGCCCAGCTCGCCCTGGCGCTGAAGGGCGGTGGCCTCGGCGTCGAAGCGCCGGGTGAGCACCATGTCGCGGTAGAGGCCGCGGAGCTCTTCGGGGGTGATGCCGGCGACGTAGGAGTCGTATTCGGCGTTCTTGATCCGCTTGCCCTCGGGCGTCAGCAGCTGGACGAGCTCGGGCTCGGTGCTCGACGCCTTCCTGGCGGCGGTGCGGGTGGTGGTGCGCTTGGTGCCGGCGGTGCTGCTCTTGGTACCGGTCGTGCCGGTCTTGCTCCCGGCGCTGCGTCGCGGCTTGCGCGCGGCAGTGCTCTCCACGCTCACGTGTGCTCCTCCGTCGGTCCGGCCCCCGGGGTTGCCGGGTGGCCAGTGCGGCTCGCCTGGTCCCGCTACCCGTGCACGGGGTGGGTGCCCTCGGCCGGGAACAGGCGTGACAGGTGCCCCGGCGAGCGCCCTGCAGAAGGCACGTTACCCAGTGCCTCACATTCCTGTGAAACCCCTCCTGACCTGCGTTTTTCCTTGGATATCCAAGTACTTTTTGCTCGGATTTCCAAGTAGATCGCCTCGTCGGGAACACTTGCTGGTCACAGCACTGGTTACAGCCTCGCAGGGGGCCGGAACACCGGCACGTTATCCCGGTCACCCTCGGCTCGGGAAGAGTTCTCGTTTTGGAGACCTTGCGCCCGGACGGCGGAACGGCCGCGCTGAAGGAGTGGGGCGGGCCCACCGCGGGGCCGGGGAAACGGCACGCGCGCGTGGAGCCCGTTTCCGGACCGCACGCGCGCGTGGAGAGAGAGGGATAGCCGGCCGTCCGGTCCGGAACCTCGTCAGTTACCGCCTTCCTCGTCCCCGTCGCCCGTGACCTCGCCCGTCGGCAGGCTCGGGGTGTCTCCGTCGTCCGACGGTGTCGTCTGCCCGCCCGTCGGCTCCTCCTCGCTCTGGGTCGGGCTGCTCGAAGGCTGGCCGCCCGACGGCTGGCTCGGCGTGTAGGACGGGGTGGAGCTCGGGGACGGCGTGTAGGACGGCGTGTAGTCCGAGCCCGTGCCCGACCCGGTGTCCTCCTCCGTGGCCTCGCCCGTCGCCTCCTCGCTGGGCGTGGCGCTGGAGTCCTTCGTCTCCTTGGACTGCGTGGCGGTCGGCGTCTTCTTGGTCCCGCCGCCGCCTCCGCCGCCGCCCGTGTTGTTCAGCGCCAGCGCGACGCCCGCCACGACGGCGATGACCGCGAGCACGGCGAGGATCCACAGCTTGCCGCGGCCGCTGCCCCGGTTGCCGTGGCCCTCGAAGCCCCCGTCGTCCCGGCCTCCGCCGTTCGGCAGGATCGGCTGCGGGATCTGCGTGGTCCCCGACTGCCCGGGGTGCGGCAGCGCGGCCGTGCCCGCGAAACCACCGGCCGGGGTCTGCCTGCCGTCGTGCGTGGTCACGGGCCCGGTGTTCCAGGTACCGGTGTGGCCGCCCTGGTCGTACAGCATCTGCAGGCCGTACTGGACCAGTCCGCGCATCTCCTCGGCCGTCTGGAACCGGTCGTCCGGCTCCTTGGCGAGCGAGCGCATGACGAGCCCGTCGAGCTCCGGCGGGGCCCCGTCCGCGACCTCGGACGGAGGCACGGGGATGTCCTGAACGTGCTGGTAGACCACCGACAGCGGGGTCTCGCCGACGAACGGCGGCCGCAGCGCGAGAAGTTCGTACAGCAGGCAGCCGGTCGCGTACAGGTCGGAGCGGTGGTCGACGGCCTTGCCGAGCGCCTGCTCCGGAGACAGGTACTGGGGCGTGCCCATGACCATGCCGGTCTGCGTCATCGTCGTGGACGCCCCGTGCAGGGCACGCGCGATGCCGAAGTCCATCACCTTCACGGCGCCGGTGTTGGTGATGATGACGTTCGCCGGCTTGATGTCGCGGTGCACGATGCCGTGCTGGTGCGAGTAGGCCAGCGCCTCAAGCACCCCGGAGACGATGATCAGCGCCTGCTCGGGCCCCGGGGCCTCGGCGTTGATCAACAGATCACGAATGGTGCGGCCCTCGACCAGCTCCATCACGATGTACGGCACGGGAGTGCCGTTCACGACGTCCTCACCGGAGTCGTACACCGCGACGATCGCATGGTGGTTGAGCCCCGCCACCGACTGGGCCTCGCGCGTGAAGCGCGCCTTGGAGACGGGGTCCTCGGCGAGGTCGGAACGCAGCAGCTTGACCGCGACCGTACGGCCGAGGCGCACGTCCTCGGCCGCGAACACCTCGGCCATGCCGCCACGGCCGAGTCTGCCGGTCAGCCGGTAACGGCCGTCCCCGACAAGCCCACCATTGCCCCACATCTCCGGCGCGTCTGACATACCGCCGCCAGCCGCCTCGGGGTCGGACGGGCCCTGAGCGCGCTGCTGTGCCATCAGTCCTCGCCGTCGTTTCTGCCCGCGGTCCGCGCGGTCGTTGTTACGGTCTTCCGTCGGGCCACGCTACAGCCTCTGCGCAAGGCCACGGTCCGACTCGGACGCGCGAAGGATTCAGGATGGGACGGCCATGAAACCTTCCATGGCGTCTCTCGTGCAAATTCTGTGTACCGCTCGTACGACCCCGGTAACGCTTCCGCGACGCTTCCTTCGCGTACGGTCACGGATCGGGCACCTCGCTTGACGTGTCAGTGCCCTCCGGCAGACTTGGCCGGTAATCGCTCGGAGCAGCATGAGGATGGCCGAACGCGGGAGCCACGCCGGCAACTTCGCCCGCGCCGATGGGGGACGCACACACATGAGCCACGACGGCGCACAGGGCCGGTATGCGGGGCGTTCACTCGCCGGCGGCCGGTACGAGCTTCGCGATCTGCTCGGTGAGGGCGGTATGGCCTCGGTGCACCTCGCGTACGACTCGGTGCTCGACCGGCAGGTGGCGATCAAGACACTTCACACGGAGCTCGGCCGGGAGCAGGCCTTCCGTGAGCGGTTCCGCCGCGAGGCCCAAGCCGTGGCAAAGCTCACGCACACGAACATCGTCTCGGTCTTCGACACCGGCGAGGACGTCCCCGTCGACGGCGGCTCCGCGAGCGGCACGCCGACGCCGTACATCGTCATGGAGTACGTCGAGGGCAGGCCGCTCGGTTCGGTGCTCGACGCGGACATCGGCCAGTACGGCGCGATGCCCGCCGACAAGGCGCTGAGGATCACCGCCGACGTGCTGGCCGCACTGGAGATCAGCCACGAGATGGGCCTGGTCCACCGCGACATCAAGCCGGGCAACGTGATGGTGACCAAGCGCGGCGTGGTCAAGGTGATGGACTTCGGCATCGCCCGCGCCATGCAGTCCGGGGTCACGTCCATGACCCAGACCGGCATGGTCGTCGGCACACCGCAGTACCTCTCGCCGGAGCAGGCCCTGGGCCGGGCCGTGGACGCGCGCAGCGATCTCTACTCGGTCGGCATCATGCTGTTCCAGCTGACCACCGGGCGGCTGCCGTTCGAGGCGGACTCACCGCTGGCGATCGCGTACGCACACGTCCAGGAGGAGCCGGTCGCCCCCTCCTCGATCAACCGGTCCCTTCCTCCGGCGGTGGACGCGCTGGTCGCCCGCTCGCTGAGGAAGAACCCGAACGAGCGTTTCCCGAGCGCCGTGGCCATGCGCGACGAGTGCCTGCGGGTGGCCGCCTCGCTGCAGGCCGCACCGCCGCCGAGCATCGTCCCCGGCGCACGGACGTCGAGCGGCGCCGGTGTCGGCTCCGCCGTGTTCCCGCCGGTCGACCAGTCGGCCCCGGCACCGCAGGGTGGCGTGCAGACGCCGTACCAGCCCGGCCCGTACGGCCCGCCGACGCCCGTCCCGTCCCCCCAGCCGCACTCCCCGCCGTACGGCTACCCGCAGCAGCCAAGCGGCTACCAGATGGCGCCGCGGAACGCCCCGTACGCGCCGCAGCCGGGGCCGGCCACCCCGCCTCCGTACAACATCACCCCACAGCAGCCGGTGACCGCCGTGGGATCCTCCGGCGGCGGCCGGAGCAACACGGGTGTCGTCGTCGCGGGCGTCGTCGCGCTCGTGGCGGTCACCGGTCTGCTCGGGGCCCTGCTGCTGAAAGGTGAGGGCGGTGGCGGCGACGAGGGCAGCGGGACCAGCGGCGGTACGACCGTCGGCGCTTCCGCCCCGGCCTCGGAAGTCTCCGGGCACAAGGGTCCGGACACCACGAAGACCATCGAGACGACCAAGTGCACGGAGCCGCTGAAGTCGTACACGGAGCCCGGCAGGATCCATCTCCCGAGCCTCGAGTTCAAGAACATCGACTCGGTGAAGAAGTGCCTCCAGGCGGCGGGCTGGCGCTACCGGACCGTGGACATCGACGAGAACACGTACGGTGAGGACACGGTCATGGAGCAGTACCCCACGAGCGACGAGAACGTGGACCCCGAGGAGATGCCGACGATCATCCTCAAGGTCTCGACGGGCGATCCGGCCTGACGGCGTTCACGACATGGGAAGGGGGCCCGGTGCGACCACCGGGCCCCCTTCCCATGAGTGCTAGAGGTACGGTCCGCCCGAGCGGCCGCCCGTGCGCGGGTCCTCCAGACCCTCGCCGCCGATACCCGGCGGGAGGGCGCGGCGCATCTGCTCCAGCTGGGCGCGCGCGGCCATCTGCTGGGCGAACAGCGTCGTCTGGATCCCGTGGAACAACCCTTCGAGCCAGCCGACCAGCTGTGCCTGCGCGATCCGCAGTTCCGAGTCGCTGGGGATCGCCTCGTCCAGGAAGGGCAGGGAGAGCCGCTCAAGCTCCTCGACGAGCTCGGGAGCCAGGCCGTCCTCCAGCTCCTTCACCGAGCTGGCGTGGATCTCCTTGAGGCGGGCCCTGCTGGCCTCGTCGAGAGGTGCCGCCCGCACCTCCTCCAAGAGCTGCTTGATCATGCTGCCGATGCGCATGACCTTCGCGGGCTGCTCCACCTGTTCCGTCACCGGGACCTCGCGGGAGTCGTCGTCTCCTCCGCCCCCGAGAGCCATGCCGTCCTGGCCTACGACCAGGATCTGTGGGTTCTCGGACGGCCTGTCGTTCCTCGGCATCTCCATGCCGCCATTCTCTCGCACCCGTACGCCTCATCACCGTGGTGCCCCCGGTGAAGGGTGATCCACCCTTTACGTGAGGGCTGTCCGCGTCCAAGGGCCGGGATACCCGGGTACCGGGAGACCGGGATTGCCGGGATTGCCTGGACTTCCGGGATGCCGGGGCGGTCGCGGCGTGTGACGCTGAGGGCGCGGCCCTTCGCCCTTCGCCCCGGGAAGGGGGCACCGACGTGGCTCCGTTCCTCACGGTTCGGTCTCTGACGGCACTGGCGCTCCTGGTCCCGGTGGTCCCGGTCGGGACAGCTCTGGTGCCGGATGCGGGCGTCCTCCCTCACGCGTACGCCGCCTCGCCCACCCCCCGCCCCGAGTCGTCCCGCGCCGGCAGCCGCGCGGGCGAGGGGCGGGAACGGCCGGGGCGGGCCGGTGTGGACACCGAGCCCGGCGAGGCGGACGAGCCGACGGCCACCGATCCGGGCGCGGGCACGGACGCGGACGCGGGCCGGACACAGCCGGAACAGGCTCGTCCCACCGGTGACCCCGACGCCCCGCGGGACTCGGGCGCCACCGACACCCCTCGGCCCGGTGCCGCCCAGCCGGGCTCCGCCGGGGGCACCGGGCTTCGGGTCCTTCCGCTCGGCGGCGGCCTGATCCTCATCGGCCTCGGCCTGGGACTGGCCTTCGTCGGGCTGCGCCTACGACAGCCATGAGGCCCTTCGGGTCTCGCCCCGAGCCGTCGGTCCTACGGCGTGACCAGCAGCACCTTCCCGATGTGCCCGCTGTCCTCCAGCACCTGATGGGCCTCCGGCGCGTCCTTCATCGGCACCTCGCGGTCGACGACCGGACGCACGTGACCGGAGGCGACGAGCGGCCACACGTGCTCGCGCACGGCCGCGACGATGGCCGCCTTCTCCCCGAGCGGGCGGGCGCGCAGGGTGGTCGCGCTGATCGCGGCGCGCTTGCTGAGGAGAACGCCGATGTTCAGTTCGCCCTTGACGCCGCCCTGCATGCCGATGATCGCGAGGCGGCCGTTGACGGCCAGAGCCTTCACATTCCGTTCGAGGTACTTGGCGCCCATGATGTCGAGGATGACGTCCGCGCCCGCGCCGTCCGTCGCCCGCTTGATCTCCTCGACGAAGTCCTGCTCGCGGTAGTTGATCAGGATGTCCGCGCCCAGCTCGGCGCAGTGGTCCAGCTTCTCCTTGCTGCCCGCCGTGACGGCCACCTTCGCGCCGACCGCCTTCGCGAGCTGGATCGCCATCGTGCCGATACCGCTGGAGCCACCGTGCACGAGGAGGGTCTCGCCGGGGCGGAGATGAGCGATCATGAAGACGTTCGACCAGACGGTGCAGGTCGCCTCGGGCAGCGCGGCCGCCTGGCGCACGTCGAGACCGTCGGGCACGGGCAGCACCTGACCGGCGGGGACGACGACCTTCTGGGCGTATCCGCCGCCCGAGAGCAGCGCGCACACCTCGTCGCCGACCCGCCACCCGGAGACGCCGGGGCCCAGCGCGGCGATCCGCCCGGAGCACTCCAGGCCGGGGTACGGGGAGGCGCCGGGCGGCGGGTCGTAGAAGCCCTGCCGCTGGAGCAGGTCGGCGCGGTTCACCGCGCTCGCCGTCACCTCGATGAGCACGTCGCCCTCGCCGGGCTCCGGGTCCGGGACCTCGTCCCACACCAGGGCCTCGGGTCCACCGGGTTCGGGAATCGTGATCGCATACATGAGGGGGACGCTACTCCGGTGACCGTCCCGCGTCCCAGGCCCCGGCCCGCCCTGGTACGTCGCGGGTTCCAGATGTCCTGGTCCCTTGGTCGTAATGGGGGTGCGGTCGATCTCCAGGAGAGGGACCGTGGAGTCCTACGGCCGCAAGAGCTCTCCGTGGGACGGCGTATCTCCCGTGCGCGTCCCGCCATGCCCGCGAAGTGCTCCCGCGTCGACCGATGAGTTCCGGAGATCCGGGCGGTCTCCTCTTGCAAGGCCCCGTGAACCGGGCCCGTACGCGGAAGGACTCCACGACATGAGCGCACAGACGTCAGGCCTCGCGATCGAGACCGCGGGCCTGGTGAAGACGTTCGGCGAGACCCGTGCCGTCGACGGCGTCGACCTCTCCGTGCCCACCGGCACGGTGTACGGCGTCCTCGGGCCGAACGGCGCCGGCAAGACGACCACCGTGAAGATGCTCGCCACCCTGCTGCGCCCCGACGGCGGCGAGGCCCACGTCTTCGGCCATGACGTCGTGCGGGAGGCCGACGAGGTACGGAGCAGGGTCAGCCTCACCGGCCAGTACGCGTCCGTGGACGAGGACCTGACCGGCATCGAGAACCTGGTGCTCCTCGGCCGCCTCCTCGGCCACGACAAGAAGGCCGCCCGCCGGCGCGGCGAACAGCTCCTGGAGGCCTTCGGGCTGACCGAGGCGGCGGGCAGGCAGGTCAAGCACTACTCGGGCGGCATGCGGCGCCGAATCGACATCGCCGCGTCCATCCTCAACACGCCCGACCTGCTCTTCCTCGACGAACCGACGACCGGGCTCGACCCGCGCAGCCGGAACCAGGTGTGGGACATCGTCCGCGCGGTGGTCGCCCAGGGCACGACCGTGCTGCTGACCACGCAGTACCTCGACGAGGCCGACCAGCTGGCGTCCCGGATCGCCGTCATCGACCGCGGCAAGGTGATCGCGGAGGGCACGAAGGGCGAGCTGAAGGCGTCCGTCGGCGCTGGTTCCGTGCATCTGCGGTTGCGCGACGCGGCACAGCGGCCACAGGCGGAGAGCGTGCTGCGGCTCGCCCTCGACACGGACGTACAGCTGGAGCCCGATCCGGTGGCTCTGACGGCCCGCCTCAGCGGCACGACCAGCGACTCGGCGGCCGAGCAGGCCTCGCGCGCGCTCGCCGAACTGGCCCGTACCGGCATCACCGTGGACAACTTCTCGCTGGGTCAGCCCAGCCTGGACGAGGTGTTCCTCGCCCTCACCGGACACGACACCCACAAGGACGAAGAGAAGGACGAAGAGGTGGCGGCATGAGCACCGCGGCTCCGACCGAGACCAAGGACCTCGCCCCCGTCAGTGCCGAGTCGCTCTCCGCGCTGCTCGTCGCCGGAGAGCGGCCGCCGCGTCCCAGCGCCCTGTCGGCGTCGCTGACCTTCGGCTGGCGGGCGATCCTCAAGATCAAGCACGTGCCGGAGCAGCTCTTCGACGTCACCGCCTTCCCGATCATGATGGTGCTGATGTACACGTACCTCTTCGGCGGTGCCCTGGCCGGCTCTCCGAGCGAGTACATCCAGTTCCTGCTGCCGGGCATCCTGGTGATGTCGGTCGTGATGATCACGATGTACACGGGTGTCTCGGTCAACACGGACATCGAGAAGGGTGTGTTCGACCGGTTCCGCTCGCTGCCGATCTGGCGGCCGTCGACGATGGTCGGCTATCTGCTGGGCGACGCGCTGCGCTACACGATCGCGTCCGTGGTGATGCTCACCGTCGGCCTGATCCTCGGCTACCGCCCCGACGGCGGGGTCGTCGGCGTGCTCGCCGGGATCGCTCTGCTGGTCGTCTTCTCGTTCGCGTTCTCGTGGATCTGGACCATGTTCGGTCTGATGCTGCGCACCGAGAAGTCCGTGATGGGCGTCAGCATGATGGTGATCTTCCCGCTGACCTTCCTGTCCAACGTCTTCGTCGACCCGAAGACCATGCCCGGCTGGCTCCAGGCATTCGTCAACAACAGCCCGATCACCCATCTGGCCTCGGCCGTGCGGGAACTGATGGCCGGTGACTGGCCGACCGCGGAGATCGCCTGGTCGCTGGGCTGGTCGGCACTGTTCGTGCTGGTCTTCGGCCCGATCACGATGCGGCTCTACAACCGCAAGTAGCCCTACGGCACCGGGGGCGCCCACCGATACCGCGTGGGTGCCCCCTCTTCTTCTGTACCTGGGGACCGGTCAGTCCTGGGGCAGTGGCCGCATGTCGGGTGCGACCTTGGTGCTCGGAGTGGCCCGGACAATGGTGATGAGCCGGTCCGTCAGCCGGAGTTCGCCCACGGACGGGTCGTCGTAGCCGAGCACCCGGTGCCCGCGTACGACACTGATCACCAGGTCGCCGATCTCCCTGACGCGGCTTCCCACCTCGGCCTTTATGACCGGCCTTTCGACGATGTCCAGCCCGCTGCCCTGCTGGATGAGGTCCTCCATGACCATGCCCGCGGCCGGGCTGAGCACCGACAGCCCGAGCAGACGTCCGGCGGCGCTGGCACTGGTGATGACCACGTCGGCACCGGACTGCTTCAGCAGCGGCGCGTTCTCCTCTTCCCGTACGGCGACCACGATCTTCGCCGAGCGGTTCAGCTGCCGGGCCGTGAGCACGACGAGGACCGCGGTGTCGTCCCGCTGCGTGGCGACGATGATCTGCCGTGCCCTTTGCAACTCGGCCCGCAGCAGTACGTCACTGCGGGTGGCGTCCCCCACGACCCCCGCGTACCCGTCGGCCGCCGCGGCTTCGACCACCTTGGAGCTGGGGTCCACGACGACGACCTGCTCCTTCTTGAGCCCCTGCGCGCAGACGGTCTGGATGGCCGACCGCCCCTTCGTGCCGAAACCGACAACAACGGTGTGTTCCCTCAAGGCCGCCCTCCAGCGGTTCTGTCGCCATTCCTCACGTGTGCGCTCCGTGAGGACCTCGAGCGTGGTACCGACCAGGATGATCAGGAACAGCACGCGCAGGGGTGTGATCACGAAGATGTTGGTGAGCCGGGCGGCGTCACTGACCGGGGTGATGTCGCCGTAACCGGTCGTGGAGAGCGTGACCGTCGCGTAGTAGAAGGAGTCGAGGAGGTCGACACCGCCATCGGAGTTGTCCGTGTAGCCGTCGTGGTCGGCATAGACGATGAAGGCGGTCGCGACCAGCACGAACAAGGCCATCGCCAGCCGCTTGCCGACCTGCCGTATCGGGCGCTCGATGGCGCGCTTCGGAATCTTTACCTGGTGAGTCACGAGACGCTCGTCCGCCTGCCGAGCGATCACGTCCTGGCCCGGAAGTTTCACGTGAAACGCTCTCCGATCCCCGATGCGGTATCCACAATCCCCGATGCGGTCTCCACGATCCCGCGCATTCTCCGTTTCACGTGAAACACACCTGAATTCCCGCCGTCGTCCACGGCAGGTCGAGAAGCTCAAGCTCCTGTCCGGGACGGCCACCACCCGGCGGCACGACGGCCAGGGCGTCGGCGGCGGCGATACCACGCAGCATGGCGGGACCGTTGTAGTGCAGCGGTAGGGCCTGGTCGGCGCGGAGGGCGACCGGGACGAGCCGGGTGTCGCGCGGATGACCGTGCACGGCGTCCTTGAGGGGCATCCCGTACGACTCCGGTGCGGCACGTCCCGCGAGGGTCCGCAGCAGGGGCTCGGCAAGGGTGAGCAGGCCGGAGACCGCCGCCAGGGGGTTGCCGGGGAGCCCGACGAGGTGCTGGTTCTCCCGCGTCCTGGCCAGGAGCATCGGGTGGCCCGGACGGACCTGGACTCCGTCCACGAGGAGTTCGGCGCCCAGGCGGCGCAGCGTGGGGTGGACGTGGTCGACGGGGCCCGAGGCGGTGCCGCCGGTGGTGACGATCAGGTCGGCGGGGGAGCTCTTCAGGGCTTCGTACAGGGCGTCGGCGTCGTCCCGGATCCTGCGGACGGTCAGGACCTCGGCGCCGAGCGCACGGAGCCAGGGCGGCAGCATGGGGCCGAGCGCGTCCCGGATCAGTCCGTCGTGCGGGCGGCCCTCGGTGAGCAACTCGTCCCCGAGGACAAGGACTTCGACCTGCGGGCGGCGGACGACGGAGAGCGTGTCGTAGCCGGCTGCCGCCGCCAGCCCGAGCACCGCCGGGGTGATCAGGGTGCCGAGGGGCAGAAGCTGGTCACCGCTGCGGCACTCCTGGCCGCGCGGCCGGATGTCCTGCCCCGGGGCGACCTCCCGGGTCGGGTACAGCCGGGCGCCGTCGTCGGCGCGGCCGTGCTCACTGCGCAGGACGGCTGTGGTGTCCTGCGGGACCCGAGCGCCGGTGGCGATACGGACGGCCTCGCCGTCGGTGAGGGGCTCGGGACGCGCCTGCCCTGCCAGCACCCCGTTCTCACGTACCTCCCAGGGGCCGGGTCCCGCGACCGCCCAGCCGTCCATCGCGGACGTGTCGAAGGACGGCAGGTCGGTGAGTGCCGTGAGGGGGGCGGCGAGGACCAGGCCGAGTGCGTCGTCGAGAGTGACGGAGACGGGAGTCCGGCGCCGCACCGAACGGGCGGCACGTTCGGCGAGGGCCCGTGCCTCAGGCCAGGGCGTGCCGCCGTGGCGCGTGTCCTTGGCGGAGTGCGATGCCTGGGGGGTGTGCGGTGCCTGGGCGGCGGGCGGAGAGGGCGACGGGGCGGGCGGTGACGGAGTGGACGGCATGCCGGAAGGACGGCCGCCCCTGTCGTTCACCATGGCCAGCGTCTCCTCCACGTCGAGTTCTTCGGCGTCCCGGGGGGTCATCCGGCGTCCGGTTCGGCGTCGGGCGTGTCCTCGTCCGCCCAGCGGAGGGCCAGGGCGGCGGCCTTGCGGGCGGCCTCGGCGACCGCCTCCGGTCCTCCCCCGGCGCGGGCCGCGGCGTACCCGACGAGGAACGTGGTCAGCGGCGCCGCGGGCCGGGCCACTCCGTGCGCGGCGTCGCGGGCGAGGTCGAGCAGGGTGCCCGTGTCGACGTCGAGGTCGATACCCAGCTCGTCCTTGACTGTGGAAATCCATTCATCCAACACGTTCCCATGCTCCCTGATACGTTCCCGGGCGGCGGCGATGTCCTCCCAGGTGTCGCAGTCGAACGACGCGACGGGGTCGGCGATGCGGGTCAGCTTGAGCGCGCCGGTGAGCCGCCGCAGGGGCAGCCCGGTGAGGCCGCCGTACTCGGCGGTGAGCGCGGTGAGTTCGCGCCGCAGCGCGGCGGCCCGGTACGCGGCGACAAGAGGCTGGTCGCGGCCATCGGGGTCGGTGATCAGCACACCCTCGGACCCGTGCGTTCCGAGAGCGTCCACCAGCCGCCGTACCGTCGCCTCCTCCAGGAACGGCAGATCGGCGGAGAGCACGAGGACGTACGACGCGGTGGTGCGGCGCAGACCGGCCTCCAGCGCGGCGAGCGGGCCGCCGCCGGGCGGGTCCTCGCGGGCCCACACCACGGGCCGCGCGGTCGCCCGGGGCTCGGCCACGACCACCGTGGTTCCGCCACCGGCGCACGCGGCCAGCACGCGGTCGAGCAGTGCCCGGCCGCCCACGCTCACGCCGGGCTTGTCCGCGCCGCCGAGCCGCCTGGCGGCGCCCCCGGCGAGCACGACGGCGTCGTACACGGTCCGGGGAGCGCCGTACGCATCGTCGGCGGCGGGCTGCGGCCGGCCTTGGGGGTCGTGGGCGGTCACCCTCCGAGTATGCGTGCCGCGGCGATCACAGGGAACGCAGGAGTACCGCCGGCTGTTCTACGCAGTCCGCCACATACCGCAGGAAACCGCCCGCCGTACCGCCGTCGCAGACCCGGTGGTCGAAGGTGAGCGAGAGCTGCACGACCTGCCGCACCGCCAGCTCACCCTGGTGCACCCAGGGCTTGGGGACGATGCGGCCGACGCCGAGCATGGCCGCCTCGGGGTGGTTGATGATCGGCGTGGAGCCGTCGACGCCGAACACCCCGTAGTTGTTGAGGGTGAAGGTCCCGCCGGTGAGCTCCGCGGGAGTGAGGGTCCCGGCACGTGCCGCCTCGGTCAGCCGCGCGAACTCGGCGGTGAGCGACTCCGCGTCCCGGTCGTGCGCGTCCCGGACGACGGGGACGACGAGCCCCCGTTCGGTCTGCGCGGCGAAACCGAGGTGCACCCGGTCGAGGCGGACGATCTCGCGGGCCGTCATGTCGACGGTGGAGTTGAGCTCGGGGAACCGGGCGAGCGCGGCGGTGCAGATCCGTGCCAGCAGGGCGAGCAGCGAGATCCTGGGCCCGGCCGTCGCGTTCATGGCGGCGCGCGCCCTCATGAGCTCCGTGGCGTCCGCGTCCACCCAGCAGGTCGCCTCGGGGATCTCTCGCCGGCTGCGGGAGAGCTTGTCTGCGACGGCGCCGCGCACTCCGCGGAGGGGGACGCGGGTGCCGGGGGAGACGGTCGCGGGCCGCCCTTGGAGCCCGGCCGGGGCAGGCGGGGCGGCGCGCTCCGCGCTCTCCGTGCGCTCCGCGCGCGGGGGCGCCGAGACGCTGGCGGTCCGGGCCGGCGCCGCCGGCATCTCCGCCCCCGGAGCGGAGGTGGCCGCCGCCCGCAGCGCGTACTCCACGTCCGCCCGCAGGATCAGCCCGTCGGGCCCGGATCCGACCAGGTCCCGCAGGTCCAGCCCGTTCTCCCGGGCGAGCCGGCGCACGAGGGGCGAGATGACCGGGACGGGGCCGTCGGGGCGCTTCGAGGCCACGGCGGGCGCGGGCGACGCGGGCGCGGACGGCGTCGGCGCCGACGGCACGTGCGCGGCCGGTTCGGCGGCCGCGGACGGCGCGGTCCCGACAGCAGAAGCGGTCTCGGCGGCAGAAGACTGGAGGGAAGCGGAAGACTCGGCGGCAGCACGACTCGCCCCGCCCGGCACGGACCCGCCCGGCACGGCTCCGCCCGGGGGCCGCACCCTTCGGCGCCGCGCCGGAGGCGCCCCCGTGCCATAGCCCACCAGCACGTTGCCCGAGCCCTGGTCGTCCTCGGCGGGCGCCCCCACGGCCACGGTCAGCAGCGGCGCCCCCACGGGCAGTTCCGTGCCCTCCTCGCCGAAGCGGGCGGTCACCACGCCCCCGTACGGGCACGGCACCTCGACCATGGCCTTGGCCGTCTCGACCTCCACCACCGGCTGGTCGACGGCGACGACGTCCCCCACCCGCACCAGCCAGCGGACGATCTCCGCCTCGGTCAGCCCCTCACCGAGGTCGGGCAGCCTGAACTCCAGCACCTGGGCCATCAGCTCTCCGCCTCCCACTGCAGACGCCCCACGGCGTCCAGGATCCGGTCGACACCGGGCAGGTGGTGCCGCTCCAGCATCGGCGGCGGGTACGGGATGTCGAACCCGGCGACACGCAGCACCGGCGCCTCCAGATAGTGGAAGCAGCGCTCCGTGACACGGGCCGCGATCTCGCCGCCCGGGCCGCCGAAGCCACCGGACTCGTGGACGACCACGGCCCGCCCGGTGCGCCGTACGGACGCGGCCACCGTGTCGTCGTCGAAGGGCACCAGGGAGCGCAGGTCGACGACTTCGAGGTCCCAGTCCTCGGCCCGCGCCGCCTCGGCCGCCTCCAGGCAGACGGGCACGGAGGGACCGTACGTGATCAGCGTGGCGCTGCGGCCGGTCCGGCGCACGACCGCGCGGCCGATGGGCTCGACCGCCTGCGGTTCCTCCGGGTTCCAGGAGTCCTTCGACCAGTACAGCCGCTTGGGTTCCAGGAAGACGACGGGGTCGTCGGAGGCGATGGCCGCGCGCAGCAGCCCGTAGGCGTCGGCGACGGTCGCGGGCGTGACGACGTGGAGCCCCGGAGTCGCCATGTAGTAGGCCTCGGAGGAGTCACTGTGGTGCTCGACGCCGCCGATTCCTCCCCCGTAGGGGACGCGGATCGTGATCGGCAGCGGCATGGCGCCCCGCGTACGGTTGCGCATGCGCGCGACGTGGCTGATCAGCTGCTCGAACGCCGGGTAGGCGAACGCGTCGAACTGCATCTCCACGACCGGCCTGAGGCCGTACATCGCCATGCCGACGGCCGTCCCGAGGATGCCCGCCTCGGCGAGCGGCGTGTCCGTGCAGCGGTCCTCGCCGAACTCCTTGGCCAGGCCGTCGGTGACCCTGAAGACACCGCCGAGCGTGCCGACGTCCTCGCCCATGACGTGGACCGTCGGGTCGGCGGCCATGGCGTCCCGCATCGCGCGCGTGAGGGCCTGGGCCATGGTGGCGGGCTTGAGGGCGACGGTGGTCATCAGCCCGTCCCTTCCGCGTCCGACGCTGCTTCGAGCTCTGCCCGCAACTGGGCCTGCTGCTCCCGCAGCTGCGATGTGGGCTCGGCGTACACATGGGCGAACAGGTCCATGGGGTCGAGCACCGGGTCCTGGTTCATGCGCTCGCGCAGGTCGGCCGCCATGGTCTCGGCGGCTTCGCGTGCGGCCCGGACGCCGTCGTCGTCGAGGAGGCCGCGCTCGGTCAACTCGTGCTCCAGCAGGGCGATCGGGTCGTGGGCGCGCCAGGTCTCGACCTCGGTGTCGCTGCGGTAGCGGGTGGCGTCGTCGGCGTTCGTGTGGGCGTCGATGCGGTACGTCACCGCCTCGACCAGCGTGGGACCGTCGCCCGCGCGCGCGTGGGCCACGGCCTCGCTGAGCACCTCGTGCACGGCCACCGCGTCGTTGCCGTCGACCAGGCGGCCCGGCATCCCGTAGCCCACGGCCTTGTGGGCCAGCGACGGGGCGGCGGTCTGCTTGGCGAGCGGGACGGAGATCGCGAAGCCGTTGTTCTGGACGAGGAAGACGACCGGGGCCTGCCACACGGCGGCGAAGTTCAGCGCCTCGTGGAAGTCGCCCTCGCTGGTGCCGCCGTCGCCGACCATGGCGAGCGCCACCACGTCGTCGCCCTTGAGGCGGGCGGCGTGCGCGAGGCCCACGGCGTGCGGGAGCTGGGTCGCGAGGGGCGTGCACAGAGGCGCGACACGGTGCTCGTGCGGGTCGTAGCCGGTGTGCCAGTCGCCGCGCAGGAGCGTGAGGGCCTCGACGGGGTCGAGTCCGCGGGCGACGGCGGCGAGGGTGTCACGGTAGCTGGGGAAGAGCCAGTCGCGCTCCTCGAGCACGAGGCCCGCGGCCACCTCACAGGCCTCCTGACCGGTGCTGGCGGGGTAGACGGCGAGCCGGCCCTGCTTGGTGAGGGCCGTGGCCTGCGCGTTGTACCGACGGCCGCGCACCAGCTCCGCGTAGAGCCGGCGCAACAGCGCGGGGTCGGCCTCGGCCGCCGCGTCGGTGCCCAGCACGCGGTGCGGCCGCGCGTCGGGCAGCAGCGGCGCGGGGTCCGTGCGGGGCTGCCAGGCGGGCGGCGGTGTCGGCCGGTACGCGCCCCGCTGCTCCATGACCGTCATACGGCACCTCCTCGTGGGAGTGGCTTCGGGCACGCCGCGGCTGTGACGCGCCTCACCTACCGATTGTTCGGTCGTCGGCACATTTTGGCTACGGGCACCGCCAGGCTGTGGACAAACGGTTCTGCACAGCCTGAGATGTACGCAGTACGTCCATGCTAGAGAGGCGGGGGGACATGACACCTGAACAAATGGCCGAGCCTGCGGAGCACGGCCCGGTGTCGCCTCCCCCTCGCCCGCTGGACGCCATAGACCAGGACATCCTGCGGATGCTCCAGGCGGACGGCCGCGCCTCGATACGTTCCGTCGCCGAGCGCGTCCACGTCTCCCGCGCCAACGCCTACGCCCGGATCAACCGCCTCCTCGATGACGGCGTGATACGCGGCTTCGGGGCGCGCGTGAACCACGAGCGCGCCGGCCAGGGCACCTCGGCCTACATCACCCTCAAGATCGTGCAGAACTCCTGGCGCACGGTCCGGGAACAGCTGAGACAGCTGCCCGGCGCCTCGCACATCGCCCTGGTGGGCGGCGACTTCGACGTCCTGCTGCTCGTGCACACCCCGGACAACCGCTCCCTGCGCGAGCTGGTGCTCACCCGCCTCCAGGCCATCCCGGAGGTCCTCAGCACGCGGACGCTGCTGGTGTTCGAGGAGGAGGACCTGGAGCCACAGGGCTGACCCGGGAGCCACAAGGCAAGCCCGGGGAGCCACAGGGCCGGCCCAGGGGCCCTGCCGGCAGCCCTCAGTCCTCGCGCAGCCCTCCGAACACCAGCTGCACCACCGCGTCGGCCACTTCCCGCTCGCCCATGCCCCGACCGTCCGGGCGGTACCACTCCACCACGGAGTTGATCATTCCGAAGACGAGCCGGGTGGCCAGCCGGACCTCGATGTCACCGCGTACGTCCCCGTCGGCGGCCGCGGCCTTGAGCAGCTCGGCGACGCGGTGGTCGAAGTCGCGGCGCCGTTCCAGGGCCCACCGCTCCGTGTCCGTGTTGCCGCGCACGCGCAGCAGCAGCGTCACGTAGGGCAGCTCGGCCGTGAGCACCTCGACCATGCGCCGCACGACGTACTCCAGGCGCTCCACCGCACGCCCCTCGCGCGCGTGCTCCTCGTCGAGGATCGCGAAGAGGCCGTCGAGCGCCCGGCTGACGGCACGCCGCAGCAGCTCCTCCTTGCCCGCCACGTGGTGGTATATCGACGACTTGGAGATACCGGCGGCCTTGGAGAGGTGCTCCATGGAGGTGCCGTCGTAGCCGCGTTCGTTGAAGACGCGGACGGCGACGGAGAGCAGCGTGTCCGGGGTGTACGTGTCGCGCTTGGCCGTGGTCATGAGGTGGTGCCCTCCCGCTTGTCCGAGGCGTACGCGTGACGATAGAGCGCGAGGGACGGCGCGTAGCGGCCCGAGGGGTCGCGCAGGTGCAGGTCGTCGAGGAGGGCGTACGCCCAGTTGCGGCCGAGCCTGCGGCTCCACTCGAAGGGGCCGAGGGGGTAGTTGACGCCGAGGCGCATCGCCGTGTCGATGTCCTCCTCCGTGGCCACGCCCTTGGCGACGGCGTCGTGCGCGAGGTCGACGATCCGGGCCACCGTGCGGGCGACGATCATTCCGGGCACGTCCCCGATGACGCTGACGTCCTTGCCGAGCGCCTGGAAGAGCCCGGTGGCCTCGGAGAGGGTCTGCGGGGAGGTGTCCTGGGAGGCGGACAGGGCTACGCGGGTGGCCTTGCGGTAGTCGAGCGCCAGGTCGAAGTACACGACGTCGCGGAACTCCACGGAGGTCTGGCCGTCCGCGAGGACCAGCTGGCCGCCGCTCGGCAGGAGGAGCCGCGTGCCGTGGTCCTCCTCGTCCTCGCGCACGCTGATGCCGGCCTCGCGGACCAGTGCGAGCAGCTCGGACGCGGGGCCCAGGTCGCCCTCGGCGACGACGTACGCGGGGGCCGGGGCCTTCTCCGCGGTGTGCGGCTCGGGGCGCTCGGCGTCGTCCCCGTAGTCGTACCAGCCGTGTCCGGTCTTGCGTCCGTGACGGCCCGACTCGACGAGCCGCCGCTGGGCCAGCGAGGGCGTGAAGCGCACGTCCTGGAAGAAGGCCTGCCACACGGAGTGCGTGACGGACTCGTTGACGTCCTGCCCGATGAGGTCGGTCAGCTCGAAGGCGCCCATCCTGAAGCCACCGCACTCACGCAGGACGGCGTCGATGGTGGCGGGATCGGCGGCCTGGGCCTCGTACACCGCGAAGGCCTCGGCGTAGAAGGGCCGTGCGATGCGGTTGACGATGAAGCCGGGCGTGTCCGCGCAGGCCACCGGCGTCTTGCCCCAGGCGCGGGCCGTCTCGTACGCGCGCGTGGCCGACGTGACGTCGGTGGCGAACCCGGAGACGACCTCCACCAGCGGCAGCAGAGGCGCCGGGTTGAAGAAGTGCAGGCCCACGAAGCGGCCCGCGTGGCGCAGGGCGCCGCCGATGGCCGTGACGGACAGGGACGAGGTGTTGGTGGCGAGCAGGCAGTCCTCGCCGACGACGTCCTCCAGCGCGCGGAACAGCTCCTGCTTCACGTCCAGCCGTTCGAGCACCGCCTCGACGACGAGCGCGCAGTCCGCGAGTTGGGCGAGGCTGTCCGCCGGGAGCAGCCTCGCCCGTGCGGCGTCCCGGTCGGCGGCGGTGAGCCGCTCCTTCTCGACGAGCCGGTCGAGGCGGGCGCCGATCGCCGCCGCCGCGTCCCGGGCCCGCCCGGGGACGGCGTCGTACAACCGCACGGAGTGGCCCGCGACCAACGCGACCTGGGCTATGCCCTGGCCCATGGTGCCGGTACCGACGACGGCCACGGGGCTGCTGAGGTCGAGTGCTGTCATGTGCGCGATCCTCCCGCACGGGGTTTTCCACAGATGCGCCGGTCCCCCTTGTCCCGACCGATCGTTCGGTTACTCTAACTCTGTCGGCATGTTTCTGCCCAGGTGTCGCCTGTTTCTGCCCAGGTCAGAGCTCAACGAAGAGTTCTTCAGACGAGGAGTTGGTCCCGCATGGCCGCCGAACTGACCGCGCCCGAGCTGATCGCCAAGCACCGGCCCACCCTCGACAAGGCGCTGGACGCGATCCGCACGCGCGCGTACTGGTCCCCGCACCCCGAGCACCCGAAGGCCTACGGCGAGAACGGCAGCCTGAGCGCCGAGGAGGGCAAGGCCGCCTTCGAGGCCCTCCTGGGCGACCGCCTGACCATCGACCAGCCCGGCACGGACGACTGGGTGGGCGGAGAGGTGTCCCCCTTCGGAATCGAACTGGGCGTGACGTACCCGCACGCGGACGTCGACGTCCTGCTGCCCGCCATGAGGGCCGGGCAGCGCGCGTGGCGCGACGCGGGCGCGCAGACGCGCGCACTGGTCTGCCTGGAGATCCTGAAAAGGATCAGCGACCGCACGCACGAGTTCGCGCACGCGGTCATGCACACCTCTGGCCAGGCCTTCATGATGGCCTTCCAGGCGGGCGGCCCGCACGCACAGGACCGCGGCCTGGAGGCGGTGGCGTACGCGTACGCGGAGCAGGTCCGCACCCCCGAGGCGGCCGAGTGGACCAAGCCCCAGGGCAAGCGCGACCCGCTCGCCCTGGACAAGCGGTTCACCCCGGTCCCGCGCGGCATCGCGCTCCTCATCGGCTGCAACACGTTCCCGACGTGGAACGGCTACCCGGGCCTGTTCGCGTCCCTGGCCACCGGCAACGCGGTACTCGTGAAGCCCCACCCGCGCGCGGTGCTGCCGCTCGCGCTCACCGCGCGGGTCGCCCGCGAGGTCCTCGCCGAGGCGGGCTTCGATCCGAACCTGGTGGCGCTCGCCGCCGAGCGCCCGGGCGAGGGCATCGCCAGGACGCTGGCCGTGCGCCCGGAGATCCGGATCATCGACTACACCGGCTCCACGTCCTTCGGCGACTGGCTGGAGGCCAACGCCCGCCAGGCCGAGGTGTACACGGAGAAGGCCGGCGTCAACACGGTGATCGTGGAGTCCACCGACAACTACAAGGGGATGCTCGCCAACCTGGCCTTCTCGCTGTCCCTCTACAGCGGCCAGATGTGCACGACCCCGCAGAACCTGCTCATCCCCCGCGACGGCATCACCACGGACGCCGGCCCCAAGTCGTACGACGAGGTGGTCGCCGACCTCGCGAAGGCCGTCGGAGGCCTCCTGGGCGACGACGCGCGCGCGAACGCCCTCCTCGGGGCGATCGTCAACCCGGACGTGAAGGCCCGCCTGGAGGCCGCGTCCGGGCTCGGCGAGGTGGCGCTCGCCTCGCGGGAGGTCGCCAACCCGGAGTTCCCGAAGGCGACGGTCCGCACCCCGGTCATCGTCAAGCTCGACGGCGCGCGGAAGTACTGGGACGGCGCCGACGAGGAGGCCCCCTATCTGAGCGAGTGCTTCGGCCCGGTCTCCTTCGCGGTGGCCGTCGACTCGGCGGCCGACGCGGTGCAGCTGCTGCGGCGGACCGTCCAGGAGAAGGGCGCGATGACGGTCGGCGCGTACACCACCTCCGAGGAGGTCGCCTCGTCGATCGAGGAGGCCTGTCTGGAGGAGTGCGCCCAGCTCTCCCTCAACCTCACCGGCGGGGTGTACGTCAACCAGACGGCCGCCTTCTCGGACTTCCACGGCTCGGGCGGCAACCCGGCGGCCAACGCGGCGCTGTGCGACGGGGCGTTCGTAGCCAACCGCTTCCGGGTCGTCGAGGTCCGCAGGGAGGTCTAGGACGGTCCTAGGAGCCCGGAGTCTTCCACGGGCCGGCCGGAGCGCCCCCTGTGGTACTCCAGTGGAACAGCGTCATGGCCACACTGGTCGCGAGGTTGTAGCTGGAGACCTGGGGGCGCATCGGCAGGGACACCAGGTGGTCGGCGCGGGCCCGCAGGGCCGCGGACAGTCCGCTGCGCTCCGAGCCGAAGGCGAGGACGGCGTCGTCCGGGATCTTCACCCCGCGGATGTCGTCGCCCTCCGGGTCCAGCGCGAACACCGGGCCGGGCGGCAGCTCCGCCACGTCCAGCCGCTCCACGGCGGTGGCGAAGTGCAGTCCGGCCCCACCGCGGACGACCGTGGGGTGCCAGGGGTCGAGCGTGCCGGTGGTGACGACCCCCGCCGCCCCGAATCCGGCCGCGAGACGAATCACCGCTCCGGCGTTGCCGAGGTTGCGCGGATTGTCGAGGACGACGACCGGAGCGGTGCGGGGGACGCGGGCCAGCACCCGCAGATTGGCCTCCCGCTGGGGCCGCACGGCCAGGGCGGCCACCGCCGTGGGGTGCGGACGGGCGACGAGGGTCGCGTAGGTCGCCTCGGGCACCTCCACCAGGAGCGCCTCAAGGGTGTCCCGTACGTCGGGAGCCAGCTCGTCGGCGAGCGCGAGCGCGGCGGCCCGGTCGGCCGTGACCGCCACCGGGATCTCGGCCCGGAAGCGCACCGCGTGCTTGAGGGCGTGGAAGCCGTCGAGCAGAACGGAGGTGTCGGTGATCCGCCGCCACGCACGTACCGGATCGTCCATGGCCCGTACCGGATGGTTCATGCCGTGAAGCCTACGTGCGGTTCCTCGGCCGGCTCCGGGGCGCGGGGCCGTTGTGTGCCCGGCCCCGGCGAGGCGCTGTCGCGGCCCGGAAGCAGCCTCCCCCGCACCAGCACGCCCCGCGGCAGCCTCCCCCGCGCGCGTGCCGCCCCGTCGCCCAGGCGCCGCAGGAACGACGTCGGCAGGAACACGGAGTCCGCGGCGATCATCGCGAGCGAGAAGAACGGCAGCCCGAGGACGACGGCGATCACGGCGTGCTCGGTGATCATCAGTCCCAGCAGGACGTTCTTGACGCGCCGGTTGAAGAGGGTGAACGGGAAGGCGACCTGCACGATGACCGTCCCGTACGTCACGAGCAGCACCAGCGTGCCGTTCGCCGACAGCAGGTCGGACAGGGCGGGCCACGGCGAGAAGTAGTCCAGGTGGAGCGGGTAGTACACCGCGGTGCCGTCCTGCCAGCGCGAGCCCTGGATCTTGTACCAGCCGGCGGTCGCGTAGATCAGACACGCCTCGGCCATGATCACGAGCAGGGCCGCGTTGTGGGTCAGGTTGGCCATGAGGTCGAGCAGGACACGGAGCTGCCCCGTGCCCCTGTACCGTCCGACGGCCCACCACAGGGCCTGCACGGCCCACAGTCCCCAGAAGACCGTCAGCCAGCCGCCCAGCAGCCCGCCGTCGATCCTGCCGACGGCCGTGGCCGCGGCCAGCAGGAGCCCGAGTGCACACCACAGGGCGGGGCCGACCCGGTCGGGGCCCGGCAGCCCTCCACGCGCGCGTGCCTCCCGCGCGCGCCTCGCCCTGCGCGCGTCCAAGGACCACACCAGTCCGCAGCGGGTGAGGACGAGGTAGATCGCCATCAGGTGGATGACGTTGTCGCCGCCGTCGCCCATGAAGATGCTGCGGTTCTGCAGCGACAGGACGCCCACCATGAACAGCACGCTCACGGTGCGGGTGCGCCAGCCCAGGAGCAGCAGAACGCAGGAGAGCACGGCCAGGGCGTAGACGATCTCGAACCACACCTGGCTGTCGGACCACATCAGGACCGTGAAGGCGCCGTTGCCCGCGATGAGCTGCTGGGCGAGGTCCCAGCTCCACGGAGCGTCGGGCCCGTACATCTCCCGCCGGTGCGGGAACTCCCGCAGCAGGAACAGCAGCCAGGTGGCGGAGAAGCCGATCCGCACGACAGCTGTCTGGTACGGGCCCAGGGCCGCGTCCGTGATCCGGGTGATGCCGCGTCCGATCGCGGCGGCGGGCCTGCCCGTCACGCGCCCGCCTCCGTCCGGTCCCGTTCGGTGACCTTCCACCAGGGCAGCTCCCGGACGACGGGCTTGTCGGACACCTGCTCCTCGCTCCACTCCGGCGGCGGCACGTTGGTGGTGCGGGAACGGACCTGGACGCTTTCGAGGACGCCGCCGGGTCCGGCCGCGTTCTCGCGTTCGAGGCGCAGCACGACGATCCGGCGCAGATAGCGCTCGGACAGATCGCCGCGCTGGCCCGCGGGGCGGTCCTCGTTGTCGTGCGAGGCGACGTAGAAGTCCCAGGCCCGGCGCAGCTCGTTCTGCCGGGTGTGGCTCGGCAGGAGGCTGCCGTCGATCGCGGCGCCGTCCATCGCGGACAGGTCGTACCAGCCGGTCGTGAGGACGCTCCCGTCCGCGGCGCGGACCTCGGCGCGGACCTGCACCGAGATGTTCTGCTGCAGCGGGTTGGGCGCGAACAGCTTCCAGTTCTGCTCGAACTCCGGGTAGACCCACTCGTCGATCGCCCGGCCGTGCGTCCTGGTGACCGTGTTCGAGGGCGCCACGTGCAGGAACACCATCCCGAGGTGCACACAGGCGCCCACCGCGACGACGGCCAGCGCGAGGGCGGCGACGATCTGGTAGGGGAGGGACAGGGCGGTTATGCCGGTGCGTTCGGGGGGCTCAGGGGGCCCAGGGGGATCGGTGCGCTCGGAGGGCTCCAGCGGCTGGGAGGACTCGGGGGATCCGAGGTGCGCTCCGTCCGTGCCGCCGCTGCTCGCGCTGTCGAGGTGGCCGCGTGTTCCGCTGCGTATGCCGCCGCCGGCCTGAAGGACCTCGGGCTCCGCCGGTCCGCCCGGCGCCGGGATGCCGGGTGCGGTGCCGGCCCGTGCACCGGCGTCCGGGCCGGGGCCAGGGCCCGATGCGGGCGCCTTGTCCGGGGCGGAGCCAGGACTCGGGGCGGAGCCAGGACTCGGGGCGGAGCCAGGACTCGGGGTGAAAGCTGTGTCCGACGCGGAGTCAGGACTCGAGGTGAAGGCTGTCTCCGACGCGGAGGTGACATCCGGGGCGGGGTCGGCGTCAGGGACAGGGGCGGCGTCCGAGGCAGAGGCGGCCTCCGAGACGAGGCCGACATCCGAGGCGGAGCCGTCGGACGTGTCCGGCCCGCGCGAGGCGTCCGGCTCGCACGGGGCATGCGGCCCGCACTGGGCGTCCGGCCCGCCCGGGGCATCCGGCCCGCACTGGGCGTCCGGCCCGTGCGAGGCGTTCTCGCCCTCGTCGTACGCGTCCATTCCGCCCCGATTCCCGATGTTCCGGCCCGCTTGCCCGTCTCCCGGTCCGTTGTCGTCCCCGCCTGGTCGAGGGCGTGCTGCGTGCCGCCTCGTCCGGCCGCGGGCGCCGTACCGCGGTGTTCGCAACCGGAACGGTACTCAGGCCCGCCCACCCGGCGCAGCCACACCGGCGACAGCGGTCGCATCAGCAGACCAGTAATACCGGCGACCATGAGTTATCCACAGCTGTTGACACCTTACGCGGGCCGCCCCACCATTGAACCGAGCGGACCGAACGATCGGTCGGGAGCAAGGGAGTGAGGGTCGAGGGGGACCGATGACGACAGCAGCGCACCGGACTACCCGGACGCCGGAGGCGGACGGCCCGGCGGACGAGACCGCACTCGCGGCGGCGTACGAGACGGCGTTCGACGCCGCGGTGGCGGCCGACGAGCGCATCGAGCCGCGGGACTGGATGCCCGACGCCTACCGCGCCACGCTCGTCCGGCAGATCGCCCAGCACGCCCACTCCGAGATCATCGGAATGCAGCCGGAGGCCAACTGGATCACGCGGGCGCCCTCCCTGCGCCGCAAGGCGATCCTCATGGCCAAGGTCCAGGACGAGGCCGGGCACGGGCTGTATCTGTACAGCGCGGCGGAGACCCTCGGCACCAGCCGCGACGAGTTGCTCGACAAGCTGCACAGCGGCCGCCAGAAGTACTCGTCGATCTTCAACTACCCGACGCTCACCTGGGCCGACGTGGGCGCCATCGGCTGGCTGGTGGACGGCGCCGCGATCACCAACCAGGTGCCGCTGTGCCGCTGCTCCTACGGGCCGTACGCGCGCGCGATGGTCCGCATCTGCAAGGAGGAGTCCTTCCACCAGCGCCAGGGGTACGAGCTGCTGCTGGCCCTCAGCCGCGGCACCCCCGAACAGCACGAGATGGCCCAGGACGCGGTGAACCGCTGGTGGTGGCCGTCGCTGATGATGTTCGGTCCGCCCGACGACGAGTCGCAGCACTCCGCGCAGTCGATGGCGTGGAAGATCAAGCGCCATTCGAACGACGAGCTGCGCCAGCGCTTCGTGGACATCTGCGTCCCCCAGGCCGAGACACTCGGCCTCACGCTCCCGGACCCGGACCTCAGGTGGAACGAGGAGCGCGGGCACCACGACTTCGGCGAGATCGACTGGACGGAGTTCTGGGCGGTCCTCAAGGGCAACGGCCCGTGCAACGAACAACGGATCACCCAGCGCAGACGAGCTCACGACGAGGGCGCCTGGGTACGGGAAGCGGCCGCGGCGTACGCCGAGAAGCGCGCGGCCGGGAGCGGGGAGGCGGCGGCATGACCACCAGCGAATGGCCCCTGTGGGAGGTCTTCGTCCGCTCGCGCCGCGGTCTCTCGCACACCCACGCCGGCAGCCTGCACGCCCCGGACGCCGAGCTCGCCCTGCGCAACGCGCGCGACCTGTACACCCGGCGTGGCGAGGGCGTCTCCATCTGGGTCGTCCCCTCCACCGCCATCACGGCCTCCTCACCGGACGAGAAGGACCCGTTCTTCGAACCGGCCGCCGACAAGCCGTACCGCCACCCGACGTTCTACGAGATCCCGGAGGGGGTGAAGCACCTGTGACGGAGACGCCGGACACTACGGACACGATGGACATGATTGACACGATGGACACCAAGGAGACACCGGAGACCGCGGCAGCGGCCAGGGCACCTCGGCCCCGTGGTCCCGTTCCCCGCGCCGCGGCCCTGGCCCTGGGCGACGACGCGCTGGTGCTCTCGCACCGCCTGGGGGAGTGGGCGGGCCACGCCCCGGTCCTGGAGGAGGAGGTGGCGCTCGCCAACATCGCGCTCGATCTGCTGGGCCAGGCCAGGGTGCTGCTGTCGATGGCGGGGGACGAGGACGAGCTCGCCTACCTGCGCGAGGAGCGCGCCTTCCGCAATCTCCAGCTCGTCGAGCAGCCCAACGGCGACTTCGCCCACACGATCGCCCGCCAGCTGTACTTCTCCACCTACCAGCGACTCCTCTACGCCGGTCTCGCCGCCGGGGACGGCGCGTTCGCCGGGCTGGCCGCCAAAGCGGTCAAGGAGGTGGCCTACCACCAGGACCACGCCGAGCAGTGGACCCTGCGGCTCGGCGACGGCACGGACGTCAGCCACCAGCGGATGCAGCGGGCGTGCCAGGCGCTGTGGCGGTTCACCGGTGAGATGTTCCAGCCGGTGGAGGGCCTCGACGTCGACGTGGAGGCGATCCGGGCCGCCTGGCTGGATTCCGTGTCCACCGTCCTGCGCCGCGCGACGCTGGACGTTCCCGAAGGGCCGCAGTCCGGTGGGTGGAGCGCGGGCGCCGGGCGGCAGGGCCTGCACACCGAGCCCTTCGGGCGGATGCTCGCCGAGATGCAGCATCTGCACCGCAGTCACCCGGGGGCGTCGTGGTGACCTCGCCGACGCCCGCGACCTCCCTCGAGGCGGAGTTGCTCCGGCTGGCCGGCTCCGTGCCGGACCCCGAGCTGCCCGTGCTCACCCTGGAGGAGCTTGGCGTGGTCCGCTCGGTCCACGTCCGCTCGGAGGACTCGGTCGAGGTCGAGCTGACCCCGACGTACACGGGCTGTCCCGCCATTGAGGCGATGTCGCTCGACATAGAGCGGGTGCTGCACGAGCACGGCATCCGAGAGGTGTCCGTCCACACGGTGCTCACTCCGCCGTGGTCCACGGACGACATCTCGCCCGAAGGCCGTCGCAAGCTGCGGGAGTTCGGAATCGCGCCCCCACGGACGGGCCGGGCCTCCGGAGCGGTCCCGGTGACCCTCGGCCCGACCCGCACGACCGCGCCGGACATGAACGCGGGCACACGGGACATGGACACACGGGACCCCGACCCCGTGCGCTGCCCGCACTGCGGTTCGGCCGGCACCGAGTTGCTGAGCCGTTTCTCGTCCACCGCGTGCAAGGCGCTGCGGCGCTGTCTGGACTGCCGTGAACCGTTCGACCACTTCAAGGAGTTGTGATGGCCCGCTTCCACACACTCCGGGTGGCGGCGGTCGACCGGCTCACCGACGACTCCGTGGCCCTCACCTTCACCGTGCCACCGGAGCTCCGCGCGGAGTACCGGCACGCCCCCGGCCAGCATCTGGCCCTGCGCCGCACGGTCGACGGCACGGAGATCCGCCGTACGTACTCGATCTGTTCGCCGGCACCGGCACCCAGCACCGACGGCCCCCGGACCCTGCGGGTCGGGGTGCGGCTGGTCGAGGGCGGCGCCTTCTCCACCTACGCGCTGAAGGAGATCATCGCCGGCGACGAGGTGGAGGTGATGACCCCCGCGGGCCGCTTCACCCTGGAGCCGGCTCTCGGACAGTACGCGGCGGTCGTCGGCGGCAGCGGCATCACGCCGGTGCTGTCCATCGTGACGACGCTGCTGGCGCGGGAGCCCGGGGCGCGGTTCTGCCTCATACGCAGCGACCGGACGTCGGCCTCGATGATGTTCCTGGAGGAGGTCGCCGACCTCAAGGACCGGTTCCCCGAGCGGTTCCAGCTGGTGACGGTGCTCTCCCGCGAGGAACAGCAGGCGGGGCTGCCGTCCGGGCGGCTCGACCAGGAGCGGCTGAGCGGGCTGCTGCCGGTGCTGCTGCCGGTGGAGAAGGTGGCGGGGTGGTTCCTGTGCGGGCCGTTCGGCCTGGTGCAGGGGGCGGAGCGCGCACTGCGCGGGCTCGGCGTGGAGCGGGCCCGGATCCACGAGGAGATCTTCCACGTGGACGCCGCACCGGCGCCGGTCCCGGTCTCCCCGGCTCCTGCCCACAGTTCGGTGACCGTCCGGCTCGACGGCCGTGGCGGGACCTGGGAGGTGCGGGAGGGCGAATCACTGCTGGACACCGTGCTGCGCAACCGTCCTGACGCGCCCTACGCCTGCAAGGGCGGCGTGTGCGGAACCTGCCGGGCCTTCCTGGTGGCGGGCGAGGTCCGGATGGACCGCAACTTCGCGCTGGAACCGGATGAGACCGAGGCCGGATACGTGCTCGCGTGCCAGTCGCATCCAGCGACGGAGAAGGTGGAGCTGGACTTCGACCGCTGAGCGAGGACCTGGCCGAAACGTCCCGCGGTCAGTCCACGGACTGTCCACAGACACTCCCTGGACATTCCCTTCTTCTAGAACCTGTTCTATCTTGACGCTCCGTCAAGTCGGGGCGGAAGGGGACAGGACCGTGGACTTCACCTTCACCGAGGAGCAGCAGGCGGCGGTCGAGGCGGCTCAGGCGGTGTTCGCCGGGGTCGCGCCGGACGGGGTGCCCAGTCCGGCGCTCACTCCCGGTGCCGTGGCCGACGACTTCGACCGCGCGTTGTGGGCGAAGCTCGCCGACGCGGACCTGTTGAGCCTGCTGCTGGAGCCGGAGTACGGCGGGGCGGGGCTGGACAGCGTCGCGCTGTGCCTGGTGTTGCGCGAATCGGCGAAGGTCCTGGCGCGGGTGCCGCTGCTGGAGAGCACGGCCGCCGCGGTGGCCGTACAGGCGCACGGCGGCGAGGAGCTGAAGGCCGGGCTGCTGGCGCGGGCGGGCCGGGGCGAGACGGTGCTGACCGTCGCGGCGAACGGCCGGACCGGCCACGACCCGGCCGAGCTCGCCGTGACCGCACGACACGAGGGCGACGGGACCTGGGTCCTGGACGGAGTGCAGACGGCGGTGCCCTGGGCGCACAACGCCGACTTCGTCCTCGTCCCCGCACACGCCCCGGCCACCGGACGCACCGTGCTCGCGCTCGTGCCCCGGGTGCATGAGGGAGTCGTGATCGCGGAGCAGTTCTCGACATCGGGCGAGCGGCTCGGCGAGCTGTGCCTGGAGTCCGTGAGGCTCTCCTCTCGGGACGTCCTCGACGCCGACGGGGCGTGGGAGTGGCTGCGTGCGCTGCTGGCCACGGGGACCTGCGCGCTGGCGCTCGGTCTGGGCGAGGGCGTGCTCGGCATGACCAGCGAGTACGCGGGGAAGCGTGAGCAGTTCGGGTTCCCGATCGCCACGTTCCAGGCCGTCGCCGTGCAGGCGGCGGACCGCTACATCGACCTGCGCGCGATGGAGGCGACCCTGTGGCAGGCGGCGTGGCGCGTCGGTTCGGGGGCGGCGGGCGCACTGCCGCCCGCGGGGGACGTGGCGGTGGCCAAGATCTGGGCCTCGGAGGGCGTGCGCCGGGTCGTGCAGACGGCCCAGCACCTGCACGGCGGCTTCGGCGCCGACACCGACTACCCGCTCCACCGGTACCACGCCTGGGCCAAGCATCTGGAGCTGTCCCTCGGCCCGGCGGCGGCGCACGAGGAGGCCCTGGGTGACCTGCTGGCGACGCACCCCCTCGGGTGACGCCCGGCCGGCGCGCGGATAACGCCGCCCGGCCGGGCCGGACCCGCCCCAGCTCTGCCTACAGCACGAAGCCGGGCTGCCCCTTCTCGTCCACGACCGCACGTCCGCTGGCCGCCCAGACCTGCATGCCGCCGTCGACGTTCACGGCGTCGATGCCCTGCTGGACCAGGTACATCGCGACCTGTGCCGAGCGTCCGCCGCTGCGGCAGATCACATGGACGCGCCCGTCCCGCGGTGCCGCCTCGGTGAACTCGCCGTAGCGGGCCACGAACTCACTGATGGGGATGTGCAGCGCTCCCTCGGCGTGACCCGCCTGCCACTCGTCGTCCTCACGGACATCCAGCAGAAAGTCACCGTCCGCGAGGTCCGCGACCTCGACCGTGGGCACACCAGCTCCGAAATGCATGGACCCGACGCTACCCGACCGAGCACGACGCCGTGTGGGCCGAGGCATCCGCGTGGTCCGCGATCGTGGTCCTGCCGGCCGAGCGGCCTAGCCGAGCAGCTCCGCCAGTTCAGCCTCGCGTGCGGCGACCTGGGCGAGGAGCTGTTCGGCGATCTCGTCGAGGAGGCGGTCGGGATCGTCCGGCGCCAAGCGCAGCATCGCACCGATCGCGCCCTCCTCCAGCTCCCGGGCGACCAGGGTGAGCATCTCCTTGCGCTGGGCGAGCCATTCGAGGCGGGCGTAGAGCTCCTCGCTGCGGCTCGGCCTGCGCTCCTCGGGAACGGGACCCGCGTCCCACTCCTCGGAGAGCTCCCGCAGCAGCGCCTCGTCGCCCCGGCCGTACGCCGCGTTCACCCGGGCGATGAACTCGTCGCGCCGTTTGCGCTCACTGTCGTCCCGCGCCAGGTCGGGGTGCGCCTTGCGGACGAGTTCGCGGTAGAGCTTGCGGGCCTCCTCGCTGGGGCGTACCCGCTCCGGGGGCCGTACCGGCTGGTCCGTGAGCATCGCCGCGGCCTCCGGGAACAGTCCGTCCGAGTCCATCCAGCCGTGGAACAGCTCCTCCACACCGGGCATCGGCATGACCCGCGCGCGGGCCTCCTGGGCGGCACGGATGTCCTCCGGGGCGCCGGTGCGGGCGGCCCGCGCCTCGGCGATCTGCGCGTCCAGTTCGTCGAGCCGCGCGTACATCGGCCCGAGCTTCTGGTGGTGGAGCCGCGAGAAGTTCTCCACCTCGACCCGGAAGGTCTCGACGGCGATCTCGTACTCGATCAGCGCCTGCTCGGCCGCACGCACGGCCCGCTCCAGCCGCTCCTCGGGCCGCGCGGCCCCGGACTCGCCGACTCCGCTCGTCCCCACCCCTCCGGAACCGCTCCGGTCATCCGCGGCCGCCTCGGAGCCACCCGCGTCATGGCCGGAGCCCAGGGGGTCCGTGAACGGTGGCCGCCGCTCGCCGGAGCTGTTCCCGTGCTGCCCACCCTGCTCGGCAGCACCGGACGGCACCTCCGCAGGCGCGGCCGCCTCCTCCTGCGGACCTCCCGCTCGGGGGGCGGACTGGGACTGATCGGCTTCCGGGGTCGTCACCCGACCAGCGTAGGCCACGGCCCGATGGCCCACGGAGGTTCACCGACCCTGCAGGACCGGCGGCCACACCCGCCCGATCCCGAAAAACGGACCGCCTGACACCGATGGACGGGCCGCCCGACACCGAAGGACCGGCCGCCCGATCCCGCAGGACGGGCCCAGCCCCTGGCCCAAGCCTGCCCGCCACCGGAGCCCAGCCCGCTCGATTCCGGCGGCCTGCACGCCCACAAGCTCAGCCGCGCCGGTCGGTCACGCTCCCGGTCGCGGTCCCGTCCCACGCCCCGGTCCCCTCCCACGCCCCGGTCCCATCACACCCCGGCCCCATCACACACCCGGTTCCGCCGCGATCCGCCCCGCCCGGACCGCTGCCACCAGCGCGCTGTGGTCGGCTTCCGTGCGGTCCGCGTACGTGACCGCGAACGACGCGATCGCCTCGTCCAGTTCCTCGCTCTTGCCGCAGTAACCGGCGAGGAGCCGCGGGTCGGCGGTGTGGGTGTGGGCGCGGGCCAGCAGAGCGCCGGTCATGCGGGCATAGTCGTCTATCTGGTCGGCGGCGAGGGCTGCCGGGTCGACGCTGCCCTTGCGGTTGCGGAACTGCCGTACCTGGAAGGGGCGTCCCTCGACCGAGGTCCAGCCGAGCAGGATGTCGCTGACGACCTGCATCCGCTTCTGTCCGAGAACTACCCGGCGGCCCTCGTGGGGCACCTCAGGCGCCTCGAAGCCGGCCGCCGCCAGATGCGGGAGCAGCGCCGAGGGACGGGCCTCCTTGACCTGAAGAATCAGCGGCTCCCCGCGGTGGTCCAGCAGGAGGACGACGTAGGAGCGGGTGCCCACGCTGCCCGTGCCGACCACGCGGAACGCGACGTCGTGCGCCGCGTACCGGGCGAGGAGCGGCAGGCGGTCCTCGGACAGCGTCGTCAGGTACTCCTCCAGGGAGGCCGCCACCGCCGCGGCCTCCTCGTCCGGCACGCGGCGCAGCACCGGCGCGGCATCCACGAAGCGGCGGCTGCCGTCCTCCAGCACCTGTGTGGACTTCGCCGCGAACCGCCCGCTCGTGTTGGCCCGCGCCTTCTCCGACACCCGCTCCAGCGTGCCGAGCAGGTCGTGTGCGTCGGTGTGGGAGACCAGTTCCTCGTCCGCGATGGCGTTCCACGCGTCCAGTACCGGCAGCTTGGCGAGCAGGCGCACGGTGCGGCGGTACGCCCCCACCGTGTCGTGCGCCGCCTTGCGGCATCGCTCCTCATCCGCGCCCGCCTCCCGGCCCGCGAGAACGAGCGAGGTGGCGAGCCGCTTGAGATCCCATTCCCAGGGGCCGTGCACGGTCTCGTCGAAGTCGTTCAGATCGATGACCAGTCCGCCGCGCGCGTCCGCGTACAGGCCGAAGTTCGCCGCGTGCGCGTCACCGCAGATCTGGGCGCCTATGCCGGTCACCGGCGTGCGCGCGAGGTCGTACGCCATGAGGCCGGCCGATCCGCGCAGGAACGCGAAGGGGGTCGCCGCCATCCTGCCGACCCGGATCGGTGTGAGCTCGGGGAGCCGACCGCGGTTGGACTCCTCGACCGCGGCCGCCGCGTCGGGCCGGCCGGCGTCGAGGGTCAGCTCCGAGTGCGCACCGCGCCGCACCCGCGCGCGCAGCGTCTTCCCCTCCTCCTTGGGCGAGCCACCCTCCTCGGGCCACCGCGCGAAACCACGCACCCAGGGCACCCGCGCCCCGGCAGCAGCCTGTGCCTGAGGCACCGCATCGACCTCGGTCATTCCGACCGCCTCCCCCGCGCACGAACATCAACTCGGGACGACCGTACAGCCACTGGCCGAAACCCGTCAGACCCTGTGGACAACTCCCCGGTTGTGGACAACTCCCCGGTTGTGGACAACTCCCGGCTGTGGACAAACGTCGGGGCGGCACAGTCCTCGCCCCGTCTCCCGCCCCAGTCCCAGGTCCAGTCCCAGGTCCAGCCCTCAGCAGCCCGCCTTGCGCAGCGCACCTTCCGGCAGATACGTCGCCGCCCACATCTCGAGCTCCTTGAGCGCCGGTTCCAGCGCGGCCCCGGCCTCCGTGAGCCGGTACGTCACCCGCAGCGGCGGGCCCTCGTCCACCTCGCGCACGACCAGACCGGCCGCGCCGAGTTCCGTGAGGCGGTCGGAGAGCATGCGCTCGCTGATGCCCGGGATCGCCCTGCGCAGGTCGGAGAAGTACGCGGGGCGCGGCATCAGCACGGACACGATCGGGCCGGTCCAGCGCTTCCCGAGCACTTGGAAGACACGCGTAATGCCGCCGTCGACCCTCCGGCACGCCTCGGGGCCGTGCCCCTCCTGCTGCTCCGCCATGGGTCCAGGGTACTGACCCCCCGCAAGGGGATGAAAAAAAGTAAGTGACTGTGTTATTCATAGTTACGCACGGAGGTGCAGCAGCGTCACAAGCGCACCGCACCGCACCGCACTGCACCGCACTGCACCGCACCGACGCAGCCCCAAGCAACGCACGTCCAAAGACGCACGCCCAAGCAACGCCCCCCCAGACGCAGCCCCCAAAGACGCAAGCCCCACGAAACGCAACCCAAGAAGCGCTGGAGAACCCCATGGCCACCCTTCTGCACCTGGATTCCTCCGTGTTCCCGGTCGGCACCTCCGCCTCACGCGCTGTGACGGACACCTTCCGCAAGGCCTGGCAGGAGCAGCACCCGGAAGGCACGGTGATCTACCGCGACCTCTCCGTGGACCCGGTCCCGCACATCACGGCCGACTCGTTCACCGCCGGCTTCGCCGATCCAGCCGCGCACACACCCGAGCAGGCCGCGGCCTTCGCCGAGCGTGTGCGGCTCATCGAGGAACTGGAGAGCGCGGACGCGGTCCTGATCGGCGCCCCCATGTACAACTTCGCGATCCCCTCGACCCTCAAGGCGTGGCTGGACAACGTGATCCTCATGGGGCGCACCGCCCGTGCCGAGAACTCGAAGATCAAGGGAACGCCGGTGACGGTCATCGCCAGCCGCGGCGGCTCGTACGCGCCGGGCACTCCCCGGGAGCCGTACGAGTACGTGCAGAACTACCTGCAGGCCGTCCTCAAGGACATGCTCGAACTGGACGTCGACTTCATCGTCCCCGAGCTGACGCTGGCCGCGTCCAGGCCCGAGATGGCCGAACTGGTCCCGCTCGCGGAGGCCTCGCGCACCAAGGCCCTGGAGGATGCCGCCGCCAAGGCCAAGACCCTCGCGGAGCGCCTTGCGGCGTGACCCGCGCCCGGTCACGGCGGCACGGCTAGCAGCCGCGGTGACCGGACACACCCCGCACAGAGGCAGGGCCCTGACCGTGAGGTTTGTCACGGTCAGGGCCCTGCCGCACGACCGCCCCGGCCGTGCGATGCCTCACATCTCCAACCCGGCCCGCGCCCACGACCCGCGCCCACGACCCGCGCCCACGGCTGCGACCGTCGTGGTGCCGCAGCACCACAGCCCACGCCCCTCAGTACGCACCTCGCCGGCGCTCCCGCACCCGCACCGCACGCACGAATACGCACGCACGGATAACGCACGCACCCCTGCCAACACAACGAGAAACGGGCCTCCACCAGGACTTTCGTCCGTGGTGAAGACCCGTTCCATCGGTTCTTCGCTGTGCGCGAGGGGGGAGTTGAACCCCCACGCCCTTGCGGGCACTGGAACCTGAATCCAGCGCGTCTGCCTATTCCGCCACCCGCGCATTGGGTGTGTCCTCGGGCTCCTGCTCCTTGCGGCGCCGGCGCCTTCCGACATCCAGAAGATTAGCACGCTGCAGACGGTGGGTTCACATCACTTGTCCCGGGCCGCCGCCAGGACGAACCTCCACCCCTCGTCAGAGCGGCGTCCGCATGCCTTTCCCCTTCCCCCTCCCTCGCGCGCACCACGAGACGCCCGCCGCCGCCCGCCCGCCGGCCCCGCCGCCCCAAACCCTGTCGCACCCTCCCGGGCCCCTACCGACGTGCCCGCCGGCCCCGCGTCCGTGTGCAGCGCCACACCTCCGCCCGTGTCTCAACGTGTCCCGGTTCACGTATCAACCTCGTACCGGTCCCGGCCATCTCCCCATGAGGCGGGCAGGGTCCACAGCCGGGTGCGGGACACTGGTCTCGCACCCCCTCTACGATCCATGGCAGAAACGTCGGCAGGAGTACGCCACGAAGAGTTCGAAGGGGTGCTCCGCAGGGAATCCGGCAGAGGACTTCAGTGGGCGTCGACACCCGTCGACCGGGCCGACAGGGGGAACCAGCCGATTTCCCGGCGCGTGGATACGATCAGTAAGCAGTACGGACGCAGGATGCAGGACGACAGCGACGGAGGAGGTGCCCCATGGGAGTCCTGAAGAAGTTCGAGCAACGCCTCGAAGGTCTGGTCAACGGCACCTTCGCCAAGGTGTTCAAGTCCGAGGTCCAGCCGGTGGAGATCGCCGGCGCGCTCCAGCGGGAGTGCGACAACAACGCGACCATCTGGAACCGCGACAGGACCGTCGTCCCCAACGACTTCATCGTGGAGCTGAGCACGCCCGACTACGAGCGCCTCAGCCCCTACTCCGGCCAGCTCGGCGACGAGCTCGCCGGCATGGTGCGCGACTACGCCAAGCAGCAGCGCTACACCTTCATGGGCCCCATCAAGGTCCACCTGGAGAAGGCCGACGACCTCGACACCGGCCTGTACCGGGTACGCAGCCGTACGCTCGCCTCCTCCAGCAACCAGCAGGCCCCCGCGTCCGCACCGGCCGGCGGCCGCCCCGGCGCCGGTGGCCAGGGCGGCTACGGCTACCCGCCGGCCGCCGCACCCGCGGGCGCTCCGCCCATGCCGTCCGCGCCGCCGCCCGGGAGCCGCCCCGGCGCCGCGCCCTACGGCCAGCGGCCCGCCCCCGCGGCGGGCGGTCGCACGCGCCACTGGGTCGAGATCAACGGCACCCGCCATCAGATCTCCCGCCCGACGCTGGTGCTCGGCCGTAGCACCGAAGCCGACGTGCGGATCGACGACCCCGGCGTGTCCCGCCGGCACTGCGAGATCCGGACCGGAACGCCCTCGACGATCCAGGATCTCGGGTCCACCAACGGCATCGTGGTGGACGGGCAGCACACCACCCGCGCTACGCTCCGCGACGGCTCGCGGATCGTCGTGGGCAGCACCACCATCATTTACCGGCAAGCCGAAGGGTGAAGCGGGGGCAATGTCAGAGCTGACCCTCACGGTCATGCGGCTGGGTTTCCTGGCCGTACTGTGGCTGTTCGTGATCGTGGCCGTGCAGGTCATCCGCAGCGACCTGTTCGGTACGCGCGTCACCCAGCGCGGGTCCAGGCGTGAGAGCGCGCGGCCGCAGCAGGTCGCGCGCCAGGCACCTCCGCAGCAGCGCGGCCAGCAGTCCGGCGGTGGCGGCGGTGGCCGCCAACGCCGCGGAGCCCCCACCAAGCTCGTCGTCTCCGAGGGCACCCTCGCGGGCACGACCGTCGCTCTGCAGGGGCAGACCATCACGCTGGGCCGCGCCCACGACAGCACCATCGTGCTGGACGACGACTACGCCTCCAGCAGGCATGCCAGGATCTACCCGGACCGTGACGGCCAGTGGATCGTCGAGGACCTCGGATCCACCAACGGCACGTACCTCGACCGGAACCGACTGACGACCCCCACGCCGATCCCGCTGGGAGCGCCGATCCGCATCGGCAAAACCGTCATCGAGCTGCGGAAGTAGTACGACAATGAGCGAGCGGAGCGAGCACGCAACGGCGGCCCACACTCCGGGCCCCGGCGCGCTCCCGACCGGAGGGTGGGCACCGTGCGGATGTACCCGGAGCCGACGGGCGAGGTGCGCATGAGTCTGTCACTGCGCTTCGCCGCCGGATCGCACAAAGGCATGATCCGCGAGGGCAACGAGGACTCGGGCTACGCGGGACCGCGCCTGCTCGCGATCGCCGACGGCATGGGCGGCCAGGCCGCCGGTGAGGTCGCCTCCTCCGAGGTGATCTCCACCATCGTCGCCCTCGACGACGACATCCCCGGCTCCGACATCCTCACCTCGCTCGGCACCGCCGTACAGCGCGCCAACGACCAGCTGCGCGCCATGGTCGAGGAGGACCCCCAGCTCGAGGGCATGGGCACCACCCTGACCGCCCTGCTGTGGACCGGCCAGCGCCTCGGCCTCGTCCACGTCGGCGACTCCCGCGCCTACCTCCTGCGCGACGGCGTCCTCACCCAGATCACCCAGGACCACACCTGGGTGCAGCGCCTCGTCGACGAGGGACGCATCACCGAAGAGGAAGCCACGACCCACCCGCAGCGCTCCCTGCTGATGCGCGCGCTGGGCAGCGGCGACCACGTCGAGCCCGACCTCTCCATCCGCGAGGTCCGCGCCGGCGACCGCTACCTGATCTGCTCCGACGGCCTGAGCGGCGTCGTGTCCCACCAGACGATGGAGGACACCCTCGCCAGCTACCAGGGCCCGCAGGAGACCGTGCAGGAGCTGATCCAGCTCGCCCTGCGCGGCGGCGGACCCGACAACATCACGGTCATCGTGGCCGACGTCCTCGACATCGACTCCGGCGACACCCTGGCCGCCCAGCTCTCCGACACCCCCGTCGTGGTGGGCGCCGTCGCCGAGAACCAGCACCAGCTGCAGGACAACGGCGCCATGCAGACCCCGGCCGGCCGCGCGTCCAGCCTCGGCCGCCAGGCGCCCGGACAGGGCGGCGGCGAGTTCGGCCCGCCCGGCTCCGGCGACACCACCGGCTACGCCCCCTCCGACAGCTTCGGCTCGTACACCGACGACGACTTCGTCAAGCCCCGCAAGAAGGGCAGGTGGCTGAAGAGATCGTTCTACTCCCTGCTCGCCCTCGCCGTGATCGGCGGCGGAGCCTACGGCGGCTACCAGTGGACGCAGACCCAGTACTACGTCGGCACCAAGGACGACCACGTCGCGCTCTACCAGGGCATCAGCCAGGACCTGGCCTGGGTCTCGCTCTCGAAGGTCGCGAAGGACCACCCCGAGATCGAACTCAAGTACCTGCCGCCGTACCAGCAGAACCAGGTCAAGGCCACGATCGCCGAAGGCGGCCTCAAGGACGCCCAGGCGAAGATCGAGGAGCTCTCCACCCAGGCGTCCGCGTGCAAGAAGGACGCTGAGCGCCGCGAGGCCGAGAGCCGTAATAACTCAAAGACGGGCGAGGGCGAGGCCGGAGGGGTCACGGGAACCACTCGGTCCTCCCTCACGTCAAAGGCATCACCGTCGCCGACGTCGACGCCATCGGGGTCAGCGACGCCATCACCCACACCGACACCCACACCCGGCCCCAGCCTCTCCGAGGAGGAGCAGAAGCTGGTCTCGCTGTGCGGGAAGCAGTAGGCAAGCCGTGAGGGGCCTCGTCACAAGATGAGCAGTACTACCAACTCACCGACGCACCACACGTCCACGATCGGCGCCATCGGCGCACCGAGCCGACGCAACACCGAGCTCGCGCTGCTGGTGTTCGCCGTGGTGATCCCGGTGTTCGCCTACGCCAACGTGGGCCTCGCCATCAACGACGAGGTCCCCGCCGGCCTGCTCGGCTACGGGCTCGGGCTGGGCCTCCTGGCGGGCGTGGGCCATCTGGTCGTCAGAAAGTTCGCGGCCTACGCGGACCCGCTGCTGCTGCCAGTGGCCACACTGCTCAACGGGCTCGGGCTTGTGCTCATCTGGCGCCTCGACCAGTCGGAGCGGCTGCAACAGCTCGCCAAGAGCGTCTACGGGGTCTTCACCCCGTCGGCCCCGAAACAGCTGATGTTCGCGGCCGCCGGTCTCGCGCTGTTCGTCGCGGTGCTCATCCTCCTCAAGGACCACCGCATCCTGCAGCGCTACACCTACATCTCGATGGCCGTCGCCATCGTGCTGCTGCTCCTGCCGCTGGTACCCGGACTCGGAGCCGACACCTTCGGCGCCAAGATCTGGATCAGGATCCCCGGTGCGGGCACGATCCAGCCCGGAGAGTTCGCGAAGATCATCATCGTGATCTTCTTCTCCGGCTACCTCATGGTGAAGCGCGACGCGCTGGCACTGGCCAGCCGCCGCTTCATGGGCCTCTACCTGCCCCGTGGCCGCGACCTCGGCCCGATCATCACCATCTGGGTCGTCAGCCTGCTCATCCTCGTCTTCGAGAACGACCTCGGTTCGTCACTGCTGTTCTTCGGCATGTTCGTGATCATGCTGTACGTCGCCACCGAGCGCACCAGCTGGATCGTGATCGGCCTGCTGATGTCCGCCGTCGGCGCCGTCACAGTGGCCTCGTTCGCCGGCCACGTCCAGTCCCGTGTCAACGCCTGGCTGGACCCCTGGAGCTGCTACCAGGACTCCAACGCCTGCAACCAGATCGGCCAGTCGATCATGGCCTTCGGGTCCGGCGGTGTCATGGGCACCGGCCTCGGACAGGGCAACTCCGACCTCATCGGCTTCGCCGCCAACTCCGACTTCATCTTCTCCACCGTCGGTGAGGAACTGGGCCTGGCCGGCGTCATGGCCTTCCTCCTGCTCTACGGCCTGATCATCGAGCGTGGTGTGCGCACCGCGCTGGCCGCCCGCGACCCCTTCGGCAAGCTCTTCGCGGTCGGCCTGTCCGGCGCCTTCGCCCTGCAGGTGTTCGTGGTCGCCGGTGGCGTCATGGGCCTCATTCCGCTGACCGGTATGACCATGCCGTGGCTCGCGGCCGGTGGCTCCTCCGTGATCGCGAACTGGGCGCTCATCGGCATCCTGATCCGCATCAGCGACACGGCCCGCCGCCCGGCACCCGCTCCCGCCGCCAACCCCGACGCCGAGATGACCCAGGTGGTCCGACCGTGAACAAGCCCCTGCGCCGCATCGCGATCTTCTGCGGGCTCCTCGTCCTCGCCCTGCTCATCCGCGACAACTGGATCCAGTACGTCCAGGCCGACTCCCTGCAGACACGCGAGGAGAACCGCCGCGTCTCCATCGAGCGCTACGCCACCCCCCGCGGCGACATCATCGTCGACGGCAAGGCCATCACCGGGTCCGTCGCCACCGAGGGCACCGACTTCAAGTACAAGCGCACCTGGAAGAACGGCGAGATGTGGGCGCCCGTCACCGGATACGCCTCCCAGGCCGTCGGCGCCACCCAGCTGGAGAGCCTCGAGGACGGCATCCTCACCGGCAACGACGACCGCCTCTTCTTCCGCAACACCCTCGACATGCTCACGGGGAAGAAGAAGGAGGGCGGCAGCGTCGTCACCACCCTCAACGCCGCCGCGCAGAAGGCGGCCTTCGAGGGCCTCGGTGACAAGAAGGGCGCCGTCGCGGCCATCGACCCGTCCACGGGCGCGATCCTGGCGCTGGCCTCCACCCCCTCGTACGACCCGTCCACCTTCGCCGGCGTCAGCTCCAAGGACGGCGAGACCTTCCAGAAGCTGGAGAAGGACAAGGACAAGCCGATGCTGAACCGGGCGCTGCGCGAGACGTACCCGCCCGGCTCGACCTTCAAGGTGGTCACCGCCGCCGCCGCGCTGGAGAACGGCGAGGTGGGCGGCATCGACGAGGCCACCGACACCCCGGACCCGTACCCGCTGCCCCTGACGACCGGGGCGAAACCCCTCACCAACGAGCACGGCGACTGCGAGAACGCCACCCTGCGCGACGCACTCGAGGTCTCCTGCAACACCGTCTTCGCCAACCTCGCCGACAAGGTCGGCAACGACAAGATGATCGAGCAGGCCAACAAGTTCGGCTTCAACGAATCCAAGCTCGACATCCCCGTCCGCGCCGCCGAGAGCGTCTACCCCAAGGACAACCGGCCGCAGAACGCCATGGACGGCATCGGCCAGGCCTCCAACCGCGCCACCCCGCTGCAGATGGCCATGGTCGCCTCCGCCATCGCCAACGACGGCAAGCTGATGAAGCCCTACATGGTCGACCAGCTGCGCGCCTCCAACCTCGACGTCATCGAGACCCACGAGCCCGAGGAACTCTCCCAGGCCGTCTCAGGCGACACCGCGCAGCAGCTGCAGGACATGATGGAGACCGTCGTCAAGTCCGGTACCGGCACCAACGCGCAGATCCCCGGTGTCACCGTCGGCGGCAAGACCGGAACCGCCCAGCACGGCCTCAACAACAGCGAGAAGCCGTACGCGTGGTTCATCTCATACGCCAAGACCGGCGACGGCGGCTCCCCCGTCGCCGTGGCCGTCGTCGTCGAGGACGGCAGCGCCAACCGTGACGACATCTCGGGTGGCGGTCTCGCCGCACCCATCGCAAAGAACGTGATGAAGGCAGTGATCGACAGCAAGAAGTGACCCCTGTCACGTCGCCTTCGCAACAGCGCACGTTGCGATACCGGTCCTGTATCGAGTGACGCGACCCACCAGGTCACGCAAGGCGAGCCGGGTACCGTATGCCCGGACAGCACACCGCCGGACCACACGTGGGTGCGGTCGGGACCGACGGAGAGGGCTGGTAGGAAGCTATGGAAGAGCCGCGTCGCCTCGGCGGCCGGTACGAGCTGGGCCAGGTGCTCGGCCGTGGTGGCATGGCAGAGGTCTACCTCGCTATGGACACCCGCCTCGGCCGCACCGTGGCGGTGAAGACGCTGCGAGCGGACCTCGCGCGCGACCCCACCTTCCAGGCCCGGTTCCGCCGGGAGGCCCAGTCGGCCGCCTCGCTCAACCACCCCGCGATCGTCGCGGTCTACGACACGGGCGAGGACTACATCGACGGGGTCTCGATCCCGTACATCGTCATGGAGTACGTGGACGGCTCCACGCTGCGCGAACTGCTCCACTCCGGCCGCAAACTGCTCCCGGAGCGCGCCATGGAGATGACCATCGGCATCCTCCAGGGCCTGGAGTACGCCCACCGCAACGGCATCGTCCACCGCGACATCAAACCGGCCAACGTCATGCTGACGCGCACCGGCCAGGTCAAGGTGATGGACTTCGGCATCGCCCGCGCCATGGGCGACTCCGGCATGACGATGACCCAGACCGCGGCGGTCATCGGCACCGCCCAGTACCTGTCGCCCGAGCAGGCCAAGGGCGAGCAGGTCGACGCCAGATCCGACCTGTACTCGACCGGCTGCCTGCTCTACGAGCTGCTGACGGTCCGCCCGCCCTTCGTGGGCGACTCCCCGGTGGCCGTCGCCTACCAGCACGTACGGGAAGAGGCCCAGCCTCCTTCGGTCTTCGACCCCGAGATCACGCCCGAGATGGACGCGATCGTGCTGAAGGCCCTCGTCAAGGACCCGGACTACCGCTACCAGTCCGCCGACGAGATGCGCGCCGACATCGAGGCCTGCCTCGACGGCCAGCCCGTCGCGGCCACCGCGGCCATGGGCTCCGTCGGCTACGGCGCCTACCCGGACGACCAGCCGACGACGGCCCTGCGCGCCACGGACGCGGGCGCCACCACCATGCTGCCGCCGATGAACCCGGACGACGGCGGCTTCGGCTACGACGACCGCCAGGGCCGGCGCCGCCCGAAGAAGAACAACACCTCGACGATTCTGCTGGTCGTCGCGGGTGTCCTGGTCCTCGTCGGCGCCATCCTGATCGGCAAGTGGGCCTTCAGCGGCGGCGCGGGCCCCAGCGACACGGTCGCCACCCCCAACTTCGTCGGCGCCACCCAGAGCGAAGCCGAGCGGATGGCGACCAACGTCGACCTCAAGGTGGACATCACCAGGAAGGCCTGCGAGGACCAGAAGAAGGGCAACGTCTGCTCGCAGGACCCGCCGGCCAAGACCGACGTCAAGAAGGGCGAGACGATCAACCTGGTCGTGTCCACGGGCGCGCCCAAGATCGCCGTTCCCAGCGTCATCGGAGACGACATCGACAAGGCGCGGGCCACGTTGGAGGGCGACAAGTACCAGTTCAAGGTCGAGACGAAGGCGAAGGAGTCCCCGGAGGACCCGGGCCAGGTCCTGGAGCAGGACCCGACCTCCGGCACGGAGCTCGAGAAGGGCTCCACGATCACCCTCACCATCGCCAAGGAAGAGGAGAAGTCCACCGTCCCCGACGTCACCGGTCAGACCTGTGACGCCGCCAAGCAGCAGATGGAGCAGAACGACCTCACGGGCACCTGCACCGAGGTCGAGACCGACGACGACAACCTGGTCGGCAAGGTCATCGCCACCTCTCCCGCTGCCAACACCCAGGTCGACAAGAACTCCACGGTGACCATCCAGATCGGCAAGAAGGCCGAGCAGGAGGTCGTGACGGTGCCCAACGTCACCGGCCAGCGCCTGGAGGACGCCAGGGAGGCCTTGGAGAACGAGGGTCTGTCGGTGAACATCCAGGGTTCCCAGAACGACGACGCCATCGTCCTGGCCCAGAACCCCGGCGCCAACAGCCAGGTACCGGAGGGCACGGCGGTCACCCTCGTGACCCAGGACCAGGGCGGCAACAACGGGGGCAACGGCAACGGAGGCGGCTTCTTCGGAGGCATCGGCTAGGCAGACCCACCTCTTTGCCCGGAGGGCCCCCGACACCGAGTTGCACATGGTGTCGGGGGCCCTCTTGTTGAGGCCCGGCGGGACCTCGACACAGCCTGTGGAGGCAGGGTGACGGCCCTCTCACAGAGGACCGTCACCTCACCGCAACTCCTCCGGCAACGTCCGATCCGCGTCCACCTTCTCCACCCGCTCCAACTCCCCCCACACGACGTACCGGTACGTGGACGTGTACACAGGCGTGCAGGTCGTCAGCGTGATGTAGTGGCCCGGGTTCTTCCTGCCCGACTCCTTCGGGACGGGGGCCAGGACCTTGACGTTGTACTTCGAGGTCTCGGGGAGGATCGCGTAGACCTTGTAGACGTACCAGTCGTCCTTCGTCTCGAAGACGATGGGGTCGCCCTTCCTGATCTTGTCGATCTTGTGGAACTTGGCGCCGTGGCCGTCGCGGTGGGCGGCCAGGGAGAAGTTGCCGTTCTTGCCGCTGGTCGGGAGGGTCGCCTTGACCGGGTCGGTGTAGTAGCCCGCGACGCCGTCGTTCAGCAGCTTCGTCGACGTGCCCTTCCGGACCAGGATCTCGCCCTTCGACATCGACGGGACGTGCAGGAACCCGATGCCGTTCTTGGTGTTCAGGGCCCCGGGGCCGGTGTCCCGGTCCTCCTCCTGCGCCCAGGTGTCACGGACCTTGTCGCCCTGCCTGTCCGCCTCACGGTCCGCGACGACGTTCGTCCACCACAGCGAGTAGACGACGAACAGGCCGAGCACCAGACCCGCCGTGATGAGGAGTTCGCCGAAGACACTGACCGCCATCGCGACCCGGCCCATACGGCGGCGACGCGGCACCGCGGCCGAGGACACGGGCACGCCATCGGCCCGCTCGTCCTGTTCCTCCTGCTGCTCGCCGTGACCGGTGGTCGCTGCCACTTCAATCCGCCCCGTCTGTTCCAGGTACCGCGGGCTCCTACTGGACGAGCGCGTCCGGTTTGCCCTTGCTGCGCGGCCGTTCCTCGACCATCTTGCCCCACACGATCATCCGGTACTTACTGGTGAACTCCGGCGTACAGGTGGTGAGGGTGATGTAGCGCCCCGCCTTCGTGAAACCGGACCCCGCGGGGACCGGATCGAGGACACTGACGTTCGAGGGGGAGGTCACCGGCAGGATCGACGCCATGTCGTAGACGTAGTACTTGTCCTGCGTCTCGACCACGATCGGATCACCCGGCTTGAGACGGTTGATGTACCGGAACGGCTCACCGTGCGTGTTGCGGTGCCCCGCGATACCGAAGTTGCCCGTCTTGTCCCCGGGCATCGCCGTCTTGATGCTGTTCTCGTCGTAGTGCCCGACCATGCCACGGTCCAGGACCTTCGACTTGCTGATGCCCTCGGCGATCGGCACGACGACGTCCAGCTTCGGGATGTGCAGAATGGCGAACCCCTGTCCGGGCTCGAACGCCCCCGGCGCGCGCTTGCCGCTGGCCCACTCCTGCTGAAGGCTGCTCGCTTCCCTGCCCGCCTGCGCGTGCGCCCGGATGTTCGACCACCACAGCTGGTACGTCACGAACAGCAGCATCACCACACCCGTGGTGATGAACACCTCGCCGATCAGCCGACTCGCCACGACGCCCGCGCTGGGCTTGTTCGCCCGCGCCGCCCGCCGGGCCTCCACCCGCGATCGGGGCGCCGCCGCAGGCGTCCCGTCGGCCCTCTCGCCGTCCCGAGCGGCATGGGCGCCCTGAGCGCCTGGCGCCCCGTGAGCACCGCGCCGGGCCGCCCTTCGGCCACCCGTGGCTCCCGGGGCCTCCTGACCCCCTCCAGCGCCCCCATGGGCGCTGTGAGCGCCTCCCGCGCCTCCGTGCCGCCCATGCCGCTTGGCGGCCTTCCTACGGGCCGCACGGCCGCCGGGAGCCGGAGCCGGGGGTGTCGCAGCAGCCGCTCCCGCCGCACCGGGCGCCGAGCCCGCCCCGGGATTCGCCTCCTCGGCCTCCCGCACCCTGCGCCGCGCGTCCTCCACACGCAGCGCGACCGTCTCCTCGTCGACCGGCAGCGGCCGGTATCCGACCGTCCCCTCGTCGACCACCGGATGCTCCAGCCCCTCCGCGCCGAACGCGTACGACGCAGAAGGCGCGGAAGAGGCGGTGGGCGCGGAAGGCGCGGGCTCGTAGGAGCCCCCTGCTCCTCCCGGCTCGTACGACACCTGCGCCGACATCGGCGCCGACGCCTGCGGCTGCGGCTGCGGCTGCGGCTGCGGCTGCGGCTGCGGCTGCGGCTGCGGCTGCGGCTGCGCGTAATCCCGCCCGGACCAGTCGGTGGTTACGCCCGGCAGAGGGTCCGTCAGCGGGTCCGACAGGCCCTCGACCGCGGCCTGGAACGCGCCCGTGTCGAAACCGTCGAAGGTCTCCGCCTCGAACGCGTCGGCTCCCCCGTACGCGGCCTCGCCGCCGTAGGGGGAGCTGTCACGCTCGGGGCGCAGCGCCGTCACGCCGTGGCCCTGCCCACGACCGGCGCGAGCCCGGACGACCGGGCCACTGCCTCCCGGTCCCCGCACTCCACCAGCCAGTTGGCGAGCATCCGGTGCCCGTGCTCCGTCAGCACCGACTCGGGATGGAACTGCACACCCTCGACCGCGAGTTCACGATGCCTGAGCCCCATGATGATGCCGTCGTGCGTGCGCGCGGTGACCTCCAGCTCGGCCGGCACGGTCGCCGGCTCCGCCGCCAGCGAGTGGTAGCGCGTCGCCGTGAACGGAGACGGCAGGCCGGCGAAGACGCCCCTGCCCTCGTGCTCCACCAACGACGTCTTGCCGTGCAGCAGTTCGGGCGCCCGGTCCACGACACCGCCGTACGCCACCTGCATCGACTGCATCCCGAGGCACACCCCGAAAACCGGCACACCGGTCGCCGCACAGTGGCGGACCATGTCGACGCAGACACCCGCCTCCTCCGGCGTGCCCGGCCCCGGCGACAGCAGCACACCGTCGAAACCGTCCTGCGCGTGCGAGGTCGCCACGTCGTCGTTGCGCAGCACCTCGCACTCCGCACCCAGTTGGTACAGGTACTGGACCAGGTTGAAGACGAAGCTGTCGTAGTTGTCGACGACGAGAATCCGGGCACTCACTGGTCGTTCACCGTCACATCGTTGAAGGGCAACAGGGGCTCGGCCCAGGGAAAGACGTACTGGAAAAGGACATAGACCACGGCCAGGATCAGGACGACGGAAATCAACGCCCTCACCCATGCGTTCCCCGGCAGATGCCGCCAGATCCAGCCGTACATGCCGTCCCTTCCCTCACACCACGGCACCAGACTCACGCCGTTCACGCCTCCAGACTAACGGCGCAACGCCTCCGGTTTCCCAGCCTCCACAGGCTGTGTGGAGTCAAGATGAGCCCACACGATCAGCCGGTGGCTGTGCCCCCACTCCGGTTCACAGGTGGTCAGCGTCAGATAACGACCCGGGCGGGTGTACCCGGACTTACGTGGGACAGGGTCGATCACCTCAATGTCCGAGGGCAGCGTTTTGTACGGTCCTTTGTCGATCCGATAGGTGAACCAGGTCGTCCCGTCGGTCAGGACCACCGCGTCACCGGCCCGCAGCTTCGGGAAGTCCTTGAAAGGATCACCGTACGTACGCCGGTGACCGGCCACCGAGAAGTTCCCCTTCTGCCCCAGCCGTGCCGTGTTCGCGTAGTGGCCGAGCCCCTTCTTGAGGGTGTTCACCCCCGTGCCCTCGAGCACGGGCTTGTTCCACGTGAAACCAAGACGCGGGATGTACATCAGGGCGAAGGGCTCCCCGGCCTTGTACGGGCCGGGCGCGGCCGGAGCGGCCGAACCACCCGGCACCGCCGACTCCCCGGGCGCCGCCGAGCCTCCGGGCGCCGGCGAGGGCTTCACCTCCCCCCTCGCCCACTGCTCCTGGAGCCGGTCGACCTGCCGGTCCATCGCGCTGTCGGCCTTCACACCCGTCCAGAACAGCACGTAGGCCACGAACAGAACGATCAGGGCACCCACGGTGATGCACAGCTCGCTGACCGTCCTGACGATCATCCGCACCGACACAGAGAGTCCCCCAGCGGCAGCTACTCCACAGGTTTCGCGTAGTGCAGATCCACTGTGCCCGAGTAGCCGGGAAGAGTCACCGTCCCGTCCTCGGTGACTTTCCAGCCGAGCCCGTAGACATTGACGTACACCATGTAGTTCTGGATCGCGGGGGAGGCGGTGAGGGCCTTCTGCAGCTTCTCCGGGTCGCCGACCGCCTGGATCGTGTACGGGGGCGAGTAGACGCGGCCCTGAAGGATCAGCGTGTTGCCGACACAGCGCACGGCACTGGTGGAGATCAGCCGCTGGTCCATGACCTTGATGCCCTTGGCGCCTCCCTGCCACAGGGCGTTCACCACGGCCTGGAGATCCTGCTGGTGGATGACCAGGTAGTCGGGCTGCGGCTCCGGGTAGCCGGGCAGCTTGGCCGTGGCGTCCGGCGGGGCGTCGTTGAGGGTCACCGTGATGGCCTCGCCCTTGAGCTTCTGGGTGCCCGCGTTCTTCTCCAGCGCCTTCAGCTTGGCGTCCTCCGCCTCCGTGCTGCCGTTGTCACGCTCGGCGAGGGCCTCCACGTCGTCCCGGAGGGCCGCGTTCGACTCATCCAGCTGACCGTTCTTCTGGCTGCGTTCGTGGATGAGGTCGGACAGCTTCAGCAGGGAAGTGTCGGTACGGATGTTGGTGCCCTTGGCCGTGTTGAAGCTCGTGAAGAAGATCAGCCCGGCGAGGGCGAACACGGCGACGGTGAGCACCCGCACCGGCGGGAAACGGCGCGGCGCGGGCTGTTCGGCCCGGCCGGAATCCTTCGTGGGCGGGGTGCCCTGACCCGATCCGGGTGTGTCGGCGGAATTGCTCAACGTACCCTTATCTCCTTCGGCGCCGCGGAAGCACTACGCTAACGGACGCCCGGGGGAGCATTCAGTGTCCCCTTGTACGCTGCCCCGGAGCCCGCCCCCAGTTCCCTGCGCGGCCACGCAGCGCATCGACAGGAGAGACCCTCGTGCCGAAGTCACGTATCCGCAAGAAGGCCGACTACACCCCGCCGCCGACCAAGCAGGCGACGAACATCAAGCTGGACAGCCGCGGCTGGGTGGCCCCCGTCATGCTGGCCATGTTCCTCATCGGCCTCGCCTGGATCGTCGTCTTCTATGTCACCGACGGCTCGCTGCCCATCGACTCGCTGGGCAACTGGAACATCGTGGTCGGCTTCGGGTTCATCGCGGCGGGATTCGGCGTCTCCACCCAGTGGAAGTAGTGCTCCGGCGCAGGTGACGCACGGGTCGCCACCTGGTGGACCCAGTTCTGCCCAGGACTATCCACTGAGTTATCCACAGGCGTTATCCACACGGGGTGGAAAAGAAAAGACGATCTGTGGATAACCCATCGGGCGTTGACGCCGGTACGACTGGCACACCGCCACCCGCAAGTACGTTCGCCCCCTGCCTCACCTGCGGAAACGCAGGTGAGCGACAGGGGGCACAGCTGTTCCCGCACGGTATGCACAAGATCCGCCACCGTCTGTGGACAACAGGCCACGACCATGACCACGACCGGGCCGAGCGGCCCCTCAGGTGAGCTGAGCCGTTCTGACCAGCGTCATGACCACCACGGCGACCAGCACGAGGGCGCAGGCGCCGTACTGGATCAGGGCGCGGCGCTCGCGTGGTGCGTGGACCATCGCGTAGCCGATCACGACGCCGCCGACGAGGCCGCCGACATGGGCCTGCCAGGAGATGTTGAACGCCGGGTTGAAGGTGAAGATCAGATTGATCACCAGGAGCGCGACGATCGGCCGCATGTCGTAGCGGAGCCGGCGCATGAGGACGGCGGTGGCGCCGAAGAGTCCGAAGATGGCGCCGGAGGCGCCGAGTGAGGGCTGGTTGGCATCGGCGATCAGATAGGTGAGGGCGCTGCCCGCGAGGCCGGACACCATATAGAGGGTGAGGTAGCGGGCGCGGCCCAGTGCTGCTTCCAGGGGCCCGCCGATCCACCAGAGGCTGAGCATGTTGAACATGATGTGGACGTAGCCGCTGTGCAGGAACATCGCTGTCAGCAGGCGGTACCACTGTCCGTCGGCGACTCCTTCGATCGAGCGGAGTTCCGGTACGTAGGCCAGGCCGATGAGGTCGAAGCGGTCGGTGAAGCGGTCGCCGAGGGAGAGCTGGAGCAGGAAGATCAGCAGGTTGATGCCGAGGAGGGCTTTGGTGAGGAGCCGCGGGTCGGCGGTGACGGTGCCGCCCGCGAGGGTGCGTGGCTGGGAGGCGTTCGGGGCGTGGCCCGTGCCGGAGCCGTCGCGGACGCATTCGGGGCACTGGAAACCCACGGAGGCGCTCACCATGCACTCCGGGCAGATGGGCCGCTCGCAGCGGGTGCAGCGCACTCCGGTCTCGCGGTCCGGGTGCCGGTAGCAGCCGGGCAGGCTGTGGGCGTCCTGCGGGCCCTGGTTGTGCGGGCCCTGCGGGTTGCCCGGCGCCTGGTCCACCATGGGGGTCCCCTCATCTCCGTACGTCGGCAGGCGGCGGGCGCACGAGGGTCCGTACGCGCAACGTCGCGCCCCGCTCATCCTTACGGTTGAGCGGGGCGATTGGTTCCCCTCGGGCTGTGCGAGCCCTTCGGGGGTGCCGCGCGCTGTGCGGGCCGGGCCCTGGCGGGCGTCGGGGCTCAGCCCTGCCGGGTCTCGACGACGACGGACTCGATGACGACGTCGTTGACCGGGCGGTCGGTGCGGGGGTTGGTCTGGGTGGTCGCGATGGCGTCCACGACCTTCTGGCTGGAGGCGTCGAGGACCTCGCCGAAGATGGTGTGCTTGCGGTTCAGCCAGGCCGTCGGGGAGACGGTGATGAAGAACTGCGAGCCGTTGGTGCCCGGGCCGGCGTTTGCCATGGCCAGCAGGTAGGGCTTGTCGAAGGCGAGGTCCGGGTGGAACTCGTCCTCGAACTGGTAGCCGGGGCCGCCGGTGCCGTTGCCCAGGGGGTCTCCGCCCTGGATCATGAATCCACTGATCACCCGGTGGAAGACCGTGCCGTCGTAGAGCCTGTCCGTGGACTTCTTGCCGGTTGCCGGGTTGGTCCACTCACGCTCGCCCTGGGCGAGCTCGACGAAGTTCCGGACCGTCTTGGGCGCGTGGTTCGGCAGCAGCCGCACCTCGATGTCGCCTTGGTTGGTCTTCAGGGTGGCGTAAAGCTGCTCAGCCACGATCTGCCTTCCGTTGTCCCTTTGTGACTCCCCTGATCCTCGCACGGACGGCGCCAGGCGTCGCCCGGCCACCACATCCGAGCGAATATCCGGGGCTCGCGCTTGCGGTTACGGGAAGTGGTACGTCCTGATTCCCTGGTCGTACTCGCTGAAAACCGGTCGAGTCGCCACGGACGGGAGCGCGTCACGGCGATCCGTGGCATTGTCGTCGTCAAGCGGCTGTTGCCCCGCATTCATCCGCTATTGCACGGATCGTCGCTCGTGACCCATCACCCACTCGGGCCGCATCCGTACCTGACCCGCACCGAACCCTCATGGACATCTCACAGAATCGGTAACGGACTCGGCACCGACCTCGTGTCGGGGCCTCGGCACCCGACCCGCACGATCGCGTCCGAGCCCGCCTGGGTACCCGGATGTGACCCGGATGCCTGTCCGCACATGCCCAGGAGCGTTTGGACAGGCATGATCCGTAAAAGGGTGGAAAGTCGAATTACCATACGCCACCGAGGAGGAGGATCCCGTGACCCGCAAAGACAGCGTGCGCGCAGCGGCCGAGTCGGCGAAGGGCAGCGTGCGGCACGCCGCGGAAGTGGTGGCGCCCTACGCCGACACCGCCAAGGACAGGGCCGTGCACTACTCGCACGAGGCGCGTGTGCGGCTCGCGCCGAAGGTGTCGCAGGCCGCGGAACAGGCTCGCCACCAGTACGGCGCCCATGTGGCTCCGCGACTGGAGCAGGCCCGTTCACACGTGCCGCCGAAGGTCGACCAGGCGGCCCATGAGGCCGCCCTCAGGACGCGCAAGGCGGCTCGGCAGGCCGCCGTGTACACCGCGCCTCGCGTGGAGCGGGCCGTGGCCGCGGCCGGGCCCGCCCGGGTGGAGGCGGCGTCCCGCGGCGCCGCGGCGGTGGCCGCGTTGCGCGGGCAGGTCTCGTCCCGGCAGATCCAGAAGCTGGTGCGCCGGCAGCAGCGGCGGGCCAGGGCCGGCCGGGTCGCCAAGCGGCTGGCCGTGCTGGGTGCCCTGGCGGGCGGCGCCTTCGCCGCCTGGAAGTGGTGGGACAAGCAGGCCAACCCCGACTGGCTCGTCGAGCCGCCCGCCGCCACCGAGGTTCCCGACAGCGGTCGTCTCGCGTCGGTCGACGGCAGCGGTCAGTCCGTCCTGGACCCCGAGGTGCAGGCCAAGGAGGCGGAGGAGGAAGCGGCGGACAAGGACGACCGCCGCTGATCCGACACCGGGCGCAGCCACTCCTCATCCCACGACGCCAGTCCGTCCGCTGGCGCGCGACAGCGCTGTGGGGCAGAAGACTTGAGGTTCTTCTGCCCCACAGCGCTGTTTCACGTGGAACATCCCTCAAGGGCATCCCTCAAGCGGAATACATTGATCCGGTTGCGGAGAGCGGCTTTCATATTTCTCCGTCCCTGATGTGACCCAAAACACGGTTTTCGCTACTGCGCACGTCAGGGCGCCGGCTCCCGCCTCACCTCGGCATATGCCCCGCGCCGCCTCCACCAGCACAGACACGATCGCGACGGCCGCCCGGACGACCGTGTGCGCGCCGGTTCTGGTTCCGGTGCCGGGCCGTACAAGAAGAACCGGCCTGGTCGTCGCAGGACGACCAGGCCGGTCATGTGGTGTGGAGCCTAGGGGAGTCGAACCCCTGACATCTGCCATGCAAAGACAGCGCTCTACCAACTGAGCTAAGGCCCCGGAAGGGAAGCGTCCGCCCGGTGGATTCCGCCACCGGAAGGTGCCGCAGACCAGAGTAGCGGGTCACCCCCGGGATCTCGCAAAAAGATTGGGGGTCCCCGTGAACGACCACTCTCCGTAAGATGCTCGTCGTGGTTCGCTACAGCGAACCGCGGTATTTGGGGAAGCGATGGGGAGACGCAATGGACGCCGCACAGCAGGAAGCGACCGCAAGAGCCCGGGAGCTGCAGCGGAACTGGTACGGAGAGCCGTTGGGGGCGCTCTTCCGTAGGCTCATCGACGACCTGGGTCTCAACCAGGCTCGTCTCGCGGGGGTGCTGGGTCTGTCCGCGCCGATGCTGTCGCAGCTGATGAGCGGTCAGCGCGCCAAGATCGGAAATCCTGCGGTGGTCCAGCGGGTTCAGCTGCTGCAGGACCTGGCGGGGCAGGTCGCCGACGGCAGCGTGAGCGCCGCCGAGGCGACCGAGCGCATGGACGAGATCAAGAAGTCGCAGGGGGGCTCGGTGCTCAACAACACCACGCAGTCGACGACGAGTTCGGGGGCGCCCACGGTCAAGCGGGTGGTCCGCGAGATCCAGTCGCTGCTGCGCTCGGTGGCGGCGGCCGGAGACATCATCGAGGCGGCCGACACTCTCGCCCCGACCCACCCGGAACTGGCAGAGTTCCTCCGGGTGTACGGCGCCGGCCGCACCTCCGACGCGGTCGCCCACTACCAGGCCCACCAGAGCTGAGCCGGATTCCCGGTCGCCGAAGGGGGTCGGCGACCGGGACGACGGCCGAGGGGGAGCCGGGGGAAGCCGAGGGGGAGCCGGGGGAATTCGGGGGAAGTGAGTCGGAGGGGGAGGAAGTCGAGGGCGGGAGCAGCGGCAGCATCAGCCGGAGCGCGAACACGGCACAGGAGCCGAACAGAACAGGAGCGGAACAGGAGCCGGCGCACGAGCTCGCACACGAGCCGGCTCGGGAGCCCGCAGCGAGGGTCAGGAAGCGGGCGGCTCAGGCGGTGCGGAACCCGGGACGCCGCATGAGCCGTGTCAGGGCAGGGAAGCCGGATATCCGGAGCACCGAGCGGGCCGAAGGGAGCCGGCGCCCGCCCGGGGAACCAGTCGAGGGGGGAGCCGAAGGGGGAGCGACGCACAACCATGGGTGAGGTCTTCGCCGGCCGGTACGAACTGGTCGACCCGGTCGGACGCGGAGGAGTCGGCGCCGTCTGGCGTGCCTGGGACCACCGTCGGCGCCGCTATGTGGCGGCCAAGGTCCTGCAGCAGCGCGACGCGCACTCCCTGCTGCGCTTCGTACGGGAGCAGGCCCTGCGGATCGATCACCCTCATGTGCTGGCGCCCACCAGCTGGGCCGCCGACGACGACCAGGTCCTGTTCACCATGGAGCTGGTCACCGGAGGCTCACTGGTCAACCTGGTCAACGACTACGGCCCTCTGCCGCACGGCTTCGTCTGCACCCTGCTCGACCAGCTCCTCTCCGGGCTCGCCGCGGTGCACGCGGAGGACGTCGTGCACCGCGACATCAAGCCCGCGAACGTCCTGTTGGAGGCCACGGGAACGGCCCGGCCACACCTGCGCCTGTCCGACTTCGGCATCGCCATGCGCCTGGGCGAACCGCGGCTGACCGAGACCAACTACGTGGTGGGGACGCCCGGTTACTTCGCGCCCGAGCAGATGCTGGGCTCCGAACCGGACTTCCCCGCCGATCTGTTCGCCGTGGGCCTGGTCGCCCTCTACCTCCTCGAGGGTGCGAAACCTGATGCCAGGGCGCTCATCGAGTACTTCGCCGACAACGGCACACCGGGGCCTCCGAAGGGCATCCCGGAACCCTTGTGGCAGGTCGTCGCCACGCTTCTGCAGCCCGACCCCGCCGCCCGCTTCCGTACGGCCACGGGTGCCCGCAAGGCCCTCGCCTCCGCCGCCGAACTCCTCCCCGGGCCCGGCCCGGACGACGAGCTGGTGGAGGTCTTCGACCAACTCGGCCCGCTTCCCGAGGGGTTCGGTCCAAACGGGCCCGTGCGGAGGGCGTCGGGACTGGACACGGCCGGGGGCGGCGGCACCAGCGCGAACACACTCGGAGGCTCGGGCACAAGCACCGGTACCCCGTCCTGGCGGGCGGTTACGGGCGCCGACGTGCCACCGTCGCAGTCGAACCCGGGCGTCATACCGCCGGACGGCACGGGCGTCATACCGCCGGGTGGCGCGAGTGCCATGCCGTCGGGCGGCGCGGATGTCACGCCGATGCCGCCCCACGCCCCGCCGTCGGTCACGGCGGGCGACGGCCCGGGAGCCGTACCGCTGCCTCCCTCACCGGGCTTCGTGCCCCGGCCTCCGTCCACGCCCCCGCCCATACCCCGGAGCGCGCCGTCTCCGGCCGGCTCAGGCGGTGTGCCGTGGGAGCACGGGGCGGCTACGGGACCCCAGGAACGCCCGTTCGAGCCCGTACGGACGGAGAGTGCCGCGGGTGCCGTATCCCCGGAAGCCGCGCCGCTAGCCGTACCACCGGAGTCCGCGCCCCTCGCCGTACCCCCGCGCCCCGAGCACGACCCCGAGCCCGTGCGGCCGTCCACGATGTCGGACACCGGTAGCTTCCATCTCCCGCCGCCGCAGGGCCAGGTGCCCTCCGTGCCTGTCCCCGTACAGGCGCCGACGCGGGACGCGGAGCACCACGAACCGCACCCTGCTCACCAGCAGCCCGAGCAGCCGTCCGCTCCTTCCACACCGACCGCCACACCGACCGCGCTGTCGGCCCAGGTCCTCGGCCCCGCGCCGCACCACTCCGAGCCCGCGCCTGCCCCCCGGCCGCACGCTCCCTGGAGCGGCCTGCCCACCGGCAGCGCCCCGCAGGCTCCGACGACCGCGGTGCGGCAGCACGCTCATGTCTCCACTGATCCGCACGCCGCGCGGCCCCCTCAGCAGTCACGCCGGTCGAGGAGAATCGCACGACGCCGTCCGGGTCCGCCCGCCAAGGTGGCCGTACCGGTCGTCCTGCTGGCCCTGGCCTGCTTCGCGGTGGGTTTCTGGGCCCTGGCCCACCTCTGACCGACACGGCCCCGTGCTACTCCCGTGACGCCCCGTGCCCACTCCTGCTCAGAGCCGCCGCCCGCCGCCGGGCCAGGACCACCCACAGGCCGAGCCACAGGAGCAGCAGGCTGCCGGTACCGATGCCGCCCGCGGCGACCGCTTTCATCGCGGCGGGGTCGTCTGTGATGCCCCGAGTGTCCTGCGAGGCCTTCGTACTCCCGGACCGGGCGGCGTCCTCGGCGTCGGCGCGAGAGTCTCCACTGTCCACCGACGCGCTCCTGGCCGCCTCCCGGTCCTCGGCTGTGACCTCGAACACGCCTCTCGGTTCGGAGTCCACCGGATAGTCCGGCCCCTCGGCCGCCGATCCGGCCACCCGTACCCGGAGCGTCAGCCCGAAGGGCCCGTCGCCGAACCGGTCGGCGACGGTGGCCCCGAGATGGACGGCGAGGTAGTACCAGCCGGCGAACCGCATGCCGCTCGTCTCGTCGGCGGCGGCGAAGCGGTTGCCGTAGCGGACGGGAGGCAGCGGGTCCAGGTCCACGGACCTCTGACGGCCGTCGTAGCCGGCCGTCGCGTCGTCCACGGATCCGCGTACGGGGTTGTGGAGGGACATGACCAGCGCGTTGCCGACGTAGCCGTCGCCGTTCCCGTCGGCACTGCCCAGCTCGGCCGTGACGTACAGCTGCTGTCCCCAGTCGACGGGCACCTTGTAGTAGAGGGTCTGCCCGGCCCGTATGCCGTCCGTGTCCTCCCAGACTCCTTGGGCCACCGGGCTCGCCGTCGTGAAGCCAGTACCGCCCTTACGGCGCTTGGTGTCGCCCGTGACGGCCTCGGGCTGCGCGGAGTCCCATGGCTCGGGTCGGCTCGTGGTGCCGGGCTGTTTCACGGCGGGCTCCAGCACGTAGCCGAGCTCCAGTCCCCAGGCTTCCTCGTCGTCCGACGACCCCTGGGTGCCCTGCGTGCCGGGGGTTGCTTGGGTGCCCCCGCTGGGGGTGACCGTCCCGACGCGCTCGACGAGCAGGTAGTACGTTCCGGCCTCCTGGCACATGTAGGGGTCGCGGCCGATCTGGCGCGACGCCCAGGCGGTGACGGGGTGCGGGTCGGCGGTGGTCCCGAAGCGCGCGGTCTCGGAGGAGCACCGGTGGCCGTCGGCGTCCTGCACGGTCACCTTGACGCCCTCCGCCGAGGCGACCGTCGTCCCGGGCCCGGGTACGGCCGTGGCGGAGACGTACGCGTTGGCGTCGGCGCCGAGTTCGAGGCGGTAGTAGAGCTTGCCGCCCTCGCGGATGGAGCCGCGGTACGTCTTCCCGGGCGCCAGGAGTGCGGCGGCCGTGGTGCTCGGCATGCCGTCGACCCTGATGGCGTCCTCGGCGTAGGTGTAGGCGTACGGGTCGGGCGTACCGGCTGCCATGCCCGGTGTGGGCAGCGCCGCCGTCACGCACAGAGCCGCTCCCACGGCTGCCAACGCTCGCCACCAGACCGTGCGCCGCCCCATCACGCGCCACCCCTCGTCGTAGCCCCGGACGCCGCCCATCCTGCCCCGCCGGAGGGCCTGCCACCCGCACTATGCGGACGCGGACCCATAACGGCCCTTCACGAAGATCCCCATTTTGCCTCCGCAACTGAATCAGTCACAGAAGCGAACAGGCCAGGTGATCAGACTGGGCGGTCAGGCTGGGCGGTGAGGCTGGGTGGCCAGGTCCGCCGAGAACACAAAACCCCGACCGCCTCGCGGTCGGGGTCTGCTCTGGGACTGATGTCAGTGCTGTCGGCACTCACGAACCCGTGGGCACGGAGTCAGTCGCCTCCGTCCACAGATCCTGCTCGGCGCGATCCGCCTGGATCTGGCGGTACACGAGGAGCCCGCCGATGGCGGCCAGTGCGACCAGGAGAAGCTTCTTCACCGCGCGACCTCGTCTTTCCTTGACGTAGGGGACCTCTGGCGCCCGACTATACACACCGATCGATATCGATCGGTGACCTACGTCGGCCTCCAACTCCCGCCCGGCACACCGCAGTAGACCGGACGGCGCTGTTCCGATGGCAGGCTGATCACACCACGCAGAGCGCGACATTCACAGGCAAACCACACTCGTTACCAACTTTGCCACTCCCGTGCGCCCATCCGGGTGCAGTTCATCTGAAGAGCGGCACGCGACGAGCGTCGATCCACCACTTCGCGGCCCACATACACATCATGAGGAAAGTACGCAAATCGCCCAACCCGAAAGTGAGGGGCTCATGGCCCGCAACCAGGTCAGGACGCTGTGGACCGCCGTCGTCACCGCCTTCCTCGCGCTGTGCACGGCGCTCGGACTCATCACGACCACGGCCTCGGCGGCAGTACCGCAGAGCGGGCCGGCCTGCAAGGGCATGCCGGACGCGACGGCACCGGCGTCTGTCCCCTGGATCGTGTCCTACGCCCGCTCTCTGCCCCCCACCATGAAGCAGCGCATCCGGGCCGAGGCCCACGGCGCCTCGCCGTCCTGCCGCCACCGCGCCCACAGCCAGGTCGTCGCGGACACCCCCGGCCCAGCCGCCGCCCTCGCCCTCCCACCGGGCACGGGCCCTCTGCCCTAGCGCCCCCTCCCCCTCAGCCACGGGCGGCCCGCGTACACCGCCACACACGCAGACCCCCAACCGTCCGGTTGGGGGTCTTCCGGCTGGTGGGGTCAGCAGGAACTCTCAGCGGTTCTCACTGACGCCGTTGGCCGAGAATGCAGAACTCGTTGCCCTCGGGGTCCGCCATGACGACCCACGACTGGTCACCCTGACCAATGTCGACACGCTTCGCGCCATGAGCCTCAAGGCGAGCCACCTCGGCGTCCTGGTCATCGGGCCTGAAGTCGAGATGCAGCCGGCTCTTGGCCTGCTTGCTCTCCTCGATGCGAACGAAATCCAGCCCAGGAAGGCGATCCGGCTCCGGGCGGATCTCGAACTCCTCATCCGAGGAGTGGACCACCACCCAGCCAAGAGCCTCGGCCCACCACTGCCCCAAGGCAACCGGATCCACCGAGTGAACGATTACCTGTTCCCATTCCAAGGTCATCTTGCGAGTCTAGGCCGACCGGGCTTCGGAAACAGGCGCTTGAAGCGCTTGGAGGGAGGCCGACCAACGACTGACAAAAACCCCCGGTCCTGGTGGACCGGGGGTCTTCTCGCTGGTGGGGCTAACAGGATTTGAACCTGTGGCCTCATCCTTATCAGGGATGCGCTCTAACCAACTGAGCTATAGCCCCGCCGCGCTCTGCGGTGTGTCCCGCGCGCTGACTCCTGAAGGTTAGCGCACGACCTGGGCAGTCCCAAAATCGATAGCCGGGGTGGGCCGGCCGGGTGCAGGGGGTGCCCGATGGAGTGATCGCGTGGCACCCCCATGGCAGCGTCCCGCGCGGTTACTCGTCCTCGGCCAGCGTGAGCTCCACGCCGCCCACAAAGCCCGCCGAGAGGTTGTAGATGAACGCGCCGAGCGTCGCGAGTGCCGTCGCGAGGACGACGTCGATGACAGCGATCACCGACGTGAACATCAGGACGTTCGGCAGGGACAGGAAGGCCTGCAGATCGAACCCGTTCGACTCGTTGGAGCCGGTGGCCTCGGAGATGGTGCCGCCCACCGTCGAGAAGACTCCCATCGCGTCCATGACCATCCACAGCACCGCCGACGCGACGATTGTGCAGATGCCGAGCGCGATGGAGAGCAGGAAGCTGACCTTCATCACGGACCACGGGTCGGCCTTGGCCACCCGCAGACGTGCCTTGCGGGTGCGGGGCATCGTGCGCGCACCCGTACGCGGCCGGCGAACGGCGCTGTCGGGCGCCTCCGCCGGGTAGGCCTGCGGCGGGTGGTAGGGGGCTGCCGCCTGCTGCGACTGCCGCTCACCCGGAAGCGGCGAGGCCGACGGCGTGGGCGCGGACGGCCGCTGGGCCGACGGCCCGGAGTTCGGCGGCGAGGCGGCCTGCTGCGGCGCGGGCCGTGCCTGCCGTTGGGCCTGCGGCTGCGGCTGTGCGCTCGGGCCGGCCGGACCCGCGCCGGCCTCGTACGGCCCGCTCTGCGAGCCTCGGGTGTCCGCCCCGGCTCTGCCCTGGGATCCAGCAGCGTCAGGCGAGCCGGACTCGGCCGCGTTCGGCTTGATCGCCTTCAGCTGGGTCGTGTGCGTGTCCGTCACACGCTCCTCCGTCACACGCTCGGCGGAGCCACGGCCGCCGTTCGTTTCCGTACCGGTGGAGGTACCGGTACCGGTCGATCCGGGGCCCGTGGCTCCGCTCACGATGACTCACTCCTCGCGCTACTCGGCCGAGGACGGCTCGCCCTCGTCCGTGCCGGTGGGCGCGACGGCTTCGGCCACCGGCTCGTCCACGGCGATGTCACCGTCGACCTCCTCGGCCTCGCGTCCCGCCTCGGCGTTACGTGCGATGCCGACGACGGCATCGCGCTTGCCCAGGTTGATCAGTTGGACGCCCATGGTGTCACGGCCCGTCTCCCTGACCTCGTTGACTCGCGTACGAATCACGCCGCCGCCCAGCGTGATGGCGAGGATCTCGTCGGTCTCCTCGACCACCAGCGCGCCGACGAGAGAACCGCGGTCCTCCACGATCTTGGCGGCCTTGATGCCGAGGCCGCCGCGACCCTGGACGCGGTACTCGTCGACGGCGGTCCGCTTCGCGTACCCGCCGTCGGTGGCAGTGAACACGAACGTACCGGTTCGAACAACATTCATCGAGAGCAGCTCGTCTCCCTCACGGAAGCTCATGCCCTTGACGCCCGAGGTGGCACGGCCCATGGGCCGCAGCGCGTCGTCGGTGGCCGTGAACCGGATGGACTGCGCCTTCTTGCTGATCAGAAGGATGTCGTCCTCCGCCGAAACGAGCTCGGCTCCGATCAGTTCGTCGTCGGAACCGTCCTCCTTCTCGCGAAGGTTGATCGCGATCACTCCGCCCGAGCGAGGCGAATCGTAATCCTTCAGAGGCGTCTTCTTCACCAGCCCGCCCTTCGTGGCGAGCACCAGGTACGGCGCCGCCTCGTAGTCGCGGATGGCGAGGATCTCGGCGATCGACTCGTCCGGCTGGAAGGCGAGGAGGTTCGCGACGTGCTGGCCGCGCGCGTCCCGGCCGGCGTCCGGCAGCTCGTACGCCTTGGCCCGGTACACGCGCCCCTTGTTGGTGAAGAACAGCAGCCAGTGGTGCGTCGTGGACACGAAGAAGTGGTCGACGATGTCGTCTTCCTTCAGCTTCGTGCCGCGGACGCCCTTGCCGCCGCGCTTCTGGGCGCGGTAGTCGTCGGTCTTGGTGCGCTTGACGTAGCCGCCGCGCGAGACCGTGACGACGATGTCCTCCTCGGCGATCAGGTCCTCGATGGACATGTCGCCGTCGTACGGGACGAGCTTGGTCTTGCGGTCGTCACCGTACTTCTCGACGATCGCGGCCAGTTCCTCGCTGACGATGCCGCGCTGGCGGGTCGGAGAGGCCAGGATCTCGTTGTACTCGCGGATCTTCGCCTGCAGTTCGTCGTGCTCCTGGACGATCTTCCGGCGCTCCAGGGCGGCCAGGCGGCGCAGCTGCATCTCCAGGATGGCGTTGGCCTGGATCTCGTCGATCTCCAGGAGGGTCATCAGGCCCTCGCGCGCGATCTCGACGGTGTCGCTGCGCCGGATCAGGGCGATGACCTCGTCGATGGCGTCCAGGGCCTTCAGCAGACCGCGCAGGATGTGCGCCCGCTCCTCGGCCTTGCGCAGCCGGAAGCGCGTACGGCGGACGATGACCTCGATCTGGTGCGTCACCCAGTGGCGGATGAACGCGTCCAGGGAAAGGGTCCGCGGCACGCCGTCGACCAGCGCCAGCATGTTGGCGCCGAAGTTCGTCTGCAGGTCGGTGTGCTTGTAGAGGTTGTTGAGGACGACCTTGGCGACCGCGTCCCGCTTGAGGACGATGACCAGGCGCTGGCCCGTACGGGACGAGGTCTCGTCACGGACGTCGGCGATGCCGCCGATCTTGCCGTCCTTCACGAGGTCGGCGATCTTCTGCGCGAGGTTGTCCGGGTTGACCTGGTAGGGCAGTTCCGTGACCACCAGGCACTGGCGGTTCTGGATCTCCTCGACCTCGACGACCGCGCGCATGGTGATGGAACCGCGGCCCGTGCGGTAGGCCTCCTCGATGCCCTTGCGGCCGACCACGAGGGCACCGGTCGGGAAGTCCGGGCCCTTGATGCGCTCGATCAGGGCGTCCAGGAGCTCCTCGTGGGAGGCCTCCGGGTTCTCCAGGTACCACTGGGCGCCGGCCGCGACCTCGCGCAGGTTGTGCGGCGGGATGTTGGTGGCCATGCCGACCGCGATACCGGCCGAACCGTTGATCAGCAGGTTCGGGAAGCGGGCCGGCAGGACGGTCGGCTCCTGGGAGCGGCCGTCGTAGTTGTCCGTGAAGTCGACGGTCTCCTCGTCGATGTCACGGACCATCTCCATCGACAGCGGCGCCATCTTGCACTCGGTGTAGCGCATGGCCGCCGCCGGGTCGTTGCCCGGAGAGCCGAAGTTGCCGTTGGAGTCCACCAGCGGCATGCGCATCGACCACGGCTGCGCGAGGCGGACCAGGGCGTCGTAGATCGAGGAGTCGCCGTGGGGGTGGTAGTTACCCATCACGTCGCCGACGACGCGGGCGCACTTGTAGAAGCCGCGCTCGGGGCGGTAGCCGCCGTCGTACATGGCGTACAGGACGCGGCGGTGGACGGGCTTCAGGCCGTCCCGTACGTCCGGCAGCGCGCGCGAGACGATGACGGACATCGCGTAGTCGAGGTACGAGCGCTGCATCTCCGTCTCGAGCCCGACGGGCTCGATGCGCAGGGTCGTCTCGCCGGCCTCTTCGGGCGTGACTGGGCCAGAAGAAAGATTGGGGGTCTCGTCGGCCATTGCTGGTGAAGATCCTTCCTGGTGCGGTCAGCTGAGACCGACTCAGATGTCGAGGAAGCGGACGTCCTTGGCGTTGCGCTGGATGAACTGGCGCCGGGCCTCGACGTCCTCGCCCATCAGGACCGAGAACAGCTCGTCGGCCTGGGCGGCGTCGTCGAGCGTGACCTGGCCGAGGACACGGTGGTCCTGGTCCATGGTCGTGATGCGCAGTTCCTCGGCGTTCATCTCACCGAGGCCCTTGAAGCGCTGGACCGAGTCGTCCCTGATGCGCTTTCCGTTCTGGCGGCCCAGCTCGATCAGGGCGTCGCGCTCGCGGTCCGAGTAGGCGTACTCGAAGTCGTCCCGGCCCCACTTGATCTTGTAGAGCGGGGGGCGCGACAGGAACACGTGCCCGGCCTCGACCAGCGGCCGCATGAAGCGGAACAGGAAGGTCAGCAGCAGGGTGTTGATGTGCTGGCCGTCGACGTCGGCGTCCGCCATCAGGATGATCTTGTGGTAGCGCAGCTTCTCGATGTCGAAGTCCTCGTGGACTCCGGTGCCGAAGGCGGAGATCAGCGCCTGGATCTCCTGGTTCTGCAGGATCTTGTCGATCCGCGCCTTCTCGACGTTGAGGATCTTGCCGCGGATCGGGAGGATCGCCTGGTACTCCGGGTTGCGGCCGGACTTGGCCGAGCCACCGGCGGAGTCACCCTCGACGATGAAGATCTCGCATTTGGTGGGGTCGTTCGACTGGCAGTCGCTCAGCTTGCCCGGAAGGGAGGCCGTTTCCAGCAGGCCCTTGCGGCGCGTCAGGTCGCGCGCCTTGCGGGCCGCCACGCGCGCGGTGGCCGCCTGGATGCCCTTGCGGATGATGTCCGTGGCCTCGTTGGGGTTGCGGTCGAGCCAGTCCGTCAGGTGCTCGTGCACGATCTTCTGGACGAAGGTCTTCGCCTCCGTGTTGCCCAGCTTGGTCTTGGTCTGGCCCTCGAACTGGGGCTCGCCGAGCTTGACCGAGATGATCGCGGTCAGACCCTCGCGGATGTCGTCACCCGTGAGGTTGTCGTCCTTCTCGCGCAGCAGCTTCTTGTCACGCGCGTAGCGGTTGATCAGACCCGTCAGCGCGGCCCGGAAGCCCTCCTCGTGCGTACCGCCCTCGTGCGTGTGGATGGTGTTGGCGAAGGAGTACACGCCCTCGCTGTAGCCGTTGTTCCACTGCATCGCGACCTCGCAGGACAGGAGCCTCTCCTTGTCCTCGGCGTCGATCGAGATGACGGAGGGGTGCACCACGTCTCCCTTGCGGGAGTTGAGGTACTTGACGAAGTCAACGATGCCGCCCTCGTAGTGGTACGTGACGGTCTTGGCCTCGTCCTTCTCGTCGGCACCCGCCTCGTCCGCACCGGCGGTGGCCTTGGCCGACTCGCGCTCGTCAGTGAGTTTGATCGTCAAACCCTTGTTGAGGAACGCCATCTCCTGAAAGCGCCGCGAGAGCGTCTCGAAGGAGTAGTCGGTGGTCTCGAAGATGTCCGGGTCGGCCCAGAAGGTGACCGAGGTGCCGTGCTCCTCGGTGGCCTCGTGCTGGGCGAGCGGGGCAGTCGGGACGCCGAGCTTGTAGTCCTGCGTCCAGCGGTATCCGTCGGTCTTGACCTCGACGGCGACCTTCGTCGACAGGGCGTTCACCACGGAGACGCCGACGCCGTGCAGACCGCCGGAGACCGCGTAGCCGCCGCCGCCGAACTTGCCGCCCGCGTGCAGAACGGTCAGCACGACCTCGACGGCCGGCTTGCCCTCGGACGGCACGATGCCCACCGGGATGCCACGGCCGTTGTCGACGACGCGCACGCCGCCGTCGGCGAGGATCGTGACGTCGATCGTGTCCGCGTGCCCGGCCAGCGCCTCGTCGACGGAGTTGTCGACGACCTCGTAGACGAGGTGGTGCAGCCCGCGCTCACCGGTCGAGCCGATGTACATGCCGGGTCGCTTGCGGACCGCGTCCAGCCCTTCGAGGACGGTGATGGCGCTGGCGTCGTACGAGGCGTTGACCTCGCCGTTCTCGCCGGCGTCGATGGACGGGATGTTCTCGTTGGGGTTGCCGGAATCGGCCACGAAGCGCCCTTTCTGGCACAGCACAAGCCAGGCTCCCGGCGGGTTTGCCGGAGCGGCTGCGGCATGTTGCGTGGAAGCCTTTGTCAGCGTTGCACAGTGTTTCCGAAGCGGTCCCCACAAGTGGGGCGGGATTCGCTCCCAGTCTACCGGTAGCGCCGACAGTGATGGGGCTTTGCGGGTACCTGAGTCCGCATGTGCCGCCCTGAACCGGTCTCTCGCGACTCCCCATATGCGGAGCGGGGCTCCAAGAGGCTCACGGAGCCACTCAGCGCTTCCGGGCGTCAACCCATCGCTACTCCCTTGCGAGGGCGGCCTTCGCAAGGGAGTGCGATCGCACGAGTCAACGCGAACAGATGGGCGAACACCCATCAAAACGCCCTCAACCATCCCGTGACGGATTCGTCCGTGTGAATCCGCTCACCTGGTGCTCCGGGGAGCCCGCGGGCCTACTCGTGGATGTCGCCCGGACCCTTGCTCCCGGGCGCGCGCAGCGGGCCGTAACGGCGGACCGGGCCCCCGGGGTTGAGGACCTTGATCTGCCGCACCGTGCCGTGGCCCAGATCCTCGTTGAGACGGGCGACCAGGGCCGGTGCGAGTCGGCGCACCTCGGTCGCCCAGACCGTCGACTCGCACTGCACGACCAGCACGCGCTCGTCCTCGTCGTACTTCTGGGGCACGCAGTGGTCCGCGAGCTGTTCGCCGACGATCTGCGGCCACCGCCCCATCACCCCGCCCACCGCGGCCGGAGCCTCCCACCCGCGCTCGGTGATCAGACGGTTGATCGCGGAACCGAGGGCCATGGGGTCGCGGCCGTCGGCACGAGCACCGGAGCGCAGCCCACCGCCGCGCCGCGCCTGCTTCTTCTGCTGGGCGGCATCCCCACGCGCACGGGCCGCCTCCTTCGCGGCCCGCAGCGCCACGCGCGCCAGATCGACGCCAGAGGGCTCGGGGGCCTTCCGCGGTGCGGGTCCAGGGGTGTCCGATGCGGATCCGTCGGTGCTCATGCGCGCTCCACAGTGCCGTCCGACACGGCGTACCGCGTCCCTGTCAGTACATCCGGTACGTCGTCCTCGACCGCGGCGGTCACCAGAACCTGCTCCCCGGGAGCGACGATCTCCGCGAGGCGCTCCCTCCTGCGGGCGTCCAGCTCGGCGAACACGTCGTCGAGCACCAGCACCGGCTCGTTCCCCTCCGCACGCAGCAGATCGTACGAGGCGAGCCGCAGCGACAGGGCGTACGACCAGGACTCGCCGTGGGACGCGTACCCCTTCGCGGGCAACTCACCGAGTCTGAGAACGAGATCGTCACGATGGGGCCCCACCAGTGTGACGCCCCGCTCGATCTCCTGCTTGCGGGACTCGCTCAGGGCCGTCATCAGCTGCTCGTAGAGCTCCTCACGCGCCTGGCCGACGATGCCGGGCGCGGACGGCTTGTACTCCAGGACGACCGGACCGCCGCCGGGCGCGAGCTGCTCGTACGCCTTGTCGGTCAGCGGCTGGATCGCGGCGACCAGGTCGAGGCGCTGCGCTAGCAGCTCCGCGCCCGCGCGCGCGAGATGCTGGTCCCACACGTCGAGCGTGGACAGGTCCATGGAGCGGCCGCCGTGCCGGCGCGCCAACGCGGCCGACTTCAGCAGGGTGTTGCGCTGCTTGAGGACCCGCTCGTAGTCGGAGCGGACGCCCGCCATGCGCGGCGAACGGGCGGTCACCATCTCGTCGAGGAAGCGGCGCCGTTCGCCCGGGTCACCCTTGACCAGGGCGAGGTCCTCGGGCGCGAACAGCACGGTCCGTACGATGCCGAGCACATCACGCGGTCTGACCTGCGAAGACCTGTTGACGCGTGCCCGGTTGGCCCGGCCCGGGTTCAGCTCCAGCTCCACGAGCTGCTGGCGCTCGCCCTGCCGGACCTGGGCCCGGATGACCGCGCGCTCGGCTCCCATACGGACCAGGGGCGCGTCCGACGCCACCCGGTGGCTGCCGAGGGTCGCGAGGTAGCCGATCGCCTCGACCAGGTTCGTCTTGCCCTGCCCGTTGGGGCCTACGAACGCGGTGACGCCCGGGTCGAGCGGGACCTCGACCCGGGCGTACGAGCGGAAGTCGGCCAGCGACAGGTGCGTGACGTGCATGGTCGGGTGCCGACCTCCCCCAAGGTTGTGGACCGGCGACGCGGTCCTGTGGATTACTTCGTCTCGACCGCGTGGCCGCCGAACTGGTTCCGCAGCGCCGCGATCATCTTCATCTGTGGAGAGTCGTCCTGCCGGGAGGAGAACCGCGCGAACAGCGACGCGGTGATCGCCGGCAGCGGAACGGCGTGGTCGATGGCGGCTTCCACAGTCCAGCGGCCCTCGCCGGAGTCCTGTGCGTAACCGCGCAGCTTCTCAAGGTGCTCGTCCTCGTCGAGGGCGTTCACCGCCAGGTCCAGCAGCCAGGAACGGATCACCGTGCCCTCCTGCCAGGAGCGGAAGACCTCGCGCACGTCCGTCACGGAGTCGGCCTTCTCCAGCAGTTCCCAGCCCTCCGCGTAGGCCTGCATCATCGCGTACTCGATGCCGTTGTGGACCATCTTCGCGAAGTGCCCGGCGCCCACCTTGCCCGCGTGCACCGCTCCCAGGTCGCCCTCCGGCTTGAGCGCGTCGAAGACCGGCTGCACCTTCGCGACGTTCTCGGCGTCGCCGCCGTACATCAGCGCGTAGCCGTTCTCGAGGCCCCAGACACCGCCGGAGACTCCGCAGTCCACGAAGCCGATGCCCTTGGCGGCCAGCTCCTCCGCGTGCCTCTCGTCGTCCGTCCAGCGCGAGTTGCCGCCGTCCACGACGACGTCGCCGGGCTCGAGGAGCTCGGCGAGCTCGTCGATGGTCGACTGGGTCGGCGCGCCGGCCGGGACCATGACCCACACCACGCGCGGACCCTGCAGTTTGCCCACAAGCTCCTCGAGGCTGTGGACATCGGCGAGGTCCGGATTGCGGTCGTATCCGATCACGGTGTGGCCTGCGCGGCGTATGCGCTCGCGCATGTTGCCGCCCATCTTGCCGAGGCCGACGAGACCGAGCTCCATCAGTTGTTCCTTAGGTTGCGACGTGGCATGAGGGCACCTTCGTACCCGTGTCCGAGCCTAAACCCGGACGCTCACGCACATCCGTGGGCATACGCGCTCAAACGTCACACCCCGACCTGCGGTTTCGCCGGCTGCTCGCCCGAAACGGTCAAGCACCGGGCCCGGTGATCCACCGGACCCGTCCCGGGCTGTGGACAACCATCGACGGATCAGCCGCTGAGCCGCACCGGCATGATCAGGTACTTGTACGCCTCGTCCGCCTCCGCGTCGACCGCGGGCTTGCCGCTGAGCAGCGCCGGCTTCGTGGACGTCGTGAAGGACAGCTGCGCCACCGGCGAGTCGATCGCGCTCAGGCCGTCCAGCAGGAACGTCGGGTTGAACGCGATCGAGATGTCGTCGCCGTCCAGCTGGGCGTCAACCCTTTCCACAGCCTGTGCGTCATCGCTGGAGCCGGCCTCCAGGATCAGCACGCCCTGCTCGAAGCTCAGCCGCACCGGGGTGTTGCGCTCGGCGACCAGGGCCACACGCTTGACGGCCTCCACGAAGGGGGCGGTCTCGATGACGGCCACGCTGTTGAACTCCGTCGGGAACAGCGTGCGGTACTTCGGGAGGTCACCCTCCAGCAGTCGCGTGGTCGTACGGCGGCCGGCGCCCTCGAAGCCGATGAGGCCCTCGCCCGCGCCCGAGCCGGACAGCGCGAGTGTCACGCTGTCACCGCTGGTCAGCGCCTTGGCGGTGTCCAGGAGCGTCTTGGCGGGCACCAGGGCGACCGCGGAGGCCTCCGGGTTCTCCGGCTTCCACAGGAACTCCCGGACCGCGAAGCGGTAGCGGTCCGTGGACGCCAGCGTCACCGTGTCGCCCTCGATCTCGATGCGCACACCGGTGAGCACCGGCAGCGTGTCGTCACGCCCGGCGGCGATGGCGACCTGAGCGGCGGCGGAGGCGAAGACCTCGCCGGGAACCGTGCCCGTCGCGCTCGGCATCTGCGGCAGCGCGGGGTACTCCTCCACAGGCAGTGTGTGGAGTGTGAACCGCGAGGAGCCGCAGACCACGGTCGCCCGTACACCGTCTGTGGAAATCTCCACCGGACGGTTGGGCAGCGCGCGGCAGATGTCCGCGAGGAGACGGCCCGAGACGAGGACGGTGCCCTCCTCCTCGACCTCCGCCTCCACCGACACACGCGCGGAGACCTCGTAGTCGAAGCCGGACAGGCTCAGCTGACCTTCCTCGGCCTTCAGAAGGAGGCCGGCGAGGACAGGCGCCGGCGGACGGGCCGGGAGGCTGCGTGCCGCCCAGGCCACTGCCTCCGCGAGTACGTCGCGTTCCACCCGGATCTTCACTGTTGCCGCCTCCTGCTGTTGCCGGCGCTTCTCGGCCTGCCTGGCTTCGTCGTCTGACTCGGTGTCCTCAGCCCCTGTGAGGGGAAGGACACCGGGAACAGTCTGACGCACCCCACTGACAGTAGGTGCCTCTCGGGGTCAAGTCGTGATGCGCGGCAGCCGGGAGCCGGACGGCGAGTTGTGCACAGGGCCCGCTTCGAAACGAATTCCCAGCTCTCTCTAGTTGGGAGTAGTAGTAGGGCCTGTGGAAACCGTGGATAACCCTGTTTTCGCAGCTCAGGGCCAAGATTTTGTCCACCGGTCCTGTGGGTGGAGGCAGTGGACAACCAGGTGTCCCTGTGGAGAACAGAAAGTTCTGCACACCCCATGCACAGCCTCGGGGCAGTTCTCCCCAGCGGCGTCCCCAGGTTTACCCATCTTTCCCACAGCCCAACCCGGCACCTTCGTGTGACGCCTTTCACTCCGTGCGGTGAGAGGCGACGTCACGTTGCCGAACAGTGGACAGGCATGTGGAGAAGCCGGGATGCGCTGGGGACAACTGACCACAGCCTGTGGGTTGTCGGTGGACAACTTCGTGCACAGGCTGTGGATCTCCTCGTCGTCCACAGTCTGTGGAGATCGTTCGTCCACGAATCCACAAGCACCTGACCTTGCCTGATGGCCCTCCGGCAGGGCGGCCTGTGGACATGATCTGCATAACTTCCCAGTCCCCAGGGTGTGGACGGGAGAAAGTCCCTGAATCTGTGGAGAGAGGCCGTAACTCCACGACTATTCGAACAGCGGGTGTCGGGTGCGAGGACGGGGAACGACGGCCGGTGCCCCTCGGCGCGGGTCCCGATGCGGTGGGCGGCGCGCTGGAGCGGTGCGATGGGCGCCCTTCGGGGCGTTGTGTGGGACATGCCGGCAAAGGCGAAGGCGCCCTCGGAACGCTCGTCCCGGGGCGCCTTCAGGGGCGTACGTGTGGCCGTGGTCGACGGCCTGTGGTCGTCAGCCGTTCTTGATGCGGTTCGTGAGCTCCGTGACCTGGTTGTAGATGGAGCGGCGCTCGGCCATCAGCGCGCGGATCTTGCGGTCGGCGTGCATGACGGTCGTGTGGTCGCGGTTGCCGAACTGCGCGCCGATCTTGGGCAGTGACAGGTCGGTGAGCTCGCGGCACAGGTACATGGCGATCTGCCGGGCGGTGACCAGGGCGCGGCCGCGCGAGGTGCCGCACAGGTCCTCGACGGTCAGACCGAAGTAGTCGGCGGTCGCGGCCATGATGGCGGTCGCGGTGATCTCGGGTGCCGCGTTCTCACCGCCCGGGATCAGGTCCTTGAGGACGATCTCGGTCAGGCCGAGGTCCACCGGCTGCCGGTTGAGCGACGCGAACGCCGTCACACGGATCAGCGCGCCCTCCAGCTCACGGATGTTGCGCGAGATCCGGGAGGCGATGAACTCCAGCACCTCCGGTGGGGCGTTGAGTTGCTCCTGCACCGCCTTCTTGCGCAGGATCGCGATACGCGTCTCCAGTTCGGGTGGCTGCACGTCGGTGATCAGGCCCCACTCGAAGCGGTTGCGCAGCCGGTCCTCCAGCGTCACCAGCTGTTTGGGCGGTCGGTCGCTGGAGAGCACGATCTGCTTGTTGGCGTTGTGGAGGGTATTGAAGGTGTGGAAGAACTCCTCCTGCGTCGACTCCTTGTCCGCCAGGAACTGGATGTCGTCGACGAGCAGGATGTCCATCTCGCGGTAGCGCTTGCGGAAGCTGTCGCCCTTGCCGTCGCGGATGGAGTTGATGAACTCGTTGGTGAACTCCTCCGAGCTCACATAGCGCACGCGTGTGCCCGGGTAGAGGCTCCGCGCGTAGTGCCCGATGGCGTGCAGCAGGTGGGTCTTGCCGAGTCCCGACTCCCCGTAGATGAAGAGGGGGTTGTACGCCTTGGCCGGCGCCTCGGCGACCGCGACCGCGGCGGCGTGCGCGAATCGGTTCGAGGCGCCGATGACGAAGGTGTCGAAGAGGTACTTGGGGTTCAGCCGTGCGGTCGGCTCGCCCGGACCCGTCGCGGGCGCGGGCTGTGCGGCCAGCGGGCCGGGGGCGCCACTGGACGCGGGCAGTGCCGAGCCGACCGGTCCGCCGCGGTGCACATGCCCGGAGCCCGGCGGGGGGTCGGGCAGCTCACGGCGGTCGGGTCGCTGGTCGTAGTCGCCCCGCTTCGCGTCGTAGTCCCCTCGCCCGTGGTCGAAGTCCGAGCGGGTCTGTTCGTAATCGGCGCGGGAGTTGTCGTACTCCGACCGCTGCTGCTCGTACGGCGGCCGCTCCATCGACTGCGGGCGGTAGTCCTGCGACGGGGACGCGTACGGGTCGCGCTCCGGGAAGCCGAGCCGCTGCTGCTGCCAGCCGTAGTCGTCCTGGTGCGGGCGGGGCCAGGCGCCGGGCTCGGGGCGCTGGTAGTCCCCTGGGTACGCGGGGCGGGGCGTCGGGAGCTGGTCCGCGCGCGGGGGCGGCAGCTGGTCGCCGGAACCCCCGGACAGGTGTTCGGAACGGCTGGGCGGGAGGTCGTCGGCGCGGTGGCGGCCGTAGCTCTCGTAGGGGTCCCGCGCCCGGCTCTCGTAGGTGTCCGGGCGCGGAGCGTCGTAGCCGTCACGGTTCTGCGCCGGTACGGAGGGAAGCTCGGGCTCCTCGTAACGGGGCTGTACCGGGGACGACGGGAGCGCCGGGGCGGGACTTTCGCCGATCGAGCTGTCGACGGTGATCGCGATTCGGATCGGGCGGCCGCACTCGCGGCTCAGGGTTTCGCTGACGATCGGCGCGAGCCGGCCTTCCAGTACGCCCTTGGCGAACTCGTTCGGGACCGCGAGCAGCGCGGTGTCCGCGACCAGTGCCAGCGGCTGGCAGCGCCTGATCCAGCGCTCGTCCTTGACCTCGACGCCCTGCCCGCCGCCCTCACCGAGGAGCTGCTCCAGTACTCGTGGCCACACTGCGGCAAGATCGGCAGGTAGGTCAGCCACAGGGCACGCTCTCTCACGGGTCCCACGAACGTGTGGTTCTGGGACAGGTCGGGATTCGAATCGGGTGGGAACGTCTGTTCCCGGCGGTCGGGCCGGCGGAAAGCCGTTGGGTCGGGGAGAAGGGAACGAATCGGAGTCCAGTCACGGTAGTCAGGGCGGCCGGTGCGGTTCAAGTTGTTGTCCCCAGGCTGTGGATAGTGTCTCCCGGTGACCCCTGGTTTGACCTGATGGCGCGGCCCCGCGTACCGTAACCAGGTCGAGTTGTCGATGGCTGCTGCCGCCTGCCTCCGATGGGCACAGATCGCTTTGGGTGATCGGTAAGCGGTGCACTCGGGCGTTGACGCGAGCTACTCGTGGGCGCACGGTGACAGCCAGGACGGCACCCCGCAACCACCGATTCTTTCTGGAGCCCCCGAGTGAGCAAGCGCACCTTCCAGCCGAACAACCGTCGTCGCGCCAAGACCCACGGCTTCCGGCTGCGTATGCGCACCCGTGCCGGCCGCGCGATTCTCGCGTCCCGCCGCAGCAAGGGTCGCGCCCGTCTGTCCGCCTGATCCCGGTCAGGTCATGACGTCGTGCTGCCCACCGAGAACCGGCTGAGGCGGCGCGAGGACTTCGCGACCGCGGTACGACGAGGTCGCCGGGCCGGGCGCCCGCTCCTCGTCGTCCACCTTCGAAGCGGTGCCACGGACCCGCACGCGCCTGGGGAGAGCGCTCCCCCGACGCGTGCGGGTTTCGTCGTGAGCAAGGCCGTCGGAGGCGCGGTCATACGGAACAAGGTCAAGCGCCGACTTCGTCATCTGATGCGTGAGCGAGTGGCTCTGCTGCCCCCCGGTAGCCTGGTAGTCGTACGAGCGCTGCCCGGTGCGGGCGACGCCGACCACGCACAGCTGGCCCGAGACCTGGATGCCGCTCTGCAGCGGCTGATGGGAGGGGGCGCGCGATGAAGTACCCGTTGCTGGCGCTGATCAAGCTGTACCAGTGGACCATCAGTCCGTTGCTCGGGCCGGTCTGCAAGTACTACCCGTCGTGCTCCCACTACGGCTACCAGGCCATCGACCGGCATGGTGCGATCAAGGGCACGGCACTCACCGCCTGGCGCATCCTCCGGTGCAATCCGTGGTCACTGGGCGGTGTGGACCACGTCCCGCCGCGCAAGCGACCGCGATGGCACGAGATGCTGCGCAACGCCTGGCGCGCACGCAAGGGCGGGACCTCCGCCGCCGAACCGGCCACTGAGGGGCACGGGGTGCCCGACCGCTCCTCGAGCCCGGCCGCCGAGAGCCCGTCCCATGCCCAAGGAGCATGATTAGTGGACACGATTGCCAGTCTCTTCAGCTTCATCACGACACCCGTTTCCTGGGTCATCGTCCAGTTCCACAAGGTGTACGGCGCCATCTTCGGCGATGACACCGGGTGGGCCTGGGGCCTGTCCATCGTGTCCCTGGTGATCCTGATCCGAATCTGCCTGATCCCGCTCTTCGTGAAGCAGATCAAGGCGACCCGGGCCATGCAGACGCTCCAGCCCGAGATGAAGAAGATCCAGGAGCGCTACAAGAACGACAAGCAGCGTCAGTCCGAAGAGATGATGAAGCTGTACAAGGAGACGGGCACCAACCCGCTCTCCTCGTGCCTTCCCATCCTGGCGCAGTCGCCGTTCTTCTTCGCCCTGTACCACGTGCTCAACAGCATCGCGAACAACGACACCATCGGTTCGATCAACCAGAGCCTGCTGGACAGCGCGCAGAAGGCGCACATCTTCGGGGCCCCACTGGCAGCGAAGTTCACCGACAGCTCCGCGGAGGTCGCGGCGCTCGATGCCTCGCTGACCACCGTCCGCATCGTCACCGCGGTCATGATCGTCCTGATGTCGGCGTCGCAGTTCTACACGCAGCGCCAGCTGATGACGAAGAACGTCGACACGACGGTGAAGACGCCGTTCATGCAGCAGCAGAAGATGCTGATGTACATCTTCCCGGTCATGTTCGCCGTCTTCGGCATCAACTTCCCGGTCGGTGTCCTCGTCTACTGGCTGACCACGAACGTGTGGACCATGGGCCAGCAGATGTACGTGATCCACAACAACCCGACCCCGGGTTCCAAGGCTCAGGCCGCCTACCTGGAGCGCCTCTACAAGCACGTCACGCACCACGGCAAGACGCGCGGCCGTGGTGAGCGCGCCATCGTGAAGGCGATCGTCGCCAAGGGCCGTGACCGCAACGAGTACGAGCGCAAGTTCATCAACGGTCTCACCAAAGCGGGTCTCGCGGCCCAGGCCGACGGGACCGTGGTCAAGGGCGAGGCCGGAGCCGTCGCCACCGCCGAGGACGGTACGCCGACCACCGCCGGTGCTCCGAAGCGTCAGCAGCCCAAGCGGCAGAGCAAGGCCCAGCGCCAGTCCGGTGGGGCCAAGCCGGCGGGCGGCGCCGAGCCGACGACCTCCTCGACGTCGCTGAGCAAGTCCGACGAGCCGTCCGATGAGCCGAAGGACGCCAAGCCCGCAGGTGCCGCCAACGCCAAGAACGCGGCCTCGAAGCCTGGCTCCGGCACCCGCAGCAAGGCCCAGTCCGGCCAGCGCAAGGGCCAGCAGCGTCCCAAGTCCCCGTCCAAGAAGTAAGCAAGAAGGAGTCCATCCCGTGACGGAAGGCACCACCTCCGCCGCCACCGAGGGTGGCGACACCCTGACCCGCCTGGAGCAGGAAGGCGAGATCGCGGCGGACTACCTCGAGGGTCTGCTGGATATCGCGGACCTCGACGGTGACATCGACATGGACGTCGAGGCCGACCGCGCCGCTGTCTCGATCATCAGCGACGCGGGCAGCCGCGACCTGCAGAAGCTGGTCGGCCGGGACGGCGAGGTGCTGGAGGCGCTTCAGGAGCTCACACGCCTGGCCGTGCACCGGGAGACCGGAGACCGCAGCCGTCTGATGCTGGACATCGCCGGCTACCGCGCCAAGAAGCGGGCCGAGCTCTCCGAGCTGGGCGCCAAGGCCGCGGCCGAGGCCAAGAGTTCCGGTGAACCGGTCAAGATGAAGCCGATGACGCCGTTCGAGCGCAAGGTCGTGCACGACGCGGTCAAGGCCGCGGGCCTGCGCAGCGAGTCCGAGGGCGAGGAGCCGCAGCGCTTCGTCGTCGTGCTTCCCGCCTGATTCGGTTCGTACGTTCCTCCGGCCCCGTCTGTTGCGCAGGCGGGGCCGAACTTTGTCAGCCTGGTTTCTGGTGGTCGGCGCTGGGGTGCGCTGATGCGCTTATGGAAGGACGGTTCCCGTGACGGAGGCAGCGGAGCTTCCCCCTGCGCCCGAGCAGGCGCGTGACGTGTTCGGTGACCGCTTCGCTGATGCGGTCCGGTACGCGGAGCTGCTCGCTGAGGCGGGAGTGCAGCGGGGGCTCATCGGTCCGCGGGAAGTGCCCCGCCTGTGGGAGCGGCATCTGCTGAACTGCGCGGTGCTCTCGGAGGTCGTGCCCGAGGGCGTGACGGTGTGCGACGTGGGCTCGGGCGCAGGGCTGCCGGGTATCCCGCTGGCCCTCGTTCGAGAGGACCTGAAGATCACGTTGCTGGAGCCGCTGCTGCGGCGCACGAATTTCCTCACCGAGGTCGTTGAGCTCCTGGGTCTCGACCACGTGACGGTCGTCCGGGGGCGTGCGGAGGAGGTCATGGGGCAGCTGCAGCCCGTCCATGTCGTGACCGCGCGAGCAGTGGCGCCGCTGGACCGGCTGGCCACCTGGGGGATTCCGTTGCTGCGCCCGTACGGGGAGATGCTGGCGCTCAAGGGCGACACGGCTGAGGAGGAGCTGAAGAGCGCGTCCACGGCGCTGAGCAAGCTCGGTGCGGTCGAGACGTCGATCCTCCATTGCGGTGAAGGTGTCGTGGAACCGATGTCCACGGTCGTCCGGGTTGAGGTCGGGGAAAGCCCGGGCGGTGTGCGCTTCGCCGCCAAGCGGGCGAAGGCGGCCCGGACCGGACGGGCTCGTCGACGTCGAGGCTAGGGCGCCCGGCGAGCGCTGACTCCGTTGGTCCGGCCGTGGGCTCATCCGTCCTGAGGACCAGCGGTACTCCACACAAGCTGCCAAACCTACCCAACTCGGAGTGTCGCGCGGGCGAGGCGACAGCTGCTGTGCATCGTGTTTCACGTGAAACGTCGCTCACTGCTGCATGGCATCATCAGCCGCGGTCGCGCCGCGGCCGGACCTCGCGACCGTAAGCCTCTCGGGTCACTCGGAGAGGTAGCGGAGTTGTCCACAGAGGTGGATTTCTCCACAGAACACCAGGCCTCACTGGTTCGCGACCCCGAAGACATGGGAGGCTCTGTTCATTGCGAGCCTGAAGTCGAGGAGAGTGAATCCTTGCGGTCCGACGCCAACATCGCGGGACCGATGACCGATCCGGTCCCCGGTCCCCGTACCGAGTCGATGGGGGAGGATGTTTCACGTGAAACACCGCCTCCGATGGACGACACTCCCATCGGTCGTGCTGCCCAACTGGCGGTGGAGGCTCTAGGCCGCGCCGGCGAGGGCCTGCCACGGCCCGAGCAGACGCGCGTCATCGTGGTCGCCAACCAGAAGGGCGGGGTGGGGAAGACCACGACGACGGTCAACCTTGCTGCTTCACTGGCTCTGCATGGTGGACGTGTCCTGGTGATCGACCTTGACCCGCAGGGCAATGCGTCCACTGCCCTGGGTATCGATCACCACGCCGAAGTTCCCTCGATCTACGACGTGTTGGTCGAAAGCAAGCCGCTTGCCGAAGTCGTCCAGCCTGTGCCCGATGTGGAAGGGCTCTTCTGCGCCCCCGCCACGATCGATCTCGCCGGTGCGGAGATCGAGCTGGTGTCCTTGGTGGCACGGGAGAGCAGACTGCAGCGAGCGATCCAGGCCTACGAGCAGCCCTTGGACTACATCCTCATTGACTGCCCGCCCTCACTCGGTCTGCTGACCGTCAATGCGCTGGTGGCCGGCGCGGAGGTCCTCATCCCGATTCAGTGCGAGTACTACGCGCTTGAGGGCCTTGGCCAGCTGCTTCGTAACGTCGACCTGGTGCGGGGGCACCTCAACCCCGCCCTGCATGTGTCGACCATTCTGCTCACCATGTATGACGGCCGGACGCGCCTCGCGTCCCAGGTCGCAGACGAGGTGCGCAACCACTTCGGTGACGAGGTGCTGAGGACGAGCATTCCGCGCTCCGTCCGAATCTCCGAGGCACCGAGTTATGGGCAGACGGTGCTGACCTACGATCCTGGATCGAGCGGTGCCCTCTCCTATCTTGAGGCGGCACGAGAGATCGCGCTGAAGGGTGTCGGCGTCGGGTACGACCCGACGCAGGCCCACATCGGCGCACAGAACAACCCGAGCATGGTGGAGGGGACGCAGTGAGCGAGCGACGGAGGGGGCTGGGTCGTGGTCTCGGCGCACTGATCCCCGCAGCCCCGACAGGGGAGAAGCCGACACCGTCGGCGGGGGGTGGAGGAGCCACGACTCCCGCGGCTGTGCCCACCCTCACCTCGGAACGAGGAGTGGCGGCGGCGAAGGTAGCGACACTGCCTCATGTTTCACGTGAAACAGAGGACCCGTCGGTGACCGGTGCCGCGGAGACAGCGGCGGCGCCTCTCGGCGCTCACTTCGCCGAGCTTCCCCTCGACTCCATCACGCCGAACCCCCGCCAGCCGCGCGAGGTGTTCGACGAGGACCTTCTGCAGGAGCTCGTCACCTCCATCAAGGAGGTTGGTCTTCTCCAGCCCGTCGTCGTGCGGCAACTGGGTCCGGCGCGGTACGAGCTCATCATGGGTGAGCGCCGTTGGCGGGCCTGCCGTGAGGCCGGCCTGGAGGCTATCCCGGCGATCGTGCGCGCCACGGACGACGAGAAGCTCCTCCTGGACGCGCTCCTGGAGAACCTGCACCGAGCTCAGCTGAACCCGCTGGAAGAGGCGGCCGCGTATGACCAGCTGCTCAAGGACTTCAATTGCACGCATGACCAGTTGGCCGACCGTATCGGTCGCTCCCGTCCGCAGGTCTCCAACACCTTGCGTCTGCTGAAGCTCTCGCCCGCCGTACAGCGCCGTGTGGCTGCCGGTGTGCTCTCTGCTGGGCACGCCCGGGCACTGCTCTCCGTGGAGGACTCGGAGGAGCAGGACCGGCTGGCTCATCGGATCGTCGCTGAAGGACTCTCGGTGCGGGCGGTCGAGGAGATCGTCACCCTCATGGGTTCGCACCCGAAGAGTGCCCCGCGTTCCAAGGGACCGCGTGCCGGTGCACGGGTCTCCCCGGCGTTGAGCGAGCTGGCGACCCGGCTCTCGGATCGCTTCGAGACCCGGGTGAAGGTCGACCTCGGTCAGAAGAAGGGCAAGATCACAGTCGAGTTCGCCTCGATGGAGGACCTTGAACGCATCCTTGGCAGCCTTGCCCCCGGCGAGGGACCCGTTCTTCAGAGGGGCCTCCTGGACACTGAATCCGACGAGACGGAATCCTGAGCTTTCAGACTGTAGGACGACTTTCGACCGGTCGACCGGCAGAGCGGGCCATGTCCGGTGTGTACCGGAACACGGCCCGCTCTTTGCTTTCAGGCGGTATCGATGGAATCACATCGTGGATACGATGCGTTCGGGTATGGCGCATCCACCTGGCGGCACCTTGATTGGGGAGGCGGGGGTCATGCGAACCATGAGCCGTTCCGGGCTGGTGACGGCAGGCCTTGGTCTGGGGGCGGTTGGCGGTTTCGTCGGCAGTCTGCTGAGAGAGCGGAGCGTCCTGACAGCCGCCCGCGACGCAGCGGGCGAAGGAAGCGAGGAACATCCCCCATGGGGCGTCGGCTTGTACCGCTCACCCTGGACAACCTTAAGGACCTTCCCAAGCGCTGTCGCTCGTGTGTCTTCTGGGAGTTGGACCCAGTCAGTGGTGAGGCTGCGGTAAAGGCGGGCACCCCGGCTCTGGAGAAAGAGGCATGGATCTCCGCTGTTCTACTGGACTGGGGTTCCTGTGGCCGGGTCGTCTACGTGGACGAGGTGCCGGTTGGTTTCGTGTTGTACGCGCCGCCTGCCTATGTCCCCCGTTCAACGGCGTTCCCCACGAGCCCGGTGGCTCCCGACGCAGTGCAACTGATGACTGCCTTCATCATGCCGGGCTATCAGGGACAGGGGCTGGGCCGTGTGATGGTGCAGACGGTGGCCAAGGATCTGCTGCGCAGGGGTTTCCGGGCCATTGAGGCCTTCGGGGACGCCCGTTGGCAGACACCGGCGTGTGTGCTGCCAGCCGACCATTTGACGGCGGTGGGCTTCAAGACAGTTCGGCCCCATCCGACGTACCCCCGGCTTCGCTTGGAGCTGCGGACAACGCTCTCCTGGAAGGAGGACGTCGAGATGGCGCTGGACCGTTTGCTCGGGGCCGTACAAAAGGAACCCGCGCTGCGCCCGCTGTAAGAGCTGTTGAGCTTCTCCGCCTCCGCATACGGAGGCCACACACGAATGGGCCAGCCCTCAAGGGCTGGCCCATTCGTGTTTCACGTGAAACATCGCTGCTGTTGTGAAACAGCGGCGCTGACGACCGAGTCAGTCGGCGATGAAGTCCTCAAGGTCGCGCACGATCGCGGCCTTCGGCTTGGCGCCGACGATGGTCTTGGCGACCTCGCCACCCTGGTACACGTTCAGGGTCGGGATGGACATCACGCCGTACTTGGCGGCCGTACCCGGGTTCTCGTCGATGTTGAGCTTGACGATCTCGATCTTGTCGCCGTACTCGGCGGCGATCGCCTCCAGGGACGGCGCGATCTGGCGGCACGGACCGCACCAGGCGGCCCAGAAGTCCACCAGGACGGGCTTGTCGCTCTTGAGGACGTCCTGCTCGAAGGAGTCGTCAGTCACGTTCTTCAGGGTGCCGGCCACGGCTGGGCTCCTTAAATGGTTGGTGCGGTGGGGCGGATGAGGGTCAGACGGTGGTCTTCTCGGGCTCGGCGGCCTGCTCGCCGTCCGCGAGAGCAGAGAGGTAGCGTTCGGCGTCGAGGGCTGCGGAGCAGCCGGTGCCGGCTGCCGTGATCGCCTGGCGGTACGTGTGGTCGACGACGTCACCGGCACCGAAGACACCGGCCAGGTTCGTCCGGGTGGAGGGGGCCTCGACCTTCAGATAGCCCTCTTCGTCCAGGTCGAGCGAGCCCTTGAAGAGCTCGGTACGCGGGTCGTGGCCGATCGCGATGAACAGGCCCGTCACCGGCAGTTCCGACGTCTCGCCCGTCTTCACGTTGCGCAGCGTCAGACCGGCGAGCTTCTGGTCGCCCTTGATCTCGGCGACCTCACTGTCCCAGACGAACTTGATCTTCGGGTCGCCGAAGGCACGCTCCTGCATGGCCTTGGACGCTCGCAGAGTGTCCCGGCGGTGCACGACCGTCACGGACTTGGCGAACCGGGAGAGGAACGTGGCCTCCTCCATTGCGGTGTCACCGCCACCGATCACCGCGATGTCCTGGTCCTTGAAGAAGAACCCGTCGCAGGTGGCGCACCAGGAGACTCCTCGACCGGAGAGAGCATCCTCGTTGGGCAGTCCGAGCTTGCGGTGCTGGGAGCCGGTCGCGACGATGACCGCCTTGGCGCGGTGCACGGTACCCGCGGTGTCCGTGACGGTCTTGATCTCACCGCTGAGGTCGACGGCGACCACGTCATCCGGAACGAGTTCGGCACCGAAGCGCTCGGACTGGGCACGCATGTTGTCCATGAGCTCCGGGCCCATGATGCCGTCCCGGAAGCCGGGGAAGTTCTCCACGTCGGTCGTGTTCATGAGCGCGCCACCCGCGGTGACGGCGCCCTCGAACACCAGCGGCTTCAGCGACGCGCGCGCGGTGTAGAGCGCCGCCGTATAGCCGGCGGGCCCGGACCCGATGATGATCACGTTTCGGACGTCGCTCACGGCTTGATTCCTCGTCTCTGGAGACTGCTGCGTACTGCTGCCGGTGGGAGCTTCTCTCACAACTCTCACCCCACCCAACGGATCCTACGGGGCGTGCATTCCCGGTGTGTCCGGGCACACGGAGCCATGGCACCACGCAGGGATGCAAGGGGGGTAGGGGTCCGGACGCGGCCGTTCAGCGACCAGTGGAGGTCGTTGCTGAGGGGCGTGGATACGAGCGCTTCAGCAGGACGTCGCCAGGGGAGGCAGGAGCCTTGCCCACACAGGCGGCGTCGACGACGTATGCCGTGACGCGGTCGGTGTTGGAGGCGTCGGGCAACACCACGAGATACGCGGTCGCGCCCTTGTAGTCGCCTTCCTTCGCCGCCAGTGGGTTTTCGCTGCGGCCGATGCCCTCTGTGATGCAGTCCGGGACGTCGATCGCGACCTTGATGTTCGGCCCATCGGTCTTGGCGCCTGGTGGCTTGGTGCTGGTGCCGAAGTCGTCCCGGCCTTCTGAGGTCTTCCCCTCGGGGTGATCCTGGGAGAGGAGACTCTCCACCTGGTTCTTCACCGTGTCCCCGGCGAACGTGCTGACGGAGGCGTCCTCGCTGCGCCCTGCCGCGGGGCCGCCTCCGGAGTCGGAGTCCCCCATCGACTGGGCGAGCAGCGTGCCGAGCCCCAGGGCAGCGACCGAGAACACCGTGCCCAGAACGATGGACTTCCGGCGAACGTTGCGCCTGCGGCCTGGACGGCCAGGGCCCGTGGCCGCGCGGGAGTGACCGGCCGGGCGGTCCGTAGGGGTCGATGTTTCACGTGAAACATGCACGCCGCTGTTCTGGTCGACTTCCGAACGCGACGCATCGGCTGCTTCCAGGCTCGTCGTCGCCCGGGGGCCGGGTGCTGTGGAATTCAGCAGCGCTTCGGCGGCGAGGGCGGCGTCGATGCGGCCGGCGATCTCGGCAGGCATGCGTGGAGGGCCCGGCAGCGTGCCGAGCATGCTGCGGATCTCCTCCAGCGAGGCGTACACGTCGGCGCACAGCACGCACTCGTCCAGGTGCTGTCGTACATCCGCGCTACGGGAAGGCGGGAGCAGACCTTCGGTGAGGTCGGAGAGTTCCGTGACCTCCGGGTGCTCGGCCGTATCGGTCGTGGATGTCACGCTCGCCCACCTCCGCCCTTCACAGCAGCTGAATCGCTTGGCCCTGCATCGTGTGGTCCTGCTGCGGGTGGGACGGATGTCCCCTGCGTCCGGTTCCTTCTGCCCGCAGACTTCTTGCCGTCCTCGCCTCCGCCGTCCACACGGAGATGGGTGAGCAAGGGGAGGAGTCTGGCTCTGCCACGAGCACAACGACTTTTCACGGTGCCGGTCGGCACGTCGAGGATCCTGGCGGCCTCCGCCACGGGGTAGCCCTGCATGTCCACCAGGACCAGGGCGGCTCGCTGGTCGGCGGGCAGGGTTCCCAGAGCCTCCAGGAGCTGGCGGTGCAGGTCGTTGCGCTCCGCCGGAGCGGATGCCGATTCGTGCGGCTCCAAGAGTTGTTCCAGCCGCTCCGTGTCGTCGACGGGTGCCGTCTTCCGCGAGGCGGCCTTGCGAGCGCGGTCGAGACAGGCGTTCACGGTGATGCGATGCAGCCAGGTCGTGACGGCCGACTGGCCGCGGAAGGTGTGAGCGGCCCGGTAGGCGGAGACGAGCGCGTCCTGGACCGCGTCGGCCGCCTCCTCACGGTCCCCCAGCGTGCGCAGCGCCACCGCCCACAACCGGTCGCGGTGCCGCCGCACAAGCTCTCCGAATGCCTCCGGGTCGCCCTCGACATGGCGGGCGAGGAGATCCTGATCGCTCGCCTCGCCGTAACCGGCGCCGTCCGCCATGGACCCCCTCCCCTCGACCGTGAGCCGTCAGCCCGTGAACTTGACGTCCGTGATGGCCTGCTTGTAGCCGGCGCCGCTGTATCCGTCGGTCGGCGCGTACGGAACGTCCGTGATCCACAGAAGGACGTACTGCGTCTTCAGCGACTTCGATGCCTTCACCGTGGCGGTCGTGCCGTCCGTGGTGACAGTGCCGATTTCCTTCATGTCGCTGACGGACGTCGACGGAGTCAGTGAGTCCGTGGCGTACAGGTGCACCGTGGTGTGGTTCCCGCTGTACCGAAGCCCTATCGACGCCGACGCGATCTGCTGGGCCGATCCGAGGTCGTAGACGATGCCGACGCCGGGCTTGTACGGCGCCAGTTTCGGCCCTTCGTTGTACCGCTTGGTGCGCCAGTACGTGGAAGACTTGCCGTCGTAGGTGAGGTCCACGTCCGCAGCCGCCTGGGCGGAGCCCTCGGCCACGTACTCCTCGGCGTTCTTGATCGCTATGGGCTTGGTCGGCTCGGTCTTGTTGCCGTCCTTGTCGTTCCCGCCCGACGTCTGGTTCGTGTTCGTGTCATCGGACGGCTTGCCGCCCCGCTCCATCAGGGCATCGGCGAGCTGCCAGCTGCCCAGACCCAGGGCGGCGATGAGAAGTGCCGACACAGCCCATTTGAGGGCCTTGCCAGTACGGCTCTGCAGCGGGGGCGGCGGCGCCGTGATCGGCTGCGTGGCGCCCGGGTGGGGCGTCTGACGGCCGTACGTCCCCTGCTGGTAGCTCGTGCGCTGGTACTCGGGCGGCGCGGTGAAGGCCGGCTCCGGCGGGCGGATGCGGGGCATCTCGCTGACCGCCTTCACCAGTTCCTCCGGCGTGGTGCAGGCGGACTCGTGGCGGGAGGCGGTCGCGCCGTCGTTGACGAGAGCGCGCATGGCGAGTTCTGACAGACCGCGGTGGACACCGGCCCGTACCTGGTCGGGAGCGATGAGCCCGACATCCTTCGGCAGCCCGGAGAGGCCGTAGGCGTGTTCCTCGTACGGCCAGCGCTGGGTGAGCGCGGCGTAGAGCAGGGCGCCGATCGCCTCCGTATCGGTGCGCTGCGGGGTGTCGGAGCTGATCCCGCGCAGCGCGGCGTTCACGGCGAGCCCGCGGATGCGCCACTGACCGGAGCCGGAGCGGAGCACGGCGCTGGGGTTGAGCCGCAGATGGGCGAGGCCCTCGCGGTGCGCGGCGGCCATGGCGTGGGAGATCTGCGTGACCATCTGGTAGGCGTCGTGCGGCTCCAGCGGGCCCGAGGCGAGCAGCGTCGTCAGCTCCGTCGCGTCCGGCAGCCACTCGTGCACCACGTACACCAGGTCGTTCTCCTCGACCGCGTCCAGGACCTGGACGAAGCGAGGGTCGCCCAGCAGGGCGGACGAACGTGCCGCCGCCAGTACGGAACGGGCCCGTGTGTGGTCGGCCGGCAGGATGTGCACGCCGACGGCGCGGCGGAGTTTCTCGTCCACCGCACGCCAGCTGCTGAATCCGTCCAGACGGGTGACGCATTCTTCGAGACGGTAGCGTCTGGCGAGCTTGTGGCCGCTGTGCAGTTCGGGCGGCGTGGTCTTCCCGACCTCCGTGCCGCCGCTCCCCTGTGCCTCTTCGCTCGCCGCGCTGTCCGTGTCCCGCTCCCGGTTCTGGGCCACCCCGTCGGCCGTGGACTGGTCCGCCTCTGCGGTCAGCGGCTCGTCGCCGCTGTTGTCTGCCACGTCGACGGCAGCCGTGCTCCGTTCCGCCACCGTCGTTCCTGCCTCCCCATCCATTTGCGCGCTGTCCGACGCCAAGCCAATTGTGCCCACAGTCCGCCGCTATGAGCGACACACGGCGGCGGACGATGGTTGTGCGCTTACCCCCGCCTCAGCGCCCAAGGCGCCCGCGGACCATACCGACCATTGAGTTGAGCTCCTCGATGCGCATCCGCCGCGCCGCGACGAAGAAGACACCGAGCAGAACGATTCCGCCGCCGACGAGCGCGAGCATCGAGCCGCCGACGCCCTGTCCCAGACTGCGGCTGATGCCGTAGCAGGCGGCACCACTGAGCAGAGCGGCGGGCACCGAGGCGATGCACAGTCTGGCGTACGTCCGCAGCACCCTGGACCCGTCCAGATCACCGCCCAGCCGCTTGCGCAGCCGACGCCAGGCCACCCCGACGCCGATCACGTACGCCAGGCCGTACGCGGCAGCCATGCCCACCACCGCCCACCGCGCCGGCAGCACGAGGAAGCAGACCGCGGAAGCCCCGGCGTTGACGGCCGCCACGATGACCGTGTTGTAGAAGGGCGTCCGGGTGTCCTCGTAAGCGTAGAAGGCGCGCAGCACGACGTACTGCACGGAGTACGGGATCAGGCCGAGGCCGAACGCCATCAGCATGTAGCCCATGTTCGTCGCGGAGCTGGTGCCGGAGGAGCCGAAGATCAGGGTGCACATCGGGATGCCGAGCGCGACGAACCCGAAGGCGATGGGCACGATCGCGACGGCGGTCGTGCGCAGGCCCTGGGAGATGTCGTCGCGGACGGCGCCCGTGTCGTCCTCGGCGGCCGAGCGTGAGATCCGCGGCAGCAGGGCGGCCATCAGGGAGACCGTGATGATCGCCTGCGGCAGGCCCCAGATGAGCTGGGCGTTGGCGTAGGCGCTGTAACCGGTGCCGTCGACCTGCGAGTCCGTGACCGACGCGGTGGCGAGCTGGGTGACGACGAGGGCGCCCGCCTGGTTGGCGAGGACGAACAGGATCGTCCACTTGGCGAGCATCGCGGCCTTGCCCAGGCCGTGGCCCTTCCAGTCGAAGCGCAGGCGCAGCTTGAAGCCGGTCTCCCGCAAGTACGGGATCATCGCGAGGGCCTGGACGACGAGGCCGAGGAGCACACCGACGCCGAGGAGCCGCACCCCCTCCGGGGGGATGTTCTCGACGGTCATGTGCGAGTTGGCGGCGCTGCCGTAGACCCACAGGAACGCTCCCAGGGTCACGATGATGACGATGTTGTTCAGGACCGGGGTCCACATCATCGCGCCGAACCGGCCGCGGGCGTTGAGGATCTGCCCCATCACCACGTGGATGCCCATGAAGAAGATCGACGGCAGGAAGTAGCGGGTCAAGGTGACCGCCACCTCGTTGGCCGAGGCGTTCGTCGCGAGCGGGTTCGACAGGGCACGGACAAGGAGCGGCGCGGCGAACATGGCGGCTACGGTGAGCGCGCCGAGGGCCACCATGACCAGGGTCAGCAGCCGGTTGCCGTAGGCCTCCCCGTTGTCGTCGTCCTCCTTCATGGAGCGCACCAGCTGGGGCACGAAGACAGAGTTCAGGCCGCCGCCGACGGTCAGGATGTAGATCATCGTCGGCAGCTGGTACGCCACCTGGAAGGACTCGCCCAGCAGGTACAGGCCCAGGGCGGAGACGATCATCGCCGAGCGGATGAACCCGGTGAGACGGGACACCATGGTGCCGGCCGCCATCACGGCGCTGGACTTCAGCAGCCCCGAGGCACGGCCGCCCTTCTTGGCCGCAGGGGCGGGAGCGGGCGCAGGGGCGGTCTGCTGGGGTTCGGCGCTCTGGGCGGGCCTCGGCGGCTGGGCCGGGCCCGGTACGGAGGGCTGTTCCATGGGGGTGTGTGCGCCGCTCTGCTGCTGGTCGCGGAAGAGGTGGGCGAAGGCGTCCGGCTCGTGTCGCTGCTCCCCGGCCCGTGTGACGAGATCGTCCACGCCGACGAACTGCGTCGTACGGGGATCGTCGCCGTAGGGCAGATGCTGTGACGGCCCCTCGGGCTCCGGCGGTGGGGTCTGTGCCCACACCCTCGGGTCGGGAGCGTAGGGGGAGGACTGAGGCCGGCCGTAGAGCGGCTGCGGTGGCTGGTAGGTGCCCGGGGGCGGCGGGGGGTGGGCGGCGCGGTCGTAGAACGCCTCGGCGACGGGGTCCTGGGCGGAGAGGTCCTGCGCCCGGTAGGGGTCCTGGCCGTAGGCGTCCGGTCCTGGGGCGTCCTGCAGGTACATGTCGGTGTGGGGCTGCGGCGGGACATGGCCCGGCCCGGGCTGCGGACGCTCGGGATGTCCCGAGTCGGCCGCGCCCTGACCGTGGTCACCGTCGTACGGCGCGTTCATCCTTGCCCCACCTCATCGTCCCCTGGCCCATTGGCCACGACATCGCTCAACGGTCCACTCTCTCACCCGTGCCGGACGGGTCGGCGCTTTCCTGTGCGGTGTCCGCGGGCGGGTCACTCGGGTGCTCCGGATCGCCTGCCCCGGACAGCACGCGGGACTCCACCTCGGGTTCGTCCGCGGCGAGGCCTGCGGTGTCGCCGGGCTTCTCGGCCGCGGTCTCTTCCGCGGCACCGTCCTCCTCGGCCTGCCGCGCAGCCGCGCGCTTGCGCTGCGTGTACATCCGGAAGCCGGCGAGCACGAGCAGCAGGACTCCGCCGGCGATCACCAGCATCACCGTGGGCGTGAACTCGGTGACGTTCACGTCGAACCTGACGGAGGGACCATACTTCTGACCGTCCTCCGTGTAGAGCTGCGCCACCACCTCGACCTCGCCGTTGGCGTTGGCGTTGGTGTCGAACTTCACTGACTGGCTGTGTCCGCCGGAGACCTTGATGGTCTTCTCCGCGTAGTCCTCGCCGTCGATCTCCAGGCGCTTCGGCTGCAACGACGTCAGGCGCAGCACCAGCTTGTCGGCGCCCTGCACAAGGTTGTTCTGCACCGTCACCGGGATCGTGGCACTGCGGCCGGAGAGCTTCGTCTCCGACTTCTTGATCAGCCTGACCTGGTCGGTGAGCGTGCCGAGGTACGACCGCACGCTGTCGCGGTAGGCGCCGGCCTCGGTGGCACGGCCGCGCCAGGAGGTGGACATCTCCCGGTTCATGGCCCGTCCGAAGGGGGTGACGACCCGGGACTTGTCGTCGAGGATCATCTTGAAACGGTCGAGATCCGTTTGCGTGCCCAGGATCGTCTCGAAGGCCGAGGTCGGCAGTTCCTGCTTGCGCAGGGACCTGGGGTACGAGGATGCCGCCGGGACCTTCGTGGCGGCGCTGGGGTCGGGCTTGGCGTCGGCGGCCGCCGACAGTTCCTGCGACTGGGTCCAGTTTCCGTTCTGGAGATCTGCCAGGGCCTGCGCCATCGTCTGGGCCTGACTCACGGACGGCATGCGCTGTGGGGCGACCACCACGCTGCGCTGTTTGTCCGGGGTCTGCAGGTTGGTCACCAGGCTCTGTGCGAGGAAGTTCTGCACGGCCAGGGTCGCGTTGCCGGCCTTTGTCATATCGCCTTGGAACGCCGTCGACAGCCGTGCGTCCGCGACGACCGCCGTGGTCCCGCCACCGATGGGGCGGGCCGCGTTCGGCGTGTAGGTCAGGCTTCCGTTCTCCTGGAAGCTGTCACTGCGGGCGATGACCTTGTCGGCGCCCGCCGAGGTGGCGACCTTGACGATCGAGGGGTCGACAGCACCGTTCACGGGCCAGGAGAAGTCCGTCTCCGGTTTCACGTGGAGCACGGTTTCGACGGTGTCGGCGGCCACGTCGGTGGCGTCCTTCAGGTGGCTCAGCGAGCCCGAGACGTTCCTGCCGTTGTGTGCCAGCGAGGCGATGTCGGGGTCGGCGAAGGGAAGGGCGACGACTTCCTCGCCCTGGACGGCTTCCTCCAGTTCGCCGAGCCACCGCTTGGCGACCGCCTGGTTCTTGCCCGCGACGGTCTCGGTGCCGCTCTTGACGCGGTAGCTGCGCGTCATCGCGTCCACGGAGGCAAGGAGATCCGGGTCGATCACCCAGGTGATGTTGAGCGCCTTGCCCAGGCTCAGCATCTGGCCAAGACGGCCGCCTGGAGAGATCTCGTCGGCCAGGTCCTCGTTCTGGAAGACAGGCGTCTGCTGTTCGCTCGGTCCCGTCTCCGCCGTCAGGTGGGAGGTGGAGATCAGCGGCCATAGGTATGTCGTCTTCGTCTTGGTGTCCGCCGTTTCCGGCTGCCAGGGGAGGAACGTCCGCTCGATGCCGAGTACCTGGTCGTACGGTGCGGACGCGGTCCGGCCCGAGAGGGAGACACCGAGTTGGTAGACGCCGTCGGCACTCAGGTCCAGCTCCTCGACCGGCACCGAGATGCTGAAGGACTGGGCGACGCCGGGGGCGAGCCGGGAGAACTTCTCGACGTACTTGCCTCCGACCTCCGTCCCGTCCGCGTACGGGTTGAAGCCGCCGCGCTTGGCGGCTTCGTCGATCGCCGTACGGCCGGACACGGTCCCGCCGATACGGAGGCCCACGTGGGCGCTCGTGACCGCTTGCTTGCCGTTGTTCCTGACCATGCCGGAGACGGTGAGGGTGTCGCCGTCCGTGGGGACGCTGGGGGCGAGCGAGTCCAAGGAGACGTCGACCGTGTTCGACCCGGTGGCCTCGGTCGGCGAGGACTTCTCCGCGGAGTGGGCCTCCGGGGCGGTGGGCAGCTGGAGCAGACAGGCCAGCAGAGGCGCCCCGGCGAACAGCGCTCCGGTACGCCGGAGCCACCGACGGGCAGGTGAGGCACTCATCCCCTGGGTGTCTGCCGCCTCGGCCACGCGCTCGCCCGTCCCTTGTCGTGTCAGTGGTCGTCGGAATGTGCGTCCACGCATGGTAACGATGTGCGCCGAGGGGAAGTGCCGCGGTCTGCCTCACAAGATCGACGGACAGAGCCACCGTGCCCCGTATGTGCACGTATTAAGGGGAGCGACGGTGGAGACGACTGTGGACGTTTGATGGAGGCGCTTCCGGTGGCCGGGGGCACGTACCCTTTTCTGTTGTGCCGAACGCCAACGAAGACAAGCCCAGTGCCCTGAGCCAGGTGCAGCACCGCGCGGTGAGTGAACTGCTGCGGGTGTCTCCTGTCGCCGACGATCTCGCCCGCCGTTTCCAGGAGGCCGGGTTCTCACTCGCCCTCGTCGGCGGCTCGGTACGGGACGCGCTCCTCGGCCGACTCGGCAACGACCTGGACTTCACGACGGACGCGCGTCCTGAGGACGTACTGAAGATTGTGCGACCCTGGGCGGACGCCGTGTGGGAGGTCGGCATTGCTTTCGGCACGGTGGGGGCTCAGAAGGACGCCCGCGTCGGAGAGGCTGTTCAGCGCTTTCAGATCGAGGTCACCACGTACCGGTCGGAGGCGTACGACCGAACCTCACGCAAACCGGTGGTGTCCTACGGAGACTCCATCGAGGAGGACCTCGTACGGCGCGACTTCACGGTGAACGCGATGGCCGTGGCCCTCCCTGAGAAGGAGTTCATCGATCCCCACGGTGGTCTGAAGGACCTCGCGGAGCGGGTGCTGCGCACGCCTGGCACTCCTGAGGAGTCCTTCTCCGACGATCCGCTGCGGATGATGCGGGCCGCGCGTTTCGCCGCCCAGCTCGACTTCGAGGTGGCTCCTGACGGGGTCTCGGCGATGACCGGGATGGCAGGGCGGATCGAGATCGTCTCCGCTGAGCGGGTCCGGGACGAGCTGAACAAGCTGATCCTGTCCGCGTATCCGCGCAAGGGTCTGACGCTGCTGGTCGAGACCGGGCTCGCCGGCCATGTGCTGCCCGAGCTTCCGGCGCTGCGTCTGGAGCGTGACGAGCACCACCGGCACAAGGACGTCTACGACCACACGTTGATCGTGCTGGAGCAGGCGATGGCGCTGGAGGAGGACGGTCCCGATCTCACACTTCGGCTCGCCGCGCTGCTGCACGACATCGGTAAGCCGAGGACGCGCCGCTTCGAAAAGGACGGCCGGGTCTCCTTCCACCACCATGAGGTGGTGGGCGCCAAGATGACCAAGAAGAGGATGACCGCCCTCAAGTACTCCAACGAGCTCATCAAGGACGTCTCGCGTCTGGTCGAGCTCCACCTGCGCTTCCACGGCTACGGGACCGGGGAATGGACGGACTCGGCGGTCCGCCGGTACGTACGTGACGCGGGCCCGCTCCTGGACCGCCTCCACAAGCTGACCCGCTCCGACTGCACCACGCGCAACAGGCGCAAAGCGGCCGCTCTCTCCCGGGCGTACGACGGCCTGGAACAACGCATCGCTCAGCTCCAGGAGCGGGAGGAGTTGGAAGCCATCCGCCCGGACCTCGACGGCAACCAGATCATGGAGATCCTGGGCGTCGGTCCCGGCCCGGTCGTCGGGCAGGCTTACAAGTTCATGCTGGAGCTGCGACTGGAGAACGGTCCGATGGAGCACGATGCGGCGGTGTCGGCGCTCAAGGAGTGGTGGGCCGGGCAGGACTGAAACCTGGGCAGACCTGGAGGGCGCGCCGAAAGACCGGGGCCATGTTTCACGTGAAACATCGCCCCGGACAAGCGGGACGCACACGGGTCGAGGAGCGATGTTTCACGTGAAACATCGCTCCTCGAGTGGTGTGTGGCTGCTGGGGGCTCACCGGCCGTCTTTGACGTGGCACTTACCGCCGTTCATAGCGAGCCAGACCCGAAGCGACCGTCGCGTAGATAACGGCGATGGTCATCACCAGAGCGGCCGAGCGGCCGTCAGGCGGAAGCATCAGGGCAGCGACTCCGGCGGCTCCGACGAACGCGACGTTGAACAGCACGTCATAGACCGAGAAGACCCGGCCGCGGAAACCGTCGTCGACCGAGGACTGGACGATCGTGTCGGTGGCGATCTTTGCTCCCTGGGTGACGAGGCCCAGAACGAACGCTGCGATCAGCATGGGAACTTCAGCGAACGGCAGTCCCAGCGCGGGCTCGAGGACGGCAGCGGCAGCCGCACAGGTGACGATCCACATGCCTGGGCCCAGCCGCCCCGCTGCCCACGGGGTCACCACGGCTGCGGCGAAGAAACCAGCGCCCGAGACCCCCACAGCGAGGCCCAGCAGGGCCAGTCCTTCGTCGGAGCCGGACGACCAGGCGTACCGGCACAGCATCAGCACCATGACCGTCAGAGCGCCGTAGCAGAACCTCATCAGCGTCATGGAGGCCAGCGCCCAGGCCGCCTCCCGCCTTCGGGGCTCAGCGAGATGCCGCACGCCCGCCACCAGGTCCCGTGCGGTGCCGGTGAGTGCCGCTCGCAGCCGTACGCGCACCAGGTCGGATTCGGGCCCGAGCAGTTCCGGTGCCATGCGCAGGGAAGCGAGGGCCGAGCACAGGTACAGGGCCGCGGCGACGAGGACCACCACGGCGTCGGAGTCCGCCACCACCAGTCGTACGACGAAGGCGATTCCGCCGCCGGCGGTGGCGGCGAGCGTTCCTGCTGTCGGCGATAGGGAGTTGGCCATCACCAGGCGATCGGCGTCCACCACGCGTGGAAGGGCGGCAGAGAGCCCGGCCAGGACGAAGCGGTTGACCGCGGTGACACACAGCGCGGAAACGTAGAAGAGCCAGTCCGGCACATCGCTCAGCATCAGGACGGCCGTCACACCGGCCAAGAGGGCGCGCAGCACGTTGCCGTAGAGGAAGACCTGACGGCGTCGCCAGCGGTCCAGCAGGACTCCGGCGAATGGGCCGACGAGCGAGTACGGCAGGAGCAGGACAGCCATCGCCGAGGCGATCGCGGCGGCCGACGTCTGCTTCTCCGGTGAGAAGACGACATATGTGGCGAGCGCTACCTGATAGACGCCGTCGGCGCCCTGGGAGAGCAGCCGTACGGCGAGCAGGCGCCGGAAGTTCCGGAAGCGGAGCAGGACGCGCAGGTCACGCACGACGGACATGGGGCACAGCCTCACATACGGGGAAGGTCCCCGGGTCATGCGACCCGGGGACCCCCGTAGGACTCGAAGTGAAGTACTTCAGGGCCCTGTTGCGCGGGCGCGCAGCGGTGGCCGCGCTGCTAGCGCTCGACCTCGCCCTTGATGAACTTCTCCACGTTCTCGCGGGCCTCGTCGTCGAAGTACTGGACCGGCGGGGACTTCATGAAGTAGCTCGAGGCGGACAGGATCGGGCCGCCGATGCCGCGGTCCTTGGCGATCTTCGCGGCACGCAGGGCATCGATGATGACGCCGGCCGAGTTCGGGGAGTCCCACACCTCGAGCTTGTACTCCAGGTTCAGCGGGACGTCACCGAACGCACGACCCTCCAGACGGACGTACGCCCACTTCCGGTCGTCGAGCCAGGCGACGTAGTCGGACGGGCCGATGTGCACGTTCTTCTCGCCGAGGTCCCGGTCGGGGATCTGCGAGGTGACGGCCTGCGTCTTGGAGATCTTCTTGGACTCCAGGCGCTCGCGCTCGAGCATGTTCTTGAAGTCCATGTTGCCGCCGACGTTCAGCTGCATCGTGCGGTCCAGGATGACGCCCCGGTCCTCGAACAGCTTCGCCATGACGCGGTGCGTGATCGTCGCACCGACCTGCGACTTGATGTCGTCGCCGACGATCGGGACGCCTGCCTCGGTGAACTTGTCCGCCCACTCCTTGGTACCGGCGATGAAGACCGGGAGGGCGTTGACGAAGGCGACCTTGGCGTCGATGGCGCACTGGGCGTAGAACTTCGCCGCGTCCTCGGACCCCACCGGCAGGTAGCAGACGAGCACGTCGACCTGCTTGTCCTTGAGGATCTTGACGACGTCGACCGGCTCCTCCCCGGACTCCTCGATGGTGGCCTGGTAGTACTTGCCGAGGCCGTCGAGGGTGTGGCCGCGCTGGACGATCACGCCGGTGCTGGGCACGTCGCAGATCTTGATGGTGTTGTTCTCGGAGGCGCCGATGGCGTCGGCGAGATCCAGGCCCACCTTCTTGGCGTCGACGTCGAACGCGGCGACGAACTCGACATCACGGACGTGGTAGTCGCCGAACTGGACGTGCATCAGGCCGGGGACCTTCGACGCCGGGTCGGCGTCCTTGTAGTACTCGACTCCCTGCACCAGCGAAGCGGCGCAGTTGCCCACGCCGACGATGGCTACGCGAACCGAACCCATTCCGGTTGCTCCCTGTGTGTACGAGTGAGGCCCTGGCAGGGGTCTCACGTGGCAGTGTCGCCGGGCGTATCCGGACCGGGGTCGTCCCCGGTCCGGGGCAGGACGCCCGGCGCTCCCTCTGTGGTGTCGCGAGCGGGTTCTCCGTGGGCGCGTCCCCTGAGGTCCCGGCCCGCCCGCTCGCTCTCGATGAGCTCGTTCAGCCAGCGCACTTCGCGCTCCACGGACTCCATCCCGTGGCGCTGGAGCTCAAGCGTGTAGTCGTCGAGGCGCTCCCGGGTGCGCGCCAGAGAGGCGCGCATCTTCTCCAGCCGCTCCTCCAAGCGGCTGCGACGGCCCTCCAGGACGCGCATGCGCACGTCGCGGGAGGTTTGCCCGAAGAAGGCGAAACGAGCGGCGAAGGTCTCGTCCTCGTACGCGTCGGGGCCCGTCTGCGAGAGCAGTTCCTCGAAGTGCTCCTTACCTTCCGCCGTCAACCGGTAGACGATCTTTGCCCGGCGCCCGGTGAGCGGGGCGGCGGGAGATTCTTCCTGCGCGCCCCCCGATTCCTCGATCAACCAGCCGTTGGCGACCAGCGTCTTGAGACAGGGGTAGAGCGTCCCGTAGCTGAAGGCGCGGAACACACCCAGTGACGTGTTGAGTCGTTTGCGCAGCTCATAGCCGTGCATCGGAGATTCGCGGAGCAGGCCGAGTACGGCGAACTCGAGGATTCCGGAGCGCCGGCTCATCGTCGCCTCCTCTCTGCCGCAGCCTCGTCTTCACGTCTTTATTCCGAGCTGATGTATCGACTCGATACATCACGACGATAGAACGCCCCTCCGGATGCGACAAGAGGGTGCACGGTGAACGGGATCACATCACCGTTTCGTTGCAGGCAAGTTGCCTGGTTTGGGGTGAAGTTCGGTCCTCGGGGGTTTTGGCGGTGCGTAGTCTGTGCGCCATGCACACCACCGGGAACCGAGTGACGTCTGAGCACGTCGTCGTCCTTGGTGCAGTACGGATGAATGCCAACACGACCGCATCCGTACTTCGGGGGGACAGGAAACCAGCCGCCGTTTCCAGGCGCGCAAGGGTGCGCCTGCCCGAGGAGTAGTCGTTCGATGAGCGAGCACCGTCGCAAACCGCCGCAGCCGCAGGGAGGCGGACGTGCCGCGGCCCGACGCGGCCAGTCGGCGTCCTCCGGCCGCCGCGCGGCACCGCGAGGCGCCACCGGGTCTCCTTCCGGCTCCTATGGGGCGGGAGGTGAGGAGCGCCCGTACGGCGGCCGTGCCGAGGCCCGGCGGGCGGCGCAGAGAAGCACAGGGGGCAGCCGCCGCAGAGCTGCACCCGAGGGCGCGGGGCGTGGTCCCGGGCGAGGGAGAGGGCGTGCCGCGCCGCCTTCCAGAAAGCGGATCATCGACTACCCGCGCGCGGGGAAGTACGGGGCCGCCCGCTGGGTGCCGTCGTGGCGGCTCGTGACCGGATTGTTCATCGGGTTCTTCGGGAGCCTGGTGGCGGTGGCGGGGATCGGCTACGCGCTCGTGGGTGTTCCTGACCCGGCCAAGGCGGCCCAGGCGCAGAACAACGTCTACTACTGGGACGACGGCAGCCAGATGGTCTCCACCGGTGGTGAGACCAACCGGCAGATCATCGCGTACTCCAAGATCCCCAAGGCGATGCGGTACGCGGTCATCTCGGCCGAGAACAAGACGTTCGAGACCGACAGCGGCGTCGACCCGATGGGTATCGCTCGCGCCCTGTTCAACATGGCCAAGGGCGGCGACACCCAGGGTGGCTCGACCATCACCCAGCAGTACGTGAAGAACGCGATGCTGGACGACCAGTCGCAGACCCTGTCCCGGAAGTTCAAAGAGCTCTTCATCTCGATCAAGGTGGGCGCGAAGAAGTCCAAGGAGGAGGTGATGAGCGGCTACCTGAACACCGCCTACTACGGGCGCAACGCCTACGGCATCCAGGCTGCCGCCCGCGCCTACTTCAACAAGGACGCGGAGAACCTGAACCCGAGTGAGTGTGCCTTCCTGGCCGGCGTGCTCAAGGGAGCGACTTACTACGACCCGGCGGGCTCGGTAGAGATCGACCCCGCTGCCACTCCTCAGGCCAACCGCAAGCGGGCCGAGGACCGCTGGGAGTGGATCCTCGGCGAGATGGTCAAGGACGGTCACCTCAGCCGGGCGGAGGCGGCCAAGTACTCGACGTTCCCCAAGGTCCAGAGCCCTCGCTCGAACACGGACCTGAAGGGTCAGGTCGGGTACCTCGTCGACCTCGCCAAGGCGTACATCATCAAGAACACCAAGATCTCGGAGACCGAGCTGCGGCGGGGCGGCTACGAGATCCACACGACCTTCGACAAGAAGATGGTCAAGCAGCTCTCGGACGCCGTGACGAAGGTCCGCAAGGAGAACATCAAGCCCAAGGAGCGCCCCAAGACGGACACCCACGTCGAGTTCGGCGGGGCCTCGGTCGATCCGGCCACCGGTGCGATCAGGGCGATCTACGGCGGCGCGGACGCGACCCGGCACTTCACCAACAACGCCGACCAGACGGGTGCCCAGGTGGGCTCGACGTTCAAGCCCTTCGTGCTGGCGGCCGCCATGAAGTGGGGCGTGCGCGACAAGGACGGCGACGAGGAGCAGCCTCAGGACGAGCGGACCATCGTCTCCCCGAAGAGCCTGTTCAGCGGCAAGAACAACCTCAAGATCCAGGAATACAACGGCGACGTCTGGACGAACGAGAAGGGCGAGGAGTGGCTCCAGGCCAACGACGGGGACGAGTCGTACGGCAGCCCGCCGAACTACGACATCAGCCTTCGTGAGGCGATGAGGGTCTCGGCGAACTCCGCGTTCGTCCAGCTCGGCATGGACGTCGGTCTGGACAAGGTCAAGGAGTCCGCCATGGACGCGGGCCTCCTGGAGAGCAGCCTGACGGGCACCAGTTACCCGTCCTTCTCGATCGGTATCTCCGACCCGAGTGCCATCCGCATGGCCGGGGCGTACGCCACCTTCGCCGACAGCGGCAAGCAGCGCGACATCTACTCGGTCAAGGAGATCGAGGGTGAGGACGGTGTCGTCTTCAACCATCAGGACATCGCCAAGACCAAGCAGGCCTTCACCGCCAAGGTGGCCGACAACGTCACCGATGTCCTGAAGACCGTGGTCGACGAGGGAACCGGTACCAACGCCCGGCTGCCGGGTCGTGAGGTGGCCGGTAAGACCGGCACCACCGACGGCAACAAGTCCGCCTGGTTCGTCGGGTACACCCCGCAGTTGTCGACGGCCATCGGCATGTACCGCATGGACGACAACGAGAAGATCAAGAACCGCGAGTTCCTGCAGATGTACGGAACCGGCGGTCAGAAGTCGATCCACGGTGCCTCGTTCCCGTCAGAAATCTGGCACGACTACATGGAGCAGGCGCTCAAGGGCAAGAAGGCCATCGACTTCCCCGAGCCCGAGCCCATCGGTGAGGTCATCAATGACGAGCCGGACCCGACTCCGACCCCGTCGGTGACCGAGTCCGAGGAGGAGGCCACCTCGCCCAGCCCGTCGCCGAGTGAGTCCGAGGTCTCGCCGTCGCCCACACCGAGCCAGAGCTGCAGCAACCCGTTCGACCCGACCTGCAACGACGTGGGCGGCAACGATACGGGTGGTACGGATGCCGGCGGCACGGACGGCGGTGTGAGTCCGTCACCGACCGAATCCGAGGGCGGCACGAGAGGCAATGGCAACGGCGGAGGCATCTTCGGATGACCGAACGCCGGCTACCGGCCGGTGGTCACCGTCAAGGGTGTTTCACGTGAAACATCCTTCGTGACCCGCCGTGAGGTGTTTCACGTGAAACGAGGGCCGTCGCACCTGACCGGGTGCGGCGGCCCTCGGCGTATACCTAGGTGCGTACGGCAGGATGTGCGACATGCCCAGTGCAGACACGACGCCAGTGAGCGTGGACGAGCCGGAGCCCGTGCGGCCGACCAAGGAGGACGAGGTCGCCGCGAGCGGCAGTGAGCTGATCGGCGGCCCCATCGGGCAGCGCGCACTGCTGGGGACGTCCTGGTGGACTCCCGTGCGGGTGGTCGCGCTTGTCGCGATCGGCATGTTCGCCCTCGGCATGGTCCAGAAGCTGCCCTGCTACGACGGTGCCTGGTTCTTCGGGGCCAGCTCCCAGTACACGCACGCGTGCTACTCGGACATCCCGCACCTCTATCAGGGACGCGGCTTCGCCGACGGCCTGGTGCCGTACTTCGACAAGCTCTCCGGTGACATGGAGTACCTCGAGTACCCGGTGCTGACCGGTGTGTTCATGGAGGTCGCCTCCTGGCTCACCCCCGGCAGCGGCAGCATCCAGCACCAGGAGCAGTGGTACTGGATGGTCAATGCCGGGATGCTGATGGTGTGTGCGGCTGTCATCGCCGTCTGCACCGTGCGTACTCAGCGTCGACGCCCCTGGGACGGCCTGCTGGTCGCCCTCGCGCCCGCGTTCGCGCTGACGGCGACCATCAACTGGGACCTGCTCGCTGTGGCCCTGCTGGCCGCCGCGATGCTGATGTGGTCACGGCGGCGCCCCCTCGCTTTCGGCGTGCTGGTGGGGCTCGCCACGGCCGCGAAGTTCTATCCGTTCCTGGTGCTCGGGCCGCTCTTCGTCCTGTGCTGGCGGGCCGGCAAATGGCGTGAGTTCGGTACGGCACTGCTCGGCGCTGTCGGCGCCTGGCTCGCCGTGAACCTTCCGGTGATGATTCTCGCGCCGGAGGGATGGGCGAAGTTCTACAGCTTCAGCCATGAACGGGGAGTCGACTTCGGCTCGATCTTCCTGATCCTCTCGCAGCGGTTCGACATCCAGATCACCCCGGACGCGGCCAACACCTCCGCGATGATCATGATGGTGCTCGTCTGCGGGGGTATCGCGGCGCTCGCGTTCACCGCCCCGCGCCGCCCACGCCTCGCCCAACTCGCCTTCCTGATCGTCGCGGCCTTCATCCTCACCAACAAGGTCTACTCGCCCCAGTACGTGCTCTGGCTGGTCCCGCTCGCCGTGCTGGCCCGGCCGCGCTGGCGGGACTTCTTGATCTGGCAGGCGTGCGAGGTGGCGTACTTCCTCGGGATCTGGATGTACCTCGCGTACACGACCAGCGGGGACGCCCACAAGGGACTGCCGACCGAGGGCTACCAACTCGCCATCGCCGTCCATCTACTGGGCACGCTGTACCTGTGCGCCGTCGTCGTACGGGACATCTACCTGCCGGAACGTGACGTGGTGCGCCGGACCGGCGACGACGATCCCGCGGGTGGCGTACTGGACGGCGCGGAAGACGTTTTCGTCCTCGGTGCGGCGGCTCACCCGCCGCGCCACGCGGCGCACGTCGACGGGCCGCACGTGGAGTGGGGCAGCTGTGGCACGACAGAGAGTTCGCCCTGAGCGAACACCCTGGAGGAGGCGTACGCCGAAGGCCGTGCACGGACTCCGTGCACGGCCTTCGGCGTAGTGATGCCTCCTGAGAGCGAGCCGGCAGCCGATATCTCGCTCAGCGCTGCCGACGGCCGCCGGGTCAGCGGTCGACGATCCGGTCGAACTGCGTGGTGGTGTGCCGCAGGTGGGCCACCAGCTCCTCGCCGACCTTCGGCTCCGGGGCGTCAGCGGGCACGAAGAGGATCGACACCTGCATGTGCGGCGGCTCCGCGAACCAGCGCTGCTTGCCGCCCCAGACGAACGGAGAGAGGTTCCGGTTGACCGTGGCGAGGCCGGCACGTGCGACGCCCTTGGCGCGCGGCATGACGCCGTGCAGCGCCTTCGGGGCCTCCAGGCCCACCCCGTGCGACGTACCGCCCGCCACGACCACCAGGAAGCCGTCCGAGGCCGCCTTCTGCTGCCGGTAGCCGAAGCGGTCGCCCTTGGAGACCCGGGTGACGTCCAGGACGGCACCGCGGTACTCGGTCGCCTCGTGGTCCCCCAGCCACAGCCGCGTGCCGATGCGGGCGCGGAACCGGGTCTGCGGGAACTGCTGCTGCAGGCGGACGAGCTCCTCGGCCTTGAGGTGGCTGACGAACATCGTGTGGAGCGGAAGACGGGCCGCACGCAGACGGTCCATCCAGCCGATGACCTCCTCGACGGCGTCCGAGCCGTCGGTGCGGTCCAGCGGCAGGTGGAGGGCGAATCCCTCCAGACGGACGTTCTCTATGGCGGCGTGGAGCTGGGGCAGGTCCTGCTCGTTCACACCGTGGCGCTTCATCGAGGACATGACCTCGATGACCACGCGGGCGCCCACAAGGCCGTACACGCCGTCCACGGACGACACGGAGCGGATGACACGGTCGGGCAGCGGCACCGGCTCCTCACCTCGCCGGAACGGCGTGAGCACCAGCAGGTCGCCGCTGAACCAGTCCTTGATCCGGGCGGCCTCATATGTGGTGCCGACGGCGAGGATGTCCGATCCGAGGCGCGTGGCCTCTTCCGCCAGCCGCTCGTGGCCGAAGCCGTAGCCGTTGCCCTTGCAGACGGGGACGAGCCCCGGGAACTGCTCCTGCACGTGCTTGTGGTGTGCCCGCCAGCGCGCGGTGTCGACGTAGAGCGTGAGCGCCATGGCCGGTCCCGGAACCTTTCTCGTGGCTGCCGTCTGTCAGGGGTGTGAAGCGCAATTGTGGTGCATCCGCCGGACCGGCGGGGCGATACAAGGCTGGGTCAGCGACGCGACATGTAGATGTCGAGGGCCTTGTGGAGCAGCTTGTTGAGCGGGAAGTCCCACTCGCCCAGGTACTCGGCGGCCTGCCCGCCCGTGCCCACCTTGAACTGGATCAGACCGAAAAGGTGGTCCGTCTCGTCCAGCGAGTCGGAGATGCCGCGCAGGTCGTACACGGTCGCACCGAGGGCGTAGGCGTCGCGCAGCATCCGCCACTGCATCGCGTTCGATGGCCGGACCTCACGCCCGATGTTGTCCGAGGCGCCGTACGAGTACCAGACATGTCCGCCGACGACCAGCATCGTCGCCGCCGACAGGTTCACGCCGTTGTGCCGCGCGAAGTACAGCCGCATGCGGTTGGGGTCCTCTGTGTTGAGGGCCGTCCACATGCGCTCGAAGTACGACAGTGGGCGGGGCCTGAAGCGGTCGCGCACGGCCGTGATCTCGTAGAGCCGCTGCCACTCCGCCAGGTCCTGGTAGCCGCCCTGGACGACCTCGACGCCCGCCTTCTCGGCCTTCTTGATGTTGCGCCGCCACAGCTGGTTGAAGTTCTTGTGGACCTCTTCCAGGGAGCGGTTCGCGAGCGGCACCTGGAAGACGTAGCGGGGCTGGACGTCACCGAAGCCGGCCCCGCCGTCCTCGCCCTGCTGCCAGCCCATGCGGCGCAGCTTGTCGGCGACCTCGAAGGCACGCGGCTCGATGAAGTCGGCCTCGATGTCGCGCAGTCGCTTCACGTCCGGGTCCTGGATGCCCTTCTTGATGGACGTGGCTTCCCAGCGCCGGATGATCACCGGCGGGCCCATCTTCACGGAGAACGCGCCCTGCTGCTTGAGATGCGCGAGCATCGGTTCCAGCCAGTCGACCAGATTCGGCGCGAACCAGTTGATGACCGGGCCCTCGGGCAGGTAGGCGAGATAGCGCTTGATCTTGGGCAGCTGCCGGTACAGGACGAGGCCCGCGCCCACCATCTGGCCCGTCTTGTCGAACCAGCCGAGGTTCTCGGAGCGCCACTCCGCCTTGACGTCAGCCCAGGCCGGGACCTGCATGTGGCTCGCCGACGGCAGGCTCTGGATGTACGCCAGATGCTGCTCTCGGCTGATCGTCCTCAGGGTCAGGCTCATTCGGGGCGCTCCTCGGGCTGGTGTGTCCCCATGGGTACAGGGGCTCCGGCTCTAGCGCCGAAGCCTACTGCGCCCTGCGAGCGCGCCGTCTGGCCGTAGGCCACCTGGGCTCCGACCGGTACGCGGCCGGGGCGCCGGGAGGTGTGGTCGGCCGGCTGACGGGTCGTCGGCGAGGCAGCGGCCGATGCCCCGTCAGCCCCGCGACGGGATCAGCCGATGAGCCCGCCGAAGAGTCCCCCGTGTGCCATGCCGAGGAAGAAGCCGACGGCCGAGGCGCCGAGACCCAGGATCAGACCGAAGCGCTCACGGGTCGTCTCGGAGATGAACTGCCCGTACGCGCCGGTCAGGATTCCCACCAGACCTGTCCAGGAACTGAGCAGGTGCAGATGGTGGAACATCGCCGTGACGAAGGAGACCGCCCCGAGCACGAGTGTCACGGCAAGCAGGGTGTCCTGCACGGGGTGGGGCTTGTGATCGGTGGCGAACAGGGATCCGGCGATGTTGGGTCGCATTGTCTGTGCCATAGGGCACCTCCTGCGGAAGGCGGCGCATCGTAGCGCCTTACACACCCGATCCGTACAGATTGACGGCCCGCGCCGCCTGATTTCAACCGGGAGGGCGGGTGCGGGTACTCTGTACCGTCTGCATTGGTGTCTGTCCGCGCTGGCCACGCCGGGGAGTCCCGGCCGGGATCTCCGATTGTCAGTGGCGGCCTATACCGTTGCGTACGCATCACAACCCTCCTGCCACGGAACGACCGTGGCCGCTGAGTCCAGAGGAGGTGGGTTCCACATGCGTCACTACGAGGTGATGGTCATCCTCGACCCCGATCTGGAGGAGCGCTCTGTCGCCCCCCTGATCGAGAACTTCCTGTCGGTGGTCCGCGAGGGCAACGGCAAGGTGGAGAAGGTCGACACCTGGGGCCGTCGTCGTCTCGCGTACGAGATCAAGAAGAAGCCCGAGGGGATCTACTCGGTCATCGACCTGCAGGCCGAGCCCGCGGTCGTCAAGGAGCTCGACCGCCAGATGAACCTGAACGAGTCGGTCCTCCGGACCAAGGTCCTCCGCCCCGAGACCCACTGAGCGCTTCCGCTCAGCTGATCTCGGGACTCGAGTAGCACCAGCAGCCAGCAGCAATCCCGCCGAGAGGTTCCCCATGGCAGGCGAGACCGTCATCACGGTCGTCGGCAATCTTGTCGACGATCCCGAGCTGCGCTTCACCCCTTCCGGTGCGGCGGTCGCGAAGTTCCGTGTCGCGTCCACTCCCCGCACCTTCGACCGCCAGACAAACGAGTGGAAGGACGGCGAAAGCCTCTTCCTGACCTGCTCTGTCTGGCGTCAGGCGGCGGAGAACGTCGCCGAGTCGCTCCAGCGAGGCATGCGCGTCATCGTGCAGGGTCGGCTGAAGCAGCGGTCCTACGAGGACCGTGAGGGCGTCAAGCGCACGGTCTACGAGCTCGACGTCGACGAGGTCGGCGCGAGCCTGCGCAACGCCACGGCCAAGGTCACCAAGACCGCCGGTCGCGGTGGCCAGGGTGGTTACGGCGGCGGTGGCGGCCAGGGTGGTGGCGGCTGGGGCGGTGGCCCCGGCGGCGGCCAGCAGGGCGGCGGCGCTCCTGCCGACGACCCCTGGGCGACCGGCGCTCCCGCCGGTGGCAACCAGGGTGGTGGCGGCTGGGGCGGTGGCTCCGGCGGCGGTGGCGGCTACTCGGACGAGCCCCCCTTCTAGGCCCTGGGGACCGGGAGGCCGGTCCTTTGTGGCGAGGGCGGGGCCGCACCCCAAACTTCTTGATCACACAGGAGAAACACCATGGCGAAGCCGCCTGTGCGCAAGCCGAAGAAGAAGGTCTGCGCTTTCTGCAAGGACAAGGTCACGTACGTGGACTACAAGGACACGAACATGCTGCGGAAGTTCATTTCCGACCGCGGCAAGATCCGTGCCCGCCGCGTGACCGGCAACTGCACGCAGCACCAGCGTGACGTCGCCACGGCCGTGAAGAACAGCCGTGAGATGGCGCTGCTGCCCTACACGTCCACCGCGCGCTAAGGGGAGGGTGACCTACTCATGAAGATCATCCTCACCCACGAGGTCTCCGGCCTCGGCGCTGCGGGCGATGTCGTCGACGTCAAGGACGGTTACGCCCGCAACTACCTGATCCCGCGGAAGTTCGCGATCCGCTGGACCAAGGGCGGCGAGAAGGACGTCGAGCAGATCCGTCGCGCTCGCAAGATCCACGAGATCCAGACCATCGAGCAGGCCAACCAGGTCAAGACGCAGCTCGAGGGTGTCAAGGTCCGCCTGGCCGTCCGCTCCGGTGACGCCGGTCGTCTCTTCGGTTCCGTCACCCCGGCCGACATCGCTTCGGCGATCAAGGCTTCTGGTGGCCCCGAGGTCGACAAGCGTCGCATCGAGCTGGCCGCGCCGATCAAGACGCTGGGCGCCCACGAGACGTCCGTGCGTCTGCACCCCGAGGTGGCCGCCAAGGTCAGCGTCGAGGTCGTAGCGGCGTAAGCGTCGCGCTTGCTGAAGCGGCATCCGGGGCCGCACCCTTCGGGGTGCGGCCCCGGATCCGTGCTTGGCCGTGTTTCACGTGAAACACGGGCGGGTCGACTCGTACGACAACATGCCGAGGCAGGCGAACCGGGTGCCGTCGCCTTGCTCAGCGCGTCGCCCCGGTGACGATCCAGCGACCCGAGCGGGAACGCAGCCACAGCGTCAGCATGCGCACTGCCATCATCAGGGTCATGGCTCCCCAGAGCGCGGTCAGTCCACCGCCAAGAGCCGGAACGAGCAGGGCTATCGGGGCGAAGGCCGCGAGGGTCAGCACCATCGCCCATGCCAAATAGGGACCATCCCCCGCACCCATCAGTACGCCGTCGAGAACGAACACGATGCCGGAGATCGGCTGGGAGAGTGCCACCACCACCAGGGCGGGCAAGGCGGCGTCCTGGACGACCGGATCGCCTGTGAAGAGCGGGATGAACAGGGGGCGGCTGATGAGTACCAACAGGCCGAGCCCGACCCCGGTGGCGATGCCCCAGTGCACCATGCGGCGACACGCTTCTCGCGCACCCTGGGCGTCACCCGCGCCGAGGTAACGGCCGATGATGGCCTGCCCTGCGATGGCGATCGCGTCGAGTGCGAAGGCGAGCAGACTCCACAGGGAGAGAATGATCTGATGGGCTGCGATGTCCGTGTCCCCGAGGCGCGCTGCGACCGCGGTGGCGATCATCAGGATGGCCCGCAGTGAGAGCGTACGGACCAGGAGCGGGGCTCCAGCCTGGGCGCAGGCTCGTATCCCTGCGACGTCCGGCCGCAGCGAGGCACCGTGCCTGCGTGCACCGCGGACGACCACCCAGAGGTAGGCGGCGGCCATACCGCACTGGGCGATGACCGTGCCCCACGCCGAGCCCGCGATGCCCAGATCGGCGCCGTAGACGAGACCCGCGTTGAGTGCGGCGTTGGCGACGAAGCCCGCTATGGCGACGTACAGCGGGGTCCTTGTGTCCTGGAGCCCTCGCAGGACGCCTGTGGCGGCGAGCACCATCAGCATCGGCGGAATGCCGAGTGCCGAGATGCGGAGGTACGTGGTCGCGTACGGGGCCGCGGTGTCAGAGGCCCCGAACAGGTCCACCAGAGCGGGCGCTCCGGGCAGGACGACGACCACGACGGCCGCACCGAGAAGAAGAGCGAGCCAGATGCCGTCCATGCCCTGGCGGATGGCGGACCGCAGTTCGCCGGCGCCCACACGTCGGGCGACCGCGGCGGTCGTGGCGTACGAGAGGAAGACGAAGATGCTCACCGCGGTGGTGAGGAGGGCGGAAGCGATACCGAGGCCGGCCAGCTGGGCGGTGCCGAGATGGCCGACGATGGCGGTGTCCGCCATGAGAAAGAGAGGCTCGGCGACGAGTGCGCCGAAGGCCGGAACGGCCAGCGCGACGATCTCTCGGTCGTGCTGTCGCCGGGCGGCCCTGGTTGCCGCGGGAGCGTGTGTCATGGCCACCAATCTAATCGTCCACAGGTAAGAGATGCAATGGGTCTGTGACCCTTACCCATGTCTTGTGTGGGCGTGTCGCGGCGGCTCTTCCGAGCGGATCTTGGCCCGGCTGCGCAAGTTTTTCTTCTGCACAGCCGGTGGATCGGAAATGCGCAGGTCAGGGACCTGAATGTCGGGCCGCTCAAGGCTTGTTCACAGGCCTGTCCACCGTGTCGTGCACAGGTTTCGCGGGGTTCTCCACAGCATTGGGCCCGTCGTCCACATGGCCTGTGGATAACCAGATTGGCTGACGCTGCCGACGGGCCTACCGTGGTCCGGCGCCCGCCCTGTCTTCCGGGCTCGGGATCGGTGAAGGACCGACGTGCCGGAAGCGGAGTTGGGCCTCTTATTTGTCAGTGCCGTGCCGTAAGAAAGAGGGGCACGGCGAAGTCCGCGGGGGCGGACGCGAGGAGGTGGCCGGTGAGCATTTCCGAGCCCTTGGACGAGCCGTGGGCCGGCAGCGGACCCAGCGATCGTCTGCCGGCCTCCCGTCGCCACGGCAATGGTGGCCGGGGACGCGACGAACAGCACGACCGGGGCCGTGAGGACAGTGCATGGGACGGCGCGGGGCCGTCGTTCGAGCGGGTACCGCCGCAGGACCTCGATGCCGAGCAGTCCGTCCTCGGTGGCATGCTCCTGTCCAAGGACGCCATCGCGGACGTGGTCGAGGTCCTCAAGGGCCATGACTTCTACAAGCCCGCGCACGAGACCATCTACCAGGCCATCCTCGACGTCTACGCCAAGGGCGAGCCGGCCGACCCCATCACGATCGCCGCCGAGCTCACCAAGCGCGGCGAGATCACCAAGGTGGGGGGCGCCGCGTATCTGCACGCTCTCGTACAGACGGTGCCGACGGCGGCCAATGCCGAGTACTACGCCGAGATCGTCCATGAGCGGGCGGTCCTCCGCCGTCTGGTCGAGGCGGGCACGCGCATCACTCAGATGGGATACGCGGCCGACGACGACGTCGACGAGATCGTGAACAGGGCGCAGGCGGAGATCTATGCGGTCACCGAGCAGCGCACCACCGAGGACTATCTGCCGCTCGGCGACATCATGGAGGGCGCGCTCGACGAGATCGAGGCGATCGGTTCGCGGTCGGGGGAGATGACGGGTGTGCCGACCGGCTTCACCGACCTCGACCAGCTCACGAACGGTCTGCACCCGGGCCAGATGATCATTATCGCCGCCCGTCCCGCCATGGGTAAGTCGACGTTGGCGCTGGACTTCGCGCGGGCGTGTTCGATCAAGCACAACATGCCGAGCGTGATCTTCTCGCTCGAAATGGGCCGCAACGAGATCGCGATGCGCCTGCTGTCCGCCGAGGCGCGCGTGGCCCTGCACCACATGCGCTCCGGCACGATGACCGACGAGGACTGGACCCGCCTCGCGCGCCGTATGCCGGACGTCTCGGCCGCCCCGCTGTACATCGACGATTCCCCGAACCTGTCGATGATGGAGATCCGTGCCAAGTGCCGCCGTCTCAAACAGCGCAATGACCTGAAGCTGGTCGTCATCGACTACCTGCAGCTGATGCAGTCCGGTGGCAAACGGTCCGAGAGCCGCCAGCAGGAGGTCTCCGACATGTCGCGAAACCTCAAGCTGCTGGCCAAGGAGCTGGAACTGCCGGTGATCGCGCTGTCCCAGCTCAACCGTGGCCCCGAGCAGCGCACGGACAAGAAGCCCATGGTCTCCGACCTGCGTGAGTCCGGGTCGATCGAGCAGGACGCGGACATGGTGATCCTTCTGCACCGCGAGGACGCGTACGAGAAGGAGTCCCCGCGCGCGGGCGAGGCGGACATCATCGTGGGCAAGCACCGCAACGGCCCGACGGCCACGATCACCGTGGCCTTCCAGGGCCATTACTCACGCTTCGTGGACATGGCCCAGACCTGAGCCATCACCCTGTAGAAGCTCGGATGTCGTGGCCAGATCTCACGAGCGATGGCCGAGCGATGGCGTACATACCTGCCCGACCGCGCCTTCGACACGGTCATCTCCCGAGCGATCGGCCTCGCGCGCTGACGACGCCGCACAGAGACTGACGGTGAACCACGACAGCCGGGAGCGAAGCGCCCCGGCCGAGGGGTGAGGTGCCGGGCCAGGTGCAGTGTGAGCTGGTCGAGTGCACCCGTGGACATCGCGTAGACCCCCAGCGGCGGCATGGCCGCGCTGATGCAAGGGGTAAGAGCGCGAGGCCCCCGAGGTGATCCTCGGTCAGACCTACGACCCCGGGATCGGCGAGGGCACGATGAGCCGGCCCGTGTACGCGTACCCCTTCGTCGCCCAGTACGACGGCCAGGGCGATCCCGCCGAAGCCGCGAGTGCGCTCCCCACCGTATGGACTGAACGGACGTAGCCAGGTCGAATGGCCTCATCGGTTCGGGTCGCGCTCATGCGCTGCGAGCGAGACCCGGTCACCCGTCACGACGACGCAGGGGCAGCATCGCCGTACCGACAACGGATCCCTCGTTCACCTGGCAGCCGGCGGACTGGCCGACGGCCTTGGGGGGAGGGCCGTACTGGTTGGCGGCCGGGGCGCCGTCCGCCGCCATGGCCACGAGGTACATGATCAGGCCGACGACGGGGATCAGGGCGACGAACATCCTCCACCCCGGCTTGCCGGTGGCGTGCAAGCGGCGGATGGAGACGCTCAGCATGGGCACGGCGAACGGCACAAGGAGGACGCTCAGCAGCGGGGCCCTGGTCGCGAAGCTGATTCCGAGGACGGCGCCGGCGGCGATCACTTACAGCAGTGAGAACCACCAGTACTCCGCGCGTCGGGCGCGACCGGAGAACGTTGCGTACTTGGCGGTGCGGCACACGCGTACCGCGCCGGCGAACGACATGCTGGTCATGGCGATCCTTTCGCAAAGACCCACATCTTGATCCGGATAGCCCCGTTCCGGTCGATTGGGTCATGTTGGTGTCATGATCCAGGCCCCAGGCCCCAGGCCCCAGGCCCCAGGCCGCTACCGGAGCCGCCGGAGGACCCCGCGCTGTACGAGGCCATGCGCCGTGCCAGCCACGGCATGAGCTCCCCCGCGACCGGGAAACAGCACTGAGCGACCGGCCGGTGTCGCGGCGTTGACGGCACATGGGTACTGGCCGGCACGAAGCTGGCCGCGCCCGGCTCACCTGGACCAGAGCCTCCGCTGCCGTCTGCCGTCTGGGCTGAGGAAGTGGACGACCTGGTGAGACAGATGTACCGGGCCGCTTGGTGAGACAGGCTGCCCAGCACCAGGTCAACGGTCTGTCTGGTGCCGTCGAACGCGAGAACCTGCAAATCCGCTCGACTTGCGGTTTCGGGCCCGGTGGACTGGCCGCATGACGACACCACAGGAAGAGCTGCTGCCCGCCACCCGTCGCGCGTTGCTGCACCGCATCGCTGTGGCGCAGACCGAGGGGCGGGCGCCGTCGCTGGTCGCGGCGGTCGTCCGTGAGGGCCGGACGGTCTGGACGGGGGCACGGGCCTGCGTGGAGGGACACGCGCCGGACGAGGACACGCAGTACAGAATCGGGTCGATCACCAAGACGTTCACAGCCGTCCTGGTGCTTCGGCTGCGCGACGAGGGCGCACTGGACCTCGGTGACCCGCTGGAGAAGCATCTGCCGGGAACCGGCGCGGGGGAGGCCACCGTTGCCGAACTGCTCGCGCATACGGGTGGGCTGGCGGCGGAGACACCCGCGCCCTGGTGGGAGCGCACACCCGGCTCGCTGCGTCCGGAACTCGCTGATGTCCTGGGCGAACAGCCCCACCGGCATCCCGTCGGCCGCCGCTTCCACTACTCCAACCCCGGCTACGGCCTCCTGGGTGCCCTCGTCGAGGAGCTGCGGGGCGCGTCCTGGGAGGATGTGCTGCTGCGCGAGGTACTCGAACCGCTGGGCCTGCACCGTACGAGCTGCGAGCCGCAGGCACCCCACGCTGGTGGCTGGGCCGTCCATCCCTGGGCGGACGTGATGCTGCCCGAGCCCATCGAACACTACGGACGCATGGCACCCGCCGGACAACTCTGGTCCACGGCCGGAGACCTGGCCCGCTTCGCGGCATTCCTCGCCAACGGCGACGACCGGGTGCTCAGTACGCAGTCCCTTCTGGAGATGCGGACGCCCGCTGCGCCGGCAGAAGTGGCGGATGTGGCAGCGGGAGCGGCGTATGGACTCGGCATGCAACTCCAGCAGCGTGAGGGTCGCCTCCTCGTGGGCCACTCCGGATCTGTGCCAGGCTTCCTCGCGAACGTCACGATCAGCGTGGAGGACGACGTGGCGGCTGTCGTGTTGGTCAACTGCACGTCAGGCCCGGTCACGTCGAACGTCGCCGCCGACCTCGTCCGCATCGTGGCGGAGGCCGAGCCCCGGATTCCTGAGCCGTGGCGGCCACTGCCTGAAGTCGACCGGTCCGTGCTGGAGTTGGCAGGCCAGTGGTACTGGGGTACGCATGCCTTCGCGCTGCGGCTAGTGGCCGGCGGAGGCCTCTCGCTGGATCCGCTGTCGGGCAGCGGTGGCAGGAGCACACGGTTCAGGGTGAACGGGGACGGCACGTGGACCGGACTCGACGGCTATTTCGCGGGTGAGTGCCTGCGGGCCCTGAGGCGGCCGGACGGGTCCGTGGACCATCTGGACATCGGGTCGTTCGTGTTCACGAGGCAGCCGTACGACGAGGGGGCTTCGGTGCCGGGTGGGATTCATCCTGAGGGGTGGCGAGGCGTCTCGTAGCCCCGGACGAGGGCATGCCGGTGGGGTGCTGTTTCACGTGAAACAGCACCCCACCGGCATGCGGGCAGGACGTCAGCACCGTCATACGGACGGCACGTCAGAGCACCAACTTGAAGCCCCGTGTGAGGCCTGGAAGCCCAGTCGCTCGTAGAAGCGGTGGGCGTCGGTGCGGCTGGCGTCGGAGGTGAGCTGAACCAACTGACAGTTCTGGCGACGGGACTCTTCGACAGCCCAGTGCATGAGCCTCGTGCCGAGGCCGCTGCCACGCTCGTCGCTGTGGACGCGGACTCCCTCGATGACCGAGCGGGTCGCCCCCTTACGGGACAGCCCTGGAATGATCGTCAACTGGAGCGTGCCGACGACGCGGCCCTCGCGTACGGCGACAACCAGGTGCTGGTTCGGGTCGCCGCTGAGGCGTTCCAGAGCTGCCAGGTAAGGCGCCAGATCGTCCGGTGACTCCCGCTCGGCGCCGAGGGGGTCGTCGGCGAGCATGGCGACGATGGCCTGAACGTCGTCGGTGATGGCGGGACGTATCTCAAGATCTCCCATGGCCGCAGCCTATGCGGGCGTGCTCAGTGACTCGACGACCCGGACGAGGGGAGCCAGTTCGGGGGTCGGCGGCCTCGTCATCGCCGCGGGTCTCGGTTACACGGCTCCCAACTGGGTCGGCTCCGCACTCGCCGGGACGGCCGTCGTCCTGGCCGTCCTGTCAGCCGCTCTGGAACGCCGGAAGAGTGGACCCGGCACGATCGTGGCCGGGGCAGGAGCAGGCGACGGAGGGGTGGGCGTGAGCCCGGCCGGGCAACAGCAGGCCGCTCGGAGCTGATAGCTGCGTCGGCTCGGCCATATCCCGGTTCACGAGCGGCGGCGCGGAGGAAGGACCGGCCCTCGCGCCGCTGCTCGTGGATGCCCTCAGCCCGCTGCCACCGTCAGGGGAGCGAACCGCCGGGTCCAGTCTCCCGGCAGTTCAGCGATCCCGTATGTCATTACCGCGTTGTAGGCAACCGACGTCAGACCGCGTTCCTTCACCCACGTCAACAGCTCTTCGTGACGTACGTCGATGTCGGTCCGCAGGGGGCGGTCGGTGCGAGCCGCCAGGGACGCGATGAGCGCCTTCGCCGTCTCCGTGTCCCGTGCGATGAGTGGGCCGACGACATGGGTGGCCATGTTCGGCCAGGCAGCCGCGTATCCGATGATCCGGTCGTTCTCCACGGCGACGTGAAGGTGGTCGGCGAAGGCCGGAAGGCGCGTGATCACATGAGTGCGGTCGGCGCCGAAAGCCTCTTCGTCGAGTCGGAGGACCGTGGCGACGTCCTCCGCCGTGGCGGGCCGGGTGGCGATCGCGGGTGGCCTGCCGCCAGGGGTGAAGTCCCCGCTGACCATCTCGGCCCGGCCGGTGACTTTGAATCCCAGTTCCTCATACAGAGGCCGGCCGTAGGGCGTCGCATGGAGGGTCAGAGGGGTCGTGCCCATCGTCGTGATGACATGGTGCATCAGGCGGCGGCCGACCCCCCGGCGGGAATGACGCTCGGCCACCAGGACCATGCCGATCGCCCCCAGAGCGGGGCGGCCTGGCGGGCCGTACTCGGTCACGACACAGGCGCTGACGAGGCCGCCGCCGGGGTCGTCGATGCCGTATCCCTGGCCTGCCGCGAGAAGCAACCCCCATTTGTGTTCCTCACGGGGCCACCCCCGGTCCTCGGACAAGTCGGCGCAGGCGGTGAGATCGCGAGGCGTCAGACGGCGAATGGGCAGAGTGGTGAGGGAAGGTGTCGGCACGCAGATCAGGCTGTCTGACCTGCGTGCCCGACGTCTACCGGTTTGCGGGACGATGCATGAGCTTTTGGCCATGTCGTGCCCAAATCCATGGCAGGGCGGGGAGTGTTTCACGTGAAACAACGGGCGGGTTTGGCGCACCGACGTGCTTGGGCTCCTCCACAGAACGCACCGATAGCCTCAACCCTCATGACCCGACTGCACCTCTTCGACTTGGACGGGACTCTCTTGCACGGGACAGCGGCCCCCGTGGAGATCTCTCGGCAGCTCGGCCTGGACACGCACATCATCGATCTCGAACGGGATTTCGTGGCGCGGCGCATCGACACCTGGGACTACGCGCGGCGGGTGCATGGCCTGTGGGGCGGGCTCACCGAGGCTCACGTCGTGGCTGCCTTCGAGGGCGCGCCCTGGTTACGGCGCATCCGGGACACCTGGGCGGAAATCAGGGAACGAGGGGAATACTGCGCTGTCGTCTCGCTCTCGCCCTCCTTCTTCGTGGAGAGGCTCATGGCGTGGGGCGCGCATGCCGCGTACGGGTCCCGGTTCCCGGCCGTGCCGTTCACCGAACCTGTCGCCCCCGAAGGGATACTGACGCCGGCAGCCAAGGTGCGGATCGCGGAACAGCTCTGCGCCGAGTTCGGCGTGGCCCGCGCCGACTGCGTCGCGTACGGGGACTCCCTCTCCGATGCCGAGCTCTTCGCTGCCGTACCGGTATCGGTCGCCGTCAACGCGGACCAGCAGTTGATGGGTCTCGCCACGCACTCCTACGTGGGACGCGATCTCTGGGATGCCTATGAACTGGTGCGCCACGGCCGGTAGTTGAAGGAACGCAAGGTTCGCTCCCCGTCCTGATCGTGAGGGAGGAAGGGGGGACTTGTGTGTGCGACGCCTGCCGGTATGGTCGAGTCCGGTTCCTGTCCAGTGTGAGATGCGCTGACCTCATGAGGGCAGGAGCGCAGGCCAATGCAGCATAACGGGACGGAGAGATCGAAGACCCGCATTCTGTGTTAACCGACCGGGCTGCCGGGTGCGCGGTGGGACGCTGCGGTGTGAGTACTGCGGTCCATCTCACACTCTCGCCTACTTGTCCGTACACAGTGGAAATCCGGGTTGAATGTGGCCGCTTGGCCGACTGGGAGCGAACGGGGAACGCAAGGCCATCTGCGGGGGGACAGCAGGCAACTCCCCGCAGGGGAGTACGCGGAACGACCGAAAGAAGTTCGAGGCGAGGCACAGCATGGACGCTCCGACCACCACGTCGGCCGACAACGGCACGTCCGGCGGCGACGGCGTGGGCGGCTGGTTCACCCCCCGTAAGCAGCCCGCACCCACCGGAGAACAGCAGAGCGAAGGCAGCCGCCTGGCCGGGCTGCACACTGTGGGCCGGCCCGCCGAGGGTGAGCCCGCGTCCGGCGGCGGCAGTCTCGCAGCAGGCGGAAGCGACGGCGCCGAGGAACGAATACCGGGCGCGGGCGCGCCGACACCCGCCGAGGATCCGGCGCCGGGGTCGATCTTCCAGCAGGAACGCGTCCTCGCCCAGCGCGCCGTCTCCGCTTCCCAGGCCTCCCCCGACGCCGTGCTCATCCGCCGCACCATGGCGGAGGTCGGCCCGATCGCCGACAAGGTCACCTCGTACTTCTACGCCATGCTCTTCGTGCGCCACCCCGAGCTGCGCTCACTCTTCCCGGCGGCCATGGACACGCAGCGCGACCGCCTGCTCAAGGCGCTGCTGACCGCGGCCGAGCACATCGACAACACCGCGGTTCTGGTCGACTACCTCCAGGGTCTCGGCCGGGGGCACCGCAAGTACGGCACTCGACCCGAGCACTATCCGGCTGTCGGCGAGTGCCTCATCGGGGCGCTGAGCCGGTTCGCCGAGCCCGTCTGGGACGACGAGACCGAGGCGGCCTGGGTGCGGGCGTACACGACGATCTCCCAGGTCATGATCGATGCGGCGGCCGCGGACGAGCTGCGGTCCCCACCCTGGTGGATGGCCGAGGTCGTCTCGCACGATCTCAGAACGCCGGACATCGCGGTCATCACCGTCCGGCCCGACCAGCCGTACCCCTTCCTCGCCGGGCAGTACACGAGCCTGGAGACGCCCTGGTGGCCGCGGATATGGCGGCACTACTCGTTCGCTTCGGCGCCCCGCTCCGACGGCCTGCTGTCGTTCCACGTGAAGGCGATCCCGGCAGGCTGGGTGTCCAATGCGCTGGTGCACCGTGCTCGCCCCGGCGATGTCGTCCGGCTCGGGCCACCGGCGGGTTCGATGACTGTCGACCACACCACCGACAGCGGACTGCTGTGCCTGGGGGGTGGCACCGGTATAGCGCCCATCAAGGCGCTGATCGAGGACGTCGCGGAGCACGGTGAACGGCGTCCCGTCGAAGTGTTCTACGGCGCCCGTACCGATCACGACCTGTACGACATCGACACGCTGCTGCGGCTGTCGCAGAGCCACTCATGGCTGGAGATCCGCGCAGTGGTGGACCGGCACGGGCTGCTGCGGCTCACCGACGCCGTACGCGAGTACGGGCCGTGGAACGAGTACGACGCGTACCTCTCGGGTCCGCCCGGCATGATCCGCAGCGGCGTGGAGACGCTGAAGGACATCGGCATTCCGTGGAACCGCATACGGCACGACTCGGTGGAGGAACTGGTCGCGGCAGGGGACTGAGACTCGTCGGCCCCAGCCCGGAGCCAGGATCAGCCCAGGTCGGGCGCGTGCATCGCCCGTACGCCCTCGATGTTCCCGTCGAGGTAGTGCCGCAGGGACAGCGGTACGAGGTGGACGGACGCGATGCCCACCCGGGTGAACGGCACACGAACGATCTCGTACTCGCCCTGCGGTGCGTCGACCTCGGGACCGTGCCGCTGGGAGGTGTCCATGGACTCAAGACGGCAGACGAAGAAGTGCTGGACCTTCACACCGGTCGCGCCGCCGTCCTCGCCGATGTGCTCGACGGTGTCCACGAAGCAGGGCACCACATCGGTGATCTTGGCACCGAGTTCTTCGTCCACCTCGCGATGGAGCGCGTCGACGACGGTGGTGTCCTCCGGCTCGACCCCGCCACCCGGTGTGAGCCAGTAGGGATCGACGCCAGGCTTGGTCCGCTTGATCAGGATCAGGTCGTCGCCATCGAGCAGGATGGCGCGGGCGGTGCGCTTGACCACGGGTCGGACGGTCATGGGAGAAATGTGGCCCGGCTGGTTCCACGTGAAACATCGCACGGGCCCGGAAAAGAAGGGCCGGACGATCCATGAGAGAAGGACTGGGCCCGCATGCCGGTCGCGCTATGACCAGCCCGAGGCCGTCCGCAGCAGCTGCTCGTGCGCCCGCGCGATGTGCCCCATGGCCAGCGTTCCCGTCCGGACCACCAGAAAGTACGTACGCAGCGGGGGCACCGCGGGCTCGAGGAGCGCCACGACGTCACCACGTTCCAGGGCGGAGGCGCACAGATAGCGGGGCAGTACGGCCAGCCCCGCGCCGGTGGCGGCACAGGCGAGGACCGCGCGGAGGTCGGGCACGATGACAGTGCCCGAGGCGGCGGGCCGGGAGTCGAAGACGGAGGCCCAGTAGCGGGTGACGAAGGGCAGCGACTCGTGCACCTCGACCACGGGGAGGTTCTCCAGGGCACGAGCGCCCTTGCGGCGGAACCGGGCCGCGCTGACGCGGGAAGCCCAGCGCGGATCCGCGATCAAAACGTGCTCCTCGTCGCAGAGCGGAGTCGAGGTGAGCAAAGTGCCCCGGGGCCGGGCCGTGGTGATGGCCAGATCATGATGTCCGGCGGCAAGTCCCTCCAGCGTCTCCTCGGCGTTCCCGAACGAGGCCCGCAACGCAAAACCCTGCCCGTGGTCCCCGGTCAGCTCGGCAAGGGCGGGCAGGGCGCGCTCGGCCGTGAACTCCGGTGGGCCGGCGAGATGCAGCGTGCGTAAGGAGGAGTCCTCGTCCAGCCCCGTCTCGGCGATCTCGACCAGGGCGTCGAGATGAGGGGCCGCCTTGTGGGCGAGCTCGTCGCCTATGGTCGTGGGTGTCACGCCCCGCGCCTGACGCAGGAACAGAGGGCGGCCCAGCTGCCGCTCCAGCGTACGGATCTGCGACGTGACGGCCGGCTGAGAGAGACCGAGCAGCGCGGCGGCGCGGGTGAAGGAGCCGGCCCGGTGCACGGTGACGAACGTGCGCAGCAGGGCCAAGTCCATGATCCTCCCCTCCCCTCCCCTCCCCGGAGCGCCCAACTATAAATAAGTCGATAGGTCTCTGTCGCTACTGTGATTGGACACTGACACAGAGTCAACTAGCCTTGTTGGCGCGGTTCTTCGCGCGCAGAACCGGGACGGTCCGAGCCACGAGGGGGGAGGCTCGGACCGTCCGCTGCGCAGAGTGGGGTACTAGTTGGTAACAACTGCCGACTCACCCCGCCGACTCGTCGAGCGCGCGCAGCACATCGGCCACCAGGTCGTGGGTGTCCTCGACGCCCACCGAGAACCGGATGAAGCCCTCCGGAACGGCGTCCCCGCCCCAGCGACCGCGCCGCTCGGCGGTGGACCGTACTCCGCCGAAGCTCGTGGCCTCGTCCACCAGGCGCAGGGCGCCCAGGAAGCGGTCGGCACGCGCGCGCGTGGGAAGCGAGAACGACACCACACACCCGTAGCGCCGCATCTGTTGGGAGGCGACCTCGTGCGCGGGATCGTCGGGCAGTCCCGGGTGGCGCAGGCCGGTCACCTCCGGCCGGCCCTTGAGCGCCTCGGCGACGGCCAGGGCGTTGGCGCACTGCCGGTCGGCGCGCAGGTGCAGCGTCGCGAGCGAACGGTGGGCGAGCCAGGCCTCCATCGGCCCCGGAATCGCCCCGGCGATCTTGCGCCAGCGCCGTACAGCAGTCATCAGGCCGGCGTCGCGGGCCACCACGTACCCCAGCAGGAGGTCGCCGTGCCCGGTGAGCTGCTTGGTGCCGCTGGCCACGGCGAAGTCGGCGCCCAGCTCCAGCGGCCGCTGCCCGAGAGGGGTCGCCAGTGTGTTGTCGACGGCGACAAGACACCCGCGCCCATGGGCCGCCTCGGCGAGCCGCCGGACGTCGCACACGTCGAGCCCCGGGTTCGACGGCGTCTCGATCCACAGCAGCTTCGCGCCGTCGAGGGCATCGAGCTGCGCGTCGCCGGCCGTCGGCGCGGTGCGCACCTCGATGCCGTACGCCCGCATCTGCTCAATGACCAGCGGCATTGCCTGGTAGCCGTCGCTCGGCAGCACGGCGACGTCACCGGCGCGGAGCTGCGAGAGGAGAACGGCGGAGATGGCCGCCATGCCGGAGGAGAAGACGAGCGTCTCGGCGCTGTCCCGTCCCGGAGCCTCCAGCTCGGCGATGGCACGCTCCAGGAGCGTCCAGGTGGGGTTCTCGTCGCGGCCGTAGGTGTACGGGCCCGTCGCGTCGCCCGGCAGGTGGTAGTGAGCGGCGAAGACCGGCCCCGGCACGCTGGGCTCGTGCTTGACGGGCTCGGGCAGTCCCGCCCGCACGGCGCGTGTGCCGTCACCGAACGCCGCCGAATCGGTCATGCCGCCCGTCCTTCCACCTGTTCCCGCACGGCGGCGAGCAGGCCGGGGCTCGCTGCCTCCACCATCTCGAGGCACTCCTCGAAGCGGTCCATGCCTCCGTAGTACGGGTCGGGTACGTCGAGGTCGTCGCCCGCGGCGGGGTCGTACGAGCGCAGGAGCCGGACCTTGGCGGCGTCCTCCGCGGTGGGCGCGAGACGGCGCAGGGCCCTCAGATGGCCGGAGTCGAGGGCGATCACGAGGTCGAGGCGGGCGAACCAGGAGTCCTGGAACTGGCGGGCGGTGTGCTCGCTGCCGTAACCGTTCACCTCGAGGACCGAGACGGTCCGCGGGTCGGCGCCGTCGCCCTCGTGCCAGCCGCCCGTGCCCGCACTGTCGACCTCGACCTGGCCACCGAGTCCGGCCTCCTCCACGCGCGCGCGGAAAACGGACTCGGCCATCGGGGAACGGCAGATGTTGCCAGTGCAGACAAAACAGACGCGGTAGGTCATAACCGGTGCTCAGTCCTCGTCGGGGAGGACGACGTGGAGCGCCCAGGCGACGACCGAGATGACCAGGCCACCCAGGACCGCGGTCCAGAAGCCCTCCACATGGAAGCTCAGGTCGAGTGTGTCGGCCAGCCACGAGGTCAGCAACAACATCAGTGCGTTGACCACCAGCGTGAACAAGCCGAGTGTCAGTATGAACAAGGGGAAGGTCAGCAGCTTGACTATCGGCTTGACCACGACGTTGACGAGGCCGAATACGAGTGCGACGAGCAGGAGCGTCCCGACCTTCTTGCCCGTGCTGTCACCGGTCAGAGTGATCTTGTCGAGGAGCCATACGGCGACCGCGAGGGCACCCGCGTTGGCGATCGTCTTGACTACGAAATTCTTCATGTGTCTGATCGTGGCAGACGAGATCGGACACGAGGACCGGGGCAGGGGCGGACAAGGACGATGAAGGCATTCCGGCTGGACGAACTGGAGGCGGAACGCGCCGCCCATGACGGGGCTTACCTGCAGTTTCTGCGTGAGCGCAACATGTCGGTCGGTCTGTACGCGCTCAATGCCGGCGAGCACGACCCACAGAACCCGCACAAGCAGGACGAGGTCTACTTCGTCGTGAGCGGCCGCGCCTCGCTCACGGTCGGTATGGAGACGACACAGGTGGCGCGTGGCAGTGTCGTGTACGTGCCCGCCGGGGTCGCCCACAAGTTCCATCACATCACCGAGGACCTGCGGGTCATGGTGGTGTTCTCTCCACCCGAGAGCTGAGCCGGGCCTCAGGGTTCCCTAGGGGAACGATCAGGGACGGACAAGGGGCGCGAGACCCCCGCACCCGCCCTGCGCCGCCCTAGCATCGAAGGCAGGACACAGAGAACCCGGACGCAGGCCCCGAACACGGGGTCACGGGTGGAGACACGTAAGGACAAGGGCGATGCGGGAGATCTTCGCGGGGTTGCCGTGGTGGGTGAAGTGGGTCGCGGTGCCGATCATCGCCTTGGTCGTGTTCGGCGGCGTGATACTGAGCGTGCTGCAGGTCGTCGTGGCGCTGCTCTTCAAGGTGCTGGTGTTCGTCGCACTGGTCGGCGGGCTGATCTACGTCGTCCGGAAGTTCATGGCGGGGTCGTCGTCGCGCAGTGACTGGTGACGCGTCAGCACGCGGCCCCGAGTGACACGAACCGGGTGAGCGGCCGGTAACGGGCGAGGTGCCTACAGGAACCCGAGGTTCCCTCGGGGGAGGGAAGTTTCCCAGCGCGACCGTCTGCGGGTGGTGACGGGCCGTTAAAGTCCGGAACTCGCTGCGGGGGCGACCCCGCGGGCGGCGCACATCCCTCCCGTGTTCCCTCGCACGGGCGGCCCTCCTCGCGCTTCGGGAGTGACCCTTGGCCACGGCTGACACCGCACCCGCGGAACCGCTGACCCGACCCACGACACCCACCAGGGCCCCGGCTCCCCCCGTGCAGCCTCGTTCGTCACCCGGGGAGCCCCCCGTTCGACCGGCAGAGCCGCGTTCGTCGCGCGTCGGGACGGCACCCGTGGTGCGTGTTCCGGCCCCGAAGCCGCCTCCGGTGTCGACCTCGGCGTCGGCTGCGGAAGCGGCCGCGGAGTCGCATCCCACGACCCTCATCGGCTCGGTGCAGCGTGCGATGCGACTGCTGGAGGCCGTGGCCGCACGTCAGCACGGGGCCCCCGCCAAGCAGCTGGCCCGGGACGCAGGACTCGCGCTGCCCACGGCGTATCACCTGCTCCGCACGCTGACGCACGAGGGCTATCTCCGCCGGGACAAGGGGCTGTTCTTCCTCGGTGAGGCGGCCGAGAGGCTGAGCAGCAGCGGGGCGCAGCAGAAACGTCGCAGCACGGTGAGCGACGTCCTCGCGCACTGGCGGGACACCATCGGCGTGCCCGTGTACTACGCGATCTACCGCGAGGGCGAGATCGAGGTGATGTGCGTCGCCGACAGCCCGGGAAACCCAGCGGTCGAGGAGTGGGCCGACTTCCGCGAGACCGGGCACGCGCACGCAATCGGACAGTGTCTGCTGTCCCAGCTGAGCGAGGAGGCACGGCGCGACCACCTCGCTCGCTATCCCGTGCGGGCGCTCACTCCCTACACGGTGCGTGACGAGCAGACCCTGTTGCGGCGCCTCAACCGGATCGGCCGGATGGAACCGGTCGTCGAGCGCCAGGAGTACGCGTTGGGTACGGTCTGCGCCGCGATCCCCCTCACGCTCGGAACGACCGCCGCGACCATGGCCATCTCCCTGCCGTCCCACCAGGCCGATCGACTGCTGCCCGCGGCGCAGCAGTTGCAGGACGAGATCGGAAGGCTGCTGGGAACACTCGCGCTCTCTATCAGCATCTGAAAAATCACTCCTTGTGATCTCCCGTGTACTTTCAGCAAACTGCGGGACAGTGTCAGGGCTGATTCCCGGCCAGTCGACGGCAACTGACGAGGTAGGCGAATGCGCGAGTCAGTACAGGCAGAGGTCATGATGAGCTTCCTCGTCTCGGATGAGCTCTCCTTCCGGATCCCGGTGGAGCTGCGCTACGAGACGTGTGATCCCTATGCCGTACGGCTGACCTTCCATCTCCCCGGAGATGCCCCCGTTACCTGGGCCTTCGGGCGGGAGCTGCTGGTCGACGGCGTGGGGCGGCCGTGCGGTGATGGTGACGTACACATCGCGCCCGCCGATCCGGAGTCGTTCGGAGAGGTGCTGATCCGACTTCAGGTGGGCTGTGACCAGGCGCTGTTCCGCTCCGGGACGGCACCGCTCGTGGCCTTCCTGGACCGTACGGACAAACTGGTGCCACTGGGGCAGGAGCGTTCCCTCGCCGACTTCGAGACACACCTCGACGAGGCGCTGGACCGCATTCTCGCGGAGGAGCAGAGCGCGGGCTGAGCCGCGCGCCGCGCGCCCAGGGGGTGCCGTAACGCTTCTGCGTGAGCGCTGCCGCACTTCCGTACGCCCGTGTCACCGCTTGCGGCGGCGGCCCCTCCCCGCGCGGGCGGGCGCGGCTGCCGCTGCCGGCTCATCACCCGGGCGATCGGCCGAGACCACCAGCGCGGCCAGGGCCGTGGTCACCGGAACCGAGGCCACGAGGCCGATCGAGCCGACGAGCGTACGAACGATCTCCTCGGCGACAAGTTCGCTGTTGGCGACCGTGCCGACGCTGCTCTGCGCGATCGAGAAGAGCAGCAGCAGGGGCAGCGCGGCACCCGCGTAGGCGAGGACGAGTGTGTTGACGACGGAGGCGATGTGGTCGCGGCCGATGCGGATGCCGGCGCGGTACAGGCCGCGCCAGCCCATCGAGGGATTGGCGTCATGCAGTTCCCAGACCGCCGAGGTCTGCGTCACCGTCACGTCGTCAAGCACACCGAGCGAACCGATGATGACGCCCGCGAGCAGCAGACCACTCATGTCGATCGACGGGTAGAGGCCGTGGATCAGGCCCGTGTTGTCGTCCGTGTTGCCGGTGAGTGAGGCCCATCCGATGAACTGCGAGCCGAGCACTCCGATCAGCAGCAGCGAAACCAGGGTGCCGAGCACGGCGACCGAGGTGCGGGCGGAGAGACCGTGACACATGTAGAGCGCGATCAGCATGATGGCGCTCGCTCCGACCACCGCCACGACCAGCGGGTTCGAGCCCTGCAGGATGGCGGGCAGGATGAAGAAGGTCAGCACCAGGAAGCTGATGGTCAGGGCGACCAGCGCCATGACACCGCGCATGCGGCCCACCAGCACGACGGCGAGCGCGAAGATTCCGGCGAGCAACGCCATCGGGAACTTCCGGTTCACGTCGGTGACGGAGTACTGCAGGTCCTTGGGCGCCGAGGGCTCGTACGCGACCACGACCTCCTGGCCCTGCTCCAACTGCCGTGACTGGTCCGGCTGGACGATCTCCGTGAACGTGCGGCCCTTGTCCTTGCCGGTGTCGACCCTGATCGTCGCCTTCTTGCAGGTGCCGTTCGCCTGCTGCTGGGCGGAGGAGCCCTCGGCGGTCGACGTGTCGCCGGTCGGCGTCTCCCCCGAGGCGTTCACGGACTTGCAGTCAACCTCCACGACCTTGGTGACCGTTGCCTGCTGGGTCTGCCGGTCGAAGCCGACGCCGGTGCGCTCGTGCGGTGGGGCGCCCCCTGGCCAGAGCACGACCAGGCCCACGACGACCGCCGTGGCGAAGGGGATCAGCACCGCGGCGATGACCTTGCGCAGGTGCTGGGAGACGGGGGTGGCGGGGCCGTGGCTGTGGCTGTGGGAGTGCCCGTGGCTCGTGCCGGAACCCGGGCCGTGGCCACGCCCCTGCCCGTCGTGGGGATCGTGATTGTCACCGGGGTCCTGGCCGTCACCAGGCCCGCCGCCTCCGCCGGGACCCCAGCCGCCACCGGATCCATGCCCGCCACCGGGACCTCCGTGGCCGCCCCCGGCGCCGTGTCCTTGGCCGTAGCCGGGACCGTGTCCGTGTGGGGGTTCCGAGGGCGGGAGTGGGGGCTGTCGCATCGTGGTCACCGACCGATCATCGCAAGAACCGCGGGGGCCCACTGTTCACCGCGCCACATTGGACGCTAGCGTGGAGGCACCTTTGCACACGCGGGAGCTCGGAGCACCGGGCTGAGAGGGCGCTGACCTCCGCAGACGCGATGTTTCACGTGGAACATCGCCGGGCGGAAACCGCTGCGTCGACCGCTGAACCTGTTACCGGGTAATGCCGGCGTAGGGAGTAGGTCTCATGACCAACAAGGACACACGCACGCCTGCCTCCCAGCAGATGAACGGCTCGTCCGCCGCATCTGCGGGCGAAGAGCCGCAAGAGGCCGGGAAGTCCATCGGCTGGCACAAGGCGTATGTCGGGGGAGCGCGTCCCGACCTGCGGGTGCCGGTCCGGCAAGTACACCTCACCAACGGGCAGTCGGTCACCCTGTACGACACCTCCGGCCCGTACACCGATCCGAGCGTCGACACCGACGTCCGCCGCGGGCTACCCCCTCTCCGCGAGAGCTGGATCATCGCTCGCGGAGACACCGAGGAGTACGCGGGCCGCCCTGTCCGGCCCGAGGACGGCGGGATCAAGCACACGTCCCCGCGCGGCGGGCTGCGCAACCTCGACGCGGTCTTCCCTGGGCGGCCGAGGCAACCGCGCCGGAGTCGTGACGGCAAGGCCGTGACACAGCTCGCCTATGCGCGGCGCGGCGAGATCACGCCTGAGATGGAGTTCGTGGCGATCCGGGAGAACGTCTCGCCCGAGGTCGTCCGCGAGGAGATCGCGGCGGGCAGGGCGGTACTGCCGGCCAACGTGAACCACCCCGAGATCGAGCCGATGATCATCGGCAAGCGGTTCCTCGTGAAGGTCAACGCCAACATCGGCAACTCGGCGGTCACGTCCTCCATCGAGGAGGAGGTCGAGAAGATGACCTGGGCGACCCGCTGGGGCGCCGACACGGTCATGGACCTGTCCACGGGGCGCAACATCCACACCACGCGCGAGTGGGTGCTGCGCAACTCCCCTGTGCCCATCGGCACCGTGCCGCTCTATCAGGCACTGGAGAAGGTCGACGGCAGGGCCGAGGAACTGACCTGGGAGATCTACAAGGACACGGTCATCGAGCAGGCCGAGCAGGGCGTGGACTACATGACGGTCCACGCGGGCGTGCGCCTCCCCTACGTTCCGCTGACGGCGAACCGCAAGACCGGCATCGTCTCGCGCGGCGGCTCGATCATGGCGGCGTGGTGCCTGGCGCACCACAAGGAATCGTTCCTGTACGAGAACTTCGAGGAACTGTGCGAAATCCTCGCCGCGTACGACGTCACGTACTCGCTCGGCGACGGACTCAGGCCCGGCTCGATCGCGGACGCCAACGACGAGGCGCAGTTCGCGGAACTCCGCACGCTCGGGGAACTCAACCGGATCGCCAAGCGTTTCAACGTACAGACCATGATCGAGGGCCCGGGACATGTCCCGATGCACAAGATCAAGGAGAACATCGACCTTCAGCAGGAGATCTGCGATGAGGCTCCGTTCTATACCCTCGGCCCGCTGACCACCGACGTCGCACCGGCGTACGACCACATCACCTCAGGCATAGGTGCCGCGATGATCGCGTGGTGGGGCACGGCGATGCTCTGCTACGTCACGCCCAAGGAGCATTTGGGCCTGCCCAATCGTGACGACGTGAAGACAGGCGTCATCACCTACAAGATCGCGGCGCATGCGGCGGACCTCGCCAAGGGACACCCTGGCGCACAGGAGTGGGACGACGCGCTGTCGGACGCCCGCTTCGAGTTCCGCTGGGAGGACCAGTTCAACCTCGCCCTCGACCCCGACACCGCCCGCGAGTTCCACGACGAGACGCTTCCCGCGGAACCCGCCAAGACGGCCCACTTCTGCTCCATGTGCGGGCCGAAGTTCTGCTCGATGAAGATCTCCCAGGACATCCGTCGAGAACACGGTGGGTCCCAGGCCGAGATCGAGGCAGGCATGGTGCAGAAGTCCAAGGAGTTCGCGGCGAGTGGGAACCGGGTGTACCTGCCGATCGCTGACTGAGCGGCGGACCAGGAGAGCCTCCTGCGCAGCTCGGGTGGCTCCACGCGGTGGCCGGCCGGCCTGTCGGTCTCGGCCGACAGGCCGGAGCAACGCTCCGGGGCGGCCGCCGGGGCCGGAGTGTGGCTCCGGCTTGGCGGCGGCCCGGTCCCCGGCGCGTCACTCCGGCTGGTGCTCCGGTCCTCCGAAGTCCGGGCTCGTGAAGTCCGGGCTGGAGAAACTGGGGCGAGGGCCCGCGGCGGGGCCGCCGTCGGGGCTGCTGAAGCCCGGCCGGTTGTAGCCCAGGTGCGGGATGCGGCTGGGCGGGGGTGACGGGACCGTACGGCCCATGACGGCGGAGCCCGGGTCGGTGAGGGCCTCGCGGAGGAACGGCAGGATGCCGCGCTCCAGCAGGGCCTCGAGCCAGGCTTTCCTCGCCCGGGCCACCTCTTCGTTCAACTCGCCCTGGGCCTCGGCGTCCAGCGAGGTGGCGCCGTTGCGCAGGGCGGCGAGGAGGAGGCCGACCGCGGCCACGAGGATGGCCGCTGCCGTGACGGCCCCGAAGATCCACCCGGTCGTCGTGAGGGTCTGGGCGATGCCCGGCTCGGGGTCGAGCACCTTCAGGACGTACCCCACGAGCAGGAAGATCGCCGCGGCGGTGCCGGCGAGGACGGGAGCGAGGACGGCGACGACGGCTCCGGCGCCCGCCCCGGCCGTCTCGGTCACTTCTCCCATGGTGGTCGCGAGCCCCACCGCGGCGCCGCCCGGCTCGGCCGAGCCGGAGGTGCCTTCGCGGGACGGCGGGGTGGACGACGCCGGATGGCGCAGTTCCTCGCGGACCTTCACGTAGTACTGGTATTCGGTTGCTGCGGCGGCCGCGATGAGCGCGGTGGCGTTGAGCGCCATGGTGCGCAGCTGTTCCGCGTTGAGCCGCTGACCGACAGCGGCGAGTTCCGGATGGTGTGGTGCGGAGCGCAGCGCCTCGCCGAGGAGCCGCTCGAAATCCTGGCGGTCCTCGCTCAGCAGGTGCTGCGGAACGCTGTTCATGTGCATCCCCCGATGCTCCGTAGGGCTGGGGCTCGGCATGCTGACGAGCCGTCGGGCAGAAACGGAGGGGAGCCTGCTACGGATAAGCCGATGGTAGAGCGATGAAGGCAGGCGGTGACAGGGGGTTTGAAGAAAATGACCCCTGGCCAGCACAGTCCGTCGACGTTCCTCGGTGACAGGACGCCTGCCCCGAGTACGTTCAGCCAATCAGCGGCAGTTGCTGGACCAGCAGCTTTCCGGCCATGGTCACTCCACCGTCCATGGCGATGGCCAGACCGTCGGCATAGAGGTGCGGTCCGTCGACGACGGGGCCCGACTCGTCCTCGCCGTCCTCCGAGCCGACCTCGCCCAGGAGGTACGGGATGGGGCTGTGGCCGTGAACGATCCGCGTGCCGCCGTAGACGTCGAGGAGGGAGCGGACGGCGTCGGCGCCGCCCTCGTCGCGGAAGGCGAAGCGCTTGGTGAACTTGCGGAAGAGGTCCCAGACCTCGTCCGCGTCGTTGCGGGCGATGGTCTCGCGGATGGTGTCGTTGACCGCCTCGATGGAGTCGCCGTAGTCGAGATAGGCGGTGGTGTCGGAGTGCACCAGCAGGTGGCCGTCGACCTGCTCCATGGCGTCCAGACGGGCCATCCACTGCAGATGGTGGTCCTGGAGGCGGTCCATGTCGGTCTTCTGGCCGCCGTTGAGCAGCCAGGCCGCCTGGAAGGTGGCGGTGCCCGCGCCGGAGTTGACGGGCGTGTCGCCGAACCGCTTGGCGCCGAGCAGCAGCAGCTCGTGGTTGCCCATGAGGGCCTTGCAGTAGCCGCCGGCCGCCGCCGCCTCGGCGGACAGCCGCATCACGAGGTCGATCACCCCGATGCCGTCCGGGCCCCGGTCGGTGAAGTCGCCCAGGAACCACAGCCGCGCGGTGCCCGCGGACCAGTTGCCCGCGGCGTCCACGAGACCCTTCGCCTGGAGCGCGGCGACCAGTTGGTCGAGGTAGCCGTGCACATCCCCGACGACGTACAGGGGGCCCGGCCCGGTCACGGGCTGGCCGGCCTCCACGGCCTCGGGATCGACGGAGACCAGAACGGTGTCACCGCGGTTGATCACGGGGAGGTCGCGCTGGGTCGGCGTGTACCCGTCGGGGTAGCCCTCGGACTGGTCGAGTGGTGGGGCCACGTCGCCGGGGTGCGTGCTGTGCGCGTACGGACCGGCCTCGTGGACGTACGCGGGCACGCGGAAGTCGCGCGCCGTCGGCGTCCGCACCTCGGGTCCCTGACCGGCCCCCTGAGTCATCGACCCCTCCACCACCATCGCCCGCATCTGCACCGGATCGGACTGCCTGGTCGTGGCGGCCCGCGGTGTCGTGCGCCCATCATAGGAATGCGGATCGCGCCATGTGATGACCCAGGGGTGGTGAAATGGCGCTGGACCCCGTTTCACCACGGATTTCTCCCGAATTGGGCGGGGCTTCTCCCGCCCAACTCCTCATCGGATCCCCGAAGGGCCCTCACCGGATCCTCGTTCGGTGCTCATCCCTCCTCGGGTGACCGGGGTGGGCTGACCGTCGTGCGCGGCGAACGTCGCTCGGAAGAGGTCCGCACGATCAGCTCCGTCGGTATCACCTGTTCGACTGGATGGTCGCCCTCCACTCCTTCGATCGCGTCGATGAGGAGCTGGACCACAGCCGTGCCGATCCGGCGCGGCTTGAGGGAGAGCGTGGTGATGGGCGGCTCGGTGCTGGCGTACACGGTCGACTCGCTGCAGCAGACGAGCAGCAGGTCGTCGGGGACACGCAGGCCGTACCGCCGGGCCGCGGCCAGCAGGTCGGTGCCGTTCGGGTCGAAGAGACCGTAGACGGCGTCCGGGCGGTCGGGGCGGGCCAGCAGCCGGTCGGCGGCCACGGCTCCGGCGCACGGGTCGTGTGCCGGGTAGGCCTCGTACACGGGATCCTGTCCGACGCGCTCGCACCAGTGCAGGTACGCGGTGGTGGACAGATGGGTGTACGTGTCCGTCGTGGTCCCCGTCAGAAGGCCGATCCGGCGGGCGCCGGCGTCGGCCAGGTGGTCGAGGATGCCCAGGACGGCGGCCTCGTGATCGTTGTCGACCCACGCGGTGACCGGGAGCGATCCGGCGGGGCGGCCGTCGGAGACGACCGGCAGCCCCTGACGGACCAGCTCGCTGACCACGGGATCCTGGTCGGAGGGATCGATGACCACGGTGCCGTCCAGGGCCACGTTCGACCAGACGTCGTGGCGTGAGGTCGCGGGGAGGATGACCAGGGCGTAGCCCCGGGCGAGCGCGGCCGAGGTGGCGGCTCGCGCCATTTCCGCGAAGTACGCGAACTCGGTGAAGGTGAAAGGTTCATCCCCGTAGGTGGTCACGGTCAGGCCGATCAGCCCCGACTTGCCGGTACGAAGTGTCCGGGCCGCGGCCGACGGGCGGTAGCCCAGCCGGTCGGCGACCTCACGGACATGGCGTCGGGTGGCGTCCGGGAGCCGGCCCTTGCCGTTGAGGGCGTCGGAGACGGTCGTGATGGAGACCCCGGCTGCTGCGGCCACGTCTCTGATGCCCGCCCGGCCAGGCCGGTTGCCCCGGCGGGGAGTCTTTGCCCGGCTCACCTGGTGCTTCCCTGCTGCTGTCATGGCGAGCCGATAGTAGGGCTCATGCGGTGGGGTAGTGCGGACGCATATGCACACGTTGACAGGCACGTTTCTGCAAGGTCAGTCTCCATCAAATGCCTTGGAATACAAGGGACTTGACCTCACCAATATCAGTAGGTGACTTGTCGGCGCGCATGGGCCTGCCAAGTAGCTCATGTCTCGAAGAGGTCTCAACTCACCTTCACGGGGGATGCGCGCCACGGCGCGAGCCACCGGCGCGTGCGACGGTGAGTGGCGCGCCCCCCGTTTCGTACGCCTTCGTACGGTGATGCTCCTGGGGCATGCGTGACCGAGGGGACATGAGAGACGGGGACGTCAGGGGGTTGTCCACAGGCCGTTCGCAGCGGCGCCCCCTCCTCATAAGGTGAGGGGCACGAGGTGTCGACGAGGAGGACTGCGGTGAGCGAGACGAGCCCCAAGCTGCGAGCCGAGCTGGAGGGAATCCCCACCTACAAGCCCGGCAGGGCTGCCGCGGCGGGTGGCCCCGTGGCGTACAAGCTGTCCTCCAACGAGAACCCCTACCCGCCGCTGCCCAGCGTGCTGGAGACAGTGACCGCGGCGGCCGGGTCCTTCAACCGGTACCCGGACATGATGTGCACGGCCCTGGTGAACGAGCTGTCGGACCGCTTCGCAGTGCCGGTCTCCCACCTGTCCACGGGCACGGGCTCGGTCGGCGTGGCCCAGCAGCTGATCCAGGCGACCTCCGGCCCCGGCGACGAGGTGATCTACGCCTGGCGGTCCTTCGAGGCGTATCCGATCATCACGCAGATCAGCGGGGCCGCGTCCGTGCAGGTCCCGCTGACGCCGGGTGAGGTGCACGACCTGGACGCGATGGCGGACGCCGTCACCGACCGGACGCGGCTGATCTTCGTCTGCAACCCGAACAACCCGACGGGCACCGTAGTGCGCCGGGCCGAGCTCGAGCGCTTCCTCGACCGGGTGCCGGGCGACGTGCTGGTGGTGCTGGACGAGGCGTATCGGGAGTTCATCCGCGACAGCGAGGTCCCGGACGGGGTCGAGTTCTACCGTGAGCGGCCCAACGTCTGTGTGCTGCGGACCTTCTCCAAGGCGTACGGCCTCGCCGGGCTCCGTGTGGGATTCGCGATCGCCCACGAGCCGGTGGCGGCCGCCCTGCGCAAGACCGCCGTGCCGTTCGGAGTGAGCCAGCTCGCACAGGAGGCGGCCATCGCCTCGCTCCGCGCGGAGGACGAACTCCTCGGACGCGTCGGCTCGCTGGTCTGCGAGCGCACGCGGGTCACCGAGGGCCTGCGGGCGCAGGGCTGGACGGTGCCGGAGACGCAGGCGAACTTCGTGTGGCTGCGCCTGGGGGACCGCACGGCCGAATTCGCCGCGGTGTGCGAGCAGGCCGGCGTCGTCATCAGGCCGTTCCCCGGTGAGGGCGTTCGCGTGACGATCGGCGAACCCGAGGCGAACGACATCTTCCTGAAGACGACGGAGTCGGTCCGCAAGGACATGTAGGTCCTGCGGGCTCCGGTGGGCCGCGAGGGTCGGTCGCCTCCGGAGACCGCTCGGCCTTCCAGGCCGTGGGACGGACGTGGTGGTGTGGGGTGGTGGGGCGTGGCGGCGCCGTGACCGCATAGGCGGAGAGACCTTTTTTGGCCAGGGGTCCATCGGGCCAGTCAAGGGGACCCCCCACCCCTCCAGCGAGGAATGGCCATGGGGCATAATTGCTTGTGAATGTGAACGCGTTCACAAGCTCGCTCGGTTGCTCCCGGTCTGCCAGGGATGCGCAGGGCAAAACTGCCGCCATGACCACGGCACGTAAGGAGAAGACGTGGACATCGCTTTGGCGCCGGAGACTCTGGCGCGATGGCAGTTCGGCATCACCACCGTCTACCACTTTCTCTTCGTCCCGCTGACGATCTCGCTCGCCGCGCTCACCGCCGGCCTGCAGACCGCATGGGTCCGCACGAACAAGGAGAAGTACCTCAAGGCCACCAAGTTCTGGGGCAAGCTCTTCCTGATCAACATCGCGATGGGTGTCGTCACCGGCATCGTGCAGGAGTTCCAGTTCGGTATGAACTGGTCCGACTACTCGCGCTTCGTCGGCGATGTCTTCGGCGCCCCGCTGGCCTTCGAGGCCCTGATCGCCTTCTTCTTCGAGTCGACCTTCATAGGCCTGTGGATCTTCGGCTGGGACAAGTTGCCGCAGAAGATCCACCTCGCCTGCATATGGATGGTCTCCATCGGCACGATCCTGTCCGCGTACTTCATCCTCGCCGCCAACTCGTGGATGCAGCACCCGGTCGGCTACCGGATCAACGAGCAGAAGGGCCGGGCCGAGCTCACCGACTTCTGGCTCGTCCTGACCCAGAACACCGCGCTGACCCAGGTCTTCCACACCCTCTCCGCGGCCTTCCTCACCGGTGGCGCGTTCATGGTCGGCATAGCCGCCTTCCACCTGGCCCGCAAGAAGCACATACCGGTGATGAAGACCTCGCTGCGGCTCGGTCTGGTCACCGTGGTCATCGGTGGCATGCTCACCGCGATCAGCGGTGACCTCCTCGGCAAGGTCATGTACGAGCAGCAGCCCATGAAGATGGCCGCTGCCGAGGCGCTGTGGGACGGGGAGGCCCCCGCGCCGTTCTCCGTCTTCGCCGTCGGCGACGTCGACGAGGGCCACAACAAGGTCGCCATCGAGATACCGGGCCTGCTGTCCTTCCTCGCGAAGGACGACTTCAGCTCGTACGTCCCCGGCATCAACGACGTCAACAAGGCCGAGCAGGAGAAGTACGGACCCGGCGACTACCGGCCCAACATCCCCGTCGCCTACTGGGGCTTCCGCTGGATGATCGGGTTCGGCATGGCGTCCTTCGCCCTGGGTCTGGCCGGACTCTGGCTGACCCGCAAGAAGTTCCTGCTGCCCCAGCACCTGAGGGTGGGCGACGACGAGGTGCCCCATCTCGTGCTGCTGCCCACCAAGGCTCTCGGTCCGACGCTCACGAAGTGGTACTGGCGCATCGCGATCCTCACTCTGGGCTTCCCGCTGATCGCCAACTCCTGGGGCTGGATCTTCACCGAGATGGGCCGCCAGCCGTGGGTCGTCTACGGAGTGCTGCGCACCCGTGACGCGGTCTCCCCCGGTGTCTCGCAGGGCGAGGTCCTCACGTCGATGGTCGTGTTCACGGCGCTGTACGCGATCCTCGCCGTCGTCGAGGTCAAGCTGCTCGCCAAGTACGTCAAGGCCGGGCCGCCCGAGCTCACCGAGGCCGACCTCAACCCGCCCACGAAGATCGGCGGCGACTCCCGTGACGCCGACAAGCCGATGGCCTTCTCCTACTAGGCCGAGGGAGCTGCACAGTCATGGAACTTCACGACGTCTGGTTCGTCCTCATCGCGGTCCTGTGGATCGGCTACTTCTTCCTGGAAGGGTTCGACTTCGGGGTCGGCGTCCTCACCAAGCTGCTCGCCCGGAACCGCCCGGAGAAGCGGGTCCTCATCAACACCATCGGACCCGTCTGGGACGGCAACGAGGTCTGGCTGCTCACGGCGGGCGGCGCCACCTTCGCCGCCTTCCCCGAGTGGTACGCCACGCTCTTCTCCGGCTTCTACCTGCCGCTGTTGCTCATCCTGGTCTGCCTGATCATCCGCGGCGTCGCCTTCGAGTACCGGGCGAAGCGGCCGGAGGAGAGCTGGCAGCGCAACTGGGAGACCGCGATCTTCTGGACCTCGCTGCTCCCCGCGTTCCTGTGGGGCGTGGCCTTCGCCAACATCGTGCGCGGAGTGAAGATCGACTCCGACCTGGAGTACGTGGGCAGTGTCGCGGACCTGCTCAACCCGTACGCCCTTCTGGGCGGTCTGGTCACCCTGTCGCTGTTCACCTTCCACGGGACGGTGTTCGTCGGGCTCAAGACCGTGGGGGACATCCGGGAGAGGGCGCGCAAGCTCGCGCTGCGAGTCGGCTTGGTGACCGCCGGGCTGGCACTCGTCTTCCTGCTCTGGACGCAGGCCGACAAGGGCGACACCGCGTCACTGGTCGCCCTGATCGTGGCGGTGGTCGCGCTCGTCGCCGCGCTGGGCGCTGCTCAAGCGAGCCGTGAGGGCTGGGCATTCGCGCTCTCGGGGCTCACCATCGTGGCGGCCGTCGCGATGCTCTTCCTGACGCTGTTCCCGAACGTCATGCCGTCCTCGCTGAACGCGGACTGGAGCCTCACGGTCACCAACGCCTCATCGAGCCCGTACACCCTGAAAATCATGACCTGGTGCGCGGGGATCGCGACGCCGATCGTGCTGCTCTACCAGGGCTGGACGTACTGGGTGTTCCGCAAGCGGATCGGTACGCATCACATCGCCGACCTCGCGCACTGACACCGGCAGGGAGGTGTGGAGCACGGTTTCACGTGAAACACACCTCCCCGGGCCGAAGGGCGTGTTTCACGTGGAACGCGCCTGCTGAGAAGAGGGTGTGTTTCACGTGAAACCGATCGACCCGCGACTGCTCCGGTACGCCCGCGCCACTCGCCTCTTTCTGGGGGCGGTGGTCGGCCTGGGTGTCGCCGGTGCTGCACTCGTCATCGCGCAGGCGATGCTCATTGCCGAAGTCGTCGTCGGCGCCTTCCAGCACGGGATGGGAGTCGCTGAACTCCGGACCTCTCTCCTGCTGTTGGTCGCTGTCGCGGGTGGCCGGGCGGTGGTCTCCTGGCTCACCGAGCTCGCCGCGCACCGGGCGAGTGCGGCGGTGAAGTCGGAGCTCCGGGGGCGGTTGCTGGAGCGGGCCGCCGCGTTGGGGCCCGGCTGGCTGAGCGGGCAGCACACGGGTTCGCTGATCAACCTCGCCACCAGGGGCGTGGACGCTCTCGACGACTACTTCTCCCGCTACCTGCCGCAACTGGGGCTGGCGGTGGCGGTGCCGGCGGCAGTGCTGACGCGAGTCGTCACCGAGGACTGGGTCTCGGCGGCCATCATCGTCGGCACCCTGCCGCTCATACCCGTCTTCATGGTGCTGATCGGTTGGGCCACGCGCTCACAGATGGACCGCCAGTGGCGGCTCCTGTCCCGGCTGTCCGGGCACTTCCTCGACGTGGTCGCCGGGCTGCCGACGCTCAAGGTGTTCGGCCGGGCCAAGGCGCAGGCCGAGTCGATCAAGCGGATCACCGGTGAGTACCGGCGAGCGACCATGCGGACGCTGCGGATCGCGTTCCTGTCCTCCTTCGCGCTGGAGCTGCTCGCCACGATCTCCGTCGCGCTGGTCGCGGTGACGATCGGAATGCGGCTCGTGCACGGTGAGATGGACCTGTACATCGGACTGGTGATCCTCGTCCTCGCGCCCGAGGCGTATCTGCCGCTGCGACAGGTGGGGGCGCAGTTCCACGCGGCTGCCGAGGGACTCGCGGCAGCCGAGGAGATCTTCGAGGTGCTCGAAACGCCGGTACGGGCCTCCGGGTCGCTGCCAGTGCCGGACGGCGGGGTGGGCTTCGAAGGGGTGACCGTCCGGTACCCGGGCCGGTCCGACGATGCCGTCGCCGACGTGACCTTCGAGGTGGCACCCGGGGAGACGGTGGCGCTGGTCGGGCCGAGCGGGGTGGGCAAGTCCACGCTGCTGAACGTGCTGCTGGGTTTTGTGGAGCCGACCGCGGGGCGGGTACGGATCGGAGGCGCCGACCTGGCCGCCCTCGATCTGGAGGAATGGCGCTCACGGGTGGCCTGGGTGCCGCAGCGGCCCCACCTCTACGCCGGGACCGTCGCGGAGAACGTACGGCTCGCGCGGCCGGGCGCGGACGACGAGGACGTGCGGCGGGCCCTGGCCGACGCGGAAGCGCTGGACTTCGTCGACGCGCTGCCCGCCGGGCTCGACACGGTCCTGGGCGAGGACGGCGCCGGGCTCTCCGCCGGGCAGCGCCAACGTCTGGCCCTGGCGCGGGCGTTCCTCGCGGACCGGCCGGTGCTGCTGCTCGACGAGCCGACGGCCTCCCTGGACGGGCAGACCGAGGCGGAGGTCGTGGACGCGGTGCGGCGACTCGCGGTCGGCCGGACCGTGCTGCTGGTGGTGCACCGGCCGGCGCTTCTGGAGGTGGCCGATCGGGTGGTCCGGTTGGAGCCCGGGGCACCCGCAACGGTCCCCGCTGCCGCGCGGACCAGTGGGACGCAGACAGCCGCGCGAGCAGAGGGGGCCCCCTTGCCGCCCGCTCGCGAGGACGAGCCGCTGCCGGCTGGGCGTCACTCCGTGCTGGCCCGTGTCCGCGCCATGGCCGGCCCCCGTCGTGGCCGTCTCGCCCTGGCCCTGCTGCTCGGCAGCCTCGCACTCGGCAGTGCCGTCGGCCTGATGGCGACCTCCGGGTGGCTCATCTCGCGGGCCTCCCAACAGCCGCCGGTGCTCTATCTGATGGTGGCCGTGACGGCCACGCGGGCGTTCGGGATCGGGCGGGCGGTGTTCCGGTACACGGAGCGGCTCGTGTCGCACGACGCCGTGCTGCGGATGCTCGCCGACACCCGGGTCGCCGTCTACCGGCGGCTGGAGCGGCTGGCGCCCGCCGGTCTGCGGCGCACCCGGCGCGGGGACCTGCTCTCGCGGCTGGTCGCGGATGTGGACGCGCTGCAGGACTACTGGGTGCGGTGGCTGCTGCCGGCCGGAGCCGCGGCCGTCGTGTCGGCCGCCTCGGTCGGCTTCACGGCGTGGCTGCTGCCCGAGGCCGGCGTGGTCCTCGCGCTGGGGCTGCTCGCCGCGGGGGCCGGGGTGCCGCTGGTCACCGGAGCCGTGGCGCGGCGAGCCGAACGCCGACTCGCCCCCGCCCGGGGCACGCTGGCCACCCGCGTGGCCGATCTGCTCACCGGAACCGCCGAGCTGACCGTGGCGGGCGCCCTGCCCACCCGTACCGCTCAGGCACGCCGGGCAGACGCGGCACTGACCCGGATCGCGTCCCGTGCCGCCACCGCCACCGCGCTGGGCGACGGACTCACCGCCCTCGTCACCGGCCTCACTGTGGCCGCCGCCGCGCTCGTGGGGGCGCAGGCAGTCGCCGACGGCCGGCTCGGCGGGGTCGCGATGGCGGTCGTCGTCCTCACTCCCCTCGCCGCCTTCGAAGCCGCCCTGGGGATGCCTCTCGCCGTGCAGTTCCGGCAGCGGGTGCGCAAGAGCGCGGAGCGCGTGTACGAGGTGGTGGACGCTCCCGATCCCGTACGCGAGCCCGAACGGCCCGTGCCTCCTCCACGGTCGCCGTTCCCCCTCGTCCTCGGCGGGCTCGCCGCCCGGTACGCCGAGCAGGACCGGGACGCCCTCGCCGCATTCGACCTCACTCTCGACCAGGGCCGCAGGATCGCCGTGGTCGGCCCCTCGGGGGCGGGCAAGACGACGCTCGCGCAAGTGCTGCTGCGGTTCCTGGACGTGCGTGAGGGGACGTACACGCTGGGAGGTGTGGACGCCCACGCGCTCGACGGGGACGCCGTACGGCGACTCGTCGGACTGTGCGCCCAGGACGCGCACCTCTTCGACAGCTCGGTGCGCGAGAACCTGCTGCTGGCCCGGAAGGACGCCACGGAGGCCGAGTTGCGGGACGCGCTCGCACGGGCGCGGCTCCTGGACTGGGCCGACCAACTGCCCGACGGGCTCGACACCCTCATCGGCGAGCACGGGGCGAGGCTGTCCGGCGGCCAGCGCCAGCGGCTCGCCCTCGCTCGTGCGCTGCTCGCCGATTTCCCCGTCCTCGTCCTCGACGAGCCCGCGGAACACCTCGACCTGGCGACCGCCGACGCGCTCACCGCGGACCTGCTGACCGCGACCGAGGGCCGTACGACCCTGCTGATCACCCACCGGCTGGCCGGACTGGAAGCCGTGGACGAGGTCGTCGTCCTTGCGGAAGGACGGGTGGCGCAGCGTGGCCCCTTCGCGGAACTGGCTGCCGTGGACGGGGTGTTGCGGTCGATGATGGAGCGGGAGACGGCCGGGGAACTGCTGGCCGGAGCGCGGGCACACTGACCGTCGCGAGGGCGCGTGGCCGACGGTCGTGCACGGCCGTCGGGACGCTGACGGATGCGCACACGCGTACGTAGCAAGCCGCCGTGCGGAACTCCCCGTGGTGGGGCCCTGTTCGGCTCAGCGTGGCTGGTCCATTCGTGGCATTGGATCCCCCGGCCGTACGACTCGAGCACGACCTCGCGCCCTGGAGCGCGCCACGATCGCTGGCATGCGCTCAACTTGTCGACGTCACCCCTTGCTCGTCCCGGTGCTGCTCAGCGCCTGCGCGGTCCTGGCCGCACCGACGGCGGCTGCCGAGGGCGACAGGGGAGGCACGCGGATCTCCGGTGGCTCCGGGTACAGCGCCCGGGTGGCCGCCCTGTACGAGGAGGCGGCCGTGGCGACGCAGCAGTACGAACTGGGCCGGACCGAAGCCGAGGCGCAGCGGGCGAAGGCACAGCGGCTGGAAAGGCTCCTGGCGCGCGAACGGGACCAGATCGAGGTGCTGCACGAGGATCTCGGGCGGATCGCACGTGCCCGGTACCGCGAGGGCGGCGGACTGCCGCACACCGTGCGGTTGCTGCTCGCGGACAGCCCGGAGGAACTGATGCGCGGGCACCGGGTCGTGCGGCAGGCGCACCTGGAGGCCGACGAGGCGGTGTCCAGGAGCCGCCGAGCGGAGGCGAGGCTCGCGGCCGACGAGAAGCAGGCGGCAGCCATATGGCGGAAACTGAAGCGGCGCAACGCCGAACTCGCCGGGACGAGGCGGGCCATCGAGAAGAAGCTCGAAGAGGCGCGGTGGACGCTCCAGAGACAGGCTGACCGGTCCGCGGCAGCGGGTGCGTGCCCGGGCGCCACCCGGCTGGACCAGCCGCCCACGCGTGCCGGGCGCGCGTGGGTCGCCCCCCTGGAGAAGTACGTGCTCTCCGCGGGCTTCGGCAGCGGCGGTGCCCGCTGGGCGAACCGGCACACCGGGCAGGACTTCGCGGTGCCCATCGGAACGCCGGTCCGGGCCGTGGGGGCGGGGCGGGTCGTGCGGGTGTCCTGCGGGGGCGCCTTCGGCATCCAGATCGTCGTCCGGCACACCAACGGCTACTACACGCAGTACGCGCACCTCGCCTCCGTGGCCGTGGACCAGGGCGAGAGGGTGGCTCCCGGGCAGTGGATCGGACAGGCGGGCACGACCGGCAACTCGACCGGCCCGCACCTGCACTTCGAAGTACGGGTGACGCCGGAGCTGGGGTCGGGCGTCGATCCGGTGCCGTGGCTGCTCAAGCGCGGAGTGGAGCTTTAGAGAGGGAGCGGAGCTGTGAGATGCCCTCTGCGCCCGCCCACTCTGCGCCCGCCCCCGGCTGAGTCCTCCCCGCCGCGCCCGCTCCCGCTACGCCCGCAACCGCTCCGCCACCAGTCGCTCGATCACGACCGCGACTCCGTCGTCATTGTTCGCGACGGTCTGTCCCGAGGCCGCGGCGATCACATCGGGGTGGGCGTTTCCCATGGCGTAGGACCGGCCCGCCCACGTCAGCATCTCGACGTCGTTCGGCATGTCCCCGAAGGCGACGACCTCCTCGTGGGAGATGCCGCGCTCGGCGCAGCACAGCGCGAGCGTGCTGGCCTTGGAGACGCCGGGGCCGCTGATCTCCAGCAGCGCGCTGGGGCTGGAGCGGGTGATCGTGGCCCGGTCGCCGACGGCGATGCGAGCGGTGGTGAGGAAGTCGTCGGGGTCGATCTCGGGGTGGTAGGCGAGGATCTTGAGCACGGGCTCGCCGGCGGTGACCCCGTCCTGGGCCAGTAGCTTCTCCGCGGGCGCGAGGGTGTCGGGAATCTCCATGTGCAGCTTCGGGTACTCGGGCTCCTGATGGAAGCCGTACGTCTGCTCAACGGCGTACACGGTTCCCGGCGCGGCCGCTCGCAGCAGCCGTACCGCGTCGAGCGCGTTCTCGCGGGCGAGTTCGCGGACCTTGACGAAGCGGTGGGTGCCGGGACCGCCGTGCAGGTCGACCACGGCGGCCCCGTTCCCGCAGATCGCCAGGCCGTGGCCGTGGACGTGCTCGCTGACGACGTCCATCCAGCGGGCCGGCCGGCCGGTGACGAAGAAGACCTCGATACCCGCCTCCTCGGCGGCCGCGAGCGCGTCGACCGTGCGCGGGGACACCGTCTTGTCGTCGTGCAGGAGGGTGCCGTCGAGGTCCGTGGCGATCAGTCGGGGCGGGACGGTCGGGGCCGGGGTCGCGGGCTGTCTCGTCGCTGAGGTCACGGCCTCATTCTCGCGCAGGTGTGCGCACGCCCGTGCGGGGGCCCGCACGGTTGAGTGACCACTGTCCCCATCAGCGCCGTTACCGCCCGGTATGGCCGAACCGGTTCCGTGCGTGCTCACCCCAGCTGTGCCGCCGCTTCCATGGCGATGCGCTCGAAGACCTTCTCGTCCGCCGCGAAGTCCGATCCGGGGATCGGCCAGTGGATCACGATGTCGGTGAAGCCCAGCTCCGCGTGGCGGCCGGCGAAGTCCACGAAGGCGTCCAGCGACTCGAGCGGGCGACCGCGGTCCGGGGTGAAGCCGGTGAGCAGGACCTTGTCGATGTCCGCCATGTCCCGGCCGATCGCGGCGCACGCGTCCGCCAGCTTCTCGGTCTGTCCGCGAAGGGCCTGGACCGACTGCTCGGGCGTACCCGTTTCGTAGAGCCGGGGGTCTCCGGTGGTCACCCACGCCTGGCCGTACCGGGCCGCCAGCCTCAGCCCGCGCGGTCCAGTGGCGGCCACCGCGAAGGGCAGCCGGGGGCGCTGCACACAGCCGGGAATGTTGCGCGCCTCGTGCGCGGAGTAGAAATCGCCCTCGTACGACACGGAGTCCTCGGACAGCAGCCGGTCGAGCAGGCGCACGAACTCGGCGAAGCGGTCGGCGCGCTCGCGCGGCGCCCACGGATCCTGGCCGAGCGCGGTGGCGTCGAAGCCCGTACCGCCGGCCCCGACGCCGAGCGTGAGGCGGCCGCCGGAGATGTCGTCGAGGGAGATCAGCTCCTTGGCGAGGGTCACCGGGTGCCGGAAGTTCGGCGAGGTGACGAGGGTGCCCAGACGCAGATGCTCGGTGGCGCAGGCCGCTGCCGTCAGCGTCGGGATCGCCCCGAACCACGGGCCGTCCCTGAAGCTCCGCCACGACAGATGGTCGTACGTGTACGCGGCGTGGAATCCGAGTTGCTCGGCCCGCTGCCACGCGGCACGCCCGCCTTCCTGCCAGCGGACGTACGGGAGGATCACGGTGCTCAGACGCAGACTCATGGCTCAGAGCCTAAGCCGCGGTGCGGTGGGGTGAGGAGTGCGCAGGTCAGTGAGGTTGGGGAAAACGCAGGTACCGCGGCGGCACGGCCTCGGTCAGCCACACACCGTTGGCGCTGACGTGGAACACGTGGCCGTCGCGGTGCATGGCGCCGGCGTCCACGGAGAGGACGACCGGTCGGCCGCGGCGGGCGCCGACGCGGGTGGCCGTCTCGCGGTCGGGCGAGAGGTGCACGTCGTGCCGGTTCATGGCGCGCAGCCCCTCGACGCGGATGGCGTCCAGGTTGCGGGTCACGGTGCCGTGGTAGAGGTACGGCGGCGGTGCCGCCGTGGGCAGGCCGAGGTCGATCTCGACCGTGTGGCCCTGGTTGGCGCGGATCCGCGTGCCCTCGACGGCGAAGCGCTGTTTGTCGTTGGCGGCGACCACATGGTCGAGCTCGGCCCTGGTGATCCGGAACCCGTGCGAGGCGGCCGCCGCGAGCAGGGTGTCGATCTCGACCCAGCCGCCGTCCGCGAGTGTCAGCCCGATCCTCCCGGGCTGGTGGCGCAGGTGCTTCGAAAGGTACTTGGACACCTTGACGGTGCGTCGGTCATCCATCCGTTTCGTCCGTTCCTTCTATCATCCCGCCAGGGTGCCGGGAGAGACGTGGATCACGCACGTGAGTTTGTTCCGGATGTTTGATCCACAGCCAAGTGCGGTTATCCACAGGGGAATTGGCGATCCTGTGGACAACTCGACCGGTCATTCAGGGCATTTCGCATGAATTGGCATGTCTGGTGTGATGTGCCGCGAGTGAGTCCAGTGTCCTCGCCCGCACCTCCCGTTCAGCGGCGATCGCGACGAACTCGGCGGCCCGCTCGGCGCCCACCAGTTCCTCCACCGCCCTCATGGTGGCCTCCGGTAGCGGCACCGATCGCACGCCGTCGCGGCAGGGCACCGGCTCCGGGGCGCCCGGCTCCGGAACGCCCTGCTCCAGTACGCGCGGCTCCACTACGCGCGGCTCCGGTGCGCCCGGCTCCGGTGCGCCCGGCTCCATGGCGTCCGCCACCGCCCCGTCGTCCGGTCGGCCGCCGAACCGCTCGCCCGGTTCGCTCCGCGAGATCCGCGGGGCCTGCTCGTCGGTCCACGCACCCTCGAAGAACGGCCCCTCGGTCCCGGCGACCAGGCCGAGTATCCCGCCGAGACTGCGGCCCATGTCCCAGGCGTCCAGGAGTTCCTTGATCGAGGCCAGCGTGTAGCCGCGGTCCAGCAGACCGGCGATCTGGCGGAGGCGGGCCAGATGGGCGTCCGCGTACACGTTGGCCCGGCCCCTGCGCTCGGGACGGGGGAGCAGTCCGCGGTCCTGGTAGGCGCGGATCGTCCGGACCGTGGCGCCGCTGTGGTGCGCGAGGTCCTCTATGCGGTACGAGACGCCGACCGGCTCGTCGTTCACGGCCCCTGCCTTTCCGCATCCCCGCGTGGTGCCCGCGTGATGCGACTTGGTGCGCTGATCCCCGCGTGATGCCGTTCGGCGGTCCCGCTCGGTGCTCCCGCGCGAAGCTCTTTCGTCCGTCGCCGCCGGCCCGGTCCTCCCGGACCGCTCACAGCGGTGGCTCCAGTCGTGCGAGGGCGCGCGCCGTCCCCGGTGACAGGCGGGACAGGAGACGGCCGCCGCGCGCCTCAGGGGTGACCGGGACGACGGCCTCGTCGCGCACGACGGCGCGCAGGACGGCGTCCGCGACCTTCTCCGGCGGATAGTCGCGCAGTCCGTACAGCCGCGCGGCCTTCTTCCGGCGCCGCTTCTCCTCGTCGGCGTCGACGCCCGCGAAGTGCGCGGTCGAGGTGATGTTGGTGTTCACGAACCCCGGGCAGATCGCCGACACACCGATGCCGTGCCCGGCCAGCTCCGCGCGCAGGCACTCGCTGAGCATCAGGACGGCGGCCTTGGACGTGCTGTAGGCGGGCAACGACTTCGACGGCAGGTAGGCCGCCGCCGACGCGGTGTTGACGATGTGGCCGCCCTGGCCGCGCTCCGCCATCTGCCGTCCGAAGAGCCGGCAGCCGTGGATGACGCCCCACAGATTGACGTCGAGGACCTTCCTCCAGTCGTCGGGAGTGGTGTCGAGGAAGGGCCCCGACAGCCCGATCCCGGCGTTGTTCACCAGGACGTCCACCACGCCGTACCGCGTGGCGACCCGCTGGGCGAGCCTCTCCATGGCCTGCTGGTCGGAGACGTCGACCGGTTCGGCCCACGCCTCAGGAGCGCCGGCCGACCGGCACAGCTCCGCCGTACGGGCCGCGCTCTCCGCGTCCCGGTCGACGGCCACCACGCGCGCCCCCGCCTCGGCGAACGCGAGGGCGGTGGCCCGCCCTATGCCGCTGCCCGCGCCGGTGACCAGCACCAGCTGCCCGCCGAACCGGTCGCCGTACGTCCCGGTGCCCGCCGGAACGGGCGTGCCGTCCTCGGTGGCCGTCACAAACCCGGTGATCCAGGCGGCCAGCTGATCGGGGCGCGTGAGCGGGAGCCAGTGCCGGGCCCGGAGCGTGCGACGGGTCAGCCGGGGGACCCACTTCTCCAGCCCGTCGTAGAGCCGCTCCGACAGGAACGTGTCCTCCGAGGGCGTGATGAGCTGCACGGGCGCGTGCGCGTACGCGTCGTCGCGCGGCCGGGACAGCCGGGCCCGGACGTTGTCCCGGTACAGCCACGCGCCGTGCGCCGCGTCCGTGCCCACCGACGGGGTCGGGTAGCCGCCCGCCCGGAGGTTCTCACCCCGCTGCAGCATCCGGGGCCACCGCCTGCCGAGCGGGCCGCGCCAGGCGAGCTCGGGCAGGTGCGGGGTGTGCAGCAGGTAGACGTACCAGGACCTGGCGCCCTGGCCGAGGAGCTGGCCCGCCCGGCGCGGTGTCGGACGCCTCACGCGCTGCCTGATCCAGTGCCCGAGGTGGTCGAGGGACGGGCCGGACATCGAGGTGAAGGAGGCGATCCGGCCCTCGGTACGCCCGGTCGTCACGAACTCCCAGCCCTGCACCGAACCCCAGTCGTGTCCCACCAGATGCACGGGCCGGCCGGGACTGACCGCGTCCACGACCGCCAGGAAGTCGTCCGTCAGCCTCTCCAGGGTGAACCCGCCGCGCAGCGGCCGCGGAGCCGTCGAACCGCCGTGCCCGCGAACGTCGTACAGGACGACGTGGAAGCGGCCGGCCAGCCGCGGCGCGAGTTCGGACCAGACCTCCTTCGAGTCGGGGTAGCCGTGCACGAGGACGACCGTGGGCCGACGCGGGTCGCCCAGCTCGGCGACGCACAGCTCGACGTCACCCGACAGCACCCGGCGCTCGCGCGCGCCGTCGAGGCCGCCGCCCGGCACCTGTCCCCTGTCGCTCATGCGTGTCCCTTCTCGGCCCGGCGCCAGGGCCGCGGAACCCGTACGGCGACGTCCCCGCTCGCGGTGGCCTGACTGCGCTACGCGTCCGTAACCTGACACTGACGAATGTGACAATGGCCGGCGGCTGCGTCAAGAGCCGTGCCGAGCGCCTGTGGACAACTCCGTGCCCGTGAGCACCGTCGTCGATGCCCGTCGTCGATGCCCCTGGACAACGCCCGGTTGTTCGACCTCAGGGTGACCCCTACGGGGCCGTAATACTCGAGAGTGACCCACAGACAGCTCTGCGGGCTGACGACCGGCTGTGGTCCGCGCCACTACCGTCGACGTCGTGACTGTGATCGCGACCGAAAGCCTGAGCAAGCGGTTCCCGAGGGTGACCGCGCTTGACCGGCTCTCCGTGGACGTCGGACCCGGTGTGACGGGCCTCGTCGGAGCCAACGGGGCCGGCAAGTCCACACTGATCAAGATCCTGCTGGGTCTGTCCCCCGCCACCGAGGGCCGTGCCGAAGTGCTCGGACTCGACGTCGCCACCAAGGGCGGCGCCATCCGCGAGCGGGTGGGGTACATGCCGGAGCACGACTGCCTGCCGCCCGACGTCTCGGCCACCGAGTTCGTCGTGCACATGGCCCGCATGTCCGGCCTCCCGCCCACCGCCGCGCGCGAGCGCACCGCGGACACACTGCGCCACGTCGGCCTGTACGAGGAGCGGTACCGTCCCATCGGCGGCTACTCGACGGGCATGAAGCAGCGCGTGAAGCTCGCCCAGGCCCTGGTCCACGACCCGCGGCTGGTCTTCCTGGACGAGCCGACCAACGGCCTCGACCCCGTCGGCCGCGACGAGATGCTCGGCCTGATCCGCCGCATCCACACGGACTTCGGCATCTCGGTCCTGGTCACCTCCCACCTGCTGGGCGAACTGGAGCGCACCTGCGACCACGTGGTCGTCATCGACGGCGGCAAGCTCCTGCGCTCCAGTTCCACCACGGACTTCACGCAGACCACGACCACGCTCGCGATCGAGGTCACCGACACCGACGAGCACCCCGACGGCACCCGGGTGATGCGCGAGGCGCTCCACGCGCGTGGGCTGGAGACCCACCAGGGCGACGGGCTCCCCGGTGCGGGACACATCCTCCTGATCACCGCGCAGGGCGAGGACACATACGACCTGGTGCGCGACGTGGTGGCCGACCTCGGCCTCGGCCTGGTCCGCATGGAGCAGCGCAGGCACCACATCGCGGAGGTCTTCAAGGACGACGACGCGCGAGCGAAGGAGGCGGTCGGCCATGGCGGTTGAGCACCCCCCTGTCACACAGCCGGGTGAACAGACCCGCATCCACGACATCGGCTACCGCAACTACGACGGCCCCCGCCTGGGCCGCGCCTACGCCCGCCGCTCCCTCTACTCGCAGTCCCTGCGCGGCGCGTACGGGCTGGGCCGTTCGGCCAAGTCCAAGGTCCTGCCGATGCTGCTCTTCGTGGTGATGTGCGCCCCCGCGCTGATCATGGTCGCGGTCGCGGTCACCACCAAGGCGAACGACCTGCCCGTCGAGTACACGGGTTACGCCGTCATCATGCAGGCCATGATCGGCCTGTACGTGGCCTCCCAGGCGCCCCAGGCCGTCTCACGCGACCTGCGCTTCAAGACCGTACCGCTGTACTTCTCGCGCCCCATCGAGACAGCCGACTACGTGCGCGCGAAGTACGCGGCGCTGGCCTCGGCGCTGTTCGTCCTGACGGCCGCGCCGCTGGTCGTGCTCTATGTGGGCGCGCTGCTGGCCAAGCTCGACTTCACCGATCAGACCAAGGGATTCGCACAGGGACTGGTGTCCGTGGCACTGCTCTCGCTGCTCTTCGCCGGAATCGGCCTGGTCATCGCGTCGGTCACCCCGCGCCGCGGCTTCGGCATCGCGGCCGTGATCGCCGTACTGACCATCTCCTACGGCGCCGTGTCCACGCTCCAGGCCATCGCGGACGCCCAGACGAGCACCGAAGCGATCCCCTGGATCGGCCTGTTCTCGCCCATCACGCTCATCGACGGGGTACAGACCGCCTTCCTGGGCGCGAGCTCGGCGTTCCCCGGTGGGGCCGGCCCCGGCACCGGTGAGGGCGTCGTCTACGTCCTCGTCGTCCTGGGGCTCATCGCCGCCAGCTACGGCCTCCTGATGCGCCGCTACAAGAAGGTGGGACTGTGACCACACTGTCCATCGACCACGTCTCCCGCTGGTTCGGCAACGTGGTCGCCGTCAACGACATCACCATGACGGTCGGCCCCGGCGTCACCGGCCTGCTCGGCCCGAACGGCGCCGGAAAGTCCACCCTCATCAACATGATGGGCGGCTTCCTCGCCCCCTCCACGGGCTCCATCACACTCGACGGCGAGCAGGTCTGGCGCAACGAGCAGATCTACCAGCACATCGGCATCGTCCCCGAGCGCGAGGCGATGTACGACTTCCTCACGGGCCGCGAGTTCGTCGTCGCCAACGCGGAGTTGCACGGCCTCGGCGAGAAGGCCGCCGCGCGGGCCCTGGCCACGGTCGAGATGGAGTACGCGCAGGACCGCAAGATCTCGACGTACTCCAAGGGCATGCGCCAGCGCGTGAAGATGGCGAGCGCCCTCGTCCACGAGCCGTCGCTGCTCCTGCTCGACGAGCCGTTCAACGGGATGGACCCGCGTCAGCGGATGCAGCTCATGGACCTGCTGCGGCGCATGGGCGACGAGGGCCGCACGGTGCTGTTCTCGTCCCACATCCTCGAAGAGGTCGAGCAACTCGCCGCCCACATCGAGGTGATCGTCGCCGGGCGGCACGCGGCGAGCGGCGACTTCCGCCGCATCCGCCGCCTGATGACCGACCGCCCGCACCGCTACCTGGTGCGTTCCAGCGACGACCGTGCCCTGGCGGCCGCGCTGATCGCGGACCCGTCGACCTCGGGCATCGAAGTCGACCTCGCCGAGGGCGCGTTGCGCATCCAGGCCGTCGACTTCCCCCGTTTCACCGCGCTGTTGCCCCGGGTGGCCAGGGACCACGGCATCCGTCTGCTGACGGTCTCGCCGTCGGACGAGTCCCTCGAGTCCGTCTTCTCGTATCTGGTCGCGGCGTAGGAGGCCGAAGATGTACGACCCCACAGTCGCCCGGCTCACGTACCGGGCCCTGCTAGGCCGCCGCCGGGCCCTCATCCTGGGCGCGCTGCCCCTGCTGCTGATCGTGATCTCGGTGGCCGTGCGCGGCTTCAGCGGCGCCGACGACCAGGTGGCCGCGGACGTGCTCGGCGGGTTCGCACTCGCCACGATGGTGCCGATCATCGGCGTCATCGCGGGAACCGGCGCGATCGGACCCGAGATCGACGACGGCTCGGTGGTGTACCTGCTGTCCAAGCCCGTGAAGCGCCCGACGATCATCTTCACCAAACTGATCGTGGCGATCGCCGTGACGATGGTCTTCTCGGCGGTCCCGACGCTCGTCGCGGGCCTGATCCTCAACGGCAACGGCCAGCAGATCGCGGTCGCTTACACGGTGGCGGCCCTGGTCGCCTCGATCGCGTACGCGGCGATCTTCCTGCTGCTGGGCACGGTGACACGGCACGCGGTCGTCTTCGGCCTCGTCTACGCGCTCGTCTGGGAGGCCCTCTTCGGCTCCCTGGTGGCCGGTGCGCGCACGCTCAGCGTCCAGCAGTGGGCCCTGGCGGTCGCTCAGAAGGTCGCGGGCGGGGAACTCGTCACCTCGGACGTCGGACTGCCGACCGCGGTGATCCTGCTGGCCGCGGTCACCGCGGGAGCGACCTGGTACGCGGGCCAGAAGCTGCGGACGCTGAAGCTGGCCGGGGAGGAGTGACCGGACGCCCGGGGGCCTCCCGGTCTTGACGGTGGCTTCACACGTGTCCGGGCACACTGGGCAAAGGGGACGGACGACCAGGAGGATCGGGGATGGCAGCGGAGGAGTCGAAGGGCGAGGGCGAGGGGGCCGCGGGAGCCGGTGCTGGTCACGGCCCCGGGTCCGGGTCCGGGGCCGGTGACGTCTGGGACGGCGTGGAGCTGGACGAGGACTTCATACGGTCGGCGGAGACGTCCGAGCCGTCCGCGCGGGCCCGGATGCTCGCCGCCCGCTGGCGCGACCAGGCCCCCGATCCCCAGCCCTGGCGGTCCGACGAGCCGCCCGCGGGCTGGTTCTTCAGCAAGGCGCGCCGCCGGAAGTGGCGCCGCCGGTAACTCTGGCCACAGGCCCCGGTTACAAGCCACCGGATATCGGCGGCCGGCCGGGGCTGAGTTCCGTCGGCTGAGGCCGGGAGAACTGGCCCCTGTGCGAATGGGGTTGGCCGACTGGGTTTGGCTGACTGGGCGTGGCCGACTGGGACTTGGCCGATCAGGCCGGGTGTTCGGCCCGGAGCGTGTGGGCCGGCCACAGGAGCATGTGGGCCGCCGGGTTCCGCCGGGATCCATTGGGAGCCGCTGAGTTCCGTTGGGTGCCGGTGGGTGCCGTTTTATTCGGTGGCGTCCGGGTTGGCCCAGCATGCACAGTGGATCCGTCCCCGACGCCGGTGTGAGCCGGCGTCACGATCTGGGAGCGGGGCCAGGCGCGTCCTGCGCCGGGCTCCCGGCAGGGCAGCCCGCGGTGGGCTCCGGAGAGGCACCTCTCCGTCGAGCCCGTTCCGTACGGGGGAGCTGCCCGGGGCGGCCGCTTCGAGCGCGCGATCCCGCGCGGGCCGCCCCACCCGGGCTTGGCCCCTGTGGCCCGGCGGACTCGGCTCCGCCGGGCCACAGCGGCGTGTCCCACCTGCCAGTTCCACGTGCCCGCGACCCGGCGCGCCCTGCCGTCGCGGGTGGGACGAGTACGCGTCCGGCACGCGGGTGAGGAACAAGCACGTCTCAGGCGCGCGGGTGGCAACAAGCGCGCGCCAGACATTGCGGACGGGCAGGAGGCACGCGTCGCCTCCTCAACACGCCTGACCCTCAGGGGCCTCAGCCCAGCAACCGCTCCACGACCACCGCGATGCCGTCCTCCTCGTTGGAGGCGGTCACCTCGTCGGCGACAGCCTTGAGTTCCTCGTGGGCATTGGCCATGGCGACGCCGTGTGCCGACCAGGCGAACATGGGGATGTCGTTGGGCATGTCACCGAAGGCGACGGTGTCGCCGGCGCGGAAGCCGAGGCGGCGGGCGGCCAGGGAGAGACCGGTGGCCTTGGTCAGGCCGAGGGGGAGGATCTCCACGATGCCCTCGCCCGCCATGACGACACCCACCAGGCCTCCCGCGGCCTGGCGGGCCGCGTCGGCGAGTTCGTCGTCGGAGAGGGTCGGGTGCTGGAGGTACACCTTGTTCAGGGGAGCGGCCCAGAGGTCCGCGGGGTCCCGGATCGGCTCGTAGGGCAGAGGACCGTCGTGGACCCGGTAGCCGGGTCCGACGAGCACCTCGCCGTCCAGGCCGTCACGGCTCGCGGCCAGCAGCAGACGCCCGACCTCCGCCTCGATCTTGGCCAGGGCCAGCGTCGCGATCTGCCGGTCCAGGGTCACCGAGGTCAGCAGCCGGTGCTCCCCCGCGTCGTACACCTGCGCGCCCTGGCCGCAGACCGCGAGACCGCGGTAGCCGAGGTCGTCCAGGATGTGCTTCGTCCACGGCACCCCGCGGCCCGTGACCACGATGTGCGCTGCGCCCGCCGCCGTGGCGGCGGCGAGCGCAGCGCGCGTGCGCTCCGAGACCGTCTCGTCGGAGCGCAGCAGTGTCCCGTCGAGGTCGGTCGCGATCAGTTTGTACGGGAGGTCGTGGGAGGCGGCCTCGCTCACTTGGCTACCGGTTCCAGGACCTCGCGGCCGCCCAGGTAGGGGCGCAGCACCTCGGGCACCCGTACGGAGCCGTCGGCCTGCTGGTGGTTCTCCAGGATCGCGACGATCGTGCGCGGGACGGCGCACAGCGTGCCGTTCAGCGTCGCCAGCGGGCGGACCGTCTTGCCGTCACGCATGCGGATCGACAGCCGACGCGACTGGAACTCGGTGCAGTCCGACGTCGAGGTCAGCTCGCGGTACTTGCCCTGGGTCGGGATCCATGCCTCGCAGTCGAACTTGCGCGAGGCCGAGGAGCCCAGGTCACCGCTCGCCACGTCGATCACGCGGAACGGCAGCTCCAGCGACGTCAGCCACTGCTTCTCCCACTCCAGCAGGCGCTGGTGCTCGGCCTGCGAGTCCTCCGGAGCGACGTACGAGAACATCTCGACCTTGTCGAACTGGTGGACCCGGAAGATGCCCCGCGTGTCCTTGCCGTGCGAACCGGCCTCGCGGCGGAAGCACGGCGAGAAGCCGGCGTAGCGCAGGGGGAGGCGGTCGCCGTCGAGGATCTCGTCCGAGTGGTAGGCGGCCAGCGCCACCTCGGACGTGCCGACCAGGTAGAGGTCGTCCTTGTCCAGGTGGTAGACGTCCTGGGCGGCCTGGCCGAGGAAGCCGGTGCCGGCCATCGACTGCGGGCGGACCAGCGCCGGGGTCAGCATCGGGGTGAAACCGGCGGCCGTGGCCTGGGCCATCGCCGCGTTCACCAGGGCCAGCTCCAGCAGGGCGCCCACACCGGTGAGGAAGTAGAAGCGCGAGCCCGAGACCTTCGCGCCGCGCTCGACGTCGATCGCACCGAGGATCTGGCCCAACTCCAGGTGGTCCTTGGGAGCGAAGCCCTCGGCGTCGAAGTCCCGGATCTCGCCGTGGGTCTCCAGCGTGACGAAGTCCTCCTCGCCGCCGACGGGCACGTCGGGGTGGACGAGGTTGCCGAGCTGGAGGAGGAGCTGCTGGGTCTCGGCCGTGGCCTCGTCGCGCTCGGCGTCGGCCGCCTTGACGTCGGCCGCCAGCTGGCTCGCCTTCTTCAGCAGCTCGGCCTTCTCGTCGCCGGAGGCCTTCGGGATGAGCTTGCCGAGTGACTTCTGCTCGGCGCGGAGCTCGTCGAAGCGGACGCCGGACGACCTGCGCCGCTCGTCGGCAGACAGGAGGGCGTCGACGAGTGCGACGTCCTCTCCACGGGCGCGCTGCGACGCACGCACACGGTCGGGGTCCTCACGGAGCAGGCGAAGGTCAATCACCCCTCAAGGCTACCGGTGCACGGTTCCGGCCCACGACTCAGAATTGCAGTACGCGGCTTTTATGGATCTTTGCCCGGAATATCGATCCCTGCGAGAACCGCTGCGGACCGTCAATCGAAAGGGGAGCGGCCTCCCTGAAAGGTGGCAGGCCCGATGTCTCGCGTTGACTCTATTTCCTTGAGGACAACGGGACTTGGCGTCGGCTGTCCACAGGAATCCACAGCCCTTGGGAAGTTATCCACAGGCTGTGCGAAAGATCTGTGGACTTCGGGGGCGCTCCTTTCGAAGGTGGCGGGCGAAGTGGGGAATTCCCGACTCAAACCGTCTTCATGCCCACTTTCGAGTGGAAACGGGTAGCTCCAAAGGATTGCCCGAGGGAAACGGGTGGACGAAGGGTGATGTACCGGTCTGTGGACGCAGATGGGGTCAATAGGGAGATTTGTCGACTGGGTGGCACTGCCTTGTCGACTTGTCCCCAGGTCGAGACGCCAGCCTGTGGATAACTTCTGTGGACGGAGAAAATCAGCAGGTAGGACCGGTTGTGAGGGGCTGTGCACAACCGGAATCGCCTCCTCGCGGAAACGGCCTGGAGGTGGCCTGAAAGCGGCGCTCACCCGGCTGTGAGGTGGCCGGGGAGCTGTGGGTACGGGCCGCAGCCGCCGGTGGCCGGGCTTGTGGCTTGCGGTGACCGGCCCGGCGGCCTGCCGAGGGCCTGCCGAGAGCCGGCCGAGGGCCTGCCGAGGGCCTGCCGATGACCGTCCACGGCCTGCCCCCGGTCTGTCGGTGGCCTTCGGTGCCGGGCTCGGTGGCTTGTCGATGACCGGCCCGGTGGCCCGCCGGTGGCCTGTCCGTGGTCTAGAACCTGCCGTCCTGGCAGCGCGCCACCCAGTCCGCGGCCGCGACGAACTCGGTGTCGGACGTCCCTGGCAGGGGGACGCGGACGTCCTTCGCCGTCGCGTCCGCGCGCGGGTACGACCCGAGGTATCGCACCTCCAGGCAGATCCGCTTGAGCCCCATCAGGGCCTCCGCCACCCGCCGGTCGGAGATATGCCCTTCCGCGTCGATGGCGAAGCAGTAGTTGCCGATGCCCTGGCCGGTGGGGCGGGACTGCAGCAGCATCAGGTTGACGCCCCGCACGGCGAACTCGCCCAGCAGGTCGCGCAGCCCACCGGGGTGGTCGTCGCGCTGCCAGATGACCACCGAGGTCTTGTCCGCGCCGGTCGGCGCCGCCGGGCGGGCCGGACGGCCGACGAGCACGAAGCGGGTCTGGGCGTTCTCCGCGTCGTGGATCCCGGTCTCCAGGGCCTCCAGGCCGTAGCGGGCCGCCGCGAACTCGCCGGCGAAAGCGGCGTCGTACCGGCCCTCCTGGACCAGCCGGGCGCCGTCCGCGTTCGACGCGGCCGACTCCCAGACGACGTCGGGCGGCAGGTTGGCCTTCATCCAGTTGCGGACCTGCGGCTGGGCGGCGGGGTGCGCGGTGACGGTCTTGATCTCCGAGATCTTCGTCCCGGGCCTGACCAGCAGGGCGAAGGTGATCGAGAGGAGTACCTCGCGGTAGATCATCAGAGGGGCACCCGCGACCAGCTCGTCGAGCGTGGTCGTGATGCCGCCCTCGACGGAGTTCTCGATCGGTACGAACGCGGCCTCGGCCTCGCCGTTGCGGACGGCGTCGAGCGCGGCGGGGACGGAGACCATGGGCACGAGCTCACGGGTCGCCGTCTCCGGCAGGGTGCGCAGGGCGACCTCGGTGAAGGTGCCCTCGGGACCGAGGTACGCGTAGCTGGCTGGCATGGCCTCACCCTAATGGGCCTTGCGGGGCCCGGCGCACGCTTCTCCTCTCCACCACTCCTGAGGGCGATGCACGGCCGTGAGAGCGCACCCGCCGGTACGGCCGCGAGGACGCACGCACGGCGGCCGGTCATGTCCCTGCCCTGCCACAGGAAGCGCAGGAGTACCGTCTATCCCTCCAGCAGCCGCTGCCCCACGTACTCGCCCTCCGCGGCCCCGCCCGGCACCGCGAACAGGCCGCTCGCCTCGTGGCGGACGAACTTCGACAGGGCGTCTCCCCGGTCGAGCTTGCGCTGTACCGGGATGAAGCCGCGCAGCGGGTCGGCCTGCCAGCAGACGAAGAGCAGGCCCGCGTCGGGCACCCCGTCCGTGTCGATGCCGTCGTGGAAGGAGAACGGGCGGCGGAGCATGGCCGCACCGCCGTTCTGGTCGGGACGGGTGATCCGGGCGTGGGCGTTGATCGGAATGACCAGCCTGCCGTCGGCGTCGGTCTTCTCCAGGTCCGGCTCGGTCGTCTCGCTGCCGCCGGTCAGGGGTGCGCCGGTGGACTTCCTGCGTCCGATGACGTCCTCCTGGTCCTTGAGCGAGAGCTTCTCCCAGTCGTCGAGGAGCATGCGGATACGGCGTACGACGGCGTAGGAGCCGCCCGCCATCCACTGCGGGTCGCCGGAGCCGGACGCGGGCACGAAGACGCGCTGGTCGAAGTCCTTGTCGGTCGGCTTCGGGTTGCGGGTGCCGTCGATCTGGCCCATCAGGTTGCGGGCCGTCATGGGCTGGGCGGTGGCTCCCGGGGAACGGTTGAAGCCGTTCATCTGCCAGCGCACGCGTGCCGCCCTGCCCGCGTCCTTCTGGATCGCGCGCAGGGCGTGGAAGGCGACCAACGCGTCGTTGGCGCCGATCTGCACCCACAGGTCGCCGTCACTGCGGGCCTTGTCGAGGTGGTCGGAGGAGAAGTCGGGCAGCGGGTCCAGGGAGTCCGGACGCTGCTTCTCCAGTCCCGTACGGGCGAAGAAGCTGTGCCCGAAACCGAAGGTGACCGTCAGGGACGAGGGGCCCGCGTCGCGCGCCACGTCCGTGTCGTCCTGTGCGGACGCCTCGCCCGCCATCAGCCGCCGTGCGGTCTCCGACCAGCGGCGCAGCAGCGCGGCCGCCTCTTTGCGGCCCGCGCCCGCGGTCAGGTCGAAGGCGACGAGATGCCCGCGGGCCTGGAGGGCGGTGGTGATTCCGGGCTGATGTTTCCCGTGAAACATCACCTGGCCGGCGCCCACGGAGCTGAGCGGGGTGGTCTTGTCGGCCGTGGGCGCGGCCGCGTATCCGGCGGCTCCGCCCACGGCGCCGAACGCGAGCCCGGTCGCTCCGGCGGTGCCCAGCAGACGCCGCCGTGAGATGGCTCCCTCTGGGGGCACCTCCCGGAAAGGCGCCCCCTTCGGGGAGGGCGCGCCGGGGACGGACCCGGCGGCAGCGCTCGGAGCGGTCCGCCGGGAAGCCGCCCTCGCGGGAGCGCCCGCGGAGCCCACGGAGCCTCTTTTCCCGGTGCTCGCGGTGTCCCCGGTGCTCGCGGTGTCCCCGGTGCTCGCGGTGTCCCCGGCACCGACGGTGATCGCGGTGTCCGTGGCGCCCACAGAGGTCGCGGAGCGTTCGGGAGTCGCGGCGTCCGTAGCGTCCGTGGGGTCCGGTCCCGTCGCCGGAGCCTCGGGTGTGGACTGGTCAGCCATGGTGTGGTTCAGCCGATCTGCGCGTTCTTGGTGACGGTCACCTGGTCGATGTCGGACGTCCGTACGGTGACCGCGATCTCCCAGTTGCCCGCCATGGGGATCTGCACCCCCGTGGCCGTCCAGTGTCCGGTGGCGATGCGGTCGGGGGCCACGGGCAGCGGACCGATCTTCTTCGCCTTGAGCGTGAAGGCGACCTTCACCTCGGGGACGTCGAAGACCCTGCCGTTGGGCCGCTGGACGTAGACGTGCATCTCGTTGGCGCCCACGGTGGCGGGGTCCATGTCGACCCGTACGACGCCCTTGCCGTCCTGGCCCCCCGTGTCGAACGGAATGTCCAGGGCCAGTGCCCCCGAGTCCCCGGCCACGTCGGACTGCTGTGCCGCGGACGTGGCCGCCTTGGCCTCCTCCACGGTGCGCCCGGGCTCGGTCGACGTCAGCACGGTCGTGACGGCCAGCAGGACGACGGCCACCCCCGTCTCGGCGAGCACGGACCGTCGTAGTCCCGCGCGTCCCGGATCGGCGTCCCGTATGCGCTTCTCGCGCGCGTTGGCCATGGCGGCTCGCTGCCGGGCGAGTTGAGCGGCGCGCTCGGGGTCCTCGGAGTCCTGCCCGGAGTCCCCCGAGTCCGCGGATCCGCGGCCCTCGTCCTCCACGTCCAGGGCGGAGTCCTCCGTGGCGGAGTCCTCCAGGGGCGCGCTCGGAGACTTCGCGCCCTCGCCCGAGGTCACGGCCGTACGGGTCCCGCTCGTAGGCCGCGCCGCCCCGACCGCCACCGACGCAGGGAGAATCGCGTTCTCCGCCGGCGCGTCCGCCAGCCTGCCGGTCCACCGCCGGGAGATCCACGCGATGCCCACGAGCACCGCGACGAGCCCGAGCTTCACCAGCAGCAGCTGTCCGTACGAGGTACCGGTCAGCGCCGACCAGGAGCCGAGCTGACGCCACGACTGGTAGATGCCGGTCGCCGCGAGCACGAGCACGCTGGTGAACGCGACGCGCGAGAAGCGGCGTACGGCCGCCGCCTCGATCGGGGCCTCGGCGGGCGCCCGGAACAGCGCGACGAGCAGTGCCGCGAGCCCGCCCAGCCACGCGGCGACCGCCAGCAGGTGCACCACGTCGACGGGCATGGATATCCCGGTCTGGATGCCCGTCGAGGCGTGCTCGGCCATGGCCCAGCTCGCGGCCAGACCCGCCGCCACCACGCTCCCGCCGATCGCGAGCCCGAAGGTGAGGTCCTTCTTGTCGGCGTACGGTTCGGCGTCGGCGGGTTCGGCATCGGCGTCCTCGCGTTCGGCGTCGTCGCCGTCCGCACCGGCGTCACCGCCGACGTTCTCCTCCGCCTCGTCCCGTCGCGCGTACGCCCCGAAGAGCACCGCGATGAACAGAGCCGCCGCAGCGAGCAGCAGCAGCCGGGACACCAGTGCCGCGCCCGCCTTTGTCTGCAGCACGGTCCCGAGCAGGCTCAGTTCGAAGACGTCACCGAGCTTGCCGGACCCGGTGTAGGAGCCGCGCAACAGCAGCATCGCGAGCGTGGCCGCGGTCAGCGCGAGCCAGCCGGACACCACGAGCCGCTGCACGGGCCGTACCGCCGCGCCCCGCTGCCAGCAGGCGAGCACGAATGCGGCGCCGCCGACCAGAAGGACGAAACCGGCGTACGAGGTGTAGCGGGCGAACCCGTAGAGACCGCCGACGACCCCGCCGCCCGCCGTCTGGTCGGGCACCGCGGCGGTGGTCTTCGAGGACGCGCCCACGGAGAACGTGAACGCGCCGGAGACGGGGTGGCTGTCCGCCGAGACCACCTGGTAGGTGACGGTGAACGTGCCCTCGGGCAGCCCCGAGTGCAGCTCCACCCCGTAGCTGTTGCCGCCCAGGTCGGACGTCTTGCCGGTGTCGACCTGCTTGCCCTTGGGGTCGTACACCCGCACCGAGCCGTCGGACATCGCGACCTTCTCGGAGAAGGTGAGCGACACCTGACTCGGCGCCTCCTTGACCACCGCCCCCTGCTGAGGGTCGCTCCCGGTCAGCGCGGCGTGCGCGGAGACCGGCACGGCGCCGGCGAACAGGGCGCCGGTCACGGCGAAGAACAGCAGCAACAGCGCCCGGAAACGGGGAACGGTGGCCTGTCTCACGGGGCTCAACGGTGGTCCCTCCCTCACTGATGCGAAGACGACGACGAAGACGAAGAGGATGACAACGAGGAAGAGGACGACAACGACGAAGACGAAGATGTCGACGACATGGCCGAAGCCGGCCGGTAGGTGGCCGACTTCACCGGCATCTCGACCTCGACCGGATCGGCCTTGGCGAAGTGCAGTTCCACGGACACCGTCTCCCCCTCCTCCGGTTTGCGCTTCAGCTTCTCGAACATCAGGTGCGTGCCGCCGCTCTCCAGAACGAGCCTGCCGTGGGCGGGGACGCCGCGGTCCTTGCTGCCGGCGCTCTCCATCGTCTGCCCGGACGTGGTGTGGATGGTGACGTCCTGGGCGATGTCGCTGGTGACGGACTGGAGGGTGTCGGGGGTGTCGCTGTCGTTCTCGACGACCAGGTAGCCGGCCGCCATGGCGGCGGTGACCGGCTGGGGCATGTAGGCGGACTCCACCTTCAGGCCGGCCCCCTCGCTCCCGCCGGTGTCGTCCCCGCCGCAGCCGGCGAGGGTGAGTACGGCGGCCATGGCCACGGCCGCCCCGGTGAGGTTCCTCACGGCTTCTCACCCTTGAGGAGCTTCGGCAGGTCCTTGGCGTAGTCCTCGACCGTCGCGTCCTCCCCGTACAGCACGTAGCCGCCGTCGGTCTTCGGTGAGAACGCGATGACCTGGGTGCCGTGCATGGAGGTGACCTTGCCGTCCTTGCCCTTCGTCGGCGGGTCGATGGAGATGCCCATGGTGCGGGCGCCGGCCTGGATCGTGTCGAAGTCGCCGGTCAGGCCCACGATGTCGGAGTCGATGCCCTTGAGCCACTCGCCGAGGGCCTTCGGGGTGTCCCGCTCCGGGTCGGTGGTGACGAAGACGATGCGCAGGTTCGCCAGTTCCGACTTCGGCAGCTTCCTGGACACCTCCTTCTTGGCGACGGCGATGTTGTTCATGGTCAGCGGGCAGACGTCGGGGCAGTTGGTGTAGCCGAAGTAGACCAGCGTGGGCTTGCCCTTGGTCTCCTTGCGGAAGTCGTACGACTTGCCGTGCGTGTCGGTGAGGACGAGGTCCGGCTTTTCGAACGGCTTGTCGAGGACCGTCGCCGCCTTGGCCGTTCCCGACTCCGCGGACACCTCGGCGACCGGCGCGTTGGCGTCGTCACCGCTGCTGCCGCAGGCGGAGAGGGTGAGGGCGGCGACAGCGACCAGGGCGGCCGCCGCGTACGTCTTCTTCGTGCTCTTGGGGCTGTTGGTGCGCATAGAAAAATGTCCCAGATGTTCGTTGTCCGGCCCGCACCGGGGTCGTACGACGGCGGTCGGCGGTGGTGCGACAGCGATGCGCCGCCCGTGACACGGAGAGCTGCACCGCCCGTGACACGGAGGGCTGCGCCGCCCGTGACTCGGGCGGTGATGCGCCACCCGTGACGCGACGCGCCACCGTTCCGACTGGGCCGTACGACCCCGGTGCGCCTGCCGGAGGCGGAGAGGTCAGGCGCTCGTACGGCGGCGACCGGCCAGCACGCCGTAGGCAACGCCCGCGGCGCCGACGACGATGCCCACGATGCCGAGGACGCGGGCCGTGGTGTCGGAGCTGTCGGCGGGCTCGGCGGCGGACGTGTTGGCGGAGGAGGCCTCGGCGCCGTCGGAGTCCTTGGAGTCGGAGGCCTGGTCGGCGTCGGTGCCGGACGTGCCGTGGTGGTCCTCGGTGGCGGCGGACAGAGCGAGTACCGGGGCCGGGTTCTCGGGCTCCTCCTCGCCCTCCTTCGGCACCTCGATCCAGCGCACGACCTCCTTGTTGGAGTACGTCTGGAGGGCCTTGAAGACCAGGTCGTCCGTGTCCTCGGGGAGCTGGCCGATGGAGAGCGGGAACTTCTGGAAGAAGCCCGGCTCGATGCCCTTGCCGGTGGCGGTCCAGGTGACCTTGGAGACGGCCTCGTCGATCTTCTCGCCGTGCAGATCGACCGGCTTGGCCAGCTTGGAGCGGGTGACCTCGACCTTCCAGCCGTCGATCGCCTCCGGCTGCACCGAGGCGAGCGGGTGGTCGGTCGGGAGGGTCACCTCCAGCTTGGTGGTCGAGGCGTCGTCGCGCTCGTTGGGGACCTTGAAGTTGACGGTCGCGTACCCGCCCTTGGCGGCGGTGCCCTCGGGCGAGACGCTGACGTGGGCGAACGCGGGGGAGGACAGGACGACGACGGCCGAGGCGGCGACGGCACCGGCGGCGGCGAAACGAGAAGCCTTCATGGCGGATGACACTCCACAGTGACGGATGGTCCGGAGAAGAAGAGGGATGCGCGTTCGTGCCGGTGCCATCGGGACCGCGGAAACGGCTCCCGAGCGGGCCCGGAACGTCGCTCTCCTGGGAGGTGGCCTTGGAAAGCCGCCTCCACAAGGAGGCCTGTCGAAAACGAGGTCCCCGGGGCATCGAAGAACAGCCGGAGCCCCGGAACGCCGAAAACGACGGGCACGCGCGCGTGCCGACGGCTACGTCCCCTCCGGTGGAGCGGCGCGTCGCGTCAGGCAGCGAGGATGAGCACGGCGGTGAGGGAGGGCGGGCCGCGCCGGATCACCGTGTGCTGGAGCGCGGCCGTACGCGGTGCCGGTGGCGCCGCGTGGGCACCCGGCGGAGTGCCGGGCGTGGTGTCCGGTGCGCCCGGGAGCCCGGAGCGCAGGGCACGTATCAGTGCGAGAGCCGCGCGCAGGGACCGTACGAGCGTCCCCCTCGCGGAGAGCCGCACGATCCGCAGCAGCGCCAGATCCCCGTGCCGCAGCACCCATCCGGCGGCGACGGCCGCCAGGACGTGGCCGAGCAGCATGGGCAGCGTCGGAAGGACGGACGCCGAGGAGCCCGTTGCCGTCGTCATGTCCGTCATGTCCGCCATGCCCGTCGTGCCGCCCGAGGGGCCGTGCGCGGCGTGCGGGGCGAGGCCGGCGTCCATGAGGATGCGGTGGGCCTGTGCCGGGCTGATCGCCGCCGCGGTCGCCCCGCACACCAGGCGCGCGGCGCGCTCGACGAGGGAGGCGTCCAGGGCGTCGGAGGCGCCGGACGGGATGGACGTGCGGTGCTGGCCGAGCCCGAACAGCGTGTGCAGCGCGGTCTGCCCCAGCGCCAGCACGGTCGCGATGCCCGGCAGCGACCGCTCGCGCCCGGCGAGCGGGGCCGCGACGGCGAAGACGGCGGCGAACCCGGCGCCCAGAGTCCACAGCGGGACCGTGGCGCAGGAGGCGAGCGCATGACCTCCCGCGGCCAGCACGACGCAGACCGCGGCGAACACCGCGGCCCTCAGAACCCGGAGATCACCTCCGGCGCGCGCCGTGCGCTCGTGGGGGGCAGTCATGGCCGGCTCATCATCGCACTGGCCCGACTCGCCCCATTCGGCAGGTCCACGACGTGACGTACGGCCGGAAGGGGGGGCGCGTTCAGTGGAAGCCCGGCACCTGTCGTGAGCTGGGTGTTCCCGGGCACGGCAAACCGGCGGATCGTGCGCCCGAGGAGCCCGCATACACCCATGTCCGCCCTCCGCGCATCCGCTGTATGGGCGGCATCACGCGATCCGTGCGCTTACACAACCGTAGCGGGGGCAATACGTAACGGTATGTCGAGCCGCGGCCAGGAGGCTGGAGCATGAGCATCTGGTGGTCACTGCATCTGCGGCGTGACGCCGCCAGCGTGCCGCTCGCCCGACGGCTCCTGATCGGCACCATGGAGACCGCCGGCGTCGACCCGGACATCTCCTACGACCTCTCCGTCGCCCTGAGCGAGGCCTGTGCCAACGCCGTCGAACACGGTGGGGAGGCGCCCGGCTCGTCCGAGGCGTTCCGGGTGACCGCGTACCTCGACGGCGAGAAGTGCCGCATCGAGGTCACCGACTCCGGGCCGGGGTTTCCCGCCACGAGAGAGCGCCCGCCGATCCGCCCGGCCCGTACTGAGGCCGAGCACGGCCGTGGCCTCTGTCTCATCCATGAACTCGCCGACCACGTCCACATCGGCAACAAGCCGGGCCGGGGTGGCGCCGTGGTGAGCTTCGACAAGATCCTCAAGTGGCGCGAGGGCGCCGCTCCGCTGATGGCGGTCTAGGACACCCTCACACCCGGGGCTCGTCCGTCTCCGCGAAGTACGGCGCGGCCGGGGCGCGGGGCGAGGCACGGGCTGGATTCCCGCACGTCCGGCGGGCGTTGGACGCCCTGTCCAAGGCGTGCTCCTCGGGCGCGCCCGAGGAGCACGCCCGGCTCGACGCCCTCCTCACCGTCATGTCCACCCTCCAGGACACGGAGTTGCTCTACACGGCGGGCCCGCACGGCCTCCGTCATGTGCAGGCGGGCGCCCGCGCGGTCCTGGAGGCGGGCGGTGCGTCCACGGGCGCCGGCCGCGAGGCGCTGACCGCCCTCGACGCCGACCTGCACGCGCGCGCGTGGAGCCCGCGCGGCAGCGCCTCCCTGCTGGCGGGCGCCCTGTTCGCGGACGCGATGCCGGTCGTGGTGGGAGCGCCGGCCGCGGCTGCGTGACCTCCGGCGGTGCTGTGAGCGGCACGGCCGACGCCCGTGCCGCTCAGGGGCCACCGCGCCCCTTCTCCGCCCATGCCACCGCCGGGCCCATCCCGTCAGGAGCAGCGGGCCGGGGGCAGCGGGCCGGGGCAGCGGCGCCACCTGCGTGCCCGATCCCTGGCGGGCGGTCAGGCAGCCCTCGGCGCCCAGCCGGTCGTACACGGCATTCGCCGTGCCCCCACGCCCCGCGCCATGCCGAGCTCGGCCGTCAGGCGCCGGGTGGCGGGCAGGCGGGGCCCTGTGGGACGCCGGCCGTCGCCCACGGCGCCCCACAGGGCCCGCAGGGCCGCTCCAGACCGGCCCTGCGGGCCCGCCGCCGCGTCCGGTTCCAGACGCAGGTCCACTCCGACGCCGGACCAGAAGCCGGTTACCGAGTTACTGACCCGGCCCCCTCGGATCACCCCGGCGGCCTCAGCACTTCCTCAGCCCTTCAGCGACGCCATCCACGACTCGACCTCGTCGGAGCGGCGCGGCAGCCCCGCCGACAGGTTCCTGTTGCCGTCCTCGGTCACCAGGATGTCGTCCTCGATGCGGACGCCGATGCCCCGGTACTCCTCGGGCACGGTCAGGTCGTCGGCCTGGAAGTACAGCCCCGGCTCGACCGTCAGGACCATGCCGGGCTCCAGCGTGCCGTCGACGTACGACTCCACGCGCGCGGCGGCGCAGTCGTGGACGTCCATGCCGAGCATGTGACCGGTGCCGTGCAGGGTCCAGCGGCGCTGCAGGCCCAGCTCCAGGACGCGCTCGACCGGACCCTCGACCAGGCCCCACTCGACGAGCCGCTCGGCCAGCACGCGCTGCGCGGCGTCGTGGAAGTCCCGGTACTTGGCGCCCGGCTTCACGGCCGCGATACCGGCCTCCTGGGCGTCGTACACGGCGTCGTAGATCTTCTTCTGGATCTCGCTGAAGCGGCCGTTGATCGGCAGCGTGCGCGTGACGTCCGCGGTGTAGTAGGTGTGGGTCTCCACGCCCGCGTCCAGCAGGAGCAGGTCCCCGGAGCGGACGGGGCCGTCGTTGCGCACCCAGTGCAGCGTGCAGGCGTGCGGGCCGGCGGCGCAGATGGAGCCGTAGCCGACGTCGTTGCCCTCGACACGCGCCCGCAGGAAGAACGTGCCCTCGATGTAGCGCTCGGAGGTGGCCTCCGCCTTGTCGAGGACCTTCACCACGTCCTCGAAACCGCGCACGGTCGAGTCGACGGCCTTCTGCAGCTCGCCGATCTCGAAGTCGTCCTTGACCAGCCGGGCCTCCGAGAGGAAGACACGCAGTTCCTCGTCGCGCTCGGCGGTCACCTTGTCGTGCAGCGCCGCCTCGATGCCCTTGTCGTAGCCCCGCACCACCCGGACCGGGCCCGTGGCCTCCTTCAGCTTGTCCGCCAGCTCGCGCACGTCCGAGGCCTCGATGCCGTACAGCTTCTCCGCCTCGGCGAGCGAGTGGCGGCGGCCGACCCACAGCTCGCCCTGGCCGGAGAGCCAGAACTCGCCGTTCTCCCGGTCGGAGCGCGGCAGGAGGTAGATCGTCTCCTTGTGGCCCCCGGCCGTCGGCTCCAGGACCAGGACGCCGTCCTCGGTCTGGTTGCCGGTGAGGTACGCGTACTCGACGGAGGCGCGGAAGGGATACTCCGTGTCGTTCGAGCGGGTCTTCAGGTTCCCCGCGGGGACGACCAGACGCTCGCCCGGGAAGCGCGCGGAGAGCGCGGCGCGTCGGGCGGCGGTCTCGGCGGCCTGGGCGATCGGCTCCAGGTCGCGCAGCTCGGTGTCGGCCCAGCCGGACTTCATGTTCTCGGCCAGCTCGTCGGACACGCCCGGGTACAGGCCGTTCTTGCGCTGCTTGATCGGCTCTTCCTCGGCTTCGGCCGCCTCGGTCTCCGGGGTCTCCGGCTCGAGCTCGTCCGCCACGGTCATCCTCCTCGATACGGCGCTGGACCTCCTCCATCGTACGGTCGTACGGAAGAGGGCCCCGGGCCTTGGGACACGTGGGCGGGCCTCGTCGTCCGGTCACTCGAAGCGGGCCGCCAGCAGCACCACGTCCTCCTCGCTGTCGTCGGCCGGTCCCGGCTCCGCCCGGTTGTGGGGCGCGCGCACGTCCAGGCCGTCGGGCAGCACGCTCCGCAGGATGTGGTCGGCGACCGCTCCGGCGTCGGCGCGCACCGCTCTGGGCGCGCTCGCGGCGGCGGCGTGCAGCCGGGCGAAGGCACGGTCCATGGGGTCGCCCGTGCGCCGCAGCAGTCCGTCCGTGTAGAACAGCACCGTCTCGCCCGGCTCGGCGCACAGCTCGACGCTGGGCGCCTCCCAGCAGGCGAGCATCCCCAAGGGGGCCGACAGGGACGTCTCCACGAACTCGGTGCGCCGCTCGCCGATCACCAGCGGCGGGCTGTGCCCGGCCCCCGCCAGCGTGATCCTTCGCAGGGCGGGTTCGCAGTAGGCGAAGAGGGCGGTGGCCGAGCGGGCGGGTTCGGTGAGCCTGAGGAGCAGTTCGAGGTCGGACAGGACGGCGACGGGGTCCTCGCCCTCCATCACGGCGTACGCCCTCAGCGACGCCCGCAGCCGCCCCATCGCGGCGACCGCGCTGGGCCCCGACCCGGTCACGGAGCCGACCGCGAGCCCGAGCCCGCCGTCGGGCAGCGGCAGGGCGTCGTACCAGTCGCCGCCGCCGCGCGGCCCCGTGCGGTGGCGCGCCGCGATCTGGACGCCCGCGACCCGGGGCAGCCGTGAGGGGAGCAGTTCCTCGGAGATCGTCCTGACGCACGCGCGCGTGCGCTCTGTTTCGACGGTGCGGGCCAGGTGCTCGGTGGCGTAACGGACGTAGAGGCCGGCCAGGTGGCGCTGCCGCTCGACCGGCTCGGCCGGTTCGTCGTAGAGCCAGACGGCGGCACCCAGGCGGCCCGCCCTCTCCGTGGCGAGGGGCAGCGCGTAGCTGGCGGCGTAGCCGAGCCGGGCGGCCACCTCGCGGTGGCGGGGGTCGAGCCCGTCCTCGGCGAACAGGTCGGGCTGTGTGATCCCGCCGTCGCCGCCGGGCAGTCCGGCGGGCGTGTCGAGGAGCCGTCCGTACGACATGGAGGCGCGCGGCACCGTCTCGATGTGGCCGAGATCGGCCCGGCCGAGGCCGAGGCCGATGGTCGTGTCCGGGCCTAGTCCGTCGCCCGGTTCGAGTACGACGAGACCGCGCCGGGCGCCCACGAGCGCCGCTCCGGCGCGCAGCAGCTCCTGGAGCGCGTCGGGGAGTGAGCCGGTGCGTGCCAGGCGCTCGGTGAGTTCGTGGAGGGTCGTGAGATCGGAGACCCATCCCGCGAGTCTGTCCTGGAGAACGGCCCCGGGGGCGAGGGGCGGCGCGGCCGGAGGGACGCCTGTGGCGGCGCCCGTGGCGGTGGTCGCGGGCGCGACAGTGTGTGCGGGCGAAGGAACGGTTGAATCGATTCCGGCCACTTTCGGAAGGTGAGGGGCGTTCATGGTGTGCGGCTTCCGGACCGGCGCGTTCTGCTCCATAGCATCGCAAACCCCCATGTCATTTTGCGCCGCTAGCGGTGTCTCCACATGTACACGCACTCGTAAGGGGATGTCCAGCATTGTCCTGCTGGGATATCTGGTGTCCGAGGGGCTGTCCGAGTTGATTGCGAAACAATAAAATTGGCTTAAAACTGCCTCAGGGAACGGCGTATTGCGGTCGACTGGCCTTGTTCGACAGAGCGTCACAGCGGTCGTGATGGGTACGTACTCGGTGAAAGCCAGAGGTGACGGGGGCCGCCCGGAACCCGGCACCGGAACCGGGCGTCCTATCCACCGACGACCGTGCCCCATCCTCCCGTGGCGGAGGCGGCGAGCAACAGCGGGACGGCAAAACGCCAGGCGTCGCCACCCCTACGCCATGCTCATGCTTGAGAGCAGACGCAGTATGGACACGGAAGCTGCCAGAGTTCGACCCGCAGGGGTTCTCCTTCAGGGGTTCTCCTTGTCTCGGGCAGGGGCGTGATGCGCCAGCAGGTACGCACAGTGAAGTGATCGACACATGGTGTGATCTGGACCGCGGTGTTGCCAGGCGTGCAACGGAAAGGACGAGCGCTCATGCGCGAGATCCCCGGAAAGCGACGCAGGCTCCTGTCCAAGCGGAACGGCGGGAGGTCTGAGATGCTCCACCAGGCCCTGACGTTCGCGACCGAATGGCAGTGGCCCGTACTCCCGGGTGTGGCTCCGGACCCGCAGGGGCGGGCCCGCTGCCAGTGCCCCGACGCGGAGTGCGTGGTGCCCGGCGCCCACCCCTTCGATCCCGGACTCCTCGCGGCCACCACCGACGAGCGCATGGTGCGCTGGTGGTGGGGCAACCGGCCTGCGGCGCCCATCGTGCTGGCCACGGGCGGCCGGGCACCCTGTGCGGTGAGCCTGCCGGCCCTCGCGGCGGCGCGCGCCCTGGAGGCGCTCGACCACAAGGGGATGCGTCTCGGCCCGGTCGTCGCCACCCCCGCGCGCTGGGCGATTCTCGTGGCGCCCTACTCCATGGAGCAGCTGGGCGAGTTGCTGTACGCCAAGGACTTCGTGCCGGGTTCCCTGCGCTTCCACGGCGAGGGCGGCTATCTGGCGCTGCCTCCGTCCGAGACCGGCCTCGGCCAGGTCCGCTGGGAGCGGGCGCCGCTGCCCGGCTCGGCCGCGCCCTGGGTGCCCGATGTGGAGGCCGTCGTGGACGCGGTGGTGGAGGCCCTCACTCGTACGGGTGTGAGCGCACCCGAGTTGTGAGGGTGTCGGGCGCGCGGGGAACCGGGCGCCCGTTGTGGGTCGTTATCTTCCGTTCATGCAGTCTCATTCCGGCCGATCCGGTCGGTCCGCTCCCTCCATTCGATCCGGTCGGTCCGCTCCCTCCATTCGATCCGGTCGGTCCGCTCCGTCCAACCGATCCGGTCGGTCTACTCGTTCCGGTCGATACGGCCCCTCCGGTCGTTCAGGCCGGCACAGGGCCGCCTCGTGGCCGCGCCGTCGTGGTCCGGGTGCCCGGTGGGTCCGCCTTGCGGCGCTGATCGCCGGCGCCGTGGCCGCGGTCGCCCTGCCGCTCGCCGTCGCCTCCGCTGGGCCTGTCGGCGACGCCGGGCGGATGGTCGCCCGGATGTCGGGGTTCACGGACGGCGAGGTGCCAACCGCGGACGAGGGCGACAGGGCGCGGGCCGCGGATGGAGCCGGTGAGCCCCGCGTGGGCGAGGTGCGCGGTGACGAAGAGCGCGGCAGCGAGGCGCGCGGCGAGGATGCGCGCGGCGAGGAGGCATCGGCCCCCTCGTGGTCGCACCTGGCGCTCGGCAGTGCCCTGGCCACCCTCACCCGTTGCGGCCCCGACCTCTCGTCGCCCGACGGCATCGAGGCACAGACCTGTGTGCTGGAGCGGGACGAGGAGACCTGGGCACGCACGTACTACCGCAACGCGACGGGAAGAGAGCTGAGTTCGGCCCTCAGCCTCCTGGCCCCCGACGGGCGTTCCGTACGGATGCACTGCGTCGTGGGCGCGCAGGACGAGCCGGGGGTGTGCGAGACACCTCGGGAGCGCACACGCGGCGATCTGGAGACGTACACGGCCGTCGCGGAGTTCGCGTCGAGCGACGGGCAGGGGCCCCTGCTGCTGCGCTCCGGGAGCAACTCACCCCAGCGAAGCGGCGGTTGACGTCCGCCCCGGTGCCGTACGACTGACCTGTCCCGAAGCCGGACATGAGAAGACCCGGTTGCTGGCGACGGGGGATGCACCAGCAACCGGGCTACTGGAACGGTAACAAGAGATCGGCGGTTAGCAAATTCGATCTCGGCTATTCAGACACCGATTTCCTTGTCACGGAGGGGAGTTGTGACAGGAGTCACCTGTTCTGTGACTGCCGGGTCGGCTGCACCGAGTAATGAGCCGACCCAGCGCGTCAGCTGAGCGTGACCTGCCGGTTGGTCAGCCCGCCCCGGGCCCGCCGCTCGTCCGCCGTGAGCGGTGCGTCCGAGGCCAGCGCGGTGGCGAGGCGCTCGGCGAACTCGGCGGCCGGCTTCTCGATGTCGTCCGCTCCAATGCCGCTCGGCAGGTCCCAGACCGGGACCGTGAGGCCGTGCGCACGGAAGGAACCCACCAGACGGGTGCCCTCGCCGAGCCCCGACTGCCCGGCCGCGTGCAGCCGCGCCAGGGCGTCCAGAAGCTGCTCCTCGGCGTGGGGCATGACCCAGCGCAGGTGGTTCTTGTCGGGCGTCTCGCACCAGTACGCGGCGTCCACACCCTGCAGTTTCACGGTCGGGATGGCGGCGGCGTTGGCCCGCTCCAGGGACGCGGCCACGTCCGGAGCCGCGTTCTCCGCGTCCGGAACCCAGAATTCGAAGCCCGTGTGCACAACTGGCTCGAACGCGCCTTCAGGATCGAGCAGATCCTGCAGCCTCGGTGACTCGGCCGGGGCGCGGCGGCCCTGGACCGGAGTGCCGGGCTCCGCGACGAGCGCGCGCTGGAGGGTGTCGGCCAGGTCGCGGCTGATGTCACCGGACGCCGTGTCGTTCTGCAGGCCGAGCAGCACCGAGCCGTCGTCGCGGCGCAGCGCGGGCCACGCCATCGGCAGGACGGTGGCGAGCGTGACCGACGGGACGCTCTCGGGGAGGCCCTCCTTCAGCGTCAGTTCGACGGTCGCGGCCGGCACCAGCTCGCGCAGCGCGATCCAGTCGCACTCCCCCGCCAGGCCCTCGAAGGGACGCTGCACCAGCTCGGTCACCGCGTGGGCGGCGGCCCGGCCGTGGCAGGCCTTGTAACGGCGGCCGCTGCCACAGGGGCAGGGCTCGCGCGCGCCGACAACCGGAACCTGGCCGTCAGCGCCTGCGGCGCCGGCTCCGCCCGTGTTCTGCGGGCGCTTGGCCTTCGTCTGGGGTCGCTTCTTGGCCATCGTGGGTGTCTCCCGGTTACGGCTCGTCTCGTACGATCGCGAGCCTAGCCGCTCGTACGCCAACCGACGGGACCCTGTGGACAACGCACCGGGCCGTCACCGGAACCACCGGTTCGCGGCGGGGTGGTCGCGGGCCGGGGGACGAGGTGGTCGGGGCCACGGTCTCTCATCCATGGCCACTGGGGTCACGGCCTTTGATCCATGGCCATTGGGGCCCCGGCCTTTGATCCATGGCCACTGGGGCCACGGCCTCTAGTCCATGTCCTCGAAGGCGTCCGCCAGTTCCAGGCCGGGTATCGCGGAGACCGGTGGTGCCGTGACCCGGGTGACGAAGTCGTCGCGTCGGCGGGCGCGGTCCACGTTGTCCTGGACGACGACCCACACGGTGACCTCCCCGCGCGCGTCGTCCCGGACGCCCCAGTCGTCGGCCAGCGCGGTGATGATGTTCAGCCCACGGCCGCCATGTGCGGTGACCGAGGGCGTGGCCGGAACCGGGCGGGTCGGACCACCTCCGTCCGTCACCTCGACGGTGAGCCGGCCCGACGGGTCGACGCACCACGCCGCGCGCACGTCGCCGTCCCCGGCAAGTGTGTCGTCACCCAGTGGTCTGCCATGTTTGCAGGCGTTGCTGAGTAGTTCGGAAAGGATCAGTACGGCATCGTCGATGACCGCTTCGGCCACACCACCGGTGCGCAGCTGGTCACGCATCCTGTGTCTTGCTTCCCCCACGCCCGCAGGGCCATGGGGTACGGCCATGCTCGACGACGTGGGCACCTCCTGTGCCACCACCAACGCCACCCCCGAGACCTCCTTTGCCCCACGCCACGGTGTGAATGCCCCATTGGACTGGACTGGAAACCGGCCAATCCACGTCCGCTGACGCACTCGTAACGATCAAATACGGACCGAACGCGCCGGTGCACTCCCCGTAACCGCATGGCTGGATTTCGGTGGTGTTCTGTGGCTTCTCGGGGTGCTTTCCGGCCCTCTTGGCGGTTCCGAAGGATCTTCTTGGGAGAGTTTTTCCTTTATCGGCGTGCTGTCCGGAGGGTGATATTGGTCGACTCGCGCGGCCGGGCGCCGGTGTCAGCGCTCCAACTGCTCCAGCACCGCGCGCGGGCGGTTGGTGATGATGGCGTCGACGCCCAGGCCGGCGCAGAGGTCGACGTCCTCGGGATCGTCCACGGTCCACACGTGCACCTGGTGGCCCGCCCGCTTCAGGCGCTCGATGTACGCGGGGTGGTTGCGCACGATCCGGATGGACGGGCCGGCGATCCGGACACCGGCGGGCAGTCGTCCGTCGCGCAGCCGGGGCGAGACGAACTGCATCAGGTAGACCGTGGGCAGCGTCGGTGAGGCGGCCCGGACGCGGTGCAGCGAACGCGCGGAGAAGCTCATGATCCGCACCGGCGAGTCGGCGGCGGACTCCGGTGCGTCCAGGCCGAACCGCTTCAGCAGGAGCAGCAGCCGCTCCTCCACCTGGCCCGCCCAGCGCGTCGGGTGCTTGGTCTCGATGGCCAGCTCCACCCGGCGGCCCGCGTCGGCGACCAGCTCCAGCAGGCGCTCCAGAGTGAGCACGGAGGTGTGCTCCCGGTCCTCGGGGCGGTGCTCCCAGTCGGGCTCCTCGTCGCGGCTCTTCCAGGAGCCGAAGTCCAGGGTGGCGAGGTCGGCGAGCTCCAGGGCGGAGACCGCGCCGCGACCGTTGGACGTCCGGTTGACGCGACGGTCGTGCACGCAGACCAGATGGCCGTCCGCGGTCAGCCGTACATCACATTCGAGGGCGTCCGCACCGGCCTCTATCGCTTTCGTGTACGCGGCCAGGGTGTGCTCGGGGGCCTCTTCGGAGGCGCCGCGGTGGGCCACCACCTGAATCGGATGCTGTCGTGCGTGGGTCACCGCGTCATGGTGCCACCGTGGCGGGGTACGCGTCTGGTCGATCGCGTCACAAACGGTCTGTTTAGTCCGACAGGTCCTATATAAAGGATGGCTGCGGACCCACAGTCACCGCTTATGGTGCTCTGACGGTCCATGGGAAAAGCTGACGGCAGACACCAACACATGACAAGCACATGCACAGATGCACAGCTTCATCGCGCCGGACCGTCGAAGCGTGAGCGCGTGTGACCGAGTGCGACCGAGAATCAACAGCCGTGGATCGAGGAGAAGAGCTGTGAGCACCGAGAACGAGGGCACCGCGGTACCCCCCGCCCCGTCCGCACCTCCCGTGCCGGTGGAATCTCCCGCTGCCTCCACGCCGGCCCAGGCGCCCGAGCCGGGCGCGCCCGCCGGCGACACCGCCGCACAGGGCGCGCCGCAGGCCCCGATCCCGGCGGTGCCCCCGAGCGCTCCGGGAACCACCGAGCAGGAACTGGTGCACTCCGGGGCGCCGGTGTACGGGGCCGCCGGCGGTCAGGGCGCCGACGGCCACACACAGCCGCACGGAGCCCCCGGAGCGCCCGCCGGCGGGCCCCCCTCGCCCGCGGCCGCCGGCTGGCCTCCGCCTCCCCCGCCGGCCACGCCGTCGTACGCCGACGGCGGCGGCTCGGGCGCCGGCTGGGGCACCGCCTACCAGCAGCCCGCCGCGAAGCCGTCCGGCAAGCGCGGCGGGCTCCTCGCCGCGGTCCTCGTGGCCGCCCTCGTGGCCGGCGGCGTGGGCGGCGGAATCGGCTACACGCTGGCCGACCGCAACGAGAGCGCCACCGACTCGACCACGGTCTCCGCCACCCAGAGCGGCGGCGACCTCAAGCGCGACGCGGGCACCGTGGCCGCCGTCGCCGCCAAGGCACTGCCCAGCACGGTCACGATCGAGGCCGAGAGCAGCAGCGGCGAGGGCGGCACCGGCACCGGCTTCGTCTTCGACAAGCAGGGCCACATCGTCACCAACAACCACGTGGTGGCGGGCGCCGTCGACGGCGGCAAGCTCACCGCGACCTTCCCCAGCGGCAAGAAGTACGACGCCGAGGTCGTCGGGCACGCACAGGGCTACGACGTCGCGGTCATCAAGCTCAAGAGCGCCCCCTCCGACCTGAAGCCGCTGACCCTCGGCAACTCCGACAAGGTCGCCGTCGGCGACTCGACCATCGCGATCGGCGCGCCCTTCGGGCTGTCCAACACCGTGACCACGGGCATCATCAGCGCCAAGAACCGCCCCGTGGCCTCCAGCGACGGCAGCTCCAGCAGCAAGGCGTCCTACATGAGCGCCCTGCAGACGGACGCGTCCATCAACCCCGGCAACTCCGGCGGCCCGCTCCTGGACGCGCAGGGCAACGTCATCGGCATCAACTCCGCGATCCAGTCCTCCAGCAACGGCGGCCTCGGCGGCACCGGCCAGTCCGGCTCGATCGGACTGGGCTTCGCGATCCCGATCAACCAGGCCAAGAACGTCGCCCAGCAGCTGATCAGGACGGGCAAGCCGGTCTACCCGGTGATCGGCGCGTCGGTCTCCCTCTCGGAGGGCGCCGGCGGGGCGACGATCACCAACCAGGGCGAGGGCGGTTCCGACTCGGTCACCCCGGGCGGCCCCGCGGACAAGGCGGGCCTCAAGCCCGGTGACGTGATCACCAAGCTCGACGACACCCCGATCGACAGCGGCCCCACCCTCATCGGCGAGATCTGGACCCACCAGCCCGGGGACAAGGTCACCCTGACCTACACCCGCGACGGCAAGACCCGCACGGCCGAGGTAACCCTGGGCCAACGCGAGGGCGACAGCTAACGGTTAGTCTTGTCCCGCGCGCTTACGATCGTGGGCGCGCGGGGAGGTGTGCCCGAGCGGCCTAAGGGAACGGTCTTGAAAACCGTCGTGGCAGCGATGTCACCGTGGGTTCAAATCCCACCGCCTCCGCTCGCTGAGCAGTGAGAACGGCCCCTGACCTGGGTTTTTGGTCGGGGGCCGTTCTTGTATCCGACTATGGTGGCTGCCCGGTGCTTCCTGTGGGTCCCCGTTGTAGCGGGCACGGCTGGGGCGTGCGAGCAACCTCTGATCCGTAGCTCTATGTGGATCGGCCAGTGACGGTCATACGGGGCGCATGGCGGGCTCGACGGGACGCCGCGAGACATATCGCATTTCGTGAATGAAGGGCGAGTACTCGATAGAGCCTCCGGTTGTCCGAGTGTGCATGCTCGAGATGCGATCATTCGTTCGGGTGAAGCGCCTGCGTTGGCCGACCCGAGGGGGTGCGGCCCTCTAGGGTCGTGACCTGTGAAGCTGGTCGTGCAAGTCCGGTTGATGCCAACGCTCGAGCAGGCGTTGGCGCTGGAAGCGACCCTTCGTACCTGTAACGAGGCGGCGAACTGGCTGTCGGTAGAGGCCTTCAACCGGCAAGTGACTTCCCGCAAGGGGCTGCAGAGACTCGCATACGCCGCCCTGCGCGCACGAGGGCTGTCGGCACAGCCCTCGTTGCATGTGCTGCGGAAGGTTGCCGATGCCTACACCACCCTGAGGGGAAACCTGAGTGCAGGGAATTTGGGCAAGATCGGCTGCAAGCGGTACGTCAGGGCCACCAGCAAGCCGATTTCCTTTCGCCAGGACGCGGCTCAGCCTTTCGACGACCGCTGCCTGTCCTGGCAGATGGACGTCTGCACCGTGTCGATCTGGACGACCACCGGTCGACTGAAGGGTGTGGAGTTCACCGGCCATGCCGACCAGCTCGAGGCGCTGCGTCGTTACCGGCAAGGTGAGTCGGACCTGTTGTGCCGGAACGGGCAGTGGTACCTGGTCGCGACGTGTGAAGTTCCCGAACCTGAGCTGAATGCCACGCCGGTGGCGTTTCTCGGGGTGGACCTCGGGATCGTGAACATCGCCACGACGTCGACTGGTACGCGGCACAGTGGACGACGCCTGAACCGCCGCCGTGAGAATGACCGGAGGCTGCGTACAAAGCTTCAGAAGAAGGGCACCAAGTCAGCCAAGCGGCGGGCCAGGAAGCACGCGGGCAAGGAAGCACGACGAGCTCGCGACATCAATCACAAGATCAGTAAGAGCATCGTGGCAGAGGCTCAACGCACCGGTCGCGGGATCGCCCTGGAGAACCTGACGGGCGTCCGTGAGCGGGTACGGCTCAAGAAGCCCCAACGTGTCACGCTGCACTCCTGGACATTCCAGCAGCTGCTCGGCGAGTTCATTGCCTACAAAGCGAGGCTCGCCGGGGTTCGCTGGTGTATGTGGACCCTCGGTACACCAGCAGGCAATGCTCGCACTGTCACCACATCGACAGACGGAACCGGCCTTCACAGGCTGTGTTCGCTTGCAGGTCCTGCGGCTTCGTTGAGCACGCCGACCTGAACGCGTCCCACAACATCGGTCAAAGAGGCTGGTGGACGTGGGTCGGCGAGGCTCCGCCAACGGCCCCTGTTCTCAAGCTGGTTGCTTGAGGGCTGGACGCGGCCGATGCGTCGAAGCCATCGACGCCCACCGAGTTGCAAGCCGGGATCTCGGTCTCAGGCAGTTGACATCCCACACCCACCCTTATGCAGACCCTTGTCGGACCTGACCCTGGCAGGTCCGACCGATGGCGTACAACACTGCTCCAGGGGCGAGAGCTTGATGGTCGATGAGTGGACGGCCGGGCCCGCGTGGCCAGGAGCCCGGCGCAGGCCGGCTCGCCCGCCCTTGCCGAGCCCTCACATGCTCAAGGCTGCCGCCCCGACATCCGTGCCGCCGAGGCGATGGTCGAGCGGGCCTCGCGTTCCGTGAGGCCTGTGCGGACCGCCGCGTCGGTCAGGGCGTCGGCGAGGTCCGGGCCGATGCCGTTCTCGTAGGCGCGGCAGGCTGCCCAGAAGAGGCGGGTGTTGCGCTGCCCCGGGTGTGCGGCGAGGACGAACTGGACCAGGCCCTGGCCGTGGTGCGCGGTGGGGGTGGAGGTGGTCGGGTGGTGGGTGCGTGGTGGGGGGAGCAGGAGGCGCAGCAGGGCCGGTGGGCAGGGGGCGGGGGCCAGGTGGGCGGTTCCCGGGGCGGTGCTGTAGACGCCTTGGTCGGTGCGGGAGCCGGGCCCGACCAGGTAGCCGCCGGCGCCCCTGATGTCGATGCCGGGGGCCAGGCGGCTCGCCGAGTTGGGGACGACCACGTCCGGTGGTCCGGTGAGCCAGAGGTGGCGGCCGCCGCTGGGGGTCAGGACGACGACTGTCTCGGGGATCGTGAAGAGGTGTCTGAGGGCCAGTTCGCGCAGGGCCGCGGACGAGTCCGTGCCTGATTTGGTGTCGAGGTCCACGCCGATCAGATGGTGCGGGTGCAGTCCGCAGGCGATGCCGTAGCCGGTCGCCCAGGGAGCCGCGGCGAAGAGTTCACGGACCCGGTGGGGGTCGGTCGAGGCGTCGTACACGCCGTGTCCGAAGCTGCCGCACTCGCCGTGGCAGGGGGTCGGTGTCGGGTTGTCGCGATGGGGTGAACGGAGGGCCGGGAGCTTCGTCCGGGTCAGGGGGATCACCGCCAGTCCGCGTTCGGCGGCGGACAGGGCGTGCGCCAGGGCCAGGGTCGTGGCCTGCCGGTCTGTGGTGGCCATGACTCCATGTTCGTACTTGTGTTCGAAAAAGGGAAGAGGGCTTGGCCGGGGCGCGGGTCGCACACCCTGTTTCGCGCCCCACGCGCACGTGCCCGACGACCTTGACAGCGGACACTATCTGACGGACAGTCAGAAACTCTTGCTCGTCGAGGTCCTGGAGGCCCTAAGCCGTGCACCTCGCCCCCACCGAGCGCCAGCGCCGGCTGCGCGCCGAACTCCGTACGTACTTCCGGGACCTGATGCCGGAGGGGCCTCCCGGTCAGGACGACCCGCAGGGGCAGCGCGCCCTGCTGCGCCGTATCGGCGCCGACGGTCTGCTGGGGCTCGGCTGGCCCGAGGAGTACGGGGGCCAGGGGCGCGGCGCGGACGAGCAGTTCGTGTTCTTCGACGAGGCCTACCGGGCGGGCGCGCCCGTGTCGATGGTCACGTTGAACACGGTCGGGCCGACCCTCATGAAGTACGGGAGCGAGGAGCAGAAGGCGTTCTTCCTGCCCCGCATCCTCAGCGGGGACCTCGTGTTCGCCATCGGGTACAGCGAGCCGTCGGCGGGCACGGACCTCGCGGCGCTGCGGACCCGGGCCGTCCGTGACGGCGAGGGCTGGCTGATCGACGGGCAGAAGATCTTCACCTCGAACGCCCAGAACGCCGACTGGATCTGGCTGGCCTGCCGGACCGACCCCGACGCGCCCAAGCACCGTGGCATCTCCATCCTCCTCGTCCCCACGGACGCGCCCGGGTTCTCGTGGACGCCGATCGAGACCGTGGGCGGGCTGACGACGACGGCGACGTACTACGACGGGATCCGCGTGCCCGCCGCCCACCTCGTCGGCGAGGAGAACGGCGGCTGGGGGCTCATCGCCAACCAGCTGAACCACGAGCGCGTCGCCCTCGCCGCGATCGGCATGCAGGCGGAGGACTTCTACGCGGCGGCGCTGGAAGCGGCCCGTACACCTGATCCAGTGACGGGCAGGCGCAGGGTTGACGAGCCGTGGGTGCGTTTCCGGCTGGCCGAGGTGCATGCACGGCTGGCGGCATCGCGCCTGCTCAGCTGGCGTTTGGTGGGGGACGTGGGGGCCGGCCGACTGGCCCCCGGGGACGCGAGCGGGGTGAAGTTCGCGGGAACGGAATCGGCAGTCGCGACGTATCGCATGTGTCAGGAGATCGTCGGAGCGGACGCGCTGATCCGCTCCGGTTCGCCGGGTGCGTTCGGGGACGGCGAGCTGGAACGGATGAACAGGGCGGCGCAGATCAACACGTTCGGGGGCGGGGTGAGCGAGGTGCAGCGGGAGATTGTCGCGACGATGCGGCTCGGGATGACGAGGGGGCGGCGGTGAGCGCCGAGTCGCGCCGGCGGGTACGGACGGAGTCCGCGGAGCAGGACGAGCTGTCCGTGCGGCTGAAGGCGTACGAGGGGCGTCCGGCGGCGGTCGGTGGTGTGGGCAAGGACCCGGTCAACGAGCCGATGATCCGCCACTGGTGCGAGGCGATGGGCGACACCGACCCGGCGTACGCGGGGCCGGACGCCGTCGCGCCCCCCACCATGCTCCAGGCGTGGACGATGGGCGGCCTGTCCGGGCACACGGGCCGCTCGGAGGCGTACGACGAGCTGCTGGGGCTCCTGGACGCCTCGGGGTACACCTCGGTGGTCGCCACCGACTGCGAGCAGGAGTATCTGCGTCCCCTGCGGCCGGGGGACGAGATCAGCTTCGACTCGGTGATCGAGTCGGTCTCGGAACGCAAGACGACCAAGCTGGGGACGGGGTACTTCGTCACGACGCGGACGGACGTGCGGGCGGGCGGCGAACCGGCGGGGACGCACCGGTTCCGGATCCTGAAGTACGCGCCCGCGCGGCGGAAGCCGAAGAGCCCCCGGGCCAGGCGCCCACGCCCGGTGGTCAACCGGGACAACGCCGGGTTCTGGGAGGGCGTGGCCCGTGGCCGGCTGCTCATCCAGCGCTGCGGGGACTGCGGGACGCTCCGCTTCCCCTGGCTGCCGGGGTGCGCGGCGTGCGGCTCCCCGGAGTGGGACACGGTCGAGGCGAGCGGCGAGGGGTCGGTCTACTCGTACGTCGTCATGCACCACCCGCGTTTCGAGGCGTTCGACCCTCCCTACGCGGTCGGACTGATCGAGCTGGCGGAGGGCGTGCGGATCGTCAGCAACGTGGTGGGGGTGCCGTACGACAAGGTGCGGATCGGGCTGCCGGTGCGGCTGGAGTTCGCGCGGTTCGGCGACGAGGACGGGGCGGGCGGGGAGGACAGGGATGACGGGGTGCTGGTGCTGCCCGTCTTCCGGGTCCAGGAGGGTGGGGAGGGCTGACATGGACTTCACGCCCACGGAGGAGCAGACCGCCGCCCGTGACCTGGCCGCGCGGATCTTCGGCGATCTCGCCACGCACGAGCGGCTCACCGCCGCCGGGACCGGCAGCGACATGGAGCTGTGGAAGGCGCTGTGCGCGGCCGGACTGGTGAGCGCCGTGGAGGAGATCGGCCTGCTCGGCCTGGTCCTCGTGCTGGAGGAGCAGGGCCGCACCACGGCCCAGGTGCCGTTCGCGGCGAGCTGCGTGTACGGGCTGCTGGCGGTGCGGGAGCACGGCTCACCGGACCAGCGGGGGCGGCTCCTGCCGGGTATCCGCGACGGCTCGGTGGTGGTGTGCGGTGCGTTCCCGGCCGCCGGGGGCGTACGGGCGTCGGAGCGGGGTGCGCTGACGGGCACGGTGCCGCTCGTGCCCTGGCTGAGGGACGCCACGCATGTCCTCGTGCCCGACGAGCGGCGGCGACTGTGGCTCGTGCGGGCCGCAGACGCGGGCTGCGAGCCGGTCGAGTCGACGGCGCCCTGGGCGGCGGGGCGGCTGACGCTGGACGGGGCGCCGGGGGAGCCGCTCGGGACACCGGGGGCTCACGGCGCCGCTTACGACGACGTGCTCGCCACCGCCCGTACCGCCTTCGCCGGCCTGCAGGCCGGGGTGTGCGCGGGCTCGCTGGCGCGCGCCGTGACCCACACGAACACCCGGGAGCAGTTCGGGCGTCCCCTCGCCGTCAAACAGGGCGTCCAACTCCGGGCGGCCGACGCGTACATGGACACGGAGACGATCCGCGTCACGGCGTACGAGGCGGCCTGGCGCCGCGACCAGGGCCTGCCCTGCGCCACGCACGCGCTGACCGCCGCCTGGTGGGCGTCCGAGGCGGGGCAGCGGGTGGTCCACACGGGACAGCATCTGCACGGCGGCACGGGGGCCGACCTGGAGCATCCCGTCCACCGGCACTTCCTGTGGGGTCGGCAGCTGGACGCGTACCTGGGGTGCGGGAGCGAAGCGCTGCAGGAGCTGGGGGAGTTGATCGCGAGCGGCATCGAGGGCACCGGCGAAGCCGGGGGAGGCGAGGCGGCATGAGGACGGGTGAGGAACTGCCACCGCTGGAGATCCCGATCACCCGCACACTGATCGTCGCGGGGGCCATCGCCTCGCGCGACTACCAGGACGTGCACCACGACGCGGAGCTGGCGCGGCAGAAGGGCTCGCCGGACATCTTCATGAACATCCTGACGACCAACGGCCTGGTCGGGCGGTACGTCACGGACCACTGCGGCCCGGGCGCCGTCCTGCGCAAGGTGGCCATACGGCTCGGCGCCCCCAACTACCCGGGCGACACGATGGTGCTGACCGGGTCGGTCATGTCGGTCGAGGACGGTACGGCGACGCTGAGGGTCGTCGGGGAGAACGGCATCGGCAGACATGTGACGGGCACGGTGACGGTCACCCTGTCCTCCGGGGGCTCCTCATGAGCGTCACGGCGCGGGACGCCCTCGGCGGGCGGGCGGCGGTCGTCGGGATCGGGGCGACCGAGTTCTCCAAGGACTCGGGGCGCAGTGAGCTGCGGCTGGCGGTGGAGGCGGTGCGGGCCGCGCTCGACGACGCGGGGCTGACGCCGGGCGATGTGGACGGGATGGTCACGTTCACGATGGACACCAGCCCGGAGATCACCGTCGCGCAGGCCGCCGGGATCGGGGAGCTGTCCTTCTTCTCGCGGATCCACTACGGCGGCGGGGCCGCGTGCGCCACGGTCCAGCAGGCGGCGCTGGCGGTGGCGACAGGGGTGGCCGAGGTCGTGGTCTGCTACCGGGCGTTCAACGAGCGGTCGGGGCGGCGCTTCGGCTCGGGGGTACAGCACCGCGAACCCTCGGCCGAGGGCGCCGCGCTGGGCTGGTCGCTGCCGTTCGGGCTGCTGACGCCGGCGTCGTGGGTGGCGATGGCGGCCCAGCGGTACCTGCACGCGTACGGGCTGACCCCCGAGGCGTTCGGGCACGTGGCGGTGGTGGACCGCAGGTACGCCGCGACCAACCCGGCGGCCTACTTCCACGGTCGGCCCATCTCGCTCGCCGACCACGCGGCCTCGCGGTGGATCGTCGAGCCGCTGAGGCTGCTGGACTGCTGCCAGGAGACGGACGGCGGCCAGGCGGTCGTCGTCACCTCGGTGGAGCGGGCGCGCGACCTGCCGAACCCGCCCGCCGTGATCCTGGCGGCCGCCCAGGGCGCGGGGCGGGCGCAGGAGCAGATGACCAGCTTCTACCGGGACGACCTCACCGGACTGCCCGAGATGGGGGTGGTGGCGCGGCAGCTGTGGCGGACGTCGGGGCTGGGCCCGGCGGACATCGACGTGGGCATCCTGTACGACCACTTCACGCCGTTCGTGCTGATGCAGCTGGAGGAGTTCGGGTTCTGCGGGGCGGGGGAGGCCGCCGACTTCGTGGCCGAGGAGCGGCTGCCGGTCAACACGCACGGGGGCCAGCTCGGGGAGGCGTACCTCCACGGGATGAACGGGATCGCGGAGGGAGTGAGGCAGGTGCGGGGTACGGCGGTGAACCAGATACCGGGTGCCCGGAGCGTGCTGGTCACGGCGGGGACGGGCGTGCCGACGTCCGGGCTGGTGCTGGGAGCGGAGGGGTGAGCGGTGCGGCGCCTACTGCGACGGCAGGCGCTTCTCAGGGGTGCACCCTCAGTACGTGAGGGCCGCTCGTCCACCTCCAGGAGGTGGAGCCCGCCCCCCTCCTACAACCTGAGGGGGACCCGCCTTCAGGACCTCCGGCCGATCCGCTCGAACGGGGGTCGCTCATAGCGTGGAGCCATGACCACACCCGTCTGCACCAGCGCTTCGAACGCCGCCACGCCGGCGAGGCAGACCCTTTCGTACCCGTCGTTCTCGTCGTACGTGAAGGACCGCCAGCCGGTGCTGCTGCGTACCGCCCGGTCGCTGACCGCGAACCCGAGCGACGCGGAGGACCTGCTGCAGACCGCGCTCACCAAGACGTATGTCGCCTGGGACCGGATCGAGGACCACCGGGCCCTCGACGGCTACGTCCGGCGCGCTCTTGTCAACACGCGGACGTCCCAGTGGCGCAAGCGCAAAGTGGACGAGTTCGCGTGCGACGAGCTGCCGGAGCCGGAGGCGGCGCCCGCCGGGGATCCCGCCGAGCAGCAGGCGCTGCACGACGCGATGTGGCGGGCGATCATGAGGTTGCCGGCACGGCAGCGGGCGATGGTCGTCCTCAGGTACTACGAGGACCTGAGCGAGGTGCAGACCGCCGAGGTGCTCGGCGTGTCCGTGGGCACCGTCAAGTCGGCGGTGTCGCGCGCCCTGGGCAAACTGCGCGAGGACCCCGAGCTGGAGCCCGTGCGGTAGGGGAGCCCGTGCGACGCGGGCGCCTGTGGGCCGGGGCCTGTCCGGCAGCCGCGCCCCGGACCGCACACACTCGCTCACTCGTTCACCGCCTCCCGCCAAGCTCCGACACTGGCGAACAAATCCACCATGACCTAGTGACATACTGCGCGGTATGCCAGCACAATCGCGGGACACCTACCCTCGCGTAGCCGCTTCAATGAGGAGGCCCCCTGTGCTGAGCACGATGCAGGACGTACCGCTGCTGATCTCCAGGATCCTGAGTCATGGCTCGGCCCTGCACGGGACATCGCAGGTGATCACCTGGACCGGTGAGGGCGAACCGGAACGCCGTTCCTTCGCCGAGATCGGGACGCGCGCGGCCCAGCTGGCGCACGCCCTGCTGGAGGACCTCGGGGTCGACGGGGACGACCGCGTGGCCACACTCATGTGGAACAACGCCGAGCACGTCGAGGCGTACTTCGCGATCCCCTCCATGGGCGCCGTGCTGCACACGCTCAACCTCCGCCTCCCACCCGAGCAGCTCGCGTGGATCGTCAACCACGCCGCCGACCGTGTGGTCATCGCGAACGGTTCGCTGCTCCCCCTCCTCGCCCCGCTGCTCCTGCACCTCAAGACGGTCGAGCACGTCGTCGTCTGCGGACCGGGCGACCGTTCGCTGCTGGACGGGGCGAGCGCGCGGGTGCACGAGTACGAGGAGCTGGTGGCCGGCAAGCCGACGACGTACGACTGGCCGGAGCTGGACGAGCGCAGTGCCGCGGCCATGTGCTACACCTCCGGCACGACCGGCGACCCCAAGGGCGTCGTCTACTCGCACCGGTCGATCTACCTGCACTCCATGCAGGTCAACATGACCCAGTCCATGGGCCTGACCGACCAGGACACCAGCCTCGCCGTGGTCCCGCAGTTCCACGTCAACGCCTGGGGCCTGCCGCACGCCGCCTTCATGACCGGTGTGAACATGCTGATGCCGGACCGGTTCCTGCAGCCCGGGCCGCTCGCCGAGATGATCGAGAAGGAGAAGCCGACGCACGCGGCCGCCGTCCCCACCATCTGGCAGGGGCTGCTCGTCGAGCTCGGCGCACGCCCCAGGGACGTCAGCTCGCTCACCCAGGTCACCATCGGAGGCTCGGCCTGTCCGCCCTCGCTGATGGAGGCGTTCGACAAGCTGGGCATGCGCGTCTGCCACGCCTGGGGCATGACGGAGACCTCGCCGCTCGGCACGATCGCGCGTCCGCCGGCCCATGTCATCGGCACCGAGCAGGAGCTCGAGTACCGGCTCACCCAGGGGCGTTTCCCCGCCGGCGTCGAGGCCCGGCTCACCGGCCCCGGCGGCGAGCGACTGCCCTGGGACGGGGAGTCGGCGGGCGAGCTGGAGGTGCGCGGGCCGTGGATCGCGGGCGCGTACTACGGCGGGGAGGGCGCCGAACCCCTGCGTCCCGCCGACAAGTTCAGCGAGGACGGCTGGCTCAAGACCGGTGACGTCGGCACCATCAGCCCCGAGGGCTTCCTGACCCTCACCGACCGCGCCAAGGACGTCATCAAGTCGGGCGGCGAGTGGATCTCGTCGGTCGAGCTGGAGAACGCCCTGATGGCCCACCCGGACGTCGCCGAGGCCGCCGTCGTCGCCGTACCGGACGAGAAGTGGGGCGAGCGCCCCCTCGCCACGGTGGTGCTGAAGGAGGGCGCGACCGCCGACTTCGCGGTCCTGCGGTCCTTCCTCGCCGATGAGGGAAAGATCGCCAAGTGGCAGCTCCCCGAGCGCTGGACGATCATCGAGTCCGTGCCGAAGACGAGCGTCGGCAAGTTCGACAAGAAGGTGCTGCGCCGGCAGTACGCCGAGGGAGAGCTGGACGTCACACAGATCTGATGTGTCGCACGGCTTGAGCACAGGTCACTGGGGCGCTGTTTCACGTGAAACAGCGCCCCAGTCGTGTGCGGGGCGTGCCCGGCTCGTGATCAGCGATCAGTTCGTGCCGATGCGGGCCAGGAGGTCCACGATCCGGGTCTGCACCTCGGGGCTCGTCGAGCGTTCCGCGAGGAACAGGACCGTCTCCCCCGAGGCCAGGCGCGGAAGTTCCGTCTGGTCGACCGCGGCGGTGTAGACGACGAGCGGCGTCCGGTTCAGCTGGCCGTTCGCGCGCAGCCAGTCGACGATTCCGGCACGGCGGCGGCGCACCTGCAACAGGTCCATCACCACGAGGTTCGGCCGCATCTGGGCGGCGAGTGTGACCGCGTCCGCGTCGGAGGCCGCCCGCGCGACCTGCATCCCGCGCCGCTCCAGCGTCGCGGTCAACGCCAGCGCGATCTCCGCGTGCTCCTCGATGAGCAGAACGCGCGGCGGGTGCTGCTCGGAGTCACGCGGAGCGAGGGCCTTCAGCAGTACGGCGGGGTCGGCGCCGTACGCCGCGTCCCGCGACGCCTGCCCGAGGCCCGCCGTCACGAGCACGGGGACCTCGGCGGCGACGGCCGCCTGGCGCAGCGACTGCAGGGCCGTACGCGTGATCGGGCCGGTGAGCGGGTCGACGAAGAGGGCTGCCGGGAAGGCGGCGATCTGTGCGTCGACCTCCTCGCGCGAGTTCACGATGACGGGTCGGTAGCCGCGGTCGCTCAGCGCCTGCTGGGTGGTGACGTCGGGCGCGGGCCAGACGAGGAGGCGGCGCGGGTTGTCCAGCGGCTCCGGAGGGAGCTCGTCGTCCATCGGCTGCGGGAGCGGCTGGTCGGAGACCTCCACGGCACCACCGGGACCGTCGAGCGGCTCGGGGCCTTCGTCGGCGTTCTCGTCGGGCGCGCCTATGGCGTACGAGCGCCCGGCGCCCTCGGTGACACCGGCCGGACGGGCTTGGCCGGCGAGCGAGGACTGCGGCGGCAGCGGGACCTGTCCGGCCAGGGACGACTGTCCGGCCAGGGACGACTGTCCGGCCAGAGAGGACTGTCCGGCCAGGGAGGGCTGTGCGGCTTCGGGTGCCTGCGCGGACGGGGCCGAGACCGTCTGGGCCTGCCCCGGCTGCGGGTGCGGGCGTGCCGCCGTCTCCGGACGCGCGCCGGGCTCCGGAGGCGTGCCCAGCTTGCGGCGGCGGCCGGAGCCGTTGCTCTGGTGCGGGGGAGGCGTGCCGGGGGTACCCGGCTGGGGCTGGCGGGCGAACGGCACGCCCTGGCCGAGCGTGCGCACACTGATCGCCCGCCCTTGGGTCGAGTTGGGGTCGACCGGGGCGGCGGCCTCGGCGGGCAGCGGCTGCGCGGTCCGCTGTGCCTGTGCCTGTGTCTGCGCCTGCGTCTGCGCCGGTGCCTGCCCCTGCTGCTGCCCTTGCTGTTGCGGCTGCTCGGGCGGGAGCGGGGTGCCGGGCGCCGGGGCGGCCTGCTCCGCCGGAGCGGGAGACGCGGCCGGTGCAGGAGCGGCGGCTGGTACGGGGCCGGCGCCTTGGGCGGGGGTGCCCGGGGCTGGGGTGTCCTGTGCGCCCTGCGCACCCGGCCACGCCTGCGGGGCCGGGCCGGCGGCGGGCGGGGGCTGCGGCTGGGCGTTCGGCGGTACGAACGCGGCGCCCGCGGGAGCCGCCTGTGCGGCGAGCGCCGGGTCGGGGCCGAGCTGCAGCGGGAACTGGGCGGGGACAGTCACGCCCTGAACACCCTGAACGCCCTGAACAGGCATGGGCTGCCCCTCCGCGGGCGCGCCGGGCATCCCTTGCGCGGGCACGGGCTGGGCGGCTCCTGGCACTCCCTGCGCGGGCACGGGCTGGGCGGCTCCTGGCACTCCCTGCGCGGGCACAGGCTGGGCGGAACCCGGCACGCCCTGCGCGGGCACGGGCTGGGCGGCTCCTGGCACTCCCTGCGCGGGCACAGGCTGGGCGGAACCCGGCACGCCCTGCGCGGGCACAGGCTGTTGGGTGGGCACGGCCACTCCGTGCGCGCCGACCGGCAGCGCGGCCGGAGCCGGCACTCCGTGCGGCGGCACGGGCTGCTGCCCCGGGGCCGACTGCCCCTGAGCCGCCTGCGCGGCTACGGCCTGTGGGGCTGCCGCTTGAGCCGGAAGCCGCTGCGCGGCCGGGCCTCCCGACACCGGCCCCTGCACGGAGGGCATCTGCGCAGGGACACCCTGCGCGGGCGCGGGTGCCGTCTCGGCCTGCTCCGGAGCACGGCGTGCCCGGCGGCGACCTGTCGGTGCGGGCAGGGGGTGCGGCTGCGGCGGAGTGTGGTCGTCGGACGGATCACGCAGCGCCGGGTCGTGGCGCCCGTCGTCGACCTGGCCCCCACCGTGCGGCCCGGCAGCGGGCATCCCGGCACCGGGCGCGCCCGGCACGTCGGCCACCTGGCCGGCACCTGCTCCGGGCCCGGCGGAAGGAGCCTGTCCCACCGGCTGCCCCGGGGCCTGCCCGGCGGCCTGGGCGGGCGCCACGGGAACGCCACTCCCCTGCCCGGCGGCGGCTGCGCCGTGCGCGGCCTCGTACTCGGGCGTGCGGTCGGCTTCGGCCGGCGGCAGGGCGAACACGGTGCGGCCCGGGGCACTCTGGGCCTGCGCGGCGGCGCGCTCCTCCGCGTTGGCGAGTGCCCGGCGGCGGCGCCCGGTCGGCTGGGGCTGTCGGTCGGCGGCGCCCGCTCCGTCGGCCGCCGACGTGCTCTGGGCGGCGGGCAGGGCCGGCGGCAGGGCGTGCGGCTCGGGGTTCCGGCGTGCCCGTCGCCCGGTGGGTACGGGCACACCCTGCGGCGGCACCGTCTCACCCAGTCCCGTGGCCGCGGCACCCGCCGCATGCTCGGCAGCGGTGACCACCGATCCCTCGGAGACCCCTTGGCCGCCGCTCTCGGCGGGGCTGGGCCGCCCACGCCGCCGCCCCGTACCACCGGACCCGGCACCGGGTTCGGCGCCGGACACTTCCTCGTGCCCGTCGCCCCGCACCTCAAGGGCCTCGGGCTCACCGTCCGCGGACTCCGTCCGCCGCCTGCGCCGTCCGGTGGGCGCGGCGGCCTCCGCCTCCGCCTCCGCCGCGGCCTCTGCCTCGGTCTCCTCGCTCTCCAGGAACGCGTCCACCGACGACCGCTGAGCCCGCCGCCGGCCGCGCCGGGAGGCGTTCCCCGCAGCAGCGCCCGGGGCCTGCTCGGGCAGCGCGACCTCGGCACCGACGCCCTGAACACCGGCAACGTCGGCACCCACGCCCTCGGCGGCAGCGGCCACGTCGGCTGCCGGCTGCTGCTGAGCGGGAACCGCCCCGGCAGCGCCACCGATGGGTACCTCGAGCACGTACGCGCTGCCGCTCATGCCGGGCACCTCGTGCGTCTGCAGCACACCGCCGTGCGCCCGCACGATCCCGCGAACGATCGGCTGGTGCACAGGGTCTCCCCCGGCATACGGGCCACGCACCTCGATACGGACGCCCTCACCGCGCTGGGCGGCGGCCACGACCACCGTGTTGTCCATGTACCCACCGACCGACATGGGCGAGTTGCCCGTCGCGTCGACCCCCGCCACGTCCGCGATGAGGTGGGCGAGCGCGGTCGCGAGCCGCCGCTGGTCGACCTCGGCCTCGATGGGCGGCGCGTGCACGGCGAACTGCACCCGCCCCGGCCCGATCAGCTCGACGGCCCCGTCGACACCGGCCGCGACGACCGCGTCGAGCATCACCGCGGTCCGTACGAGATCGTCGTCGCCGGAGTCGAGCAGCTGGTAGCCGAGGACGTTGTCGACGAGCGTGGTGATGCGCGAGTACCCCGCCGCCAGATGGTGCAGGACCTGGTTGGCCTCCGGCCAGAGCTGGCCGGCGTCGTCCGCGGCGAGCTTGCCGAGTTCGCCGCGGAGCTGGTCGAGCGGGCCGCGCAGGGAGTGCCCGAGCACGGCGAGGAGCTGGTCGTGCCGGGCGGCGAGCGCCTCGAACCGGTCCTTCTCGCGCTCGCCGAGCGCCGCGTACCGCTCGTCGCCGGCGGCGAGTTCCTCGGCATGGCGCTCGCGCAGCTCGTCGAGCTCACGGGCGTGCTCCTCGCGCAGCTTCGCCAGCTCGTCGGCATGCTCGGCGGAGAGCTTCTCGATCTCCTCCGCGTGCTTGGCGGCCTCGCCCTGCTTCTCCTCGGCGAGCGCGTCGTACGGCCGCCGGTCGGTGAAGGTCATGACGGCGCCGACGAGCTGGTCACCGTCGCGCACGGGCGCGGTCGTGAGGTCGACCGGCACCTTGTCGCCGCTCTTCGACCACAGCACCTGCCCGCGCACCCGGTGCTTGCGACCCGAGCGCAGGGTGTCGGCGAGGGGCGACTCCGCGTACGGGAAGGGGGCGCCGTCCTCACGGGAGTGCAGGACGAGGGTGTGCAGCTCGCGCCCACCGAGATCACTGGCCCGGTAGCCCAGTATCTGAGCGGCGGCCGGGTTGACGAGCACGATGCGCCCGTCCGTGTCCGTGCCCACCACACCCTCGGAGGCGGCCCGGAGGATCATCTCGGTCTGGCGTTGCGCACGCGCGAGTTCGGCCTCGGTGTCGACCGTGCCGGACAGGTCGCGCACGACGATCATGAGCAGCTCGTCGCCGGTGTAGCCGTATCCGTCGTACGCCTGCTGGCCGTTCTCCAGGTTCGCGCTCGTGACCTCGACCGGGAACTCGCTCCCGTCGGTCCGCCGCGCGATCATGCGGGCCGGCTTGGTGCGTCCGCGTGGATCGACGGAGTCGGGCCGCCGCATGGAGCCGGGGATGAGCCGGGAGTCGAACTCGGGCAGCAGATCGAGCAGCCCGCGCCCCACCAGCGCGGTCCCCGGGGTCTCGAAGGCCTCCAGGGCGATGGTGTTCGCGTTGACGACGGTCCCGTTGGCGTTGACCAGCACCAACGCATCGGGAAGCGCGTCGAGTATGGCTGCGAGGCGAGCAGCGCCTCGGGATGGCCTGCTGCTCACGAGACGCTTCCTCCCTGTTACCGCATCCTGCCGACCGCCTGGGCCATCTTGCCAACCGGCCCGCAACGTGTCACGCGAGGGAGTCTACGGGCAGTGGTTGCGCTCGCGACGCCGGATGAGAGGGAGGTCGCACGTGGATCTTCATGGGGATCTGCGACGGACCTGTGACCGTGTGTTTCGCCTCACGGGGGCGGGATGATCGACTTCGTGAAGATTCGGCTCTGGGCGATTGGCCGTACCTGTGTGCGATTCGGGGGATGCGCGGCGACGGACCTCTTCCCCGCCCCCCTGTCCCGGCTAGCCGCGCCGGCCGAGCCTGGGCAGCACGGGGACGAGGGCGTCCCACCGGGCGATCTCGCAGCCGTTCCGGCGGTCGAAGCGGGCGTCGACGGGGCGGCCGGCCCAGGTGCCGGTGACGTGGGCGGTGGCCGGACCGCCGTACTGCATCGTGCACATGGTTCCAGGGGCCACGGGGGCGAAGGGGTCGCGTCCCCAGACCGTGCTCCGTTCGAGCTTCCCGCAGGCGCCTCGGGCGTCCGGGTGGTTCCCGCCCTCAGGGCGGCACTCCAGGGCGACCGTCCCGTCGGCGGCGCGGCCCGTGCCCTCGATCGTGATGGTCAGCCGATGTTCGGAAGCCGGCGGGGGAACGGGGGCCGGCGCGGGCAGCGGCCTCGGTCCACCGCTCTCGGCGTACGCCGCCGGAGGCGCGAAGGCCGGCCCGGTGACCGCGCCGAGAGCGGCGGCGCCGACGAGGAACCGCCGGAGAGCGGCGGCGGGACGACGGGGAACGGAGGAAGCGGGGCGCACCATGATCTGCCTAACGCAGGCGTGCGCGCACGGTTGCGCCACCGGCTGCGGGCCCTCGGCTCCCGGCTCGCGGCGATCACCGGTGACGACAATCCGATCATCCGCGCCGAAGATCCCCCGCCCCGCCGAACCGCCGCCATACGGCTTTGCTCTGCGGCCTCTCCGCCTAGTACCGTGGGGGGCGATTGGTGACGGCCCACTGGGCTGTGTCATCATCTGCACGCACCACTCGCGCTCGCGCGGGCGGCTGTGCTGGAGGCGTCGCCTAGTCCGGTCTATGGCGCCGCACTGCTAATGCGGTTTGGGCCTTAAAGCCCATCGAGGGTTCAAATCCCTCCGCCTCCGCGTCTGATCCCGAAGCCCTGGTCCCCGACGACCGGGGCTTCGGTCGTTCCGCGGGCCGACGCGGGTGCAGGACGGGACGGGAGACGGGGAGCCGACCCTATGAGGCCGACGACGTCAGGGCCGCCCCAGGAACGTTTTCGCAGGTCAGGCCGGGTGCGGCAAACGGATTTCGCCTCACGCCGCCAGTCATGTAATGTTGTTCCCGCAACGCCGACCGGGCCGAAAAGCCCGGAAGGAAGCGCCAACACAACAGAACACGCAAGCACTCGTAGCTTAACGGATAGAGCATCTGACTACGGATCAGAAGGTTGCAGGTTCGAATCCTGCCGAGTGCGCACAGGTCAAAGGCCCTCCGGGATTACCCCGGAGGGCCTTTGACATCAGCGCGTGACATCAACGCGGCTGGAAACGGGGCTCACTCCTCGGTGTCCGGCTCCGTCTCGCCGTCCGAACTTTCCTCCGAGTCGTCCAACCCAAGGGCGTCGTCCATCTGATCGGCGGCTGCCCGCAGCGTCGTCCCCATCACGTGCGCGTAGGTGTCCAACGTCATGGTGATCGTGCTGTGCCCGAGCGTCTCCATGATCGTGCGGGCATCGACACCCTGAGCGAGCAAGAGCGACGCGCACGTATGCCGAAGGTCATGCACCCGCACACGCCGCACGTTGGCATTCCGGCACAGGATGGTGAGCATCCGGTTCAGGCTTCGGGGGTCCGTGACACGACCGGTCGTTGTGGTGAAGATCAGTCCGTCCGGCTGCCCCGGAGCAGGCTGCCACTTCTTGCCAGCGATCTTGCGTTCCCACTCCTGGTGGTCGCGGTGCTGCCTGAGCGCCCGGACGCAGTGCTTCGGCAGGGACACCGTACGGATGGATCGCTTGGTCTTCGGAGTGCCGAAGATCAGCTCACGCCGGATGCGCTGCACGTTCCGACGGACGCGGAGCTGACCGTTCGCGAGATCGATGTCCGACCAGGTGAGCGCCAGCGCCTCTCCCCGACGCAGGCCGGTCGACACGAGCAGCAGCCAGAGGGCATAGAGACGGTGGGACCGGGCGATCTTGAGCAACAGGCGGACTTCGGCGGCGTCCAGCGGACGCACCTCCTTGGGGGTGACAGTGGGAGTCTCTACGACCCGAGCGACGTTCCGCGCGACCAGTTCCTCTCGGATCGCCTGCTGTAGCGCGGACCGCATGACGGCGTGGATGTACTGAACGGTGCGGGCCGACGGACGGCGCTCGCAGCAACGGCCCACGGCGCAGCACGAGCGCTTCTCCTCCGGGCGCTCCTTGTCCGCACCCCGGAGGCAGCACAGGCAGGAGTTCTTGAACTCCAGGAGGAACCGGCGCACGTCTGTCGGCGACAACCGGTTGAGCCGCTTCTTGCCGAGGGCGGGCCGGATGTACAGGCGGGTCAAACCCTCGTAGCTGTTCAGCGTGGCGGGCTTGAGTCGCTCCGGCGCGATGGCGGCGAGCCAGTACGTGAGGTAGTCGCCGAACGCCATCGTGGACTCTGCGGCCGGGATGCCCTGACGGGTCTTCTCCTGCAACTCCGTGAGCTTGTAGGCCACTTCCTCACGGGTCTTGCCGTAGACGAACTTCCTGGTGCGCGTCCCGTCGGGGCGGTAGACGTAGGCGGCGGCGTGGTAACGGCCGTCCGCGCGCTTGGTGATTGTTCCTTCGCCGTTGGCGCGGCGCTTGGCCATCAGTCGCTCTCCTCGATGCGGTTCTGCATGTACCGGCGTACGGCGTCGACCGGAACGCGGCGGGCACGTCCGGACGTGAAGCTTTCGAGCTGCTTCGATCGAATGAGGTCGTAGACCTTGCTGCGACTGAGACGCAGCGCGGACATGACTTCGGGGACCTTGAGCGCTTCGTGGCTCGGGGGCGTGGCGGTGGTCATGCGGGTGACTCCTCTTAGGGCAGTCCTTCGGAGGGGGTCTCTGAGGGCCGCTACCTCCGCTACCGCCGCTACCGCGCAGGTCAGGAGCCTGTTCGAGGTAGCGGGAAGGGGTAGCGGTAGCGGATGGGTAGCGGCGGGGTAGCGGGGCGCCGTGGCGCTAGCCGCTACCCCGTTGTCGCTGGTCAGGCCACGTTCTCTGTGCCGGGTAGCGGAGGTAGCGGACTTTCCGGGGGTGGGGGGCAGTAGCGGGCCCACGCGTCCCAGAGATCGGCGGCGTAGTAGCCCTTGAGGACGCTTCCGGCGGTCTTGATGTTGCGGGAGGCGATGGGCTCGTTGTCGGCCGTCATGTACTCGGCGAGCATCTTCGACAGGCGCCGGTTGTCGAGCGGCTTGCCGTTGAGGTCGGCCCACGGGGCGTCGTCGAGGGCGTTGAGCCGGTCGAGGATCGCGACGGTGGGCAGGCGGTCGATGCCGACCATGACGTGATCGCGCAGATCGGTCAGCAGCCGGACACCGAGACTGCCCTTGTCGTTGACCTTCGAGGCGGTCACCAAGGTCACGCATGCTGCGCGTGCCCGTTCGGGCCAGGCGCCGCCGGCCGCGTCGGCGATGGCGAGCAGGGGTTCCCACACATCGGCCGGGCGGTCGCTGACGCCGTCGGGCATGTCCGGCCAGGCGCCCATGACGAACCCTCGGGCGTGTTCGGCCCACTGAGCGAGCCGATCACGGAGCTTGTGCCCTTCGGCCTCGTGGATGCGGGCCCGGAAGGGTTCGATGTGCTCGTTGCGGGCCCGCCGGCGCATGCGGATGATGACCGAGCGGGTCATGATCGTGTCCGGCAGGTGACCGAGTCCGGCGACGGCCACCCCGCAGTAGGAGGGAAAGGCCTGAACAGTCTGGTTGCCGTTGTCGCCGATGCACCGGTAGGTGACGCCGGTGCGGCGGTGTCCGGCGTTGAGGAACCCGCGCAGTTCCTCGTTGTCGCCTGCCTTCGGACCAAAGATCGTGTCGATTTCGTCGAACAGGATCGTGGGCCGTCCGTTGGGGTTGGACACGGACCGGAACAGGGCGGCGGCGGACGCGTTCACGGCCGTCATGGGCTGGGGAACGAGGGTTTCCACGATCTCCAGTGCCCGCGACTTCCCCGATCCCGGCTCCGGGCTGAGGAACGCCAGACGCGGGGTGGAGTCGAAGCAGTCGAGCAGGTGAGCGTGCGCGTCCCACAGCGTGACGGCGACGTAGGCGGCCTCGGTGGGGAAGACGTTGAAGCGGCGGTGGAAGGCTTCCACCTCGTCCAGCAGCGCGGCGCCGTCGATGGTGTCGGTCATGCGGCGGACCTCCCTTCCTGGGGGGTGCGGAGCGGGCAGGTGTCGCGGTGGGCTTCGTGGTCGGTGATCAGGGCGAGTACGCGGCGGTGGCCTACGGCGCTGCGGTCACGGCCGCACAGGCACTTCGAGGTGGCGGTGGGGGTGGCACCGCGCGGTGCCACGATGTGCAGCCACGCCACGGGGTAGCGGCCGTCACCCTGCTGCGGGTCAGAACCAAGGGCAGTTCGGACGCCCTTGCGGGCGGCGCCTGTCGGCTCGCCTACGGCCGTACGGGGTGCGGCCGGTTCGGCGGGGCGCGGGCCGTTCGGGGTGGTGGTGAGGCTCTTAGGGGAGGAGGTGAGGGGGTGGTTCATGCGGCCCTCCCGCGTGGGGAGTTGCGGGCGATGGACCAGTCCAGCGCTCGCCGGATCACGTCGTCGTAGTAGCGCTGGGATTCGGTGGCGTTGGCCCCCGCCGCCTCACTAAGAGCCTGCTCAATCGCCGTCCGGGTGAGGTCGCCGGACGGGATGAACCGACCCAGGGCGCGGGCGGCCCGCAACAGTGTCGTGTTGCGGGTGCCGTCGGCGGCCGTCGCCACGGCCCGCACCTCGTTGGCGAGCGCTACATCCGCATATCGGCGGGATTGCGCCGTGATGGCCACTGAGGGCGCCTGAGACGGCTTGCGGGGCGATCCCAGGATGCTTTGCAGCCACGCGGGCAGAGAGGCCACCACAGAGCCGCACAGCGCCTCGTACGGTCCGGCGGGGGTGCGGGAACCGGCGCCGACGACGTACCCGCCGCCCGCCCGGGTGTCGATCAACTCGCCCACGGTTCCTGCGGTGTTGGTCAGCCGCGCACCCGAGGGGGCGGTGAAGTACAGGTGCTCACCGCCGCTCGCGGTCCGCGTCCGGTAGGTGTCGGGGACGGCGTGCCCGGCGCGCTCGCAGAGCGCTCGGAAGGTTGTCGCGCCGTCAGGCGCGTCCGAACTGCCCTTGTCTTTGGGCATGTCGAGGTCGACGACGACCAGCCCCGAGGGGCCGGTAGCGATGCCGACGTTGAACGGGGCCTGCGACCAGGCGGCGCGGATGCGGTCGGGGTCGGTGGTGGCGCGCTGCTCCCACTTGCGGTGCCCGCTCGCGCACTCGCCGGTGCGGGGGCATGCGGTCTCGCCGTGGAGGGCGGGCCGCTTGGTGCCGGGGCGCAGGGGGAAGACGTGCCAGCCGCGTTCGGCGGCGTCCAGCGCCGCGCGCAGCAGCGCGGAACGGGGGTCATGGGTCATGCTGGGTGTCTCCAGTTCCTTGGGTGGATGCTGGCGAGCAAGGGCGGCCCCGGTCTTTGGCGAGAGGGGGGCCGCCCTTGGCGTAGCTAGCCGTGGAAGTGGCTGCGCTTGATCACGGCCTTGCGGATGTTGACCGTGGTTCCGCCCTTGTGGCCGGACGCGCTGAACACCTGAACGGCGATCCATCCGCCGAAGATGACGGCGGCGAGGGTGATGAGCTGAGTAATCAGCGCGGTCAGCGCGGTGATGAACGTGGTGAGCAGCAGCAGCCCGCCGCACACGGCGAGGAACCCCACGCCCCCGAGCGCGACGTTGACCGCCGCGCGGGAGACGGGCGGCTTGGCGGTCACAGGTTCGGGCTTGGTGGGCTCGATGGCGTAGCCGGTGACGACTCGCCCGTCGGGCAGGACGACGCTCGCCACCGTCGGGATGGGGCCCGGCTGGACGGGAACCATCGGTGCCGACTGGACGGGGGCGGGGGTGATGGGGGTGGGCTGGTGGACCTCTACGGCCCGCTCATGGGGCGCGGGGCGGGACTGTTCGGGGTGCATGCGGAATCCCTTCCGAACGTTGGTCAGGGAGGCAGAGACACCCCCTTCGGGGTGCCGTGTGGAGGGGTGTTCGGGGGGTCTGACCTGCGGGCCTCCCTGACTCCCTGAACGATCATTCGTGCAGGTCAGCGCGAGGGAGGCGGGTCAGGGAGGCGGTCAGGGAGTTCTCCCTGCATCCCTGACCCGTCGGCGGTGCGCTCCCTGCCGTCAGTCGGCGGAAGCGGAACCCTCGTTGTCGCGGTTGGCGAGGGCGCGGGCGAGCCGGTCGCGGGCGACGACCATGACGCCGTCGGACTTGTACGGCTCGGCTCCGGCGTCGTCCAGGACGCGCTTGAGGTCGATGAACGACCAGCCGCCGTAGGCGTCCGCGTTCCGCGTGGCCAGCCGCGCCAGCACATCCTTGGTCCGCACGCGGGGCGCGTCGCCGATGACAGCGGCGATGTCGGCGAGCGGGTCACGCTCTTCGCCCCGCTCGATGGCGTGCAGCGTGGTGACGCCGTCGCGCAGGGCCTTGGCCCGGTCGGTGATGGCCTCGGCGGCGTCGTCGTCGATGTAGTGCGTGCGCACCGTGATGGACGACTGTCCGGCCGGGATGGTGATGCCGTCGGAGGCGACGACCAGGGTTCCCCTATCCAGCCCCGGACGCAGCAGGTTCGGAGCCGCCCCGCCGTCGACGGCCTTGTCTCCCAGGGCCATGCGGGCCTGGGATTCGGTGCCCAGGGCGAGGGATGCGCGGGTGTGGGCGCCCTCGCGGACCAGCTTGGGAAGGTTCTCGTTGGTCGGGTCCTGGGTGCCCTGCCACATCAGCACGTTCACCGCACGGCCCTGGTTGTGGATCTTCCGGACGGCCATGAAGTACCGGGAGTTGGCCTTGGACCCGCCATAGGGGCGCCTGTCCTCGTCCTTGGCGGGGCACATGAACGCCACCTGCGCTTCGTCGACCAGCACGATCAGCGGCGGGAAGGTGGTGCCGGGGGGCGCCTGGATACGGCGGTTCATCTCGTCCACCGCGCCCTCAACCATCTCGGTCACCTGGATCACGTGTTCGTCCGTCGGACCCTGGATCAGGGTGGTGGCGAGGCCGTCGAACATGGCCCAGTCGCCCACGCCCTTGAGATCACCGATCAGGAACTGCACCGACTTGTCCAGCGCGAGCCACAGGGCCAGGGAGCGCAGGGCCACGGTCTTGCCCTGGTTCGACAGGCCCGTGATGAGGAGGTGGCGCTGGTAGGGGCTCAGCGCGGCGGCGTCGCCGCGCAGGTCCTGCCCCCAGGGCGCCTTTCCCTTGGCGTAGTCGGCGGTCATCGTGTCGTCGGTGACCAGCGGAGACGGGCCGATCGGCTCGTCCAGCGCGCCGGAGTCGGCGATCCACAGCCGCACCGTGCGGGCGGCCTGGGGGATGGTGATGAACACTTCGTGTTCGTGCCGGGTCAGGTTCTCGGCGAGCTTGCGGCGCTTGTTCTGCACTTCGTTGGTCGCCACCCCGGAGGGCAGGGTCACGTCGACTTCCACGCCGCATCCGGCGATGGTGATCGGTCCGAGCATGGATGCGCCGGCGTCGCCCATCTCCTTGATGGCTCGCGCCAGGGCGGGCACCCCGAGGTCACGCAGGGCCTTGACCACGATCGACGGCGTGATCGGCTCGCCCTCGCCGTTGCGGACGTTCGCCGGGAGTGCCCAGGTAGGTGCGGCCTGCTGCTTACGGCCGACCGACCACAGGGCGAGCAGGGCCAGGAACGGGCCGATGGTGAGCGCCGGACCCCACACGACTTGCACGATTCGGATCAGCAGGGCGAATGAAGTCGATGGTGGCCGACAGGGGCGTGACCACGTCGCCGACGTGGCCGGTGTTGATGGCCATGACGACTCCGAGGGCGACCAGCACGCCAACGCTCATACCGGCGCCGACGGCCACGCCCTTGGCGGCCTCCACCGGGGAGTGCAGCAGGTCCATGCGGCGGTGGTGGCGGGCGGCACGGAAGCGCTGCAGGCGCTCCTCCCACTCTTCGGCCGCTTCCAGGTTCCCCGCGGCTTCCGCCGCCCGGATCATCCGCTCGTAGCGGGCGCCGGTACGGCCGTCCCACGCGCGGCGGGCCACGATCCGCCCGCCGTTGAGGGTGTAGAGGCTGTGGCGGGCCGCCGCGCGGACGGTCGTCTTGGTGGTCTCGTGGGTGACAGCGTGCTTCACCGCTCGCCCGGAGCGCACCCACAGCGGCGGGTTCGGGGTCGGCGGGGCGTCCGGGACGACGGTCAGCACCGTCGGTGCCACGTCCTCAGCAGGCACGTCGGCGGTGGGCTGCGGGTCTTTGTGGAGGTGGACGACGTTCTCGGTCATGCTGGCAGTTCTCCTGACTGCCCCATGTGGGGCGGGATTGTGGAGGGAGAGCCGGGGTGGCCGTGTCCGTGGAAAGAGGCGGTCACCCCGGGCGCCCGTGGCTGGTCAGAACCAGCCGGAAGACTTCTTCTTCGCCTTGGCGCGGGCGGCCTCGGTGATCAGGCGCTGACGCTCGCCGTGCAGGGCCGTCAGCTCCGCGTTCAGCCGCGTCTCGGCGGCGGAGCCGATGGAGTCCATCCGGTCCTCCGCGCCACTCGTGCTGCGGCCCCGGTGCACGCTGCGGGCGCCGCCCGCCATCGCACGGGCCATCGAGAGCCGTTCACGGCTGGTCAGCGGCCACCACTCACCCCGCCGCACGGCCTCCAGCTTCTTCGTCGTCGCCCGGATCGCGCGGTCAAGGCGGCGGATGTCGGCGTTGCCCATCAGGTACTCCTCGGAGCGTGGTCGGGGTCGGGGTAGGCGCACAGCACGCAGCAGCCGAGCGAGCGCGGCATGCAGTAGCTGTAGGTGATCTGGCACTTCGGGCAGGTGCGGCGGGCGAGCATCGCCAGGGCGAGCGCGCCCCACTTCCGGGAGGTCATCGGCCGCACCGGGCGGGCGAGGTCGACGCGGTACAGGTAGGCGACGCGCACCCCGCCCTGGCGGCGGTTGACCCGCATGAGCTGCGCCGCTACCTCCTGACCCCCCGGACGCAGACCCTGCGCCCGTAACTGTCGGCGCGTGGCCAACCCGTCCGGGGCGAGCTTCCAGGGGTAGGTGGGCACCCCGTAGCGGGCGCCGGAGGGGTCGTAGCACTTGCCCCACGCGGCGGACATCAGGCCACCCGCTTCCACGCGGCCCGCAACCGGACCTCAGAAGCGGAGTGGCCAGCAGCGCGGAAGCGGGCGGCCATCTCCCGGTAGGACAGGGCCGGGACCTGGCTGTGCCGGATCTCGTCGACCAGCACGTCAAGTGCCTCATCGGTGAGCGCGGGCCCCGCCTCCAGCGCGGCAACCGGCTCGATGGGTCCCCACACCGGCAGTTCCCAGCGGGGTGTGACGCCGGGCGTGACGCGGGCCGTCACGCTGGTCAGCGCGCGTCCGGTGTCCTCTCCATCCCGCGCCGTCTCCAGCGTCGACCACGCTTCGGCGAGGGTGGCGGCGGTCTTGGCCTGGACGCGTGCGACGCGTGCTCCGGCTTGCGTCACGGCCGTCAGCCGCGTCTCCTCGGTCACCGCCTCGGCACGGAGCCGGGCACGGGCCACGGCCGCTTCGTCGCGGGCCTCTTGCTGGATACCGCGAATCGCCCCGAGCGCTGTTGCAGTGAGCGCGGTGCGCTCCCACAGCCCATGCACGAGCCACAGCGCCTTAGCCGCGAGGGGCAGCCACGCCACGGCCAGCCACGCGGCGGCGGACTCCTCGCTCAGCGCGTGGGCGACCAGGACGCCGGTTGCCACCGCGCCGAAGAACCAGCCCACACCGGTCACCGTCCGGTTGTGGTCGCCCTGCGCGGCGAGACGGCGTTCATAGGCGAGGGTGGCCAGCCATCCGCCGTCGATCCCCAGACCGACGACCAGGGCGACGGGCCACGGCACCGCCGTACCGAGCCACATCACGACCACCGCGAGGGTGAGCACCATGGACACAGCCGTCATCGCGACGGCGGGAAGAACGGTCTTGCCCCTCATACTGCACCCCCGTTCAGCGGTCGGATCTCGGCAGCGGCAATCAGTGCCACTCGCACCGGGTGCGGGTGATAGTCCGGAGTGGTGTCCTCGCACCACTCCCACTCGGCACCATCGGCGAGCCGGTAGCCGAGCCCAGCCAGCGCCGCCGCGCGCTCGTCGACCGTCGGTACCTGGGACGACGTGGGCCACGTGAACACAGGCCAGTCATCCACTCGCCCGGTCATCACTACGAACAACTGCCAGCACGGCCCAGCGATGTGAACCGGGGCCGTGGTGCCGCAGCAGCGGATCGTGATCTGCGCACGCAGCACACGCCCTGTCGGGGTCGTCATGCCGCACCCCCCGCAAGGCTCGCGCCCGACGTGCGGTTGACCAGGTCCCGCCGGGCGGCCAGCACCCGGTTCCGGGCCCGGCGGATGCGCCGCGCGTCCAGCTCGGTCGGGGTGCGGTCGAGCGTGATGATCTGCGCGTCCAACAGGTCGACCTCCGCGAGGATCGCGGGCATCTCCTGCTCGATCGCGTCGAGCTCGGCGTCCGTCGGCTCGATGAAGTCGGCGAACGCGGTAACAGCGTCCTGAACAGTGACGATGTGGTTCATGGGTCGTGGTCTCCCTAGCAGGTGAACGGCCCGAACAGCACCCCCGGAGCTGCAACTCCGGGGGTGCGCGCCGTTGTGGGTGGATAGCCGCGCGAGGTACGCGGCACGCCGGTCTTCTCCGCCTTGTTTCCGACCCCTTCGGGCAGGCGGACCACGGGTTACCGGCAGTTCCCTGTGTTCAGTTCTCAAGCAACGGACGCTTCCCTCGTACTCGCCCCAGCTGGGCTTTCCTCCGGGCGTTCTTGTACGGCGGAACCGTACGTGACACCCCGTCCGGCTTGTCTGGAGGAGTGCCGCTGAGCAAGAGACTGCATGAGTCGCGCTTGGAGAGTCAAGCCCCCTGGTCTAACTTGTACGGAGGAGTCGGAGCAGAGGAGTCACATTGCCGGTGCGACGCGGTATGACGAAGGCGCAGGAAATCGCCTATGACCTGCGCGAACAGATCCAGTCGGGTCGACTGTCGGGGGGTGAGGCCCTCCCCAGTGAGTCGAAGATGATGAGCCAGTACGGCTACAGCCGCGAGACTGTTCGCGCCGGCGTCCGCCTCTTGATTGAAGAGGGCCTAGTCGTCACGGGACAGGGGCAGGGGAAGTACGTCCGGCAGGACTATCCGCCGGTCGTGTGGAACTGGACGACTCTGGAGAGCCGGAGCCGCCACGCCACGGCGGTCGAAGGGCGAACCGCTGGTGACCAGTGGGCAAGTGCGATTGCCGAGAACGGGAACGCCCCCCGCCAAGACATCACGGTCTCGATCGTGGAACCCCCGCCCCACGTGCGCGAATGTCTCGAACTCCCTGCTGACGGCCTGGCCGTGGCGCGCAAGCGCGTCCGGTTCATAGACAACCAGCCGTACGCACTGGCTGATTCATACTTCCCCCAGGAACTCGTCAGCGGCACACCGTTGATGGAGCCGCGTGACGTATCGGCGCCTGGCGGGGTACTGGCTTCCGTGGGCCTTGTCCAAGCCAAGTACAGGGACGAAATCTCAGTCCGAATGCCAACTCATCAGGAGGCTGAGCTACTTGCCCTTCCAGCGGCAACGCCGGTCGCGGAGCACACCCGAACGGGCTACGACGCGGACGGGCGTCCCCTCCGCTGCATGGTCACCATTCTTCCCGGAGACAGGCACAAGATCCTTTATGAAGTCGACACAGACTGAGTACCTCCGCCCTGCGGCGGCGGAGGACGTACCCGCCCTCTTGGCTCTGCGCGCAGAGGCTGAGGGGTGGCTACGCACCAAGGGCACCGACCAGTGGAGTGACCCTGAAACCGGCGAGCGGGCCATCTCGAAATGGCGCGCGAGCATAGACGAGGGGCGCGCATGGGTCGTCGTCGGCGAGTCTGACGAAGTGCTCGCAACGGTCAGTCGGGGCCCCGTCGACCGGGATTTCTGGACGGACGACGACCGCCCCGAAACAGCGCTGTACCTGTACAAGCTGATGGTCGCGCGCAACGCGTCCGGGCGACAGCTTGGCGCACGGGTCATCGACTGGATGTCTCGCCTTGCAGCGCTGGAAGGGCGAACCTGGGTGCGCATCGACACATGGCGCACAAACACGGGGCTGCACGCCTACTACGAACGGCTTGGCTTCAAGCACGTACGCACTGAGGCTCCGTCACATAGGCGCTCCGGGTGGCTCGCGCAGCGCCCGGCGGGCGAACTGGCCATGCCCGACGACCTCTTGCCCGTCGGCCTCCCCGAGGGGCGGCACGCGGACGTGGCTGCGCGCGTCGCGGTGCCGCTTCCAAGGCGCTAACGCGCTGGTCAGCCGGAAGGCAAGACCCTGTCGTCTGACATCAGTTCCTGACATCAACAGCCACGTACAACAGGGCACAGGCATGGACCGACACGGGATCGACAGCGTGGCTCAACGGCACTGAATGGCTGGCTGATGGAGCGCGCATCGGGGGCGCACGCGCCTACGGATCAGAAGGTTGCAGGTTCGAATCCTGCCGAGTGCACAGCATGGCAGAGGGCCTGTGGATCACTCCACAAGCCCTCTGCTTTATGTCCTGACGGCAGTGTTTGACGGCAACCGGATTCGGGAGCCGATCAGACGGCTACGGGGACACCGGCCGCGCCGTCATCGTCGTCCGGATCGTTGCCGTCACCCCTCAGCGCGTCGTCGACGCGGTCGAACGCGGAGCGCTGAGAGTCGAGCCGGACGAAGGTATAGATGTCCATGGTCACGCGGATCGAGCTGTGGCCGAGGACTTCCATGATCATGCGGGCGTCGGCTCCCTGTTCGTGCAGGAGCGAGGCGCAGGTGTGGCGCAGGTCGTGAAAGCGGACCTTACGGACGCCGGCGCGGACGCACAGCACCTCGAAGGAGCGGTTCAGGTTGCGCGGCTCTATGGGGGTTCCGTTCTTGGTGGTGAAGACGAGGCCCTGGCCCGTGCCCTTCCAGTTGTCCCCCGCGCCCTTCCGGTCGGCGATCTGCTGTGCACGCTGGGCACGGAGCGCCGTGACGCACTCGGACGGCAGGGCCACGCGACGGGCCGAGCGCTGAGTCTTCGGCGCGACGATCAGCAGTTCACCGCCGACGCGCTGTAGAGCCTGCCGAACGGTGAGCACGCCTTCGTGAAGGTCCACATCCGACCAGCGCAGCCCCAGCAGCTCACCGCGCCGGAGGCCGATGCGGACCGCCAGTTCGTACGCGGCCCACAGGCGGTTGTCCCGGGCCGCCGCCAGGAGCTGACGCCCCTCCTTGGCGGTGAGCGGTTCGATCTCGCGCTTGGTTCCCATGCTCAGCTCCACGTTCCGGGCCACGTTGCGGGGCAACTCGTCTTCGCGTACGGCGTGCTGAAGGGCGGCCCGCAGGATCACCAGCAGGAAGCGCACGGTCCGGTCAGACGGGAGCTTCTTGCAGCACTTCCGGAGGGCGCAGCAGCGCCGCTTGTGCTCCGGTCGCTTCTTGTCCTTGCCCTGTGCGCAGCACTGGCAGGTGACCGCCGTCTTCGCGAGGAAGGCGCGGATGTCGCGGGCGGTGAGCCGGACCAGCTTCTTCTTGCCGAACTCCGTGGTGACGTAGTTACGGACGAGGGATTCGTAGTTGACGTAGGTCGTCCTGCGGACCTTGCCCTTGGCGACATTCGTAAGCCAGTACGTCAGGTACTCGGCGATCGTCATCTTGTTGGTGGCGACCGGCAGGCCGTTGAGGGAGTCAGCCTTGAGCTTGGTCAGCTTCTCGTGCGCCTCGTCCCAGGTCTTGCCATAGACGCTGCGCCGCTTGTACGTGCCGTCCGTCGTCAGGACGTACGCACTGCCCTCCCAACGCCCGTCTTTGCGCTGGTAGATGGTGCCCTCGTTGTTGGCGTTCTTCTTCGGCGTTGCCATCAGGCGGCTTCCTGTTCGGTGCGGAGGGATACGTAGGTGTCCAGTGCCTTTTCGCTGATGCGGCGGCAGCGGCCGATCTTGAAAGAGGCGAGTTCGCGGGAGCGGATCAGGTCGTGGACCTTCCAGCGGCTGATGCCGAGGCGCGTCGCGACCTGGTCCACGGTGAGTACGGCGGTCGTCATGCAGGCTCCGCCCCTTCGTGCTTGCGGCGTTGGGCTTGGTTGATGTCGTGGCGGGTCTGGTTGGCGAGGAGTTCTTCGCCGGGGCGGTAGCCCGAGGCGAGGTAGGCCCAGGAGGCTTCGGTGACGAGGACGGTGTCCGGGGTGGGTACGGGGAGGCCGGCGCGGGTGCGGGCGGCTTCGGCCTGGGCGAGGCGCCAGGCTCGGCGTACGTCGCGGAGGGCGCCGAGGGTGGTGGAGTAGGCGCGGGACTTGGTGGAGAAGTGGCCGCGGAAGCCGAGCATGTGGGCCCACTTGCAGAGCTTGAGGTCCGCGAATTCGGGCAGGCCACCGAGGTCCCAGGCGGTGCGGATCATCTGCCGAACGTGCTGGTGGACAGGCAGATCCCGCAGAGGTTCGGCCTGGCGGGTGCCTTCGCAGTCGGGGCACAGGTCCCGAATACGGCCGCCGACGGTGCCGCGGCCGGAGCAGGTGCGGCAGACCAGGGAACGGTCGACGGTGCCGGAGTCCTCAGCGCTCTTGGTGGCGTACTTGGCGACGTATCCGGCCACGGCGGCGTCGGTGAGTTCGCCGTCGCCGAGCGCGGTGATTTCCCGTACGTCGAGCATCTGTCCCCAGCGGATCTCGTGGTCTCCGACGGTGTCGGAGGTGACGGTGAGCGCGGTGCGGGGGACGGCGTTGTGGATGGCGTGGGTGAGGTCGTCCACGGTGGCCCAGGACGGTGGGGAGCTGGTGTGGCCGTCGGGGCCGTCGATGCGGATGACGGCGTGGAAGTGGACCAGGCCGCGCTTTTGGTACTCGGCGACCTTGGCGAAGGACACCCGCAGAACCTGTTTCATGTCCTTCTGCGTGATGCCGAAGTGGGCGGCCAGGGCGCGACGGAGGTTGAGGGTGAAGCGAGCCCACAGGGCTCCGGCGTGGGCGTTCCACAGCACGGCGCCGGTGTAGTCGTAAGTGGCTGGGTGTAGTGGTGTGCCGAGTTCGGGGGCGTCGTCTGCGTGGTGCTGGCCGCAGCGGCAGGCGTGCGGCTTGCCGTCCTTGGTGGTGGGCCGGTTGTGGACGGGCCCGAACGAAGGGGCGGTGAGGGTGGCGAAGACGCGGGGATGGGAGCGGACGGTTTCGCAGACGCTCTTGCCGCCGGAGAGTCCGGCGCGGATGAGGTGGTAGGTGTCGGCAGCGTAGACGCGGGAGCAGGTGGCACAGCGGGAGGCGCGGCGGTTGCCGCAGGTGGTCAGCAGGCGTCCCGTGGGTTCGTCGCTGGTGGAGTACGAGCGGATCGATTCGCCGGTGGCAGCGTCGCGGGTGTGGCTGTGGCCGACGAGGTTGACGGGGCGGGTGCAGCCACGCAGGCGGGAGACCTGCTCGCGGGTGCGGTCGAAGTCGCCGAGGTTGGCCAGCTCGATCAGGTCCCGGATTGCGGGGCTGATCACGTGCCGTAGGTCGAGGTCGCGGGGCATCGGCAGGTGCATCCTTTCCGCTGATGGAGGGCCCAGGGCAGCACCGAGACGGGGGCCGAGTGCTGCCCGAGGGCGTGACGAGTCAGGCCCAGGGGGCCAGGGAGGGGAAGCGCCGGGAGGCCGGCGGGAGGTTCAGGCCGTCAGGGCCGCGTGTGCGGCGGTGGCCAGAGGCAGACTTACGCCGAGGCGAGCCTTGAGCTGGGCCGCGGTGATCGGCTGGCCGTGTGCGGCGCGGTGGGCGTCGGCGATCTCGCGGGCGGCGTCCAGCAGGGCCGGGGCCACCTTGACCGGTGAATGCGGCGCAGCGTCTGGGGAAAGGGCGGGGGCCAACGGAGCGGGAGCCGAGGGCATCGCCGGTTCCGGGGCAGGCTCCGAGGCGGGAGCGGCTTCGGTCGGGTCGTCTTCCGGTGCGGTTTCCCTGCTCGGCTCCGGAAGAGCTACGGGGGCCGGGTGCCCAGACGGTACACCGGCGGGGGCGGGGGCGGGGGTGGTGACGGCATGGAAGTGGCGCAGCAGTGCGGGGCCGACAGCGCCCCAGCCGAGGAGAAGCAGCGGGGCGACAGCATCGACGCAGGCGCGGCCGTAGTGCCCGGCGATGATGGGTTCGGCGATGTTGAGGGCGAGAGTGAAGAGGCCGGAGATGTGCATCAGCCGGGTTGCGCCCTTGAGGTCGTCAGCGGGGACGCCGTGCAGGGACAGATAGCGCAGGGCGACCAGGAGACCGAGGACGGACAGGTCAACCATGGGGGCGATCAGGGGTGCGATCGAGTTGGGGACGCCCAGGCGCAGGGCGAGGTTCCAGACGTTGCCGAAGGAGAACACGAACGCCAGCAGGGCGATGACCGCCATGACCACGGTGATCGTGCGCTGAGTGATCTGGTCTTCTGACATGAGGGGTTTCACCTCTCCCAGGACGAGTTGGGGGCAAGAGCAGGGGGTCAGTCACGGTCGAAGCCGGCCCAGTGGGCGACATTCGGCCCGAGGTAGGTGCCCAGACCCCGGCGTTCGCTGGCGTTGGCGACGCGGTGTGCGGCGATGCCGATCCGACCGGCCTGGTCGTAGTCCTGGGCGGTGATCGCCTTGCGCATGTGCCGGATGTAGATCCTCATGACGCGGCGCATGTCAGGCTGCCTTTGTCGGGGGCTCGGGGTCGGGCTTGGTGAGGTCCACGACCGGGCGGCCGGTCAGGTTCTCCAGCAGCTGGGCCGGGTGCTGCGTCAGGTGGGCGGTCTGCTCGGCGATGCGGGCGGCGTCTTCGTCGGCGACGTAGGGGGTACGGATGCGTACGAAGCCGGGGCGCCCGTGCTGGGACATGACCGCGACACCGACGTAGGCGGGGTCCTGGAGGTTGACCGGGCTGGCGTCGGGCCACTCGCGGATGTCGTCGCCGAGCGCGGCCACGGCGGCATCCGCGGTCTTCTGCGCGAAGGACAGCCCGACCGGGCACACGTCCCGGATGAAGGTGGGGATGGCGTCCCCGGTGGTCTTCTGTGTGGTCAGCACGGTCAGGAAGCCGACCGAACGGCCCTTCTTCACCAGGTCCTCCGTCAAGCGGGCGTTGTCCGCCGCGAACGCGGCGAGCTTCCTGGTGGCCGGGTCGGAGCCCTTGTGATCGCGGAAGTAGGTGTGGGCTTCGTCGATGACGATGACGATCAGTGGCCAGTCGGCGGACGGGCCGACGTGCCACATGTTCTTCACGCCCAGGACGCTGCGGATGGAGGCGGAGCGGGCGCGGCGCAGCTGCACCAGTTCCTTCAGCAGCTTGTTCGCCTGCTCCAGGTCGTCGCCGCAGAACGCGAACGCCCGCTGGACGAGGTCGGAGTAGTCGCCCTCATAAGCATGGGAGACCTTGCCGTCGAAGAAGACGAACTGTACGGACGGCGAGGGTGCCCAGTCGCACACCAGCCGGTTCACGCACGAGGTCTTCCCGAAGCCCGGCAGGCCGCCGACAGCCATGCCGGGTACCTCCCTGAGGGGCACGACGACGGGCATACCGAACTCGTCGACCCCCAGGTTCCACTTCGCGTACTCCTCCGGCGGGCGGCCGGTGGGCACGTGCACGGTCGGCACTATCAGCGGGTCCACCCGCACCCCGCGCAGCAGAACCTGTCCCGGCCTGTCCCCGGGGAGCGCGGACACCCGCGTCATGCGCCAGGCGTCCGCCAGGTAGGGAGCTGCCTTCTGGAACTCCGCCAGACCCACCTTCGGCAAGCAGTTCGCCCACGCCATCACCCCGAAGGCGTCCGGCGTGACCTTGAGGGCCGGAACCAGGACCCGGGGCTTGGGCGGCGTGCCGTCCGTGTTCGCGAGCGAGGCCAGCGGGGTGGGCATCTTGTCCGTGACGGATAGTCCGCACATCTGCGCGAGCCGGTTCCATCCCCAGCGAATCCGTATCGCCTGCCGGATACTGATCCGCTCCATGGGCGACGCCCGCAGGTAGCGGACGACCCAGACCACGGCCCACAGGGCGATCAGTCCGATGCCCAGCCACATCGCTCCGCGGAGCCAACCAAACGCTTCGTTGAGTTCGTTCACCGGTCTTCCTTCGTGTCGTTCGGGAAATCGCGCGGCACCGGACGCGCGGAGAAGCACAAGGGATGCGGGCGCGCGCCCCGGGCGGGCAGCCGCTCCGTCGATGAAGATTGCGAGCGGGCGGCTGCCATCTGGGGCCTCACCCCAGCCGTGCGGGGAGCGGCATCACGCCGCAGCGGACTCGGGCGCGGCCTTGTCCTGCTGCACGTGCGGACCGTCGACGAGCTCCAGCGCGGAGCAGCGGTACGCCACGCCCTCCTGAAGCTGATCGTTGAAGATCCGCGCCCACGGGCTTGCGAAGAGGTCCACCGGGCGGACGAACCGGCCCGGGTGCAGGCCGTTGGGCAGACCGGTCTGCGGGACGGTCACCTTGATCGCCTCGGCGCGCTCGCCCTCCATCACGAAGAGGGTCAGCGTGCACAGCGGCGCACCGGTCTCGAAGTCCACCGCGCGGACGCCGTTCTCCTGGTCCTTCCACTTCGGCACCGTCGGCGTGCCAACCATGACGTTCGTGGAGTCCAGCACGTGCACGCGGATAACGGTCCTGGCCATGACAGAGAGGCCCTTTCTGTAGGGGTGGCCGGTGATCTCCGGCCAGGATCAGATACAACCACATGTTTCAGTTGGCTGCAACGCTAGACAACTGAAACGCTGGGGTGGGAGTTTGCTGGTACTCCCGCGTGATCTAGCTGGGTGGCCGTATCCTGCGGCTATGACACTGCCCCTCGATCGGGACCACCGGCCTCCCTATGTGCAGGTCGCCGAGTACCTGCGACGCCAGATTCAGACCGGCGTCCTGAAGCCCGGTGACCAGATCCCCCCGTCGCGGGAACTGCAGGAGAAGTTCGGCATCGCCAGCGCCACCGTGCAGAACGCGTTCCGCATGCTCAAGAACGAGGGGCTCATCTACGGCGTCCAGGGCAGGGGCAGTTTCGTGCGCCGGCCTGAAGGTGAACCCGAGCAGGCTCAGGACGAACAGGCCGAAGAGGGTGCACCCGAGAGTGCGCCCCCCAAGCCGACGCCTTCCGAGACTCGCTACTTCAACCTCGCCATGGACGTTGAGGAGCTGAAGCATGAACTGGCGGGCCTGAAGCAGGACATGGCCAAGATGTTCACTCTGATGCAGAAGATGGCAGACCACATCGACGGGCAAGAGAGTTGAGTTCCCGCGCTGCCTGCTGCATGAGTTTCGCAAACTCGGCTATCTCGCCAGCCAGTTGCTTCAGGTCCGCTTCCAGCGCTGCGATCTCCCGCTCGTCCACTGTTTCCCCGTCCATCGCTGTGTCGTTCTTCCGTATCGCCTCGTAAAACCCCTCGGTGGCCCGCCCTGGTGAAGCGCGCGTGCACCATTCGGCCGCTCGTCCGGGAAGCCTGCTGAATCCGGTCTTCCTGCCGCAACCCATGTGCCCGTCGGGCGGGAGTGGGCAGGGAAATCCCTCGTGCCTTCCCGTCGTGCGGGCGGCGGAGACGCAGCACCGCACCGCCTGGCGGGAAGCAATCAACTGCTGCGACTGGCGCAGACCGCCATCCATCCCCGGCACTGTCAACCATCAGCTGGGACAGAACTGTCAAGCATCACCCGGGATCGGACAGGCCGAAGGGGCTCGAGCTGTCCAAAGTTTCTTTACTGGTTCAAGGCGGCCCGCCTGCGGCGGGCCGCGCGCGCTGGCGGCCCGTGGCCGCCGCCGCTACCTGTCTCCGCCACCGCTCCGGCGGCCCCCCGCCGCTCAGCGCGCAGCACCGCCGAGGCGGTCGACCAGGCCAGGAGGAAACCCGACCTCCCCGAGCACCAGGACCAGGCCGACGCCGACCAAGCGTGACCACACCGCCCAACCGGCCATCGTTCCAAGCCGGATGGGTCGCAGAGCCGCAGGCAGTGCCCATGCGTCATGCAGCGCTGACAACGCTCTGGCCGGAATGGGACCGAGGACCGTGACGCATTGAAGAAGCGTGGTCGAGGCCGGCGGGTGGTTGCTGGAAACACACGTGACGGGTGCTCGTTCGGCGCACCCGCCGTCGTGGCTGACTTTCGGTGGCTCAGGTCAGAACTCCTCTCCAACTCGACAACGAGGAACAGGGGTTCCAGCACCCGCACACGAGCACGCCAACCGCCCCGGTACCATCGGCACCGGGGTCCTGACCAGGGATTCCGCGACCGGGCCACCCTGAATGCTGTCCAGGCGGGGGGTGGTCCGGTCTTCTGCTTGTGGATCTACGGCTCAGCTCAGGGTCTTACCGACCTCGTAGATCGTGGGCCTGTCCTCGGGCGCCGGACTGAGCATGGCGTCGATCAGTTCGCCCAGCTCGCCATGCACCTTCACAGGCCGGCGCTTGCCACTCGCGACGGCTTGTCTCTGCTCGGGGCGCGGTGCGTCGTCCGGGTACTCGACGGCCCGCCAGCCCGTGGCGGAAATGAGCAGGGACGCGCCGAGCGCATAGATGTCCGCTTCCTGCGTAGGCTGCGCCTCTCCGGTCGCAAGCACGCTGCGCGCGATCTCCGGCGCCTCGTAGTGGACGAGGCAGCCGCGGAACGGGAAGTCGTACCCCTCGGGGACGTGTCCGCCGCGCGCCAAGGCCAGGTCGATGAGGTGCGTGCGATCCGGGCCGATGATGAAGTGTGCGGGCTGCACGTCACCGTGGGCCCAGCCCTTGCCATGTAGCTCGGCCAGCGCCTCTACGCAGCCGAGGGCCGCGCTGGTATGAGGTTCCGTACGAGAGTCCGGCTCACGACAGGGCTTCCACAGCTCGTACAGGTCGGGCCCTTCGCGCCACGGCTGGAAGTTCCAGGTGCCCAGCTCCCATTCGCCATACGCGAAGTCATCGAGGCCGAGTCGGTACAGCACGGCCCCTTCGCGCGCGGGGGCAAGTGCCGTCCAAGGCTGTGCGGGCCAGCCGGCCGTGGCCTCGATCGGGTAACCGACCTTCACGGCGTACTGCCCCCGATGGCTCTCGACCTCCCAGACCATCGAGCCCCGACGATTGACGACCAGGCGCTGATCCTTGGGCATCAGTGCGTCGAGCACGACGATCGGCAGTTCAGGGGGTGTCCCGGACAACGTCTGTTCTCCTTCCGGGCGGCGCGGCCGACCCCGCATCGAGGCCGGCCGCGTCGCTGGTGTCGTGTCGCTACGCCTGACCGTACGGACGGCCGCAGTCCGCGTCGCACTGCGCGAGGTTCGTGCCGTCCACGGTCCAGAGGTCGTCGAAGACCATGAACCCGGCCGCCTTCATCGCGTGTGCGGATGCGGCGACCTTCTTAGGGTCACGGGGCCCTCCACCCGGCATGGGGTTGTGGTGGAGGAAGCGGCCCGCGTACCGGTCGCAGAGCGCGGCGTACTCCTTCGTGTGCAGGATGAGTGCGTGCAGACCGAGGTCCACGTCGTCGGACGGGACCATGGGGACGGTCGCGGTCGCGGCGGTGACCACGAAGGCCACCGCCTGGTCCGCGATCCGCTCGGCCCGTTCGCGGGACTGCCCGTTGTGGACGATCACGAAGTGGGTGAGGCTGTCGAACAGTTCCTCACCAGCCACCGCGCGACCGGTCTTCTGATCGTTGGCCGTTGCCGTCATGCGAATACTCCTTGAGTGTCGCTGTGCTCTGGCACTTGCGCCCGCATCGGTCGCCGAGGCACGGCCTATGGCGACCGAGGGATGGAAGGCCGACCCCGAACGGGGAAAGGGGAGCCAGGGAAGGTGGCACCCCGTTCGGGGCGGCCGGTCTACTGGCTAGTGCCGAGGGCCATGCCGATCACCAGGCCACACGATCCGCTGATCATGATGATGAACAGGACCCCGGCATACCGGCCGATGGCGCGCATCACAGGCCGTCCCGGCTGTTGCCGTTCTTGATGGCCAGGCGGGCGCTCAGTTCTTCCCGCGCGGTCGGGGCCACCACGTTGTCCGGCAGGGCATCCCACTCGACGCCGCCGCCGACCGGCCTTATCTGCACCCGGGCGCCGACCTCGCCCATGACGACGCCGATACGTCCACTGGCAGTGTCCTTCGCCAGTTCACCGATGCCTGGTCTGGTCTGCTGGTTGCTCGCCATGCGGACGAGGATCCTGCCGCTCATCAGGACGTCGGAACCTCCGACAAACCCCACTTCGGGACGTCCCGCGTCGGGTAGAACGTCCCTAGTGCCGTCCCCGGCTGTTAGGAGAGATTGGGATGCCGAACGAGAGGTTACGTGCTGCCATGGCGGTCGGCGGCTGGACTTACGCCGCCCTTGCGGACAAGGTCGAAGTCGACCCCAAGTCCGTTGAACGATGGGTCAATCTGGGGCGTACGCCGCGCCGGGCCACGGCCATGCTGGCAGCGGAAATACTAGGAGAAGACGTGCACGCTCTATGGCCCGCGCTCCGGCAGGCACGCCCTGCCCGCGCTGTCAGTCCGGAACTTGTGGCTCTCTACGATCAGCGGGCGGACATCCCCGTGTCCACCTTCGTGGACATGCTGACCCAGGCGCGCGAGCACATCGACGTGCTGGTGTACGCCGCCGTCTTCCTGCACGAGGCGTACCCGCGGCTCAACGACTTGTTGCGAGAGCGAGCGGACGACGGGTGCGCGGTCCGTATCGCGATTGGCGACCCGGACAGTACGAATGTCCAACAGCGCGGCGCGGAGGAGAGGTTCGGCCACGGGATCGAGTCCCGTTGCCGACTCGCCCTCTTGCACTACCGCCCGCTTGCCGGGGTACCTGGCATCGAGGTTCGAACCCATGCCACCACGCTCTACAACTCGATCTATCGTGCGGATGACCAGGCACTGGTCAATGCCCATGTCTGGGGCGTGAACGCTTACGGTGCTCCCGTGTGGCATCTCCGTCGCAGCGGTGAGGGCGGCATGTTCGACACCTACGCCAGCAGCTTCGACGCGGTGTGGGAAACCGCGACGCCGGTACGAGAAGGGTGACCATGGCACGGACCGAGTACTACGACGACCCAGCGGCACCGGAGCCGAACAACCTGGTGGTCGCCGCGTCCGCCGTGGTCACCGACGACGAAGGGCGCGTACTCCTTCAGCGCCGCAGGGATAACGATCTTTGGGCGCTACCTGGCGGCGGCATGGAGATGACCGATTCACTCCCAGGAACGGCCGTCCGCGAGGTGAAGGAAGAAACCGGTCTGGACGTAGAGATCACTGGGCTTGTAGGCACGTACACCGACCCTCGCCACGTCATCGCCTACTCGGACGGTGAGGTGCGCAGGCAGTTCAACGTCTGCTTCACCGCCCGTGTGGTCGGGGGCCGGCTCGCGATCTCGGATGAGTCCACGGAGCTGCGGTTCGTTCAGCCGAAGGAGATCGATCAGCTACCGATGCACCACACGCAGCGCCTCCGGATCCGTCACTTCTTGGAGCACCGTGAGCAGCCCTATCTCGGCTGACCTCGTAGGTATAGATCTCCGACGATATTCAGCCCGCCCCACATGCCGCTGCGTAAGCTAGAGCCACCTTGGTAAGGCGGGATAGCGGGGGGTAGGGCAGCATGGACGACCGGCTTCGCGACTTCGCGAAGGGCTCACCCAACTTTGGGTTGCTGTATCTGCACCAGCCGCTGCTCTGCTTGTACGGGGCTTCCGCCGAAGCGACCGTGTTCACGAACCCCAATTCCTCCCTGGTCCAGGCGGGCCAGTTCGGCGAAGTCCTCGCCGAGGAACTGGTCGCCCGTATCGGGATGCGGATCGAGGGCGACCGGCAGATCGACCGGCTGACCGCTCTGACCAGGGCCGGAGTCCTCGTTCCGGAGATCCGCGACGACTTCGACCGGCTGCGCCGCGACCGGAACAAGGCCGCCCACAGCCACCTCTTCGACACGGCGCGGGCTCTGGCCGCCGTGCGGATCTGCTACCGGCTCGGCCTCTGGTTCCACGATGCCATCGACGGCCGGCGGACCGTCGCCGAGTTCGTGCCGCCCACGGACCCCGGTGACAGCGCTCAGATCACGGACCCGGCCGAGCTGGCCGAGCTGCGCGAGGCCCTCGACGGCCACCGCCAGGCGCTCACGCAGGCCCGCATGCGGCTCGCCGAGGCCAGCGACGCGCTGGAAGCCGAGCGTAGGGCGCGGGCCGAGGCCGAGAACCTGATCGCCAGCGCCGACGCCAACAAGACTGAACTGCTCGCACAGGTCGAGCAGTTGAGCACCCAAATCGAGGAGCTGCGCGCCACCCAGCAGGCTAAGTACGAGGCCGCTCGCAGGCAGCCGCGCACGGTCGACGCCAAGCGGCGCGAAGCGATCATCCACCGCGCCCAGCGGCCCGCCGCACTCAACGAGGTGCAGGCCCGCGAGGCCATTGACGAGATGCTGCAGGCGGCGGGTTGGGTCGTCCAGAACCGCGACCAGGTCAACCCGGGAGAGAGCCAGGGCGTGGCTGTACGTGAGTTCACGCTGGCCACCGGCCGCGCGGACTACGTCCTGTATGTCGACGGCAGGATCGTCGGTGTGATCGAGGCCAAGCGGGAGGGCGACCACCTCTCCAGCGCCGTGGAGCAGAACGACCGGTACGCGGCCGGTGTCCTCAAGGAGTACCGGCTCACCGTGTGGCGGGAGACGGAGCCGTTCGCGTTCCGCTACGCGACGACCGGCACCGAGACCTACTTCATTAACCGCCTCGACCCCGATGCCCGATCCCGCGAGGTGTTCTCCTTCCACCGCCCCGAGACGGTGGCCGCTTGGATGCGTCGCGCCGACGAGACACCGGCTGCCCCGACGTTTCGGGCTGCCCTGCGTCGAATGCCCGTACTGGAGCCGAATGGGCTGCGTCTCGCCCAGATCGATGCCATCAGCGGCCTCGAAAAGTCCCTGGGCGAGGACCGATCGCGGGCACTGATCCAGATGGCGACGGGTGCGGGTAAGACCTTTACCGCCGTGGCACAGACCTACCGGCTGCTCAAGCACGCCAAGGCGCGCCGGGTCCTGTTCCTCGTCGACCGCAACAACCTGGGCAGGCAGGCGTACGACGAGTTCCGCAAGTTCACGACACCAGACGACGGCCGCAAGCTGTCCGACATCTACAACGTCGACCGGCTCGGGGCGGCCGGCCTCCAAGGCACCTCGTCGGTGGTCATCTGCACAATCCAGAAGATGTACTCGCTGTTGCGCGGCGAGACTCTCGTCAATGACGAGCAGGCGGACGATGCCTCGGACAGCACGGCGTTTGAGGACACGTACGCGACGGACCTGCCTATCGAGGTCTCCTATAACCCGAAGGTCCCGATCGAGTCCTTCGACCTGATCATCGTGGACGAGTGTCACCGCTCGATCTACGGCCTGTGGCGGGGCGTGCTGGAGTACTTCGACGCACACCTGGTCGGCCTGACCGCCACCCCAACACTCCAGACCCTCGGCTTCTTCGGTCGCAACCTGGTGTCCGAGTACACCTATCCGCAGGCCGTCGCGGACGGGGTGAACGTCGACTTTGACGTCGTCCGAATGCGCACCGACCTGCGGGAGAAGGGCGCTGCGACCATCGAGTCGGGGACGACGGTACGGGTCAAAGACCGCAAGACGCGTCGGCAGCGCTACCAGGAACTGGACGACGACTTCACCTACACGACCGGGCAGATCGGCCGCTCGGTGGTGACGGTGGACGAGATCCGAGCGGTGTTGACCGCGTACCGGGACAACTGGCGGCGCTGGTTCCCTGGCCGGAGTGAACTGCCGAAGACCCTTATCTTCGCGGTCGGCGAAGACCATGCCGAAGATGTCCTCGCCCAGGTCAAAGAGGTCTTCGGGCGCGGCGACGACTTCGCGAAGAAGATCACGTACAAGAGCCGCCAGGCCGGTGAGGACCCGGACGAGCTGATCCGCGCCCTGCGGACGTCGCCCCGGATGCGGGTTGCCGTCACCGTCGACATGATCGCGACCGGTACGGACGTGAAGGCCCTGGAGTGCGTGATCTTCCTGCGCGAGGTGCGCAGCGCCGTCCTCTTCGAGCAGATGAAGGGCCGCGGCGCCCGCACCATCGACGCGACCGAGCTCCAGGAAGTCACGCCGGACGCGGACGTATCAGTCCGCAAAGACCGGTTCGTACTCGTCGACGCGGTCGGCGTGACGGACTCCCCGCTGGTGGATGCCAAGCCACTGGTGCCAGCGGGCGAGCGGCAGGTCTCGCTGGCCAAGCTGCTGGACAAGGCTAGTACGAAGTCGATCAGTACTGGTGAGGCCGAGATTCTTGCGGGACGACTGGCCCGGCTCAACCAGCAGCTGACGGACGAGGAACGCGAGCAACTGACGCGGGCGTCGGGTGGCCGCACCCTGTCGGAGATCGCTGGCGCCATCGTGAAGGCAGTGGACCCGGACCGGCAGGAGCGTGCGCTGGAAGAGGGCGGCCAGGCGGCGGCCAGGCGGCTCGTGGAGGACGCGATCGCACCGCTGACGGATTATCCCGATCTGCGACGCCACATCATCGAGATCCGGCGGGACAAGGACTACCTCTTCGACGAGTTCACAGCCGTCGAGGTGACGGACCTCGACGAGATCCCGCGCGAGGAGCGGGCCCGGGAAGAGGTCGGCCGCTGGAGCCAGCTCCTGAAGGATGAGCGTGACCGCATCGCGGCGGTCAGTATCGCGCTGACGAGCCCCCGGTCGGTTTCTCCTGCGGAGACGTACGCCGCGTTGAAGGAACTGGCACTGGAGATCCGCCGCCCGCAATACGCGTGGACACCGCAGGTGCTGTGGACGTACTACGAGGACCTGGGCGCGGCGGCCCACTCCGACGGCGGCCGGGAGGCGGGCGTCCCTGACCTGATCTCGCTCATACGGTACGAGCTTGGGGTGGATGAGGAGTTGCGTCCCTACCGTGAGACGGTGGAGGAGCGCTTCGAGGGGTGGCTTCTCAAGCAGCAACAGGCGGGAGCGGACTTCTCGAAGGAGCAGCTGTGGTGGCTGCGGTCCATACGGGACGTAGTGGCGAGCGACGTCGGAATTAGTACAGCGGAGTTCAACGCCGAGCCCTTTAAGGGGAAGGGCGGGGGGCGGGGGTTCGCTCATGCGTTTCCGGGGCGGGATGTTCGGTCGTTGTTGAGTGAGCTGAATCGAGAGTTGGCTTGAGCGGGTTGAGTGACGTGGAGCTTCCGGTGGGGTGGGTTTGGGCCCGCCTTGACGAGATCGTTGAGGTACTCGACCATCAGCGAGTTCCGGTCAGTGCAAAGGAACGGGCACAGCGCCCTGGAAGAGTTCCCTACTACGGAGCCACTGGACAGGTCGGCTGGATCGATACCGCGCTATTCAACGAGGAGTTGGTGCTCCTCGGCGAAGACGGTGTGCAATTCTTCGACGGCCACAAATCCAAGGCATACAGAATTTCAGGTCCCTCATGGGTAAATAATCATGCACATGTCCTGCGAGTGCGTGAGGGTGTCACGCTCAGCCGTTTCGTGGTCCATTATCTGAACAGCTTTGACTATGAGGGCTACGCAAATGGGACAACTCGCCTAAAACTCACAAAGTCGTCAATGGCTTCGATCCCGGTTCCTTTGCCGCCGATCGCGGAGCAGTATCGAATCGTCGAGGCCCTCGAATCCCACCTCTCCCGCCTTGATGCAGGGGAACAGGATCTCAATACTGCGCAAGTCCGCGCCAAGTCTCTTCAGAAGTCCGCTCTCGAGAGGGCAATGAACGGAGAATTCGCTGCCCAGAGTGACAATGACGAACCGGTTGACGTCCTTCTCGGGAGAGTCGAGGCTGAAGTCTCTCAGGCAACAAAGGGGAGGCGTCGGAGTGCCCCAGAGCCTGCGAAACTCAGCCCGCATGCACGCGTGCCCGCACACTGGGCCGTGCAGCCGCTCGGATCACTAGCCCGCAAGATCGAGTACGGGACATCCGCCAAGGCCCATGCCCATCCGGCCGCCACGGATGTACCCGTTTTGCGCATGGGGAATATTCAGGATGGCCGCCTGAATTTCGAAAACCTGAAATACCTGCCTGCCGACCATCTCGACACATCAAAGCTAGCGCTTAGTGATGGCGACCTTCTTTTCAATCGCACGAATAGTGCGGAGTTGGTCGGCAAGGCGGCCGTTTATCGTTCCATGAAGGGCCCTGCTACCTTCGCCTCGTATCTGATTCGCTGCCAGCTCGCCCAAGGTATCGAGCCAGAATGGGTGAACCTGTGCATCAACAGTCCTGAGGGGCGACGCTACATCAATTCTGTCGCTGCTCAGCAGGTAGGGCAGGCAAACGTGAACGGAACTAAACTGGCGGCCTTCCCAATCCCCGTGCCACCCCACGGTGAACAGCTCAGGTTGCTCGCAGAATTGCATGAATGGCGCGAAACCGTCGAACGAACAGCAAGCATCGCCCAGCGCGCGCTGAAGCGTTCCGCGCACCTTCGACGGTCTCTGCTAAGCCATGCATTCTCCGGACAGCTCGTCTCCCAGGACCCCGCCGACGAGCCCGCTTCCGTACTTCTCGACCGCATCCGCAGCGAGCGCGAGGCGCAGGGAGCCAAGTCCAGGGGGGCCGCACGCCGCGTCCACAAGACGGCCGCCCCAGACACCCCACCCCCGCCCCCCGCTTCCTCATCTCCGTCCCCCGTCGCCGCCGTTCAGCAGGAGCTTCCGCTGTGACCCCCGCATCCCTCGCCTTGGCACACGCGCAGACCAACACGCTGGTCGCCAAGCTCTGGAACTACTGCAATGTCCTGCGGGACAACGGGCTGTCCACCATCGAGTACGTTGAGCAGCTCTCATACCTGCTCTTCCTCAAGATGGCCGACGAGATCGCCTCCGATCCTTTCACTGAGCAGGAGGCAAAGGCCGTTGTACCCCCCCAGTACGACTGGCAGTCCCTCGCCCGCCTCAAGGGCATCGACCTCGAAGTCCACTACCGCAAGATCCTCGAAGAGCTTGCCAAGAAGCCCGGCACCACCCTCGGCACCATCTTCGCCAAGTCCCAGAACCGAATCACCGAGCCCGCCCTCCTCGAAAAGCTGGTCATCGATCTGATCGGCAAGGAGGACTGGACGATCCAAGGGACGGACCTGAAGGGTGACGCCTACGAGGGTCTGCTCGCCAGGGGTGCCGAGGACACCAAGACGGGTGCTGGCCAGTACTTCACGCCGCGCGCACTCATCGATGCGATGGTCGACGTGATGCAGCCGAGGCCCGAGGACACGATCACCGACCCCGCCTGCGGTACCGGCGGCTTCCTGATCGCCGCGCACAGCTACATCCGCAGGCGCCACATACAGCACCTGTCACGGGAGCAGCGGCTCGAGCTCGGGTCCGGCAAGATCTGGGGCAATGAGTTGGTCACAGGCACTGCCCGCTTGGCCGCCATGAACATGCTGTTGCACGGCATCGGTGACGCTGATGGCAAGTCCCTCATCACCGTGGGCGACGCTCTCGCCGACAAGCCTGACCGTCATGCGTCGCTCGTGCTCGCCAACCCGCCCTTCGGTAAGAAGTCTGCGATCACGATCGTCGGCACAGACGGCAAGGCCGAGAAGGAAGACATCTCATACGAGCGGGACGACTTCCGCGCTACCACCACCAACAAGCAGCTCAACTTCCTCCAACACATCATGTCGCTGCTGGAGATGAACGGCCGAGCGGCCGTGGTCCTTCCGGATAATGTGCTCTTCGAAGGTGGCGCGGGCGAGAAGGTGCGCCGACGCCTGCTCGACGAGTTCGATCTGCACACGATCTTGCGCCTGCCCACCGGCATCTTCTATGCGGGCGGCGTGAAGGCCAACGTCCTGTTTTTCGAGAAGAAGCCGCCCCGCAGCGGGGGTGCCCACAACACCTCGAAGCTCTGGGTCTACGACTTCCGCACCGCCAAGCACTTCACGCTTAAGCAACACCCGCTGACCCGTGCGGCTCTCGACGAGTTCGTCGAGGCGTACCTGCCCGGCAGGCCGCGCAGCGAGCGGGTGGAGTCGGAGCGTTTCAAGTCCTTCGACTACGACGAGCTCATCGCTCGCGACAAGGTGAATCTCGACATCACGTGGATGAAGGATCCGGCGCTCGACGACGCCGACAGCCTTCTGCCGCCCGAGGTGATCGCCCAGGAGATCGTCGAGGACTTGCAGGCCGCGCTGAGCGAGTTCGCGGCCATCGCCGAGGCCCTCGGTGGTGAGGTATCGGCCGACACCGACGCAATTGAGCCAACTGAGAGTGGTTGATCCACAACTGGGTTGCCCCTCCCCCGTCCCGCCGGAATCCTGATTCTCAGTCCAGCGAGACGGGGGAGTTCCATGTCGGCCGCACATCCGCAGACACGCGAGTTCCGGGCGTTCCTGACCAACCTCGAGTACGCCCGGAAAATGATCGTGGCGGGCAAGAGCCTGGCTGCCTTCCAGTCCCCGGTCATCGACATCGGCGACTTCTACCGGGCCGCCTGGGTACAGGCCGTCAGCGCCATCGACCACTGGTTCCACGAGGAGCTGTACCGGCGCGTGGCCGAGCTGGCCGCAGAGGACGGTCCCGGAATGCCCTACCAGTTAACGAAGTTCGAGCTGCCTTTGGTCAAGGTGGAGGAAGTCCGGCGCGGCACGACCACGCTCGCCGACGCCGTCTCTGAGCATGTCAAGGCGAAGTGGGGCAACGCGGCACTGCAGAACCCTCGCAAGATCAGCGAGGCGCTGAAGCTGGTGACGGAAGAGGACATCTGGGCCAAGGCCGCCGTCCAGCTCAACGAGTGGAACCACGGCCGTACGTCCATGAACGCGCAGACACTGAAGCAGAAGTACAACTCGATCACCGATCGCCGCAACAGGATCGCCCACGACGCGGACCTGCTGGACGGCGACCTCAAGCGTCGCCGCCCCATCTCCGACGCCGACGTTACCGACGCGATCGACTGGATCGAGCGAATCGCCCTCGCCATCGCCACTGTGCTGGGATGAGTCGACCTCTCAGGCACCGTCATTGCGGCAACGCCACCGCTCGGAGTTGACGGCAGCTCTGACGGCAACGACGGCACACAGAGGCGTATGATCGCTTAGCTAGGCGATCGGTGTAGGAGGCCGCCGGCACTCCTCACGGCGGGGTGCCCGATCCTACGGATCAGAAGGTTGCAGGTTCGAATCCTGCCGAGTGCGCACAGGCCAGAGGCCCCGGAGAGATCCGGGGCCTCTGGCGTTTTCGGGCCGTACAGCGGCGGCGCACAGCCTTCCGGGAAACCTCGCTGGTGATCGCCGTGACCTGAGAGCGTGTCAGCGCGCCCATCTCGGCCCCCCTGCCTGCCCACGCGAGAACCGGCGCGGACTCGATTCGTGTCACCCCCGGCCCGGTCGCCGAGAAGGAGGGCGGCGCTGTCTGCGCTCCCGGAGCAGTCGGGCGACCCAGCCCCCGACGACTACGAACCCGGCGAAGATCGCGCTCCAGAGCCAGCTGCGGTGCGGATCGCTCAGTCGGCCACCGAGCCACAGGACCGCTGTGCAGATCGACCAGACGCTGATCCAATGGACGCCCTCGAACCACAGGGGCGGCGCGTCCTGTGCGGCGGCGGACGGCGGAGCCGACTGCCACCCTCCGGTGCGTTCGTAGTGAGCCTGGCGCCGGCGTTCGAGCCGGCACACGAGCCAGAAGAACAGCCCGGCACCCAGCCCCCACAGCATCGCCTGCACCATGAGCACCAGATCGCCGAAGGCGGAGAGCACCCAGGCGAGCAGCAGTCCATTCACGGCGCCGGCCACTACTCCGGTGGCCACGGGATGCCGGGCCAGTAACACCTGCACCCTGGGGGGAGGCTCGGTACCGCCGTGGCGTCGGTTCGAACTCCAGGAACGCTCGCCGCAGCCTCTTCACGGACCGCTCCCTTCCTGCTGACACCGGGCGACGCGCATCTTCCCCGACGGACCTCGGCCTGTCGTCCCTGTCGACCAGAACCGTCCCACTAACACCCAAGATCACATCAGTGGCGCTGCGCCATGCGGAACCGGCCTTTCCTTCCCGTGAAACGCCTGTATGGCCCAACCCCATCACCTGATTGCCACGCATCTGCAGCATTGTGTCCCGCGTTGGAGGGGTATGACTGCAGCAACGTCCTCTCCGGCGCCATGGGGTTCTTCAAGCAGCGCGGATTCCCGTCTCCATGCGCGTGTGCTCTTGAAGGGAGGGTGGACCTTCACACCGCGACCGACGTCCGCCCCGGACACGAACGCCTACCTGAGTTTTCGCGGTAATCGCATTGAATTGCTGTACTCGTCCACTGTCCTTGAGGGTTTCCTGGCGGAGATGGGCGCGATTCAGAACGAGTTCGAGCGCCTGTGGACCGGGGAACCGGTCGGCTCACATCATCGTGGCTGGGCGGGGAAGAGCCGCCATGTCTGAGACGTACAGCGGCCATGGGATCGGTGGGGCCCACCTCGAGCCGGGCGTGCGGGCGTGGCCGTACACGGATTACGAGAGTTCCTCCCCGGCGCCCGTGCAGCAGCCCTTTCCACCGTTCGCCCCTCTGGACGCGTCATGGGATCCGGCGGAGGAACTCGCGTATCTGCTGCGGGATCAGGCGGCGGCCGAGAGCGGTGTATTTCCCCCGGAACCGGCCGCGGGCGAATCCGGCGAGGAAATTCCCGCGGCCGAACGTCTCGCCGGTTTGGCGCAGGTCAGCGACGAACTGACGCGCGTGCGTCCGGTGCCCGGCCATCGCCGTGTCGCACCGCGAAAACCCACGCTCAGTGCGCTGCAGAAGACCAGTTATCTGATCGTCGCCATTGCGGCTGTCGTCGTTTCGATGGTCAGCGTGCTCGGCGGGGTGATCACGTACGATCCGCTCCGCCGTCTTCCCGGCCCCCATGCCGCGTATGGAGCCGGAGCTTTGTGGCCCTTGCTTGTCTACGGCCCCTGGACGGTGGCCACTTTGTCCATTCTGCGGGCCGCTCTCCATCGGCGTCGTGCCGCGCACTCCTGGTCCGTCGTGCTCTTCTTCTCGGGCATCGCCATGCTCCTGTGCATCGCCGAGGCGCCCAGGACCATCACCGGTGTGGCGACCGCGGCTCTTCCCTCTCTCGCCGCCCTCGCCTGCTTCCAGCAGCTCGTCCGCCAGATCACCCTGACCCGTCCGCCCCGCAAGACCGTCCGCCGGCACCGTACGTCCACGCCGCCCTTCACCGCCTACCGTCCCCCACAGCAGAAGACCGGTGCCTGAGCTCCCCTGACCGCGTCCACTGATCCCCGGCGGCGAGCCCCGGCGCGCCGCGGGGCGTCACGGGCGTCACCGACCCTCGCGCAGCTCTGCCAGGTACTGCTTCAGCACACTGCCCGTGCGGGTGAACCAGTCGTGCAGGACGGCGATCTCGTCCGGGGAGTAGTCGGCGAACACCTCCGCGAGGCGGGCGTAGAACGGTGCGTAGAGGGCCTGGACCTCTTCGGCGGCGCAGGCGGTGGCGGCCACGCGGACACGGCGGCGGTCCTCCGGGTCGGGGCGGCGGGTGACGTAGCCGGCGCGTTCGAGGCGGTTGAGGACGCCGGTCACCGCGCCCGTCGTGACGTTCGCCCGGGCTGCCAGGTCGCCGGCGGTGAGCAGGTCGTCGCCTGCCTCCAGGACGTACGCGAAGCAGGTGAGGTCCGTGACGGTCAGGCCCAGGCGCTGGGCCATTTCCTGCTGGCCGATCATGCTCGTCGCGATCAGGTGGTCCATCGCGGACAGGGTCTGCTCGGGGGTGGCGGGCGGTCGCGGCTTGCCCTGCATGGCGGTTCCTCGGCATTTCTCTTAGTGCGTGAGAGGTTTATGTTATTAATCTCTTAGGTAGTGAGGGGCCGAGGGATTCTAAAGGGTCGACGCGGAGGGGGCGGTACATCGTGGGCGCGCACCAGTACGACGAAGGGCACACGGTCGCGGGGTGGACCGGGTTCGGGATCGCCACTGCCGGCGCGGCGGTGGCAGGGGTCGGCATGTGTACGGGGAACGCGGTGGGGCTGGGGGGCGGGGTCGCCGTCGTCGGGGCGAGTGTGATCGTCACGTGGGTGCTGCATCTGGCGGGGTGGGGCAAACCGCCTGGGGTGCGGCCCGCGGACCAGTGGGGGATGCGGGTACGGGACCTCTCCGCCCGGAAGGGCCATCCCGGGTGCGTGGGATGCCGGCTGGCCGGACGGGGGCCGAAGGATGTGCCGAAGGAAGCCGTGGTCGTCGTCGTGCCCGCTGAGGCGTCGCCGCTCCCGGGCTCCGGGGCCGCCGACGGGAGCACCCCGGGGAGCGTCGAGGTCGTCGGCTGATCGCGCTCTGGGCCCGGACAGCCGTTCCGTGAGGCCATTTACCCAGGTCAGGCGCATTGTCAGTGGCAGCACGTAGTCTCGTGGGTGATGGCACAGGCGTGGAGATGCGCGGGTCTGCGGTGGGTCGGCGTGGAGCCCGTACTGGTGTGGGAAGGCGGGCGCGGGAGTGCTCTGCCACGGGGGAAGAAGGTGGCCTTTGGGGTGGTGACAGGGGGTGTGCGCACGTGTGTGGGAGCACGGGGGCACGGGTGCCCCACACGGGCGGGGGTGTCGGGGCGGAGCACTGGCGCGCGGTGTGAGGAGTGTGCGCGGCTGGATCGGGCGCACTCCGTCGCCGCGGACACCATCGCGGACGATCCGCGGCCGTACCACGTGTACCTCGCGTGGTTCGGGCCCGGCATGGTGAAGGTGGGAATCACCGCGGTCGAGCGGGGGGCCGCACGACTGCTGGAGCAGGGGGCCGTCTGCTTCAGCCTGCTGGGGCGCGGGCCGTTGATGGCGGCTCGGCGGGCGGAGGAGGTTCTGCGGGCCGCGCTCGGGGTGCCGGACCGGATTCCGTACGCCGACAAGCGGGTCGTACGGGCCGCGTTGCCCGCGGCCGGGGAGCGGGCGGCGGAGGTGGCGGAGCTGCACGCGCGGGCGGTGGCACTCGACGGCTGGCCGGAGTCGTTGGAGCGGTTGCCGTGCCGGACGGTCGACCACGCGGAGGTGTTCGGGCTGGACGGTCTGCCGGGCGCCGACGCGGTGGTGAGCGAGCTCGTCGCGGGCGGGACCGTGGGCGGTGTGGTCCTCGCCGCCGCCGGGCCCGATCTGCATCTGGCCACCGGGCGCGGGGTCGTCGTCCTCGACACGCGGCTGACGACGGGGTGGGAGCTGGTGGCGGTGGAGGCGGGGGAAGAAGGGGTCCTCGGAGTGCCGGTACGGGAGGTGAGGAGGAACGGGGGAGGTGTTCAGGACGGGCTTTTCTGACGGTCCGGCCGAAGGTCGGCTCGGCGGCTGACCTCGGCCCGCCCCGGCCCGTCCCGACCCGACGGGACGGGCGAGCAGTGAGTGCCGTCTGAGGATGCTGTGTCCGGGGATCGGGTTCACCCAGCAGAAGCACAGGATGCCGGTGTCGCACGCGGCGGAGTCCCGGCAGGACGCACCAGCAGGGCGAAAGGACTGGTCAGCTCGGTATGGCGGCGAATGGACAGCGCATCGGGGAGGGGAGGCGGAACGAGCGGTCCCCAGGGGCTGCCTGAGAGACGCCTGTGAGTTTCTCAGGGAAATCACAGGTTGCCGAAAGGGTGCTCTCAGAGCGGGGCGCCATGGTTTCCGGCATGACCACGACCTCGCCCCAGGGGCGCACCGAACTGCTGAGGCCGGACGGGAGCCCCGTCCGAGTGCTTGTGGTGGACGACGAGCTGTCGATCACCGAACTGCTGTCCATGGCCCTTCGTTACGAAGGCTGGCAGATCCGCAGCGCGGGGGACGGACAGGGGGCGGTGCAGACCGCTCGCGAGTTCCGGCCCGACGCCGTCGTCCTCGACATGATGCTGCCGGACATGGACGGCCTGGCCGTTCTCGGGCGGCTGCGCCGTGAGCTGCCGGACGTGCCGGTGCTCTTCCTGACCGCCAAGGACGCGGTGGAGGACCGTATCGCCGGGCTCACCGCCGGCGGTGACGACTACGTCACCAAGCCGTTCAGCCTTGAAGAGGTCGTCGCCCGGCTGCGCGGGCTCATCCGGCGTTCGGGTGCGGCGGACCGGCGTTCCGACTCCGTGCTCGTCGTGGGTGACCTCACGCTCGACGAGGACAGCCACGAGGTGTCGCGGGGCGGGGAGAACATCCACCTGACCGCCACCGAGTTCGAGCTGCTGCGTTTCCTGATGCGCAACCCGCGGCGCGTGCTCAGCAAGGCGCAGATCCTCGACCGCGTGTGGTCGTACGACTTCGGTGGCCAGGCCAACGTCGTCGAGCTCTACATCTCGTACCTGCGCCGGAAGATCGACGCCGGGCGCGAGCCGATGATCCACACCCGGCGCGGGGCCGGCTACCTGATCAAGCCCGCGGTGTCATGAGCGGACGACGACGGTCGCGTACGCAGGGACAGGGGCGAGTGAGCCGGCCGCGTACGCTGCGCACGCGACTTGTCGTCTCCGCGGTGGCGCTGATCGCGGTGGTGGCCGCCGTGATCGGCACGGTGACGACCATAGCGATGCAGCAGCGCCTGAACGAGCAGCTGAACGACACGGTGTCGGAGGTCGCGAAGCGCGCAGGTGGTCCGCCGGAGATGGCCAAGGACCCGAACTTCCAGAGGCCCGAAGAACCGCTCGACTTCGTCACCAAGGGCCCGCAGGAGCTCGGCACGATCGGCGCCGTGGTCGAGAACGGTCAGATCTCGAGTGCGCTCCGCAGCGCGGAGTCGACGAACACGTTCAACGGCGAATCCGCGGCCATCGCTCTCACCGAGACGCAGAAGGACGAACTCGCCAAGGTCCCACGCGACCGGGGCATGCACACGATCACCCTCACAGGCCTGGGTGAGTACCGTGTGAAGTACACGAAGGGCCCGAAGGGCGACTTCTACGTCGCCATGCCCACCACGTCCGTCACCGAGACCATCAACACCCTCATCCTCGTAGAAGTCAGCGTCACCGCCGCCGGTCTCGTGGCCGCCGGTATCGCCGGGGCCGTCATGGTCGGTGTCGCCCTGCGTCCCCTGCGCAAGGTGGCCCACACCGCGACCCGCGTCTCCGAACTGCCCCTGCACACCGGCGAGGTCACCCTCAACGAGCGGGTCCCCGAGTCCGAGACCGACCCCCACACGGAGGTCGGGCAGGTCGGCGCGGCGCTCAACCGCATGCTCGACCACGTCCACAGCGCCCTGCACGCACGTCAGCAGAGCGAGACGCGCGTACGGCAGTTCGTCGCGGACGCCAGTCATGAGCTGCGGACGCCGCTCGCCTCCATCCGGGGCTACGCCGAGCTGACCAGGCGAGGGAGAGAGGAGATCGGGCCCGATACCCGGCACGCGCTCGGGCGGATCGAGTCCGAGTCGGGCCGTATGACGCTGCTCGTCGAGGATCTGCTGCTGCTCGCGCGGCTCGACGCGGGCCGGCCCCTGCAGTTCGAGCAGACCGACCTCATCCCGCTCGTCGTGGACACCATCAGCGACGCCCGGGCCGCCGGACGCCGGCACAACTGGCGGCTCGACCTGCCCGACGAGCCCGCGCTCGTGCCGGCCGACGCCGCACGCCTCCAACAGGTCCTCGTCAACCTGCTCGCGAACGCCCGTACGCACACCCCACCGGGGACGACCGTCACCGCGCGCGTGCAGCGGCGCGGGCCGTGGATGTGCGTGGACGTCGAGGACGACGGGCAGGGCATCCCGGAGTCTCTGCTGCCGCACGTCTTCGAACGGTTCGCGCGCGGCGACTCCTCGCGCTCCCGCGCCTCCGGGTCGACCGGTCTGGGCCTCGCCATCGTGCAGGCCGTGGCGACCGCGCACGGCGGTGCCGTGACCGTCGACAGCGTTCCCGGGCGGACCGTCTTCACGGTTCACCTGCCTGCCCTTGCCCGGCCCATGCCCTCGCTCGACCAGGCGACGAACTGGGAATCGGACTCACAGGCACAGCACAGCACCACCACATGGGCACGACAGGGGGCCTGACGAGAGTCGTTCCCATGCGAACCGACTCTTCTCCCGGCAACCTGCCGGCGCGGGAGCACCTCCCGGCCGGAGACGCCGGTACGCCTGTCCTGGACGTAGTGATCCCCGTCTACAACGAGGAGAAGGACCTCCAGCCGTGCGTCCGCAGACTGCACGAGCACCTGGCGCGCACCTTCCCGTACGCGTTCCGCATCACGATCGCGGACAACGCGTCGACGGACACCACCCCGCTGGTGGCCGCGCGGCTGGAGGCGGAGCTCCCGGAGGTCATGTCCTTCCGGCTGGAGCAGAAGGGGCGCGGGCGGGCCCTGCGGACGGTGTGGTCCGCGTCCGACGCGCCGGTCCTCGCCTACATGGACGTGGACCTGTCCACCGACCTCAACGCGCTGCTGCCGCTGGTGGCGCCGCTGATCTCGGGCCACTCCGACCTGGCGATCGGCTCCCGGCTCAGCCGCAGCAGCAGGGTGGTGCGCGGCCCCAAGCGGGAGTTCATCAGCCGCGTGTACAACCTGATCCTCCGCGGCTCGCTGCAGGCCCGCTTCTCGGACGCCCAATGCGGCTTCAAGGCGATACGCCGTGACGTCGCGCAGGTGCTGCTGCCGCTGGTGGAGGACACCGGCTGGTTCTTCGACACCGAGATGCTGGTCCTCGCCGAGCGCGCGGGCCTGCGGATCCACGAGGTGCCGGTCGACTGGGTCGACGACCCGGACTCGACCGTCCACATCGTGAGGACCGCGACCGACGACCTCAAGGGCGTGTGGCGGGTGGGCAGGGCCCTGGCCACCGGCTCGCTGCCGCTGGACCGGCTCGCCCGGCCCTTCGGGGACGACCCCCGCGACGGGGAGATCAAGGACGTGCCGCGCGGCCTCGCCCGCCAACTCGTCGGGTTCTGTGTCGTGGGCGGCATGTCGACCCTCTTCTATCTCCTGCTCTACAGCGGTTTCCGTCCCTTCATGGGCTCGCAGTTCGCCAACGCGCTCGCCCTGCTCGTCTCGGCGATCGCCAACACGGCGGCCAACCGGCGCCTGACCTTCGGCGTCCGCGGCCGGGACCGAGCCGTACGGCACCAGGCCCAGGGCCTGGTGGTGTTCGGGATCGGGCTCGCCCTCACCAGCGGCTCGCTCGCCGCCCTGAACGCGGCGACGTCCAGCCCCTCCCACTCCACGGAACTGGCGGTCCTCATCGCCGCCAACCTCGCGGCGACGGTGCTGCGGTTCCTGCTCTTCCGGGCGTGGGTGTTCCCCGACCGGCGTGACGAGGCCCCCGTGTCCTCGACCGTCGCCGCCTCCCACACCCCCTCCTCACCGACGTACGCGACGGCCCCCGCGCCGTACGTCACCACTCCTTACTCCCCTTACTCCGCATCCCAGTTCCGCGCCGGTGACGCCGCGGACCGCACCTGGGGGGACGCAACCACGCCGATGCAGCCGGTGCGCCCGCACGATCACGATTCGAGGAACGCACGATGACCGCGCAGTACGACACGACACCCCAGCACGGGGTGAGCCCCGCCGCGCAGGCCTGGGCGCCGCCCACCAGAACAGCCCTCCAGGAGCCGGTGGTTCCGCAGACCCCCGGCACCCCGACCGCCCCCGGCGCCGGTGAGCCGAAGCAGCCGTTCGGCCGACGCCTGTGGAGGGGCCGCCCCGAGGACCACCGCTGGGTGCGTCCGGCCTTCCTCCTCGCGCTGCTGGTGATCGGCGGCCTCTACACCTGGAACCTCACGGCCTCCGGATACGCCAACTCCTTCTACTCCGCGGCCGTCCAGGCCGGCAGCCAGTCCTGGAAGGCGTTCTTCTTCGGCTCCCTCGACTCGGCCAACGCCATCACGGTCGACAAGCCCCCGGCCTCGCTGTGGCCGATGGCCCTGTCGGTCCGGGTCTTCGGTCTGAGCTCCTTCGCGATCCTGTTCCCGCAGGTTCTGATGGCGGTCGCCACGGCGGCCGTCCTGTACGGGGCCGTGCGGCGCCGGTTCAGTGCCGCGGCCGGCTTCGTCACCATGGCGGTCTTCGCGCTCACGCCCGTCGCCGCCCTGATGTTCCGCTTCAACAACCCGGACGCGGCCCTCGCGCTGCTGATGGCCGCCGCGGTCTACTGCACGCTGCGCGCCCTGGAGAAGGCCCGGACGAAGTGGCTGGTGTGGGCCGGTGTCGCGATCGGTCTCGCCTTCCTGGTCAAGACCCTGCAGGCCTTCCTGATCCTGCCGCCTCTCGCGCTGGTGTACGTCGTCTTCGCGCCGGCGAGCTGGAAGAAGCGCGTCGGCCAGGTGCTGCTCGCCGGGCTCGCGGTGGTCGTCGCGGGCGGCTGGTGGGTGGCGATCGTCGAGCTGTGGCCGGCGTCGTCGCGCCCGTACGTCGGCGGCTCGCAGAACAACTCCTTCCTGGAGCTGACCTTCGGCTACAACGGTCTCGGCCGCATCAACGGCGAGGAGACCGGCAGCGTCGGAGGCGGCGGTGGCAGGGGCGGCGGCAACTGGGGCGAGACCGGCTGGGACCGGATGTTCAGCTCCAGCATCGGCGGCCAGATCTCCTGGCTGATCCCGGCAGCGCTGATCATGCTGGTGGCCGCCCTGTGGATGACGCGGAAGGCCAAGCGAACCGACACGGCCCGTTCCGCCTTCCTCCTCTGGGGCGGCTCGCTGCTGATCACCATGGTGATCTTCACCTTCATGCAGGGGATCTTCCACGAGTACTACACCGTCGCCCTCGCCCCCTACGTCGCGCCGCTGATCGGCATGGGCGCGGCCGTCCTGTGGGAGGAACGCGGCAGGGCCTGGGCGTCGCTGACGCTGGCGGGCGCGATGACGGCGACCGCGGTGTGGGGGTACGTCCTCCTCAACCGCTCCTCCGACTACCTGCCCTGGCTGAAGTGGCTGGTGCTCGTCGGCGGTCTCGTCGCCGCGCTGGGCCTGATCTTCGTCAACAAGCTCGGCCGTCAACTCACCATGGGGGTCCTCGGACTCGGCTTCGTCGCCGCGCTGGCCGGTCCGACGGCCTACACACTCACCACCCTGAACGAGGGCCACACCGGCTCGATCGTCACGGCCGGTCCGGCGGTCGCGGGTGGTCGCGGCGGCCCCGGCGGCGGTGGCGGCATGGGCGGTGGCCCCGGCGGTGGCGGCGGCTTCCCGGGCGGCCAGAACCAGCAGGGCCAGCAGAACGGTCAGCAGGGCGGTCAGAACGGTCAGATGGGCCGGCCCCCGACCGGCGGCAACGGCGGTGGCCTCCCCGGCAACGGCGGTGGCTTCCCCGGCGGCGGCCAGACCCAGCAGGACGGCCGGGGCGGTGTGGGCGGCGGTGGCGGCATGGGCGGCCTGCTCAACGGCGCGTCCGTCAGCTCCGAGGCCAGGGAACTGCTGGAGAAGGACGCCAGTGACTACACCTGGGCCGCCGCGGCCATCGGTGCCCAGAACGCCGCGAGCTACCAGCTCTCCACCGGCGAGCCGGTGATGGCGATCGGCGGCTTCAATGGCACCGACCCGTCCCCGACGCTGGCCGAGTTCAAGAAGTACGTGGAGGAAGGAAAGATCCACTACTTCATCTCCAGCGGCACCCGCGGCGGCATGGGCGGCAACAGCGACGGCACCTCCTCGCAGATCAGCTCCTGGGTCCAGGAGAACTTCAGGGAGGTCACGGTGGGCAGCTCGACCTTCTACGACCTGACGCAGCCGACGAGCGGCGGCAACTGACGGTTCCCTCCGGGGGTTCGGCGGGGAGACAGTTCCCCTGATCAAGGCGGTGGCCCGGGGCATGGCGCCTCGGGCCACCGCCTTTTGCCACGGCCGATACTGCCTTGTACAGCGTATGGGAGGCGTTCTACGCTGTATGGCACTCTCCCCGTACACCGTAGAAGGGCCCATCCATGACGGCGCCGGCGACCGCCGAGACCTCCCCGACCGCCCCACAAGGGCACCCCCAGCGCTGGCTGATCCTCGGCGTCATCTCGACCGCGCTGCTCACCGTGGTGCTGGACAACACCGTCCTGAACGTCGCGATCCCCTCACTCACCAGGGAACTCGGCGCGGCCACCTCCGACATCCAGTGGATGATCAACACCTACTCGCTGGTGCAGTCGGGACTCCTGCTCACTCTGGGCAGCGCCGCCGACCGCTACGGCCGCAAGAAGATGCTGGCCGCGGGCCTGGCCCTGTTCGGTGTGGGCTCGCTGGTCGCCGGGCTGGCCGACTCCACGGCCCAGCTGATCGCGGCGCGGGCCGGCATGGGCGTCGGCGGGGCGCTGCTGATGACCACCACCCTGGCCGTCGCGATGCAGATCTTCACGCCCGAGGAGCAGCCCAAAGCGATCGGCATCTGGGCCGCGGTCAACGCCCTCGGCTTCGCCAGCGGCCCGCTGCTCGGCGGCTTCATGCTGGACCACTTCTGGTGGGGCGCGATCTTCCTGATCAACCTGCCGGTCGCGGCGCTCGCCCTGGTGGCGGTCGTGGTCCTCGTCCCCGAGTCCAAGAACCCGCGGGGCGACCGGCCCGACCTGTTCGGTGCCCTGCTGTCCACGGTCGGCATGGTCTCCCTGGTGTTCGCGATCATCTCCGGTCCCGAGCACGGCTGGACCTCGGGCCGCGTCCTGGTGACGGCGGCCGTCGCGGTCGTGGTGCTGGCGGCGTTCGCGTACTGGGAGAGCCGGATCCCGTACCCCATGCTCGACATGCACTTCTTCAGGGACCGCCGGTTCACCGGAGCCGTCTCCGGTGCGGTCCTGATCACCTTCGGCATGGGTGGCTCGCTCTTCCTCCTCACCCAGCACATGCAGTTCGTCCTGGGATACGGCCCCCTGGAGGCGGGCCTGCGCACGGCACCGCTCGCGCTGACGATCGTGGCCCTGAACTTCTCGGGCCTGGCGGCGAAGTGGGCGACCAGGCTCGGGAACCCGGCCGCCATCGGCCTGGGCATGACGCTGATGGCCGCGGGCCTGGCGTCGATCGCCACGCTCGCCTCCGGCGGTTACGCCGGGACCCTGCTGGGACTGCTGCTCATCGGCGCGGGCGCGGCGATCGCCAACCCGGCGATGGCGCACGCCATCATGAGCGCGATTCCGCCGGAGAAGGCGGGGACCGGGGCCGGGATCAACGGCACGGTGGCGGAGTTCGGGCAGGGGCTGGGCGTCGCGGTGCTGGGCGCCGTCCTGAACTCGCGGTTCGCGGCGCTGATTCCGGTGGCGGCGAGTTCGCTGCCGGCGGCGCTGGCCTCGGCGTCGTCGGCGCGGGAGCGGGCGCGGATCACCGACGCGTTCGCCTCCGGCTTGTCGGCGAGTCAGCTGGTGGGGGCGATTGCCGTGCTGCTCGGGGGTGTGGTCGCGGCGATGCTGCTGCGCAGGGCTGAGAGGGCGGGCGCCTAGGAACTCGGGTCGTGCGGTGCTTGGGCGGCTGCGGGGTTCGATGTGGTTGATCGCTCCCCCACTCTCGGCTTCGCTCGAGCGGGGGGACCCCCATCGCGGCGGAGCCGCATATCGACAGCGCCACGCGCCCCTTCGGGGCGCGCGGCGCCTAGCATCGTGATCTGCTGTTGAAGTGCGAGGAAGGTGCGCCATGGTGGCAGCCGAGGGGGCGAAGCGCCGTCCGGCGCGGGCCAGTGTCTGGCTGGAGGACAGGGCGCGGCGCGGCGGGACGGCACGCGGCGGGCAGCCCTCCGGCCTCGACCGGGACCGGATCACCGCGGCGGCGGCGGCCCTGCTGGACGCCGAGGGGCTGGCGAAGTTCTCGATGCGCCGGCTGGCCGCGGAGCTGAACGTGACCGCGATGTCCGTGTACTGGTACGTGGACACGAAGGACGATCTGCTGGAACTGGCCCTCGACGCGGTGTTCGGTGAGATGCGGACGCCGGCCCGCATCCCGGGCGACGAGGAGGACTCCACGGCGGACTGGCGCGATCTGCTGCGGGAGCTCGCCGTGGACTACCGGTCGGTGCTGGTCCGCCATCCGTGGGTGTCGCCGCTCGCCGGGACCTTCCTCAACATCGGGCCGAACTACCTGGAGTTCTCCTTCGCCGTGCAACGCGTGATCCGCCGGACGGGGCTGCCGCTGTCCGAGCAGACGGGGGCGATCTCGGCGGTCTTCCAGTTCGTGTACGGGTTCGGCACGATCGAGGGGCACTTCGTGGAGCGCTGCGCCGCGGCCGGGGTGAGCCGCGACGAGTTCCTCAGCGATGCGATGGCCGTGGTGACGCGGCTTCCGGAGATCAGCCACGTCATCGAGGGATCGAAGGCGATCATGGATGCCCGTGGCGGCGACACGGTGGCCGAGATGTTCGATCGCGACTTCTCCACCGCGCTGGAGATCGTGATCGGGGGAATCGAGGCGAGGGTGGCACGGGCCGGCTGAGTTCGAGCCGGCTTGCCACCGCTGGGGCGCGGGGCTGTATCGATATGCGGCTCCGCCGCGAAGGGGGTCCCCCCGCTCGAGCGAAGCCGAGAGTGGGGGAGCGACCAGCCACGACGCACCCGCACCCGACCACCGCCCCAGCGGGGCAGACGCTACCCCGCTAATCCTGCGGAGCAAGCCGCGCGGGGAACCCGCCCGTCGCCACCGGCCCCCACTTCACGGGCGTGACGCGGATGATCGACTTACCCTGCTTGACCATGGCCTCCCGGTACTCGTCCCAGTCCGGGTGCTCGCCCGCGATGTTCCGGTAGTACTCGACGAGGGGCTCGACCGAGTCGGGGGAGTCGATCACCTCGGCCGTGCCGTCGATCTGGACCCAGGGGCCGTCCCAGTCGTCGCTGAGGACGATCAGGCTGACCTGGGGGTCGCGCTTGGCGTTGCGGGTCTTGGCGCGCTCGGGGTAGGTCGAGACCACGATGCGGCCCGAGTCGTCGACGCCGCAGGTCAGGGGCGAACCCTGGGGGCTGCCGTCGGAGCGGCGGGTGAGCAGGATCGCGCGGTGGCGCGGGCGTACGAAGTCCAGCAGCTCGTCGAGGCCGACGGCGGTGTTCGTCGCGATGTTCGGTGCCATGGTCGCAGCCTAGGCCCTCGGAGCCCGCCGAGCCTGACCCTGCCGTTCCTACGTCTGCGGCAGTCCTCCGTCTGCGGAAGGTCTACATCTCCGGAAGGTCTACATCTCCGGAAGGTCTACATCTGCGGCAGTGTCTCGCCCTGGACCGCCTGGATGTCCAGTTCCACCTTGAGGGTGGTGCCGATCGCGGCGATCCCGGCCTGCAGCACCTGGTTGTAGTTCATCGCGAAGTCCTCGCGGTGGAGCTGGGCCGTGGCGTGGAAGGCGGCTCGTATGCCGCCCCAGGCGTCCTTGCCGGTGCCCAGGTAGGTGAGGGAGAGGTCGACGGGGCGGGCGACGCCGTGCATCGTGAGTTCGCCGTGGAGCGTCCACTGGTCGGGGCCGGCCGCCGGGGTGAGGCCGGTCGAGCGGTAGGTGATCGTCGGGTGGGCCGAGACGTCCAGGAAGTCCGGGGAGCGGAGGTGGTCGTCCCGCATCCCGTTGCCCGTGTCGATGGAGGCAGCGGTGATGACGGCCTCCACACGGGACGTGGCCACGTCGTCGGGGGCCACCTCGATCCGGCCGGAGAAGTCCGTGAAACGGCCGTGGATGGTGGAGATCCCCAGGTGGCGGGTGACGGCGGTGACCGAGGAATGGGCCGGATCGATGGTCCAGGGACCGGGCGGGGGAAGCTCGGTGCCGCCCTGGCGGGTCAGGGTCACGGTGCCGATCTCCGCCCGTCCGCTCGCCGTGACGATCGCCGTGGAGGCGGAGGGCGCGTAGCCGACGGCCGTGACGATCGCGGTGTACGCGCCGGGCGTGAGGGCGGTGGTGTCGTGCACCGTGCCCTCCTCGCAGGCCGCCGCCCGCACCACCTGCGCTCCGGTCATGTCGATCAGCGTGACGACCGCGTGGGACACGGCCCAACCGTCACGGGTGAGGATCTTCGCGGTCAGTCCCATCGTGGGTCACTCCTTGGATGAGGCCGGCCCGTGGAGCGCGCGTCCGCTCTGCGCGTGCTCCACGGGCCGGGGTTCGGTGGATGGCTCGGGAACCCGCCGGTGGACTACTCGCCGGGGTGGGCCAGTTCGATGTCGTGACCGTCGACTCCCGGGCCGGTGACCGTGAGGGCGGTCGCCACCGGGGGGTAGCCCGTCGCGATGACGGTGTACTCGCCGCCGTCCAGGTCGGTGAAGGCGTACGCACCGTCCGTGCCGGTCGTGGCCGTGCCGACGACGTTGCCCGCGGCGTCGACCAGGGTGACGCGGGCGTCGGTCAGGGGGCCGCCGGAGGCCCGTACGACACCCTGGAGGCGGGCCCCGGAGGGGAGGTCGATCTCGACCCGGGTGACGCCGGTGCCGCTGATGTCGACGGGGAGGGCGCGGGGGCGGTGGCCCGCCGCGGTCACCGCGACCGTCACCGTGCCGGGGACGAGGTCGGCGAAGGTGAACTCGCCCTGCTCGCCGGTGGTCCCGGTGGCCAGCACGTCTCCGCGCACGTCCGTGACGACGACCATCGCGTCCTTGACCGGCAGGGCCGTCCCGGCGTCGCGGACCGCGCCGCTCAGCCCGCTGGTCCCGCTGAGCAGGATGTCGTACGTGACCGGCTCGCCGTCCACCACGATCGTGGACGCCTGGGGCTGGAAGCCGTCGGCGGCGGCGATCAGGACGTAACTGCCCGAGCCGGGCGCGTCCACGGCGTAGGCGCCGTCGGCCTGGGCGACCGCGCGTCCCAGCTGACGTCCCCCGAGGGAGATCAGCGTGACGGAGGCCTGCGGCACGGGTGTGCTCTCGGCGCCGCGGACGTGGCCGTGGATCGGGGTGCCGCCGGAGGAGGGGCGCTCGTCGGTGGCCACGGTGGCGACCGCGGCGAGCCGCCGGGTGCCGTCGGGAGCGGGCGCCGTCGCGGTGGTCGCGGTGGTGCCGGCCGGCGCCTGCCCCTCGGGACGGGCGGCCGCCTCGGCCACCGGCGCGAACTCCTCGGCCTCGGCCGGCTCGGCGGACGCGACCCTGGTCTTCAGCGGGACCTCCTTGATGAAGAAGGACACCAGGAGTGCGACCAGTGCCAGGGGCGCGGCGTAGAGGAAGACGTCCGCGACGCCGTGGCCGTAGGCGCTCTCCACGACCGTGCGCACCGGTGCGGGAAGGGCGGCCAGATCGGGGATGCCCCCTCCGCCCGTACCGGCGTGGCCGAGGGCGGAGCCCCGGGGACCGAGATCCGCGAGGCCGTCCTTGACGTAGTCGGTGATCCGGTTCGCGAGGACCGCGCCGAGCGCCGAGACGCCCATGGCACCGCCGAGGGACCGGAAGAAGGTCACCGTCGAGCTCGCGGCACCCAGGTCGGTGGGGGCCACCTGGTTCTGCGTGCACAGCACCAGGTTCTGCATCATCATGCCGACGCCGAGGCCCAGCAGGGCCATGAAGACCGCGATGTGCCAGTACTCGGTGTCGTACCGGATCGTGCCCAGCAGGCCGAGGCCCGCGGTCACCAGCACGCCACCGGCGATCAGCCACGCCTTCCAGCGACCGGTCCGGGTGATGACCTGACCGGACACGGTGGAGGAGACGAACAGGCCGGCGATCATCGGGATGGTCATGACGCCGGACATCGTGGGCGACTTGTCCCTGGCCAGCTGGAAGTACTGGCTGAAGAAGACGGTGCCCGCGAACATCGCGACACCGACGAACAGCGACGCCAGCGAGGCCAGCGTGATCGTGCGGTTGCGGAACAGCCGCAGCGGGATGATCGGCTCGCTCGCCTTCGCCTCGACGAGGACGAAGAGCAGCAGCAGCGCCAGAGAGCCGCCGGTCATCGCGTAGGTCTGCCAGGACAGCCAGTCGTACTTGTCGCCGGCGAAGGTCACCCAGACCAGCAGCAGGCAGACGGCGGCGGTGATGAAGAAGGCGCCCGCCCAGTCGACCTTGACCTTCCGCTTGACGACGGGGAGGTGCAGGGTCTTCTGCAGCACGATCAGGGCGATCACGGCGAAGGGGACGCCGACGTAGAAGCACCAGCGCCAGCCCAGCCAGCTGGTGTCGGTGATGACACCGCCGATCAACGGGCCGCCGACCATCGCGGTGGCGAAGGTGGCGCCGAGGTAGCCGTTGTAACGGCCCCGCTCACGCGGGGAGATCATCGCGGCGAGGATGATCTGGGCCAGCGCGGACAGGCCGCCCATGCCGATGCCCTGGACCGCGCGGAACCCGATCAGCATGCCGGGGTTCTGCGACAGGCCGGCCGCCGCCGAGCCCAGTACGAAGATGATCAGGGCGCACTGGATCAGCAGCTTCTTGGAGAACAGGTCGGCGAGCTTGCCCCACAGCGGGGTGGACGCGGTCATCGTCAGGAGCGACGCGGTCACGACCCAGGTGTAGGCGCTCTGGCCGCCGCCCAGGTCGCCGATGATCCGGGGCAGGGCGTTGGACACGATCGTCGACGACAGGATCGCCACGAACATGCCGAGCAGCAGCCCGGTCAGCGCTTCCATGATCTGCCGGTGCGACATCGGGGCGCCGCCCGGGGCGGTACCCGCGTGCTTGGCATGGGCCCGCACACCGGCTGGTGTGGTCGTTGCCATGGACTTCCTTCTCTTCGTTGCTGCTTATGCGGGTGTACGGGGGGTGTTACCGGAGCTGTGCCCGGTGACGATCTTTTCGGTGGTGGTCTCTTCTGCAACGGGTGCGGTGACGGGTGCGGCCACGGATGCGGTGACGGATGCGGTCTGCGGGACCCGCGGGCCCGTCCGGCAGTCGCCGAAGCTCGCGCGCAGCCGGTTCATGAGCCGGATCAGCTGCCCGACCTCGTCGTCCGACCAGTCGCCCAGCCGCTCGGCGAGCAGGTGCGTGGTGGCTTCGTAGAGCTCGTCGAGCCGGGCCCGGCCCGCAGGGGTCAGGCGCAGGATGCGGGAGCGCTTGTCTGCCGGGTCGGGGAGCCGCTCGATCCAGCCGCGCCCGGCGACGTGGGCGACATGGCGGCTGGTCACCGACATGTCCACGGCGAGCAGTTCCGCGAGCCTGCTCATCCGCATGTCGCCGTGGCGCCCGAGCAGCGTGAGCACGCCCGCCGAACCGCCCGGGCAGTCCGGCGGCATGGTGCGCTCCATGTCCCGCTTGACGACCCCGATGGCACTGAGCGAACGCGCCAGCTCCTCGTACTGCGCCTTCTCGGCCATCGAAGTTGCCTCCCACCTTTGTTGCTTAAGGCAACCGTACGAGTGATTGGTTGCTGCAGGCAAATGGATTCGAGGGTGCTGGTGATAAAAGCTTGGCAAAGACAAGTATTGGCGAGCGTAAATGTGCAGATGGCGCGGAAGGTCCCGGGTGCGGAACACTCGGTCCAGCCACGGCGTTTACCGCATCAAGCGGGACAGCGCACCCACGGTTGGGAGTGTCCCCCGCGTTCGCTAGGGTCCTGGGCCATGGCTAACATCCAGGGCCCCCAGGGCAACCACGACCCCGCCGGCAGCACCCAGATGTTCCGCGCCTTCGTCGACGAGCCGCAGGGCCGTCAGCAGGCCGCCGCGTCCTCCGGCCCGCGCATCGGCCTGATCGTCGGCGTCATCGCGGCCGTGGCGGTCGTCGTGGCCGTCGCCTGGCTCGCGCTGAAGTAGTCACTTCGGCAGCGGTACTTCGGCTCCAGTCACTGGGACCGTAGTCACCTCGGCCGTCACTTCCACTTCGCCGAGACGTCCTGCGTCTCGATGTGCATGCCCACGGGTACCCGCCACTCCTCGACGCACACCGTCCAGGTCTTCTCGCGGCGGGCTCCGGCGCCGATGGGTGCGGGGAGTTTCCTCGTCGACTCCACGGTCGCCCAGTCGACGCCGAGCGGGCCGATGACATGCGTGCCGAAGGTGACCCTGCCCGAACGCACCGTGGTGCCACCGGTGTTGTGGAACTCGACGGTGACCTTCTCGCACCAGCGCCTGTCGGTGGGTTCCCGCTCGGGCTCGCTCAGGCTCAGTCCGGCGGGGGCCGTGGGAGAGGGTGCCGTCGTGGCGCCGCCGGTGGGCGGGCCGGAGGAGGCCGTCGGCGGTGACGCTGAGGGCGCGTCCGTCGTCGTACGACCGGAGCCGGAGCCGGAGCCGGGACCTGTGCCGTCCGCCGCGGAGCCGGAGCCGGAGCCCGAGTCGCCCTGTGCGCTGGGCAGGGCCGGTTCGGCAGCCGGTCCGTTCCGCGTGTCCGAAGCGCCCTTCCCGTCGGGTGGTCCGGACGAGTCGGGGCGCCTGGAATCCGGCGGTGGCCGTTCGCCCTCCAGCGGTACGAAGGTCACGTCCCCCGTCGGTGCCACGGCCGGCCGGGGCGAGCCGGTCCCCGAGTCCACGGCCACGTAACCGTCGCCGCCGGCGCTCCCGCAGGACGCCACCGCGCCGGCCAGACACACGAGAACCGCCGAGGCGCCGATGACGGCGGCCCGGCGGTCCCGTGTCCACGTCGTGTGAGGCATCGCGCCAGTGTGACTGACGGTTCGTCAATGAGGAACCCGTAGGCAGCAGCCGGCGCGTGAGGCCCTGTTGGCGAGGAGGGGGGAAGGCCCCTCGGTCAGTCGGAGATCAGGCCGTCCCGGAGCTGGGCCAGCGTGCGGGTGAGGAGGCGGGAGACGTGCATCTGGGAGATGCCGACCTCCTCGCCGATCTGCGACTGCGTCATGTTCGCGAAGAAGCGGAGCATGATGATGCGGCGCTCGCGGGGCGGCAGCTTGGCGAGCAGGGGCTTGAGGGACTCGCGGTACTCGACTCCCTCCAGCGCGGTGTCCTCGTAGCCGAGGCGATCCGCCAGGGAGCCCTCGCCACCGTCGTCCTCGGGGGCCGGGGAGTCCAGCGAGGACGCCGTGTACGCGTTGCCCACGGCCAGGCCGTCGACCACGTCCTCCTCGGACACACCCAGCACGGCCGCGAGTTCGGTGACCGTCGGGGAGCGGTCGAGCTTCTGCGAGAGCTCGTCGCTCGCCTTGGTCAGGGCCAGGCGCAGCTCCTGGAGGCGGCGCGGGACCCGGACCGACCACGAGGTGTCGCGGAAGAACCGCTTGATCTCGCCCACGACCGTCGGCATCGCGAACGTCGGGAACTCCACGCCCCGTTCGCAGTCGAAGCGGTCGATCGCCTTGATCAGGCCGATCGTGCCGACCTGGACGATGTCCTCCATCGGTTCGTTGCGCGACCGGAAGCGGGCGGCGGCGTAACGCACCAGCGGGAGGTTGAGCTCGATGAGGGTGTCCCGGACGTAGGCGCGCTCGGGGCTGTTCTCGTCCAGTGCGGCCAGCCGCAGGAACAGGGAGCGGGACAGGGTGCGGGTGTCGATGTCCGCCGAGGCCGGCGCGGCCGGGACATCAGTGGCCGGAACATCAGCAGCCGGGAGGACCGGAGGACCCGGAAGGTCCTGCGGGTCCTGAGGGGCCTGGAGAGCGCCGGGCGCGGACTCGCTCTTGTCGAGCGTGAGCACCTTCGAGCTGCCCTGGTCTGCGGACATGCCACCCCCTTTGGGTCGCGGACGGAACGCGGCGGACGCTCCGTCGTAAGGAACGCAGCCTCCACCTGAATACCGGCTGCGAGGCCGCGGCAAACGCGCTTCCGGGAGAATGTCACATGTCGGCAACACGCTGTAGTGACATGTCGACATGCCAAAGGGGAATAAGCCCTGGTTGGTGCTGGTCTGAGGGGGTTTCAGCCCCCAAGTTCCAGTATGTGGCCCGATGTGCGATTCGCTCGGGCCGGTGATGACCCGGTCTTACTTTCGGTTACCCGTCATGGCCTGGGACCATGTCGGAGCCGGCCTTTCTGTGCGCCCCGTCTGCCTTTGTGCGCCCCGCGTGCCCCGCGTGCCACCTCCGCTTTCGCAGGTCGTCCCGGATGCTGGACACCACCGTTGGCGGTGGTCAGGCCTCGATCCGGTTCGCCGACCGCAGCCGGGCGAAGCTACGGGCGAGTAGCCGCGAGACGTGCATCTGGGAGACGCCGAGTTCGGCGCTGATCTGCGACTGGGTCAGATTGCTGTAGTAGCGCAGGAGAAGGATGCGCTGCTCCCGTTCGGGAAGCTGGACGAGGAGGTGGCGTACGAGGTCGCGGTGCTCGACGCCGTCGAGTGCCGGGTCCTCGTAGCCGAGCCGGTCGAGCAGGCCCGGCAGTCCGTCGCCCTCCTGGGCCGCCTCGAGTGAGGTCGCGTGGTACGAGCGTCCGGCCTCGATGCAGGAGAGGACCTCGTCCTCCGTGATCCGCAGCCGTTCGGCGATCTCGGCGGTCGTGGGGGTGCGCCCGAAGGAGGTCGTCAGGTCCTCGGTCGCGCTGTTGACCTGCACCCACAGCTCGTGCAGGCGGCGCGGGACGTGGACCGTTCGTACGTTGTCGCGGAAGTAGCGCTTGATCTCGCCGATCACGGTCGGCATCGCGAAGGTGGGGAACTGCACGCCCCGGTCCGGGTCGAACCGGTCGATGGCGTTGATCAGCCCGATCGTGCCGACCTGGACCACGTCCTCCATGGGTTCGTTGCGGCTGCGGAACCGGGTGGCGGCGTAGCGGACGAGGGGGAGGTTCGCCTCGATGAGGGCGCACCGCACGCGGTCGTGGTCGGGGGTGCCGGGCTCCAGGTGCTTGAGCTCGGCGAAGAGCACCTGGGTGAGGGCGCGGGTGTCGGCGCCCCGGCTGCGCTGCGGAGCGGGTTCGGGTTCCGGGGGTGGTTCGGCCGGCGGCCCGGGAGGCTTGGGCGGTGGCTCGGAGGGCTCGGCCGGCGGCTCGGGAGGCTCGCCCTGGAGGCGGGACGCTTCGTCTGCCGACCGGGGTGGTGCTTGAGGCGCAGTGCTGGCCGGCACGGTCAACTCCACCTCCGACTCCACCTCGCAATCCGTCAACGCATCCGGCAAAACCGGTCATAGCATCACAAGTAATGCGTGTTGCGATCAAGCACCGCATATCGCCGTGTTGAGGATGCGCGGGGACGAGGGACGGCGGTTGGGCCGTACGACGCAGTGGAGAGTGACGGCTCAGAACTCGTAGTCGGCGACCACCCAGGTGGCGAACTCGCGCCACAGCGCGACGCCCGCCTGGTGCGCCGGGTGCTCCAGGTACCGCTTCAGCGCGTCCGTGTCGTCGACCGCCGAGTTGATCGCGAAGTCGTACGCGATGGGCCGCTCGGAGATGTTCCAGCCCAGCTCCCAGAAGCGCAGCTCCTCGATCAGCCCGCCAAGGCCGCGGAAGGCCTCGACGCCGGCCACGACGCGGGGGTCGTCGCGCTCGACACCGTCGTTGAGCTTGAAGAGGACCAGGTGGCGGATCATGGATGCTCCGGGGGATTCGGGTCGGTCACTTCGCCCCGTTGGCGATCCACGTCATGAAGTCGCCGATGGCCTGGGCGGCGTTCGAGATGCCCTCGAACCCTATCTGGACGTACTTGGCGGCCTGGGCCGGGTCGGTGATGATCACGTAGAGCACGAAGACCACCAGCACGTACACCGCGACTTTCTTTCCCTGCACTGCCACGAGGCCTCCCCCGTCTCCTGCGCCCCATGGGCCTCTGATTGACGGCGGTGAGTGTATCCCGGGCATGTGTTCGGGGGAATTGTGCTGATCCTGATGCTCACGAGGTCCACGCACAAAGGGCCCCATCTCTCGACGGGGCCCTTCATCAGCGGTAGCGGAGGGATTTGAACCCTCGGTGACTTGCGCCACACTCGCTTTCGAGGCGAGCTCCTTCGGCCGCTCGGACACGCTACCGAGGGAGACACTACCCCAAGGTGGGCCCTGGTTTGAAATCGGTATCCGTGGGCCGGGGTTCCCGCTCGGCGCCGGGGTACCGAGCGGGTTCAGCGGTGTGGGTCTCAGTGGGTGCGGTTGTCAGTGGGTGCGGTTGTCCGTGGCCGCGGGTCCCAGTGGCCGCGGGTCTCAGCGGGTGCGGAAGAAGTCGGTGAGGAGCTGGGCGCACTCGGTGGCGAGCACGCCCTCGATCACCTCGGGGCGGTGGTTGAGGCGCCGGTCGCGTACGACGTCCCAGAGGGAGCCCGCCGCGCCGGCCTTCTCGTCGCGGGCGCCGTAGACGACCCGGTCGACCCGGGACTGCACGAGGGCGCCCGCGCACATCGTGCAGGGTTCGAGGGTGACGACCAGTGTGCAGCCGGTCAGCCGCCACTCTCCCAGTCCGGCCGCCGCCCGGCGCAGGGCGAGCACCTCGGCGTGGGCCGTCGGATCACCGGTCGCCTCCCGCTCGTTGTGCCCGGCGGCCAGCACGGTCGTGCCGTCCGGGGCCAGCAGGACAGCGCCGACCGGGACGTCTCCGCCCGCGGTCGCGCGCTCCGCCTCGTCCAGGGCGAGCCGCATCGCGGCCCGCCAGCGGTCACGTACCGGGTCCGTGGCGACCGGTGTCTCCTCCGCTTGTGGGGTCCGGTGGGCCGGGCAGGGGCTCAGCGGACCGTCTCCAGGACCTCCGAGGCGCCCAGGGCCTCGGCGATCGTGTTCAGCGCGTCGTCCGCGTCGAGGGAGCGCAGCTCCTTCTCGCTGACGCCCAGGTCGTCGAGGACCTCGCTGTCCCCGACGGGACCGTGCGGCACGGCGGCGTCGGAGGCCGCGCCGTCGTCATCGTCGTCGTCGTTCTCGGGCTCACCGTCCTCGGTGCCGTCGAGGTCGAGGGAGTCCAGGTCGGCGCCGTCGTCGCCGGGCTCCCTTCCGAGCAGTTCGTCGGTGAGCAGGATCTCGCCGTACGAGCTGCGGGCGGCTGCGGCGGCGTCCGAGACGTAGATCCGAGGGTCGTCCTCGCCGTCGACGCGGACGACACCGAACCAGGCGTCCTCCTGCTCGATGAGCACCAGCACCGTGTCGTCCTCGGGGGAGGCTTCACGGGCCAGGTCGGCGAGATCCGACAGCGTTTCCACATCGTCGAGCTCTGTGTCGCTCGCTTCCCACCCGTCTTCGGTGCGCGCGAGCAGTGCGGCGAAGTACACCGTGACTCTCCCACTGGTCATAGGCGTGCCGGTTGGGGTTCCCCCCGGCGGAGGTTGCGGGCGGGGAGTGCGTGCTCCGAGCCCCACCCACTCGGAATCGTGGCAGAAACAGAGCGCTCTGGGGACGTCTTCGCCCCGCTGTGTCCCCACACTGCCGATCGCGCGTCGCTGATCGCTCGACCACTTGCGGGAGGCGGGAACCTGTGCGCACCGGCTCGGAGAACCAGTGCTCACCGGCTTGGAGAAGGGGTGTACCTGGGCGCTTGCTGCTGCCGTGGTGATCGTACGCGGCTCCGGGCACCGGGACCGCACGCGGCTCCTTCGGGTACGGCTGTGTGGACCGGCGGGTACGGCGTGTTGCTACCAGCGGAACGTGCGCATACGCATCACGTGGCGCAGTCGGGCCACCTTGGCGCGGCGGGGCTGGACACGGTCGCGCAGTTCCCGGGCCTCTGCCAGCTCCCTCAGGAACCGGGCCCGGCGCCTCCTGCGCTCGGCCTCGGTCTCCGGCTGCTCCGGCGACCCCTCGTCCACGTCCGGCATAGACACACCACCCCAGTCAGTTCTTCCCGCATTCCCCCGGATGGGCGGTTTGATGCGAACCGAGGGGTGACGTTCGCGGTCCCGCTCTTGCCGAGCGCGCCGGTGGAGTGCAGCGAGGGCCCGGATACTCTGATGGGCATGCGTCTCCACGTCGTCGACCACCCTCTGGTCGCCCACAAGCTCACCACGCTGCGCGACCAGCGCACCGACTCCGCGACCTTCCGTCGGCTGGCCGACGAGCTGGTCACCCTCCTCGCCTACGAGGCCACCCGCGACGTGCGCACCGAGGCGGTCGACATCGTGACCCCGGTCGCCCCCACCACCGGGGTGAAGCTCTCCCATCCACGCCCGCTGGTGGTGCCGATCCTGCGCGCCGGTCTCGGCATGCTCGACGGCATGGTCCGCCTGCTGCCGACCGCCGAGGTGGGCTTCCTGGGCATGATCCGCAACGAGGAGACGCTCCAGGCCTCCACGTACGCCTCGCGCATGCCCGAGGACCTCTCCGGGCGCCAGGTGTACGTGCTCGACCCGATGCTCGCCACGGGCGGCACCCTGGTCGCGGCGATACAGGAGCTGATCAAGCGCGGCGCGGACGACGTGACCGCGGTGGTGCTCCTCGCGGCCCCCGAGGGCGTCGAGGTCATGGAGCGCGAGCTGGCGGGCACTCCGGTCACGGTCGTGACGGCGTCCGTCGACGAGCGGCTCAACGAGCACGGGTACATCGTGCCGGGGCTCGGGGACGCCGGGGACCGGCTGTACGGGGCGGCCGAGTAGCCGGCGGTTCCGCCGAGTAGGCAGCGCTTCCGCCGAGTAGTCAGCGGGTTCTGCCCGGCAGTCAGTGGCTCCGTCCAGTAGTCAGTGGCTCTGGCTCCGCCGAGTAGTCAGTGGCTCCGCCGAGCGGTGAGCGAGCAGCCCCTCGGCGGCTCCTCGGCGAAGTCGCTGTTCGGTGGCGCGCTTCAGCAGCCCTTTCGGGTCGCGGTGGGGGTCGGGGACGGCTTGGCCAGGGCGGTGAGTGCCCTGGCGGCGTCCTTCTCCGGCAGGAGCGCCTTGAAGCCGGTGCCGATGACGAGGTCCACCTCGGTGGCCTTCGCGCGGTCGTCGGTCTTCAGCTCGGCGCCCGGCAGCTGGGTGCGCAGGACGGGCAGCGCCGACCCGGTGGCCGTCTTCGCGCCGAGCAGTACGGCCGGGCCGTCCACCTTCTTGTCGTACTCCTTGGTCGCGTTGCCCACGTCGCCGATGCGGAAGCCGCGCTTCTTCAGCTCCTCGGCGGTCTTCTTGGCGAGGCCGCTGCGGGGCGTGGCGTTCAGTACGTTCACCGTGATCCCGTCCGGGCGGGGCAGGGTGGTGGTCCCCGTGGGGGACGGGCTCGCCTCGGTGCCCGGCTTCGCCTTCGTCGTCGACTCCGGCGGGCAGTCCGTCCCCGCGCCGGCCGCGGACGTCTTGTCGCCACCGGTGAAGACGTCGATGAGCTGCAGTGTTCCCCAGCCGATCAGCCCGACCACGGTCATGGACGCGATGACCGTGAGCACGAGCCTGCGGCGCTTCCGGGGGCGGCGCATGCGCGGGTACTTGTCCCCCGTGATCCGGTACTGGCCGCCCATGCCGGGAGGAGTCAGCATGCTCATGGACGCAGCGTAGTGCGCCCGGGCGGCGATTCCTACTAGATGATCATTACCGAGGCCGGTCCAACCCGAAAGGGCCAACCGGGGGTGGTGGCGGGCGGGTCGCCGCGTGCCGCCCCGCCGGCCCGGTCGGGCTCAGTCGAGCTCGAGGACGCGGGCGTGCAGGACCTGGCGCTGCTGCAGGGCCGCGCGGACGGCTCGGTGGAGACCGTCCTCCAGGTACAGATCGCCCTGCCACTTCACGACGTGCGCGAAGAGGTCGCCGTAGAACGTCGAGTCCTCGGCCAGCAGTGTTTCCAGGTCGAGCTGGCCCTTGGTCGTCACGAGCTGATCGAGGCGGACCGGGCGCGGCGCGACGTCCGCCCACTGCCGGGTGCTTTCCCGGCCGTGGTCGGGGTACGGCCGGCCGTTTCCGATGCGCTTGAAGATCACACGGAAAGCCTACCGGCCCAGACGTTCCGGGCGCAGCCATGGCGGCGGAGTGTGGCGCCGGAAAAGACATGAGGAACTTGGGCGAAGTGTGTGAATCCTGCAAGGTGCTGTGGCGTCCACGGGGGCGCCGACACCGTTGACGGAGGGCTGACGCGAGGGGAAGAGGGGGTGACATGGCGGGTGCCGGTGCGGGTGCGGGTGCGGGTGCGGATACGGATACGGGTGAAGGTGCGGTGCGGGTGAAGGTGCGGTGTGGGGTGTCGGGTCCGTCGTCGGCCGGGCGCCTGCGCGTCGGTGTTGCCTTGGTGCGCGTACCGGGCGCGGGGCGCGTGGTGGTGCGGTGCGCCGGACGCGACGCACCGGCCCCACCGTTCACACCGCGCGCGGACCCCGGTGAACACGCTCGCGGATCCGGACCGCCGTGAGGATCTCGGCGGCACCTACCGCGAGGAGCGCGCAGCCGCCGGCGAGGGCGAGGGCGGCGACCGACGCGAAGGGGGAGGCGACCAGGACGACACCGGCCACGAAGCCGACGGCGCCGAGGAGGATCTGCGGGCCGCGGGCGGGCATCGTCCGGTCGGACGCGGCGGCCAGCGTCTGGGTCAGCCCCCGGAAGAGCCAGCCGATGCCGATCCAGAGGGCGAGCAGCAGGACCGACCGCATCGCGTCCCGGAAGCAGAACAGGCCCAGCAGGACCGACAGCGTCGCACTGACGAAGGCCATGACCCGCAGGGAGGTCGTGGTGTGGGTGCCGAAGGCGGACGCCAGCTGGAGGACGCCGCTGACGAGGAGGTAGAGGCCGAAGAGCACCCCGGTGGCCGCCAGGGAGGCCCACGGCCGGACCAGGACCAGTACGCCGAGGACGAGTGAGGCGGCACCGGCGAGCATGACCGTCTGCCACGCCGTGCGCGCGAGCAGGTGCAGGGGGCCTTCGAAGGGGGCCTCCGGCGGCCTGCCGGAGGTGTCGTACGGGGCCGTGGGGCCGGGGCCGTACGGGTCACGGGCGGCGTGGACCCGGCGGTCGTCGTACTCCGGGCCCCAGGGGGAACTGCTCGGCGGCTCGGTCATGGTCCATGGTCGGGCCGGGGGAGAGCGGGGTGCCATCCGGGGCGGGCCATGCGGTGGAGGGAGCGTGGCTCGCCCGGTCGGCTGCCCGGCTGCCTGCCGGACGCCTCCGCCCACCCTTCGCTGACCTGCCCCCCGGAGGCCTTCGCGGATATGGCGGATATGCCGGAGGCCTTCGCCTACTTGCCGGAGGCCTTCGCCGCCGCCTTGACCTGCTGCTTGTGCGCCCGGACCTTCGCCAGGGACTCCGGTCCGGTGATGTCGGCGACCGAACGGAAGGAGTCGCGTTCGCCGTACGCGCCCGCGGCCTCGCGCCAGCCCTCGGGCTGTACGCCGAGCTGTTTGCCGAGGAGGGCGAGGAAGATCTGGGCCTTCTGGGCGCCGAAGCCGGGGAGTTCACGGAGGCGCGCCAGGAGTTCCCGGCCCGTGGCGACCCCGTCCCACACCGCGCTCGCGTCCCCGCCGTAGTGCTCCACGAGGTACTGGCACAGTTGCTGGATCCGTTTCGCCATGGAGCCCGGGTAACGGTGCACCGCCGGCTTCCGCGCGAGCAGGGCGGCGAATGCCTCCGGGTCGTGCACGGCGATCTCGTGCGCGTCGAGGTCGTCCGTGCCGAGCCGCTGGGCGATGGTGGCCGGGCCCCTGAACGCCCACTCCATCGGGACCTGCTGGTCGAGCAGCATGCCGACGAGCGCGGCGAGCGGACTGCGCCCGAGGAGCTCGTCGGCCTCGGGGTCCTGGGCGAGGTGCAGGGTGACGTTCATGCCTCGATAATCGCTCGGGGCGCCGGTGATCGCCCGGCGGGGGTGCGCATGTTCACCGAGTGTCCTCCGGGGATGCCGAAGGCCTCGGGCGCCGGGCCACCCCGTCCGCCAGTACCCCAAGTACCAGGCCACGTTCACCAGGGTCGGCCGTGTCCGCGCACCGACATGGTCGGACGGGCCCTGGTCTCCGTCGGCATGCCCCCGTCGGTGAGGCGCAGCCGCCGGTGGTGCGGGGTGGCGTCCTCGGCGCCCGTCACGGGTGAACACGGAACCTTCGCACGCGACAGTCGGAGGACCGCGCCCTCCCAGCCGTGCCGCCCCTGCCCATGGGTTTTCACCCTTCGCGTACGATTCCGCCACAGATCACTGTCATTTAGGTGAGCCTAACCTAATGTTCAAGGGAGTCGCAGGGATGACCGTCGAGATCTACCGCGATGCCTGGGGCATCCCGCACCTGCGTGCGGGTGACGCACGCGAACTCGCCCACGCCCAGGGCCTGGCCACGGCCCTTGACCGGGCCTGGCAGCTCGAGACGGAGCGCCACCGCGCCCAGGGCACCACGGCCGCCTTCCTCGGTGCCGGGGCCATCGCCTGGGACCGGTTCGCGAGACGGGCGCGACTCGACGACACCGCGAGGCGCTGTTTCGCCGCCCTGGACAGACGCGACCCCGAGACGGCCGGCTGGGTACGGGCGTACGTCGACGGCGTCAACGCCGGGCTGGCAGAAGGGGCGCTGCGGGCACCCGAGTTCGCGGCCGTCGGCCTCGCCCCCGGCGTCTGGGAGCCCTGGCATCCCCTCGGCGTCTGGCTCTCCACCCACATCCTGTTCGCCGGGTTCCCCGCCAAGCTCTGGCGTGAGGAGGTCGTACGGCACCTCGGTGCGGACGCCGTCGGTCTGTTCGCCACCGACGGGCCGGGTACGTCCGGGAGCAACGGGTGGCTCGTGAGCGGTGCGCGGACCGCCTCCGGGCAGGCAGTCATCGCGGGAGATCCCCATCGGTTCATCGAGGACCCGGGCGTCTACCAGCAGATCCGCCTCTCCTGCCCCGAGTTCGACGTCGTGGGCCTCGCCGTGCCCGGCCTGCCCGGCATCGCCCACTTCGGGCACACGGGCACGGTCGCCTGGGCGATCACCAACGCGATGGCGGACTATCAGGACCTGTACCGGGAGCGGCTGAGGCGTACGGAGGACGGGGGCGTCGAGGCCCTCGACCCGGACGGGGCATGGCGGGTCGCCGCGCGGCACACGGAGGTCGTGGAGGTGGCGGGCGGCGAGCCCGTCGAGGTGGAGGTCATCGAGACCGCGCGCGGGCCCGTCGTCATCGGCGGGCCGGAGGACGGGTCGGCGGACCGGCCGGAGGACGGGCCAGGACGGACACCGGACGGGCAAGGACGGACACCGGACGGTGATCGTGCGGAGCGGCCCGGCACCGGCCGCGCCGGTGACCCGCCCGGCCCCATCAGCCTCCGTTACCCTCCCCGCGTCACCGAGGACCTCGGCATCAGCGCCCTCCTCCCCCTCCTGCGCGCCCGCCGGGTCGCCGACGTGGACCGGGCGTTCGACGACTGGGCCGAGCCCGTGAACGTCGTCCAGGCCGCCGACACCGAGGGCGGCCTGCTGCACCGGGTCGCCGGCCGGGTTCCGGTGCGCGCCGAGGACAACCGCGTCCGGATCGTCCCCGCCTGGGAGCCGGGCCACGAGTGGCGCGGCTGGCACGAGCCGCCGCGCGGCACCGTCGACGGCGGCATCGCGGTGATGGCGAACGCGCGCGGCCTCGCCACCCCCCTCGGCGTGGAGTTCGCTCCGCCGCACCGCGCCGAGCGCATCCGCGCGGTGCTCGCCGAGAGGCCCGTGTGGTCGGCCCCCGGCATGCCCGCCGTCCATATGGACACCCTGCTCGCCTCCGCCGGACCCCTGCTGGACCACCTGGCCGCCCTCGACGAGCTGACCCCGGCCGCCCACACACTGCGCCTGCGGCTCCTGCGCTGGGACCGCCGGATGGAGGCCGCCAGCCACGACGCGGCCGCGTACGCGGTGGTGCGCGGCGCGGTCGTACGGCGTCTCGCCGCCCACCCCGCCTTCGCCGCCCTGGCCGTCCCTCCGGCGTACCCGGAGGTCTTCTCGCCCTGGCTGTCCCTCACCGTCCGCATCGGCTTCGCCCTCGAACACCTGCTCGGTGCGAAGGAGTTGTACGGCATCGACCGGGCCGCGATCGTGCGGGAGGCGGTCGAGGAGGCGGCCGCCAGCGGGTCGGGCGGGGACGGGTCGGGTGGGAATGGGTCGGGCACCTGGGGTGACACCCACCGTCTGGCCCCGTGGCGCGCGCTCCCCGGCTCCCCGGATGTCGCCGAGCCGGGCCTGTCCGGCGACCACGACTGCGTGCTGTGCACCTCGGCCGTGCCCGGTGTCACCGACCTGGCCGCGCGCGGGCCCGCCGCCCGCTACGTCTGGGACCTGGCCCGCCGTGAGGACAGCCTGTGGGTGGTGCCGTTCGGCGCCTCGGGTGTCCCGGGCTCGGCCCACCACCGCGACCAACTCCCCCGGTGGCTCACGGGGGACCTCGTCCCGGTCGTCACCGACTGGGCCCGGCTGACCAAGGAGACCCAGGTGACCCTCCCCTACGGCGCCCGCGAAGCCGTGCACGAGCAAGTGATCGACGGCTTCGGCACCGTCCGCGTCCTGCCGCTCGACCCGCACGCCGACATCGACGTGGTCCACGGCTGGGTGAGCGCGGAACGCGCGTCTTTCTGGGGCATGAACGGGCTGACGAAGGAGCAGGTCCAGGAGATCTACGCCCATATGGACACGCTGGACACCCATCACGCCTTCCTGGCCCTGCGGGACGGCGAACCCGTCGGACTGTTCCAGACGTACGAGCCGGACGCCGACCGGGTCAGCGAGTGCTACGACGTGGAGCCCGGCGACATCGGCATGCACGTGCTGCTCGCGCCCGCCGGGCCGGGCGGTGGGCGTTCCGGCTGGTCGGCCGCACTGCTGACCGCCTTCACGACGTACGTCTTCGCAGGGCTGGGCCGACGGCGGGTCGTCGTCGACCCCGACGTGCGCAACGAGAAGGCGATCGACCGGTTCGTCCGGCAGGGCTTCGAACGCGGGCCGGTCGTGGTCCTGCCGGAGGTCGACCTGCCGGATGTGTACCTGCCGCGGAAGCGGGCGCGACTCGCCTTCCTGAGAAGGGACGAGGCCGCCGGTCGCTAACCTGGGCCGGGTGACCCCCGAAGACCTCGTCGCCCACTACGGACTGGAGCCCATCCCCCGCGAAGGCGGCCGGTTCCGCCGTACGTGGGCGGGGCCCGAGCGATCCGACGGCCGGCCGGAGGGCACCGCCATCGTCGCCCTGCTCACCGCCGAGCCGGGCGACTACTCGGCGCTGCACCGGCTGCCCTCCGACGAGGTCTGGCACTTCTACCTCGGCGACCCGCTGGAGGTCCTGCTCCTCGCCCCGGACGGCTCGTCCCGTACGGTCCTGCTCGGTCCGGACGTCGTCGGCGGGCAGTGGGTGCAGTACACCGTGCCCGCGGGGACCTGGATGGGCGCGCGGGTCCTCGCGGGCGGTGCCTGGTCGCTCTTCGGCTGCACGATGGCGCCGGGTTTCACGTACGAGGGGTACGAGCACGGGGACGCCGCCGAGTTGGCGGCGCGGTACCCGGAACAGGCCGCCCGGATCGCCGAGTTGGGGCGGCCTTGAGCGGCGGCGGGCTGCTGGCCGGGCAGGTCGCGCTGGTGACGGGCGCCGGGGGAGGCATCGGCCGGGGGATCGCGCTGCGGTTCGCCGCCGAGGGGGCGGCGGTCGCCCTCCACCACCGGACGCGGGGCGTGGACGACCTGGTCGAGCGGGTACGGGAGTCCGGCGGGCGCGCGATCGCCCTGCGGGCCGAACTGACGGACGAGGACGCGTGTGCCCGGCTGGTCCACGACGCGGCCGAGTGGGGTGGCGGGCGGCTGACGGCCCTGGTCAACAACGCCGGGGTACAGCCCGTGCAGGCCCTGCCCGGCATGACCGCGGCGGACTGGCGGGCCGTGGTGGACACGAATCTGGCGAGCGTGTTCGCGTGTACGCAGGCGGCGGTCGAGGTGATGCGGGCGCAGGGCGTGGGAGGCGCTGGAGGTGCGGGAGGCGCCGGAGGCGGGGGGTCGGTGACGCACATCGCCTCCATCGAGGCGGGTCGCCCTGCCCCGCTGCACGCCCACTACTCCGCCGCCAAGGCCGCCGTCGTCATGCATGCCCGGTCGGCGGCGCTGGAGTACGGGGCGTACGGGGTCCGCGTCAACACCGTCTCTCCGGGGCTGATCGACCGCCACGGGCTGGAGGAGGACTGGCCGGAGGGGGTGCGGCGCTGGCGGCGGGCCGTCCCTACCGGGCGGTTGGGCCGGCCTGAGGACGTCGGCGACGCGTGCGTCTTTCTCGCCTCACCGATGGCGTCCTGGATCAGTGGGCACGACCTCGTGGTGGATGGTGGGGTGTCGGCGCGGCCGAGCTGGTGACGGGAGTCCCTGGACCGGCCCGGTTTTTCGCCCCCGCCGCCCCTACCCGTCCCATCCCCAGGGGCTCCGCCCCTTCGACCCCCATCGAGGGGGCTGCGCCCTTCTGGACCGCGGCTGAGGGGGCTGCGCCCCCTGAACCTCCACCCTTTCGGGGCTCCGCCCCGGGCTCTCTGTTTCGGGGGTGAGTCCCCGGGCTCTGTCTTCGGGGGTCAGCCCCCGGGCCCCATTTGTGGGCCAGCCCTCGGGCCCCGTTTCGGGGCTCCGCCCGGACCCCGCTCCTCGAACGCCGGAGGGGCTGAAATCTCAGCCAGCGGGGGGCTGGGGGCTCAGCCCTCAGGGGACGGGAATGGGTAGGGGCGGCGGGGGCGAAACCCCCCGGGCCCCTTCTGAGCACGCGGCCCTCCCCATCCGTATGTATGTGACAGCCATGAACGACGGATCCGGAGACACGACGTGGGCCAGTCGAGGGGCGAAGGGCGAGATGGTGGGCGACGGGACGACGGGACGTACGGCGGTGTCGCCACCAGCGGGCCACTCGGAAGCCGGCGCAGTCCTGAACGAGAGGGGAGCGGCCCGGAGGGCGGATCTGCTGGGAGCGGTGCCGTCACCTGCCGCGCCCCCGGAGCCCATGCCCAGCGAGACCTCCGAGACGCCCGAGGCATCCGAGACTCCCGAGACCGACGAGACCGCCGAGACATTCGAGGCAGCCGAGACCTCCGAGGCCTTCCCGGCGCCCGGTGCCGGCGCCGCGGGCTTCAGCGCCTGGTGCTGCTGGGCACCGTGCTGGTCCTGTTCCTCCTCGGCGGCGCGGGGACGGCGTCCGCGCACGCCGCACTCCGCGACAGCGACCCCCGCGACGGAGTAGTCCTCAAGTCCGCGCCCCGGCAGATCACCCTCAGCTTCACCGAGAACGTGAGCCTCCTCGACGACTCGATCCGCGTCGTCGACCCGGACAACCGCCCCGTGGAGACGGGCGAACCGGGACGCGCGGGCAAACGCTCCGACACGGTCCGCGTGACGCTGCCCGACGACCTGGACAACGGCACCTACACGATCGCCTGGCGGGTCGTCTCGGCCGACAGCCACCCGGTCTCCGGTGCGCTGCTCTTCTCGGTCGGCGAGCGGTCGGAGACCAAGGCCGTCGCCACCACGCCCACGGAAGACCCGATCGTCGCCTCCTTCTACAACATCGCCCGGTACGTCGCGTACGGCGGCCTCGCGCTCCTCATCGGCGTGACCGTCTTCACCGCGCTGCTCGGTGGTCGGAGCGCGGCGCTCCGCATGCTGCTCCTGGCCGGCTGGTCGGCCCTCCTCGTCTCCACGGTGGCCCTGCTCCTCCTGCGCGGCGCCTACGAACGGGGCACCGGCATCACGGAGATCCTCGACATGTCCGTCCTGGGGAACACGGTCACGAGCAGGCCGGGCCTGGCCCTGCTGGCCCGGCTGGTCCTGCTGGCGGGGGCCTTCTTCTTCGTACGCGGTGCGGGTACCGCCGTCCAGGCCGTCGGAACCGTAAGGGAGACCGGGCCCCGTCAGAAGGCGGTCCTCGCCGCCGGAGTCGCCCTCTCCGTCGGCCTGGCGCTGACCTGGGCGGCTGCCGAGCACGCCTCCGCCGGCATCCAGGTGCCCGCCGCGATGACGTCCTCCGTGTTGCACCTGCTCGCCATGGCGGCCTGGCTGGGCGGTCTGACGGCACTGCTCACCGTGCTGCACCGCGCCCCGGCGGACCTCTCGGCCGGCGTGGTCGCCCGCTTCTCCCGGCTCGCACTCCTCTCGGTGAGCGTGCTGGTCGTCACCGGCGTGTACCAGTCGTGGCGCGGCCTCGGCTCCTGGGACGCGGTCACGGGGACGAACTACGGCAGGCTCCTGGTCGCCAAGCTGTGCGCGGTGGTCCTGCTGCTCGCGGCCGCGGGCTTCTCCCGGCGCTGGACGGCCCGGTGGGTGACGGCGGGAGCGACGGCGGGCGTACGGGAGCGGCAGCCCGAAAGCGAAGAGACGCGGGTGGAGGTGCGGGTGCCCGAGCGGGTGGGCGGCGGTTCGGCGGACACGAGCGCGGCCGATGGTCCCGGGGCCGAGGGCGACGGGATCACCGTACGGACGACCGAGGCGGCGGACGGGACAACGGACGGGGCGGCGGACGGGAATGCGACGGACACCGGCACCCCTGCCGACGCCGACGGCCCCGAGAACACCGACGACGCCGACGCACACCGCCTCGCCCTCCGCCGGTCGGTCCTCGCGGAGTTCGCCGTCGCCGTCGTGGTGATGGTGATCACGACGGTGCTCACCGTGACGCTTCCCGGCCGCGCCGAGGCGGAGTCGGCGGCCTCGGGCAGGACGACGGCGCCCGGCGAACCCACCGCCTCCAGCAACCTCATCCCGTTCGACGTCGGCACGCCGAACGGCCACGGCAAGATCCAGATCGACGTCGCGCCCGGCACGGTGGGCAAGAACTCCATCCAGGCCGTGATCTTCGGCCCCGACGGCGGCGTCGCCACCGTCCCCGAGGTGCGGGTGACCTTCACCCTGAAGTCCCAGGACGTCGGCCCCATCGACGCCAGGATGGAGAACAGGGGCGGCTACTGGGCGACCGACACCCTCCAGCTGCCGCTCCCCGGGACCTGGACGATGAGGATCACCATCCGTACGACGGACATCGACCAGGTCACCGTGGAGAAGGACGTGAAGGTCTCCTAGCCGAGCTCCTGTCCGTGAGGGGATGGTGCCTGTCCCAGGACGGGCACCATCCCCTCACAGCACAGCTAGTCGGCGAAGTCCCCGGCCGTGGGCCGTCGCGAGGCCCTCATCGCCTCGTCGACGTCGGTCAGGGGGCGGAGCCGGTAGGTGTACGCGTAGTCGCGGTTCGCGAAGAGCTTGTACTCGTCGTGGGTGTGGGCGCCCCAGCTGTTGTCGCCGCCGACGCCCATCTGCCGGTGGCTGACGCGCAGGACGACCTCGTCGCGGGGCGTGAGCTGGTAGTCGTGGCGCACCCCGCACGACAGGTCCTCCGGGGTGACGTGCGAGGCGTTGACCTCCAGCAGCGGTTCACCGGAGACGAGCAGGCCCGAGCCGCCGCGGTCGGTGAGGGCGATCCAGCGGACGTCGGTCTTGTTGCCGTTCTCCTGGGGGCGGATGTAGGGGGTCCACTGGCCGGAGACGGTTCCGGAGTACACGCCCACGTCCGTGCCGTCGTTGCGGTCCCAGTGGTTCTCCTCGGGGCCGCGGCCGTAGTAGCGCAGCCGCTCGAAACGCCCCGGCAGGAACAGCAGCGTGCCGACCTCCGGGATGTACGGCAGGGACGCGGCGCCCGGGTGCAGGGTGTTGTCGACCTTGATCTCGCCGTTGCCGAACACCGTGTACGTGGTGGTGTAGGTGGACTCCACGGTCGTCGGCAGCGTGCCGCTGACCTTGATCTCCACGGCCTTGTCCCGCAGGGCGCGCACGCCCACCGCCGTCACCTTCCGCCGGGCGCCCGCGTCGCGCCAGGTCCGGTTGCGGGTGTGCTGGCCGTTGCCGAGGTCGTTGTCGGTGGGCGCCCGCCAGAAGTTGGGCGCGGGCCCGGAGGTGATGAGCCGTGTGCCCCGGGCCTCGTACGAGGTGATGACGCCGCTGCTCTTGTCGACGGTGACGGAGAAGCCCTTCCCCTTCACCGTGACGGACTCCTCGCCGTCCTCGTGGCGGAGTGCCGGGACGCTCTCCAGCGGTACGGGCTTCACGGCCGGGCTGCCGGCGTCGACAGGCAGCTGCTGCTTGGCGACCTCGAAGCCGGCCCTCGCCCACGGGGCGGATTCCCTGGTGGTGAAGGACAGCTGGAGGAAGTACTCGGTGCCCGGAGCCGGATCGTCCGGCAGTCTCACCGGCACCGTGACGTCCTTGCTGCTGAGCGGCGGGACGTCCAGTTGGGAGCGGCTCAGCCTGCCGCGCCGGACGGCCTTCCCGTCGGCGACGAGGGACCAGTGGCCGTCGAACTCGCGGAGGTTGGTGAACAGGTACTCGTTGGTGAGGGTGACCGCCGCTCCCCGGGCGCCGGGAGTGAGCGAGTCGCCGGAGGCGGGTGCCACGCCCACGGCCTGGTAGATCTGCTTGACCTCGGCGGCCTTGCCCGTGTGCGCGCGGTCGGCGGTGACGATGCCGTCCGCGACGAAGGCCCCGTCGTTGGGGAGGTCGCCCCAGTCGCCGCCGTACGCGAAGAAGGTCTTCTCGCGGGGCCGCTTCTCGGTGACCTCCACGGTGGCCGCGTCGAACCAGAACCGTACGCCCTCGTCACCGGGACCGCGGCTGTCGGAGGCCAGTTCCCCCGGCTTGAGCGCACGGGCGTACACGCGTGCCCGGCGGATCGTGCCGCTGAACTCCCGGGTGTGGTTGTCCACGTCGACGGCGAGGGCGAAGGGCGCGGTGTTGCTGCTGGGCTTGCGCGAGGTGGTCCTGGTGGCCTTCACCGCACCGTCGACGTGGAGGGTCAGCGTGCCGGCGTCCGCGTCGAAGACACCGGCGATGTGGTGCTCGCTGCCGGTCCAGCCGTCCGGGAGGGCCCAGCTCGCGGTGACCCACTGGCCCTCGCCGTGGATGAAGAACTCCAGGGTTTTGCTCGTCTGCTTGAGGGCGTACTGGGTGTCACCCTTGGCGAGGATGGGCTGGTGGCCTCCGGTCACGTGCGGGGTGACCCATGCCTCCAGCGTGAGTGAGCCGGTGAGGTCGAGGCCGGGGTCCCGCTCGAAGACGGTGCCCCCGGAGACTCCCTTGGCGCGGTCGAAGGAGCCGCTGGAGGCGAGCAGCTCACCGCGCACCCCCCGCGGCCCGGTCTCGGTGAACAGCTTGCGCACGGGGGTGGGCCAGCTGAGCGACTGGTCGGCGAAGTCCCAGATCCAGCCGCCCTGGAGGACGTCGTAACGGCGGACGAGGTCCCAGTACTTCCTGAAGTTGCCGGTCGAGTTCCCCATCGAGTGGGAGTACTCGATCATGACGTACGGCCGGGTGTCGGTGGTGTCCTTCGCCCGCTGTTCGACGCGGGCGGGGCTGTCGTACATCTCCGAGCGGATGTCGCTGATCGCGGGCCGGTCGTCGCCCTCGTACTGGATGACGCGTGTCGGGTCGTAGGACTTGATCCAGTCGTGCATGGCGACGAACGTGCTGCCGCCCCCGGCCTCGTTCCCGAGCGACCAGATCACCACGGAGGCGTGGTTCTTGTCGCGGTGGACCATGGCCTGCGCCCGGGCCACGCAGGCCTTGGTCCAGTCGGCGTGGTCGCCGGGGTACTTGTCGCGGATGCCGTGCGTCTCCAGGTTCGTCTCGTCGACGAGGTACAGGCCGTACTCGTCGGCGAGTTCGTACCACAGCGGGTTGTTGGGATAGTGCGAGGTGCGGACGGTGTTCATGTTCATCCGCTTGATGACCTCGATGTCCTTGACCATGTGCGCACGGGTCAGCGACATGCCGACGTCGGGGTGCATCTCGTGCCGGTTCGTGCCGCGGAAGGACACGGGCTTGCCGTTGATCCGCATCAGCCCGTCCCTGAGCGCGAACTCGCGCAGCCCGACCCGGTGCGAGAGGGTCTCGATCACCTTGCCGGCCGGGTCGCGCAGCCGCAGCACGGCGGTGTAGAGGTTCGGATGCTCGGCCGACCAGAGCCTGGGGGAGGGCACGGCCCTGCTCGCCCGGACGGTCACGTCCTCACCGGCGGGCGAGGACGCGAGGTCGACGGCCTGCTGCAGCGGCCTGGGCCACACGGCGTGGCCGCGGGAGTCGTACAGCTGGGTCTCGACGGAGTACCGGCCCTCGTTCCGCTCCCCATCCCCGTAAGAGCGCACACTCGCGGTCACGGACAGCTCAGCGGCCTTGTAGTCGTCGCTCAGCGGGGTGTCCAGCTTGAAGTCGCGCAGGTGGACCTCGGGCGTGGAGTAGAGGTAGACCGAGCGGAAGATCCCGCTCAGCCGGATCATGTCCTGGTCCTCCATCCAGTCCCCGTCGGAGTAGCGGTACACCTCCACGGCGATCTGGTTGGTCCCGGACTTCAGGTACCGGGTGATGTCGTACTCGGCGGGGGCGAACGAGTCCTCGGAGTACCCCACCAACTCCCCGTTGATCCAGACGTAGTGGGCGGACTTGACCCCTTCGAAGTGCAGGAACGTCCGCCGCCCCGCCCAGCCGCGCGGCACCGTGAAGGTCCGCCGGTACTGCCCCACCGGGTTGTAGCGCGTCGGTGCCGCCGGCGGCTGCGCCTCCTCGCCGAGCCCGTTGGGTCCCCACCACGGGTAGGTGATGTTGACGTAGATCGGGAAGTCGTGGCCGTGCAGCTGCCAGGCGGAGGGGACGGGGATGGTGTCCCAGTCGCTGTCGTCGACGTCGGTGCGGTGGAAGTCGGCGTCGCGGTCGTCGGGCCGGTCCGCGTACGCGAACTTCCACTTCCCGTCGAGGCTCAGCCGGTACGGGGAGCGCGTGCGGTCACCGTCCAGCGCCTGTTTGACGTCCGCGTACGGCATGAGGGTGGTGTGGGGTGGCTGGGTGCCGACCTGGAAGAGGTCGATGTGGCCGTTCCACTCCGGGGTGCCGTCCGCCGCGGCGCGGGTGCCGGCCGGGAGCGCCGACGCGGGCGACGGGGCCAGGGCGAGCGCACCGAGGACGGCGGCTCCGCCCTCCAGCAGACGCCGGCGGCTGACCACCGGCCGAGGGAGGGGAGACACGTGCGAGCTGGGCTGGCTGTGCGAGGTGTGCGAGTCGTGCGGGTGCGGCATGACCGTGGCCTTCCTCGGTACGACGGCGCGCCGCACGGGCTGAGGCGAGCGGGAGCAACGGAGCCGGCAGGGCTCAACTGGCGGGGCTCAACTCGCCGTGCGGGGCGGAAGTTGATGTCGAGTCAGATCGCAACTGGTGAGAGGGGAACAACTGTTGAGCACTGAGCGAGCTCACCCTAGGACTTCGAACAGAACCCGAGCAATGTCTCCGTCGGACTTTGTTCGGTTCTGGTGGGCGGGTGTTCCGCAGGTCGAACACGCGCTCCGCCCGGGGCGTCAGGCCGTCGGCTCCAGTCGGACGCAGCACCGGCCGGGTGCGGGGGCGAGGCGCGCTTCGAGGTCGCTCTCGTGGAGGCCGTGCAGCATGCCGCGCAGCAGGTGGAGGTTCATGCCGCACACCGTGTCCGTGTGCTCGCGGGCCAGTGCGTGGAAGGGGCAGTTGGCCAGGACGACGGCGTCGCCCTCACGGCACGGTTCGAACCCGTACCGCTCCAGCAGTTCGAAGGTGTCCGCGTCGTTTTGCCCGGCGAGCTGCTCGCCCAGTTCCCCGGCCTTGCGGTGCAGTACGTCCCGTACGCGCTCGCCGGTCGCGTCGGACTCCTCCACGGCCTGGGCGAGCAGCCGTCCGGCCAGTTCGTAGCGCCGGTCGGGGAGGTTCACGGCGACCTGCTTCGGTGAGCGCCGGTACAGCTTGGCCGGCCTGCCCGCGCCCGGGCCGGTGCGCCCGCTGCGGCGCTCGTAGACCACGTCGAGCAGCTCCGCGTCGGCCAGCCGGTCCAGGTGGAAGGCCGCCGTCTGGCGCGCCAGGCCCAGGGCCGCGGCCGCCTCGTCGCGGCTGACCGGGTCGGGCCGGCGCACGACGTGGTCGTACAGCCGCCGGCGGGTCGGCTCGTCGAGGGCGGCGACGGCGGAGACGTCGGTGTCGTGTGGCTGCTTCGGGTCGCTCACGCACCCCAGTCTAAAACCCACTCTTCTTGACTAAAGAACCGATGCGCGCTTCTATCGTTAATAGAAGTTGTTGATAGAGCCTCGTCCTCACAGAAGCTCAGGGACACCGACAGGAGGAGTGGTCATGACTTCCACGACCACCACCACGACCACCACACCCGCCAACCGCCGGTCACGGCTCGCCGACCCCGGCTACCAGGCCTTCCTGATCCTGCGCACCGGGTTCACGGTGGCGCCGATCCTGTTCGGGCTCGACAAGTTCGCCAACCTGCTCGTGGACTGGCCCGTCTACCTCGCGCCCTGGATCGACGACATCGTTCCGGGCAGCGCCCAGACAGCCATGTACGCGGTGGGCGCGATCGAGATCGTGGCAGGACTCGTCGTCGCCGTGGCCCCGCGCTTCGGCGGCTGGCTGGTCGCCGCCTGGCTGGGCGGCATCATCGTCAACCTGCTGTCCATCCCCGGCTACTACGACATCGCGCTGCGTGACTTCGGTCTGCTCCTCGGCGCGGTCGCCCTCGCCCGGCTGGCCCGGCGTTACCGGGACGAGCGGCGGTGGTCGTGAGGCCCGGGCGAGGGCTCAGGCCGCGGCCGAGTGGCCCTGCCTCGACCTCATCAACGGCTGGACACGCGTGCCGAAGTCGTCGATGCCTTCGAGGAAGTCGTCGAACACCAGCATGATCCCCTTGGTGCCGGCGACCGCCAAGGGCAAGTGCATCCGGACCGAGCAGGCACTGCACGGCTCGGACAGCCGAGGGGACCGGCCGTCCGACGCCCTGGAGCTGATGTTCCTGGGCGCGGACGGCTTCGACGGGGACCTGGACGCGCTGTCCTTCGAGCACGAGGAACCGGGCACGAAGAACCGTAGGGACGTGCGCAGGAGCCGGACAGGGCCCGGCGAGAGGGATCGCGCCGGGGAGGCCACCATGGACCTGTGGGTTCCCGCCCGGTCCGTGACGGAAGGACGGCCTCCATGCCCGAGCTGCCAGACGTCGAGGGATTCCGGAAGGCGCTCGGGGCCTGCGCGAAGGGCCGGGCCATCGAGCACGTCGCCGTACGTGACACGGGTGTGCTGCACGGCGTGAGCGCACGGCGGCTGCGTGACGCGCTGGTGGGCCGCCGCTTCACCGAGCCGGAGCGGCACGGGAAGTGGCTGCTCGCCCGCACCGACGGCCCCACGCTCCTGCTGCACTTCGGGATGACCGGCAGTCTGGTGTGCGGCTCTCCCGACGACCCGGTCGAGGCCCACGACCGCGTCCTGTTCACCCTGAGCGGCGGGCGCCGGCTCGGCTACCGCGACCAGCGCAAGCTCCGGGGCCTCTGGCTCGCCCACGACGACTCCGAGGTCGCGCGGCTGCTGGACGACCAGGGGCCCGACGCGCTGGCGGTGGACCGCGCGGAGTTCACGGCCGCGCTCTGCGCACGCCGCGGCCGGGTCAAGACGGTCCTCACCGACCAGGCCGTCCTGGCCGGACTCGGCAACCTGCTGGCCGACGAGATCCTGTGGCGCGCGAGGCTGCGCCCCACCCTCCCCGCGAACGATCTCACCGAGCCCGACCGCCGCCGCCTCTACACCCAGATGCGCCGCACCCTGCGCTCGGCGGTCGCCGCGGGCTGCGTCCCGCCCCGCGACTCCTGGCTGACCGGCCACCGCGACGACCCCGACCCGGCCTGCCCGCGCTGCGACACCCCCCTGCGCCGCTCCCGCGTCGCGGGCCGCGGCACGGTGTGGTGCCCACGCTGCCAGCCGGAGGGTTCGTGACGTGACCGGAGGGTTCGTGACGTGACCGGAGGGTTCGTGACGTGACCGGAGGGTTCGTGACGTGACCGGAGGGTTCGTGACGTGACCGGAAGGTTCGTGACGTGACCGGAGGGTTCGTGACGTGACCGGAAGGTTCGTGGAGTGACCAGATGGTTGCTGACGTGAGCGGATGTATGGCTGATGTGACCGGACGGCCCTGGCGCGGGCGAAGGCCCGACCGCGTCCCGATCGGGTTGCGCGCCCCGGCCCCCCGCCCAAGCATGGGCTGAGAGGTCCGCGTCAGCGCCCGCCTCTTCGCGCCCGCCCGTCAGCGCCCGCCCGGGAGAGACATGGACGTTCGCCTGGCCCGGTCCCGCGGGCCCCGTCGGACACGGAGTCCGCAGGTGGCCCGGGGCCGCGGCCGCCACCGGACACGGTGTCCGGAGCCGATATGACCGGGGACGGCCGGCCGCTGCGGTGTCTGGTCACCGGGGCCACGGGTTACCTGGGCGGCAGGCTGGTGCCCGAGCTGCTGGCCGCCGGGCATTCCGTGCGCTGCCTGGCGCGCTCCCCGGGCAGGCTGCGCGACCACCCGTGGGCCGGGCGGGCGGAGGCCGTGCGCGGTGACGTGACGGACGAGGCGTCCGTGCGCGCCGCGATGGAGGGCATGGACGTCGCGTACTACCTGGTGCACGCGCTGGGCACCGGGCGGGGCTTCGAGGAGACCGACCGGCGCGCCGCCAGGATCTTCGGCGAGCAGGCGCGCGCCGCGGGAGTCCGGCGGATCGTCTACCTCGGCGGGCTGACCCCCTCCGGAGTGCCCGAGCACACCCTGTCGCCCCATCTGCGCTCCCGCGCCGAAGTGGGCCGCGTCCTCCTGGCCTCGGGCGTGCCCACCGCCGTCCTGCGGGCCGCCGTGATCATCGGCTCGGGCTCGGCCTCGTTCGAGATGCTGCGGTACCTGACCGAACGGCTCCCCGTGATGGTCACCCCGAGCTGGGTGCGCGTCCGCATCCAGCCGATCGCCGTGCGGGACGTGCTCCGCCTGCTCGTGGGATGCGCGCGGCTGCCGTACGACGTGAACCGCGCCTTCGACATCGGCGGGCCGGACATCGTCACGTACGAGGACATGATGCGGCGGTACGCGGCCGTCGCCGGGCTGCGGAGGCGGGTCATCCTGCCCGTGCCGCTGCTCACCCCCCGGCTGTCCAGCCTCTGGGTGGGTCTGGTCACCCCGGTGCCGGGCGCCCTCGCGCGCCCGCTCGTCGAGTCCCTGAAGCACGAGGTGGTCGCCACCGAGCGGGACATCGTCCGGTACGTGCCGGACCCGCCGGAGGGACCGGTCACCCTCGACCGGGCGATCCGGCTGGCGCTGCGGCGCGTCCAGGACGCGGACGTGGCCACCAGATGGTCCTCGGCCTCCACTCCCCGCGCCCCCAGCGATCCCCTGCCCACCGACCCCGACTGGGCGGGCGGAAGCCTCTACACCGATCACCGTGAACGCACGGTCGCGGCGTCGCCGCAGGCACTGTGGCGGGTGGTGGAGGCGATCGGCGGCGAGAACGGCTGGTACTCCTCGCCGCTCGCCTGGTCCCTGAGGGGCTGGCTGGACACGCTGGTGGGCGGCGTGGGCCTGCGCAGGGGCCGCCGGGACGCCACCCGGCTGCGGATCGGCGACAGCCTGGACTTCTGGCGGGTCGAGGAGATCGAACCGGGCCGGCTGCTCCGGCTGCGCGCGGAGATGCGGCTGCCGGGCCTGGCCTGGCTGGAGATGACCGTCGACCAGGACCCGCGCGGGCGCACGGTGTACCGGCAGCGGGCCCTGTTCCACCCACGCGGCCTGGCCGGACACGCGTACTGGTGGGGCGTGGCGCCCTTCCACGCCACGGTGTTCGGCGGCATGGCCCGCAACATCGCCACCGCGGCGGAGACGGCGGTTCCGGACCCGGCCCGTACGGACTGAGGGGCACTGAGGAGGCGAGGAAGGGTGAGTGTGTCGGTCGCCCTGTTCACCCAGGACCTGCGGGTGCACGACAACCCCGTGCTGTGGGCCGCCCTGAAGGAAGCCGAACGCGTGGTCCCCCTCTTCGTCGTCGACACCGGCATCCGCCGCACCGGCTTCGTCGTACCGAACCGGGCGGCGTTCCTCGCCGACAGCCTGGCCGACCTCGACGCGGCCCTGCGCGCCCGGGGCGGCCGGCTGGTGGTGCGCGCGGGCGACGTGGTCGAGGAGACCTGCCGGGTCGCGGCGGAGACCGGGGCCCGGGCGGTGCACCTCGCGGGCGGGGTGAGCCGGTACGCGGCGCGGCGCGAGACCCGGCTGCGCGCGCGGCTGTCGGGCGACGGACGCGTCCTGCACGTCCACGACGCCTCGGTCACCGCCGTCCCCCCAGGGGCGCTGACACCCGCGGGCAAGGACCACTTCGCGGTCTTCACCCCGTACTTCCGCCGCTGGGAGGGCTTCGCCGTACGTCACGTCCTGCCGGCACCGGACACCGTACGGGTGCCGGACGTCCGCTCGGCCGGCCTGCCGAGCGCGCGGTCCCTCGCGCCGGGGCCCCCGTCGCCGGGCCTGCCCGCGGGCGGGGAGACCGAGGCCCGCCGCAGGCTGCGCTGCTGGCTCTCCGGCCCGCTCGCCGACTACGAGGACCGGCAGGACGACCTGGCCGCCGACGCGACCTCCCGGCTCTCCCCGTACCTGCACTTCGGCTGCCTCTCACCGGCCGAACTGCTGGACCGGTCCCGCGCACAGGACAACCCCGGGGCACGCGCCTTCGTCCGCCAACTGGCCTGGCGGGACTTCCATTACCAGGTCCTGTCGGCCCGCCCCGACGCCGCCCGTCACGACTACCGCCCCCACCACGACCGCTGGCGCCACGTCACGAAGGAGATCGACGCCTGGCGCGAGGGCCGCACGGGCTACCCCGTCGTCGACGCGGCCATGCGGCAGCTGAGCCACGAGGGCTGGATGCCCGGCCGCGCCCGGCTGCTCACGGCGAGCTTCCTCACCAAGACGCTGTACGTGGACTGGCGGGTGGGAGCCCGCCACTTCCTGGACCTCCTCGTGGACGGCGACATCGCCAACAACCAGCTCAACTGGCAGTGGGCCGCCGGCACCGGCACGGACACCCGCCCGAACCGCGTCCTCAACCCGCTGGCCCAGGCCCGCCGCCACGACCCCCACGGGCAGTACGTACGCCGCTGGCTTCCCGACGCCGCCGGTACGGGCCACCCGGCCCCGATCGTGGACCTCGCGGAGGCGGCCGCCCGGTTCCAGCGCGCGCGGGAGTCCGGCTGAGGCCACCCTCGCGCGCGGGAGTCCGGGGGCCCGGGGGCCCGGCTGAGGCGGTCCGGGCCGACCCGACGACCGGAACCGAGCGAGCCCGTCGCCGTGGCGCGCCAGGGTCCGGCCGCACTCACCGCCCCCCAACTCCCTCTTCACGTCAGCATCGTTGTCCGACCAGATGGGTTCGTGTTCCACTGATTCTTTTCTGGCACATCGGTCACCGGTCATCCGTCCCCGGGCGGACGAGCGATACGTGGGGGGTCCGTGTGTGAAGACCTGGGGTTCGAGAAACTCCTCAGCGAGGACGGCTTCTTCGCGCGTCTGTTCGCGCGATCACCGTCGGGCGCCGGCCGCGAGCCGCTGTACGGCCCCGACCTTCCCGTGGTGCTGCTCACCGGCGGCCCGGGCATGGGCAAGGGCCGGCTGCTGCGTGCGGTGCGGGACCGTTTCGCCACCAAGGTGCCCGTCATCCACCTGGACTGCGGCTCACCGGTGTACGGGGACCGGGCCCAGCCGGAGCCGGGCGCCCGCTCGGAGGCGACCGAGGTCCTGGTCGAGGTCGCCCGGCGGCTGAGCACCTGGCAGGGGACGGGCGGCTCGTTCGCCTTCCCGCGCCTCTTCGCGGGCCTCGCGCTGATCGCCACCGGCGTCGCGGAGGGCACCCCCGAGGCGGTCGCCACAGAGGTCGAACGGTACGAGGAGCTCCCCCAGAAACAGCGCCTGCCCGGCCTGAGGACGGGCGACTTCTGGCGGGGCGTACTCCGCGGAACGATCCGGAACCTGATGACGACCCTGTCCGGGCAGGCACTCGACCCGTACTCGGCGGCGGTGAGCAACGCGCTGCTGGACGCCCTGTTCGAACGCCTCGCGCCCCGGGGCAGGGCGGAACTGGAGCGGATCTACGGCGCGTATCCCGGCGCGGCCGGCCAGCCCCTGCACGGGCTGCGCATCCTCGCCGCCGACTTCCAGGCCGGAGGCGAGGACCGCGAGCTCGCGGAGAGCTTCCTCTTCCGGGCGCTGCGCGAGGACCTGGAGGCCGCGTATGCCTCGCTGTCCGGCTACATGCGCCGGGTCGGCCGGCCAGGACTGCTGCTGGACCACGCCGAGTCGCCCCTGGGGGAGCGGCTGCTGCGCGCCGTCCTCACCGACCGCCGGGGCGGTCAGCGCGACCGCGTGGTGGTCGTGGGCACGGCCCGCCGCGCGGACGGCGGCGCCTTCCTGCACGGCGGTCTGCCGCCGCTGGCGCCCCCGGCGGAGTTCCGGCCCGCCGACGGCGGCCCTCCCGCGTGGACCCGGCCCATGGACGCGGCGGCGGGCCTGCCGACGCTGGCCGACGGGGTGCTCCTGCTGCGCATGCCCCTTCTCACCGGCGACCAGATCCGCCGGGAGACCGAGCGAAGACAGGGGCGCACGGAGCCCGAGGGCGGCATGAACCGCCGCCGTGTCGACGCCGCCGTGGCACGGCTGAGCGGCGGGCGACCGCACACCGTGATCCGGCTGGCCGCCGCTGCCGCCGCGTTCCGCATGCCGGCGGACGCCAATGACCGGGACATCCTGGACGCCCCCTTACGACTCTCCGGGGACGGCGCGTCCGACCAGCGACCGGTGGCGGACATCCTGCTGAGGGAGCTGGTCCTGGACCAGATGCCGGTGCGGCTGCCGGAAGAGCACCACGACCAGTGGCTCGATCTGCTCACCCATCTGTCGGTGGCGCACGACGAGGAGTGCGCGGGCGTCCTGCTCAGCCACCACCAGTCGGGCCGCGTCCACCATCTGACGGCACACCACGTCTCCCAGCTGCTCGTCGACACCGGGTGGCCCAGCTGCGAGCGGCACTTCATCGGGGACTTCGGGTTGCGCCAGCTGCTGGTGCACCGGCTGTACGGGCTGCGCCCCGACGGCGCCGCCTGGTACGCCGACCACCACCTGCTTCGGGACCACTACGCGGGCCGCGCGGCGGAGGGCGACGGGACGCCGGGCGGCGGGAACGTGCGGGGCGGCGAGGGGGCGCCGGGCGGCGGGAGTGTGCCGGACGGCGTGGCGTCGCCGGGCGGCGACGGGGCCCCGGGCGGCGAGGCGTTCCGCTCGGTCACGGCGCACCGGATGAACCACCACCTGGTGTCCGGCGGTGTGGGCGACGTGGTCCGCCATCTGGCCGCCACCCTGCCCGGCCGCCCCCGCGAGTGGTGCGCGGAGCTGCTGGAGATCGCCCAGGCGCCGTATCCCGGCGGGGCGGACGCCCGGCGGGAGCGCGCCCAGGGCCTGACGACCCCGCGCGGACCGGCACTGCGCCGCACCGTCGACCAGCTGCTGCACGCGGTGTGGCTGTGCGAGGAGCGGACCAGGCCGACCGGCAGGGAGACGGCCCGCACCCTGGCCAAGCTGCTGGACCTCCTCTCGATCATGGAGTTCGACGGCGCGGGACAACTCAGCAGGACGGCCACGGAATGGAGCGGCCTGGCGGAGAACGAGCAGCCGTTGCTGCGCTGCACCTGTACCCAACAGCTCGGGCGACGGAGGTAACGGGGATGCCCAGATGGAAGAAGTTCCTCTACGCGCTGCTGGGCGCGGGCGCCGCGGTGGCGTGCGTCCTCCTCCTCACCTCCGTCCTCCAGAAACCGGACACCTGCGCCGACGGCATCGAGCGGATCGACGGCGAGTGCGTCGGCGTCAACGGCGACGGCTACGACTTCGGCACCCCCGAGATCCGCGACGTCTCCCGGGCCATCGCACGCGAGAACAAGAGGATCGAGGACCAGCCGTACGTCACGGTGGCGATGATGCTGCCGCTCCAGTCGGACAGACCGGCGCTGCGCCGGCAGATGCGCAGTGACCTCCAGGGCGCCTATCTGGGCCAGCGGCAGGCCAACGAGGGCGAGGGCGAACCGCCGAAGATCCGGCTGGTGCTGGCCAACCCCGGGCGGAACTACGGGCATCAGGCGAAGGTCGTCGACACCCTCCTGCGGATGGCCTCCTCACCCGAGGACCGGCTGCGCGCGGTCACCGGCTTCAACCTCAGCCTCGACGCCACCGAGGCGGCCGTCAAACGCCTGACCGAACACAAGGTCCCGGTGCTCGCCTCCCGGATCAGCGGGGACCGGATCGCGAACGAGGACGCCGCGGACGGGATGGCGAAGCTGCGCTTCCCCGGCCTGGCCCGGATCATCGCCACCAACCACGACGCGGCCCAGGCACTGGCCAACTTCAACGGTGAACGGGGCCGGCAGAACCTGAGAACCGTGCTGGTCTACGACAAGCGCCCCGACGCCTACACCGAGTCGCTGGCGAAGGCGTTCAGCGGGATCGAGGAGCAGGGCCCGCCCGGCCCCGCCGCGATGTCCTTCGAGTCCCCGGCGATCGACGAGCCGGGCTCGACCGGCAACCAGTTCACGCAGACGGCCAACAACATCTGCGACTCCGAGGCCGACACCGTCTACTTCGCGGGACGCACCCTGCACCTGCGGATCTTCGCGCTCAAGCTCGCCCAGGTGGGATGCAAGGACCGGCACTACACCATCGTCAGCGGTTCGGACGCGGCCTCACTGCGGCAGATCATGACGGAGAAGGACTGGGCGCGGCTGCGCGGCGAGGACGGCCTCGCGAAGGTGACGGTGCAGTACGCCGCCCCCGCCCACCCGGACGCCTGGAGCACCGAGCTGGCTCGTTGGAGCAGGAAGTGGGAGACGGACCACAACCGCAAACCCACTGATCAGGAACTCCCCCAGTACCTCACGGAACCCCAGCAGGCCCTGGAGACCCTGAGGAACCGGATCCGCACCACGCGCGGCGAGGGCACGAACCTCGGCTCCGTCCCCAACCTGGAGGACTCCCGGACGATGCTCGTGTACGACGGCCTCGTCACCATCGGCAAGGCCCTGCACCAGGCGCAGAGGGGCGGCGCCGAGGCGGTGCCCGGCCGTGAGGACGTGGGCAGGCAGTGGTCCCTGCTCCATTCCCGCCACCGGGTACCCGGCACGAGCGGCCTGATATGCCTGACCAGCGGCGGGAACGCGTACGACAAGCCGGCCGCGGTCGTCGAACTCGACCCCGGCCGGGAGGGCTCCGGCAAGCTGAAGTTCGTCGGCCTGGGCTGGCCCACGGGCCGGGAACAGCCGAAGAACTGCGTGATCCCCAGCAGCACTCCCTGAAGGCGGGGAGCACAGGTACTCAGGGCTCATGTACTCGGATGAAGCTGAGTACATGAGCTCTGTCCGTCCACGGGCCGGGCCGGAAGGCTTGAACCATGAGCCAAGGACTTGTGAACCCCGGTCACCGGCCCGGTCGAGAGCTGCTGTCGACCCTCGCGCTGGCCGCGGTGACGCTGACGATGTGGGCTGCCTGGCTGGGCTGGGACCAGCAGCGTGACGTGCAGCCCGACGGTACGACGACCGGCCCGTACGAGGCGTGGCAGGTGATCGGACTGGTGCTGACCCTTCTCGTCCCGGTGTACTGGGCGGCGTCCCGGCGCTACATGGCGGCCGGTGTACTCGGCACCACCGCCGGCCTCACCGCCGCCGCGTACTACGACTGGTCCGACGACGCCAGCGGCCTCTTCGTGATCGGCGTGGGAATGGTCATGCTGGGGAGCCTCGCCGCGACCGCCGTCGCCACCGGCGTGATCGCCTCCGTGCGAGGAGACGGACGACGAGCCGGAGCCTGACGGCGGCGCCCGCCGTGCTCCCCGACGGCGACCGGGGTCGATTACCCGTGAGGTAATCGACCCCGCCGCACCGCCGTGCGACGCTCTCGGCATACGGAGCTCGACCGACCGGGAAGGACACCGACACCATGCCCGCGTACGCCATAGCCCACCTGCAGGACGCCGCCCCGCACCCGGAGATCGCCGAGTACATCGAGCGCATCCCCGCCACCTTCGAGCCGTACGGCGGCCGCTTCCTCGTGCACGTCACCCCGCACGAGGTGAAGGAGGGCAGCTGGCCCGGGAGCGTCGTGATGATCGGCTTCCCCGGCATCGCCGAGGCGCGTGCCTGGTGGGACTCCCCCGCCTACCAGGAGATCGCCCCGCTGCGCTCCCGCCACATCAAGGGCGACATCATCCTGGTCGAAGGCGTCCCCGAGGGCTACGACCCGGCGACCACCGCGAAGGCGATGCGCGAGTCACTGGCTGCGGAGTAGCCCTGGGCCCGTCTCCAGCCGCTCTGCGTCAAGGCTGAGCAGCCGGGCAGCCAGTGTTGATCCGCTGGGCTCACTGATGGGGAACACCTCGCCGTCGAAGAGCACGATGGGTCCGCAACGGCGCCGCCACACACAGGATTCAAGGATGGCGGACGGACAACGCCGATGAGGTCACACGAAAGTCGTCCTTCCCGACCTCGGGAACCTTGAGGAGCGAGAGTACCCAGTCCCAGCGCTGCTCGGTGGTTCTGCCGTCGTATGCCTCGACCAGCGCCATCGGAGAGGTGACCATCTCGGCTCGCCCAGTTCGGCGGCTGCGGAGGATACGAGATTCGAACTCGTGAGGGGTTGCCCCCAACACGCTTTCCACCTGTTCGCCTGAGGGTTCGGGATTGATCAGCGGGGTCCTGACCTGCGACGGAATGCGGCTGACGGCAGGCGGTGGACGGTGCTGAACAGCAGTGAATGCAACCGGAACTGCAACCAGGGATCAGTTCCTGCTCACGCCCTGCGCCAGGCGCTGAGCAGTTCCTCGGGGCCGTACACCGCCTGAAGGCCGGAACAACCGATCCCGCTGCGGGAGACCGCCACGAGTGGCACCGGCTCGTCGGTGATCGCTGCCCGGTGCTTCTGCAGCGCGGCCAGGTCGTGGTTGTCGAACGCGGAGTTCTCCAGCCACTTGACCGAGCCGAGAAAGAGCAACTGCTTGGCCACCGGCTGCCGGTCGGCGCCCACCAAGTCGATCTCGACGTCGTTGCTTCGGGTCCAGTACCCGCCGATCGCCGGGGCGGCGGGCAGGAGCCCGTCCGGCAGGAGGCGGGCGAGGGATTCCCGGACCAGGGGCTCGATCGCGCGGCCACGCCAGCTCGTCCACTGCTCCTTGATCCGGCTCAGTGTGAGGTCTCCCCGCATCCGTTCGATCTCCGCCATGTGCGGATCCAGGAACGCGAGCCAGAACCGCAGGTAGGGGTCGGCCACTCGGTAGCGACGTTCCTTCGAGGGTCGCAGTGAGAGGGGCAGCTCGGCGGCCACGACCCGTTTCTCGGTCAGGACGTCAGTGGCCCGGGTGAGTGTGGTGTGGGCGATGCCGCCGGCCGCGCGCGCGATGTTGGTGAAGGTTCGCTCCCCGGATCCGATGGCACGCAGGACCTCCCTGCTCATCGCCTGTGGTGGGAACTCCGCAGCCAGAGAGCGCTCGGCGGAGACCAGCAGCGCCGAGATCGGGTTGTCCAGCGAGTCGCCGAGAAACTCCCAGACATCCGCTCCGGCCCGCCACTCGGCGCAGATCAGGGGGAGACCCCCCGTGATCAGAGCGGCGTCGAACGCGGCTGCCGGTGACAGGCCGAGCATCTCGCCGATGTCAGCAGGGTTCAGCGGTCCCACGATCATTTCCCGGCCCCGCTGGTGGAAGGGGCGGTCGTAGCTGTTCAGGGCCTCCATCATCGACAGATCGGATCCGACCAGGAGGAGAAGCACGGGTTTGCGGCTGAGCAGCCGGTCCCATGCCCGCTGAAGCATCCCCTCGAAGGCGTCGATGCGGTCCATGAGATACGGAACCTCGTCGATGACGACGACGCTGGGGGTGTCGTCGGGCAGGACCTCCGCAAGGAGTCTGAATGCTGCGTTCCACTGATCGGGGGTCTCCTCCGCGAACAACCCCCGCTCCGGCAGAGTGGACCTGGCAACGGTGTCGAGCAGCTCCGACAACTCGTCTTCCGCCGTGCCGCCCGCAGCGGTGAAAAAGAGGTACGGAGTCTCGGTCCGCCGGAGGAACTCCTCGACGAGGCTGGACTTGCCCACCCGCCGTCTCCCCCGCATGAGGACGCACTGCCCCGGCTTCGCCGACCCGACGGCATCCTGCACCGCCTGCAAAGCGTTGCCGAGCACGCGCAGCTCACGGTCCCGCCCGATGAAGCGACGCATCTCAACCCCCCGACGGAGATAGTATCGGCAGGGATAGTATCTCCATCGATACCATCTTCTCTCACTCGGGCATGTAGCTCACGACGCTGTGGACGCGGGAGAGGGTGAAAACGCGCTCGTCGTCTCGCAGGTGGCACCAGGCTTCGAGGTAGGGCGGGTCGAGCATGAGGCGGCTGAGGGTGCGCACCGTCCTGTTCCCCGAGGCGGCGACGTACTCGACGGTGATGGGTTCACCGGTATCAATGGCATGGGCGAGCTGACGGACGTCGCTGTACGGCAGCTGCTTCGCCCACCCTGCGACGATCTCCTCGGTGTCCGTGGCGAAGGCCGCTCCTCCGTCGAACGGCGCGGGTTCGGGAGGCGTCGGCGGAGCCTTCAGCAGCCGGGCTGCCAAGCTGCCCGGCTCTGCCGCGGAGGCTGTCTTCGCCACGCCTGTGGCAGCGATCCGGCCACTGCCTCCTGCGCCCGTGCGGCGCGGAACCGGCACAGGAGCGGCGGCCCGCTGAAGCCGGGTCTTCTCGATCCGTGCCGTGCCCTCGGCGGTCTCGGCGACGGGGGCGTATCCCTCGGCCCGGAGTGCGGCGACAGTCGTGTCGAGCGGGCTGCGGCTGACCAGCACCGTCGGCGCCAGCTGCCGTAGCCCGAGCTTGGCGAGCTTGCGGTGGGCAGCGAGTTCCGCCAAGAGCGCGGGCTCGTCGCCGTGGAGGACGCAGGCGGCGGGGGCGACGCGCACGCGCCCGTGGCCACGTGCGGTGTCGGTGATCAGGTACGACAGAGGCTGCGGCAGGGGCCCGGCTGCGACAGCGGCCAGGTCGGCGGCGATGGCGTCGGGGACACGGCCGGCATCCAGTGCCCGGCGGATGCTGTCGGAGCTGAACCGCCACACCGATGCCGTGCCGCTGGTCTCCCGGTCGGCGACGGAGTCCAGCAGGGAGGCCAGCCGCGCGGACGGTGCGCCGGTGACGACGGCGGTGAGGTCGGCGCCGATCCGTGCCGTCGCGGTGGCCGAGGGCAGCAGCCGCCGGCACTCGGTTCCCAGCCCCTCCGTGTCGCCGGCGCGCAGGTGGATGCCGAAGGCGGACAGGGCACCGCGAGCGAGTACGCCGAGGATTTCGGCCTCACGGATCACGATGGCGAACGGTGCCCCGTCCGGGGGCGACGGGTGGGCGAGCGGGCGGTGCCAGGTGATCAGGGGCCCCAGATCCGACGTGACCGCCGTGCCCTGCCCTGCCGGAAGCTGTGCGACTGCGTCCAACAACCCGTGGCGAGCCTGCACACAGCCATTGCAGGGCGGTGCTCCCGCGAGAGCGGGAAGCGTCTTGTTGTCCTCGTCACGCGCCTGGGTCGGGGTGAGAGGCAGGTTCCGCCATGCCTGAAGCAGCACGGCGAACTGGTCCGGGGGTTCCTGTTGCGTCCAGGTGTCATACGCGTCGGTGGGCGCCACGCGATCGCCGTCCCGCCCCAGGAGCCCGGCAGCGTAAGCGGTCTCGAGAGCAAGGCGCACGACGGCGTCATCGGCCTGGGCGGCCTTGCCGATCCGGGCCAGTTCACGCGCACCGATCCCGCCGGACTTCAGCCGGGCCGGCGCGGCCGCAGAGCACGCCGACAGGACCGAAGCGGCGTGCGAAGCGAACACCGTGGCCGCGGCGGACGCCTCGCGGTCCACCTCTGCCGGGGTGACAGACACCAATCGCGCCGTAGGCGGTACGGGCTCGAACGGAGCGTGCCAGCCCGGCCCGCGCAGCGCGAGCGCCACCTCGGCCGGCATACGGGCCGGACCGTAGCCGTGACGGTCCTGGACCAGGAGGCCCCGGTCCAGCGCCCATCGCTCGCCCGGATCGAGGCTGCGGCCGGTAGTGCGGAACACGATGAACTGTGGCTGCCCTTGCTCACCCTCCGCTCGGCGTTCGAGTAGCTTCCGGGCCGCCGCAGGGGCTCTGGCAACCACAGAGACAACCTGTTCCGCGTCGCTGTGGTGTTCCACCAGTGCGGCCAGTCGCTGCGGCTTGGTGCGCGGCGGCTTGACGCCCAGTGCCGCCAGCATGCCGCGCAGCTCGTCGGAGGTCGCGCCCGTGAGCAGCTGCTCCAACGGAGCGTCCAGTCCCAAGGGCGCGTCCCACGCCTGCCGCAACGGCCCGGCCATGCGGAGCGTCCCCGCGCCGTCCGGCCAGACCAGAGCATGATCGGCCAGCACTTCCAGCACGGCGTCCAGTGCGCGAGTGGCTTCCCCGTCCGACGCCCCCAACAGCTCCGCCAGGGCTTCGCGCGACGCGGGCGCACCCAGCGCCGCCAGCGCCTCGGCCACCTGCAGATGCGGCAGCGCGAGCCGCGGCAGGGACAGGGCCACCGATCCGGGGCGCTGAAGACGGTCCGCCAGCTCCCCCACCGAGCGCGGCTCCGGAGGGGACATGGCGTCCTCTCGCGCTCTGAGCACGCGTGCCAGACGAGAGCTGTCGAGGCTGCCCAGCCATGTCGCCAGCGTTGATCGGGACTTCACGCGGTATGCACCTCGTTGAGCCAGGGAGTGTCGCAGCGGGCCGGAGTCTCGGCGCCGGGTTCAAGAATGGCGTAACCCCGTGATCAGCGGGTGCCGCCTGGGGGCAGGTTCCTCCACTGATGGGGATTCTTGAAAACGGCCAGGGATGCTCCTCGGATCGCTCGCTCTGGTGTTCAACGAAGTGGGGAGTTTCAAGGAGCGTGGCCCGGGTCGTCGGCTTGGGTTTCCCGCTCGTGAGCGTGCCGGCCGTGTCGAGACGTCGAGACGCCGGCTTCGTGTCGGTGGCCGATCCGGGATCCTCGCGCACGGCCGCACCAGCGATCAGCTGCCGGCAGAGAGGTCCCCGTAAAGGAGCCGGCCCGTGAGTTCGATGCACCGCGTCCGGGCGGCGGAGAAGCCATAGGGCATCTTGGTTATCGCTTCGAAGGCACTCATCGGGGTGTCCTCCTCGTCGCCCGTCAGGTCGCCGTCGTAGATCTCGAAGAGCTTCTCCTCGGCCTCGTCCATTCCGGCCGCTTCCATGGCCTGTTCCAGGGCCTTGTGGTGGGCGCAGTGCTGCGCGGCGAGTTCCTCGACCTGCGGGTCGTGGGGGTCGACGGTGTCATCGAGGGCGGCGTCGGCCGCGTCGAGGCGGTCTGCCTCGGCCCGTAGGCCGGGATGGGTCGCCAGGGTGATGAACAGGCCGGCCCGAATTGCGGCGCCCAGCGGCCCGAAGATCCGTTCCGTGACCAGCAGGTCGTCCAGGTCGGAGGGGCGCAGTGCGCCCGGGGGCAGGTGGCTGAGCCGGTCCGTGACCAGCGGGGAGAGCAGGCCCAGTGGGCTGCCCACGGCTCGCAGGCGCTGGACTGCCGCGCGCTGACGCTTGATGTCGGCCTCCTGGGCGGCCAGGGTCTCCTCCAGTCGGCCCAGGACGTCCTCGACGTCACGGGCTTCGTCGAAAGCGGCCCGCATGTCGTCCAGGCTGATGCCGGCCTCGGACATCTTGCGGATCCACAGCAGGCGGACCATGTCGTCGTAGCCGTAGCGGCGGCGTCCGTCTCCGCCTCGCTCGGGCTCCGGCAGCAGACCGATCTGGTGGTAGTGACGAATGGCGCGCGGGGTGGTTCCGGCGAAGGCGGCGGCATCGCCGATCCTGACCTCGCGGGGAGGCGTGACGAAGGGGTACATCGCAGACAGGGCCTTTCGTGCTGTGGTGCCCTCGACGACACCACATGCCGCTACGGCATGTGCAACAACACACCACCCGGACCTGACGGGCTGTCGGGCGGCCCCTCGCCATCGGTGTCCCGTCCCAGCACAGGCCCGGAATGGGTGGGGAGATCCGTCGAGCGCGTCTGATGACACCCCGAGCAGGGGTCGGGAATCTTCAAGAAACCCCATCACCACCGGCGTGGGTTCGCCTCAACCGCGGACGTGACTCGGCGCGAGACGCCCGACCGGATCCCGTGCCCGGACTCCCCGCGCACCCCTGGACCACCTAGCCGAACCCCAGAAGGCGATGGATGCTGGGGTCCGCGACTGGGTTCCACATCGAGCCATCCATGCGGGAGCGTGCGTCTGACTGTTCGCCGAGATGTCCTGAGTACCTGCTGTAAACGCAACCAAAAAGGCAATCAATCCCACACCGAAGAGCCGAACCACATTCGTGGCTCGGCTCTTCGTTTCGCCTGTGCAGGCGGCTGCGGAGGATACGAGATTCGAACTCGGGACGTGTACGCGGGCGGGTCTCCCTTGAACGAGCATGAACGCTGCTGAATGAGAAGGAAACTGAGTGGGCGTTTGATTCGCTTTTCGGGATTTCTGGGATAGTTCTGGGCGGCCACGTGTGGGGGTCGGTCCGTCGATCTGCCGGAAAAACGGCTTATGCGGCAATGAGAAGACTGGCAATGCGCCGGATTCCTTACAAGAGCTCCCATCTCATTTAGAAACCACCCAGTTCATATGGGACCGCGAACCCGCGCCCCTGTGCACCGGACACCCCCGCACACGCCCTGCCCAGGCCGGACACCCCCGCACACGCCCTGCCCAGGCCGGCCGCCACCGCATACCCAGGCATCATGCAGTCCTCACGGCCCTACCCAAGCGACCTGTCCGATGCCCGCTGGGAACTCATCCGCCCCACCCTCGAAGCCTGGCGCCAGGCCCGCAACGGCATCCGCAAACCCACCCACGACCTGCGCACCCTGATCAACGCCATCCTCTATGTCGACCGTACCGGCATCCCCTGGCGCTACCTGCCCCACGACTTCCCGCCCCACCAGACCGTCTACGGCTACTTCGCCCACTGGGAAGCCGACGGCATCTTCGACCAGCTCACCGGCCTCTTACGCGGCAAGGTCCGCCAGGCCGAAGGCCGCACCAGCGAACCCACCGCCTGCCTGATCGACAGCCAGAGCATCAAAACCTCCGCCACCGTCCACCTGACCAGCCACGGAGTCGACCCGGCCAAGAAAATCATCGGACGCAAACGGCACATCGTCACCGACACCCTCGGCCTCCTGCTGGCCGTCGCCGTCACCGCCGCCAGCGTCCACGACTCCGCCGCCGGCACTCAGCTCCTCGGCCAGGTCCGCCGACGCCACCCCACCGTCACCAAAGCCTGGGCCGACAACGGCTACAAAACCAAAGCCGTCGAACATGCCGCCCAGCTCGGCATCGACCTGGAAATCGTCCAACGCGACCCCGCCGTCCGCGGCTTTCGCGTCCAACCCCGCCGCTGGGTCATCGAACGCACCCTCGGCTGGCTCATGAACCACCGCCGCCTGGCCCGCGACCATGAGACCCACCCCCACCGCTCAGCCGCAATGATCCAGCTCGCCGCCATCAACCTCATGACCCGCCGCCTCACCCATGAAGCCACCCCGAACTGGCGCTACAGCTAAGCCCAATGAAACGGACAAGCAAGAACCAAACGCTCACTCAGCACTGGGATTTGAGAACATCGCCAAACCGACCGTCAGCGAGAACACCTACGACGGCTACGAGGTCGCCGTTCGCGTCCACCTCGTGCCCGGTGTCGGCAAGCACCGCCTTGACCGCTTGCAGCCCGAACACCTGGAAAGTCTGTACCGCCGTATGCAGGCGAATGGGGAGCGCAAGGCGGGCACGGCTCATCAGGCCCACCGCACCGCCCGAACCGCGCTGGGGGAGGCTACGCGGCGAAGAACGCCGCCGCGCTGGCGAAACCGCCTCGGATGGAAGAAAACGAATTCGAGGTAGAGCCCTACTCCGTGGAAGAGGTTCAGTGCCTGTTGCTCGAAGCCAACAAGCGCCGGAACGGCTCCAGTCACGGCACCAGGTCTCCGGGTGGTCGGTTACGGCTGGGTGGGGAGAGGCAGCTCGGTCCAGATGCATTTGCCGTCGGGCGTGTAGCGGGTGCCCCAGCGCTCGGAGAGCGCGGCCACCAGCTGCAGGCCGCGTCCCCCTTCATCGGTGTCGGTGGCTCGGCGTATCCGGGGTGTGGTCGCACTGCCGTCGGAGACCTCGCAGACCAGGGTCCGGCTGTGCAGCAGACGCAGCCGCGCGGGGCCCTTTGCGTGCCGCACCACGTTGCCGACCAGTTCGCTGGCCAGTAGTTCGGCGGTCATCACCAGGTCGTCGAGCGCCCAGACACTGAGTTGTTCGCGGACATGGGCGCGGGCCACAGCGGCGGCCACCGGTCCGTCGGGCAGCTCCCAGCAGGCCACGGAGTCGGGAGACAGCCGGTGGGTACACGCAATGAGCAGCGCGGTGTCGTCCGCGGTCGGCTGCTCGGCGGGCAGGAGCGCGCCGGTGACGGCGTCGCACAGCTGCTCCAGCTGTGCTTGGCTGTCGCCCTCGGTGGTGGTTCGGCCGGGCTGTTCGGTGAGGACCTTGGCGAGTTCGGCCATGCCGCTGTCCAGGTCCCGGGAGGCGGACTCCACAAGACCGTCGGTGTAGAGCACGAGGCGGCTGCCCTCGGGCAGGCGGGTCCGCAGGCTGGTGAACGGAGGTTCGGCGGCGCCCAGGGGCGGGTCCGGCACCAGGTCGGAGAAGCTGACCGAGCCGTCGGGCAGGATGATGCCCGGCGGCGGATGGCCCGCCCGGGCTATGGAACAGTCGCCGGTGACGGAGTCGTAGACGGCGTACAGACAGGTCGCATAGAACTCGTCGCCCAGGTCGGTGCAGAGGTCGTTGAGGTGCGCGAGAATCTCGCTGGGCGGCAGATCCAGGTCGGCGAGGGTGTGTACGGCGGTACGCAGCCGCCCCATGGTCGCGGCCTCGGCCAGTCCGTGGCCCATGACATCGCCGATGACGAGAGCGACCCGGTCCGCGGACAGGGGGATGATGTCGTACCAGTCGCCGCCGACCTCGGTGCTGCTGGCGGGCAGGTAGCGGGCCGCCGTGGTCAGCGCGGGCGTCGAGGGCAGGGCGCGCGGGAGCAGAGCGCGCTGCAGGGTCTGGGCGCGGGCATGCTCGGTGTCGTACAACCGGGCCCGGGACAGGGCCTGGGCGAACATTCCGCTGAACGCGGTGAGCAGGTCCCGCTCATAGCGGGTGAAGCGGCGGGGCTCGTAGTAGGACAACACACAGCAGCCGACCGGGTGGCCCGAGGCGACCACCGGCAGGAACGCCCATGCCTGCTTGCCGGAGGTGCCCAGCAGGTGGGCCAGCCACGGATACCGCGCGGCCCACTCGGCCGGTGAACCGATGAACTGCGGCTTGCGGGTAAGGGCCACCTCCTCGACCGGCCCGCTGCCGCTGAGCGGCAGCTTCTCGAGGCTGCGGATGTGGTCCTCGGAGTACCCGACGGATCCGACCACGTCCAGTCGGCCGCCCTCCACCGCCTGCACCAGCAGCCCGGCCGACCCGAACCGCGGCATCACATGGTCGGCGAGGACATCGACGACGTCCTGCATCGTCACCGCCTCGGACAAGGCGATGGCCAGTGCGCCGATCGGACCCGCCTGGTCGGCGACATCCTGCCGCACGGCGTGAGCTCGTCTCCCGGCCTCGCGCCGCACGGCGCGCGCCCGGTTGTCGGTGACGTCGGTGAAGTACGCCGTCAGTCCTTCGGGATAAGGGGCCAGCCGCATGTGGTACCAGTGCCCGTCCGTCGGCCACCGGACGTCGACACCCACGGGTACGTTGTCCGCAGCGGCCTGACGGCACCGCTCCTCCAGGCCCGCCACCTGCCCTGCCGGGCCTTCCCACAGTCCCCGGCCCACGATGTCCTCGGCCCGGCCGAGGAGGTGTTCGGCCGGGCCATTGAGGAAGGTGATCAGCCAGTCCCGGTCGACCCCGAGGAAGGCATCGCCCATGTGCCTCATCGCGTCGCCGACGGCCTGCCGGGCGACTCGGCTTTTGGTGGTGTCCCAAACCGTGCCGACCACGTGTTCCGCTGCGCCGCGGTCGCCGGGTACCGGCCGGCCCCGGCTCTGCACCCAACGCGTGGTCCCGTCCGGCTGGCGGATTCGGTACTCCGCCTCGTAGATGTCACCGGTGTGCAGCGACTCCTCGACGGCGGCCATCACCTTTGGCAGGTCATCGGGGTGTACGAAGTCGGGCCAGCTCCCGATCCGGCGGACGCCTTTGCCGGACACGCCGAGCAGCCTGAGCCCAACTTCGTCCCAGAACATGTCTCCGGTGCGGATGCTCCACTGCCACGAACCGACCTCAACAGCGTCCCGCGCCATCCGGAGGTGGGAGCCGTCGGGCTGCGTGTGCCGCCATGGCAGGTCGTCCACTCCTTCGGGCGAGATATGCGTCATCACCCAACGGGCTGTCTCATCGAGGAACGCCCGCTGCTCGAGTGTCGGCTCGCCCTGCGCCGTCAGGACGGACAGCGTCCCCAGCTGTGCATCCGATCCGGCCAGCGGGACTGCCGCCACCATGGCGGCGAGCGGCTCCCCGTCCAGCGACCGGATGCCGCAGGAGGCGGGCATACACACGTACCTACCGTCACGGAGCGCGCTGGCGGGAGCACTCTGAGGGTCGTCCTCGGCGATCTCCGCCCACTCCTGGAGGGCTGGTCGGGGCAGTCCACTGACGGTCACCAAGCGCAGGCCCCGACTGCGTCCCGGCCCGCTAGACCAATGGACCATCCCCGCGAACCCGCCGAGTTCGGCCATCGCCTGGTCCGCAACACAGCACAACATCTCGCGGGCCGTGAGCCCGGCACAGACCGCACGGAGCGTATGAAGCCGCCCGCGCTGCGTGAACTCCGTGGTTTCCGAGTCCGCTGCTGCCCGATCTGTCATGCCACGTCGCCTCTGCTCTCGATGCGCGGCTCACATGCATCTATAAACGGGCAAAACGTCCATATAGCTAAACTACACCGGCCTCCTCGGGCCGACCGGTCTCGGCAGCAGCGCCTCCGCATCTTCGAAGCTCTCGCTGGCCGACCCCGGCTCTCATGCGCCGAACCGATCTGCCTCGGCTCGCATCACACCCGCTGTGGACAAAAACCAGGACAACGAGGGCTGAGGACAACGTCGAAGGGCCCCACCGTGAGGTGGGGCCCTTCGACATCGTGCCCGGTGAGGCACTGGCGGAGGATACGAGATTCGAACTCGTGAGGGGTTGCCCCCAACACGCTTTCCAAGCGTGCGCCCTAGGCCTCTAGGCGAATCCTCCGCCGGAAACATTACATGACGGCGGGGAGTGCTTGCGAACTCGTTCGAGGGGCCGGGGGAGGGGGACGGGCGGGGTCGGTGGATCGGGTAGGCTGGGGGCAGCCCCTCACGCGGCGCTATCTGACTGAACTCCCCCAGGGCCGGAAGGCAGCAAGGGTAGGTTGGCTCTGGCGGGTGCGTGGGGGGTCTTCTGTTGGGCCGCGGGGGCCCGTCGAAGAACCTCGGCGCGGGGCTGACCTGCGGCGGTTTCCGGGGTGGGCCCTGGGCAGGCCGGGTTGTCAGTGGGCGGCTATAACCTCGTATGCGTGTCGTCTCTCGCGCTGTACCGCCGCTATCGCCCGGAGTCGTTCGCCGAGGTCATCGGACAGGAGCATGTCACTGATCCGCTGCAGCAGGCGCTGCGGAACAACCGGGTCAATCACGCGTACCTGTTCAGCGGTCCGCGTGGGTGCGGCAAGACGACCAGTGCGCGGATCCTCGCCCGGTGTCTGAACTGCGAGCAGGGGCCCACGCCGACGCCCTGCGGCCAGTGCCAGTCGTGTCAGGACCTCGCGCGGAACGGGCCGGGGTCGATCGACGTGATCGAGATCGACGCCGCCTCGCACGGTGGTGTCGATGATGCTCGTGAGCTGCGGGAGAAGGCCTTTTTCGGGCCGGCCGGGAGTAGGTACAAGATCTACATCATCGACGAGGCCCACATGGTCACGTCGGCCGGGTTCAACGCGCTGCTGAAGGTGGTCGAGGAGCCTCCGGAGCATCTGAAGTTCATCTTCGCGACCACCGAGCCCGAGAAGGTCATCGGGACCATTCGGTCGCGTACGCACCACTACCCGTTCCGGCTCGTGCCGCCGGGGACCCTGCGGGACTACCTCGCCGATGTGTGCGGGCGGGAGAAGATCCCCGTCGAAGAGGGGGTGCTCCCGCTGGTGGTGCGGGCGGGGGCCGGGTCCGTGCGTGACTCGATGTCCGTCATGGACCAGCTCCTGGCCGGGGCGACCGAGGACGGCGTCACGTATGCCATGGCCACGTCGCTGCTGGGGTACACGGACGGCTCCCTGCTCGACTCCGTCGTCGAGGCGTTCGCGGCGGGGGACGGGGCAGCCGCTTTCGAGGTCGTGGACCGGGTCATCGAGGGCGGGAACGATCCACGGCGGTTCGTCGCGGATCTTCTGGAGCGGCTCAGGGACCTGGTGATCCTGGCCGCCGTCCCGGACGCGGCCGAGAAGGGGCTCATCGACGCGCCCGCCGACGTCGTGGAGCGGATGCAGGCGCAGGCGGGGGTCTTCGGTGCCGCCGAGCTCAGCCGGGCCGCCGATCTCGTCAATGAAGGGTTGACGGAGATGCGCGGGGCGAACTCGCCCCGGCTGCAGCTGGAGCTCATCTGCGCGCGTGTGATGCTGCCGGCGGCGTACGGCGACGAGCGTTCCGTCATGGCCCGCCTCGACCGGATCGAGCGCGGTGTGAACTTCGCCGGGGGCGGTGCCGGGCCCGCCATGGGCTACGTGCCAGGGCCAGACGCTCACGGGTACGCGGGGGCGGCGCCCGCCATGGGGCCCACTGGGCCGGGTGCCGCTGGTGCCGCCGCGGCTGGAGCCGAGCCTGTGGTCCCGCCGGGGGGCGGGCCTGCGGCGGCCCGCGCCGCCGTGCGGTCGGCGGGTGGGCCCGGCGGACCCGGCGGACCCGGCGGACCCAACGGACCCGGCGGACCCAACGGACCCGGCGGACCCAACGGGCCCGGTGGAGCTGGGGGCGCTGGTGGGCCTGGGAGTGCCGGGGCACCGGCCGCTGCCGGGGCGGCCACCGCGCCTGCGGGCGCCGACACGGGCCCGGGCCCGGGGGCGCCTGCTGCGGCACCGGGGGCTGCGCCGACCGCCGAGCAGCCGTCCGCTCCTGCCGCTCCTGCCGCTCCGGCCGCTCCTGGTGCCTGGCCCACCGCGGCCCCCGCGGGCAGCGGCCGACGGCCCGGTGGCTGGCCCACGGCTACCCCTGCGGGTGGGGGATCGGGCGGGACGCCAGGAGCAAACGGCGGCCAGGGGGGACGCCCTGCCGCGGCCGGTCCCGGCTCAGGGCCGGCATCCACGCCCGGGGGTTCCACGCCCCCTGCTTCCCCACCTCCCGCTCCCGCCGCTCCCACCGGTCCCGCCGGTCCCGCCGGCGGAGGGCTCGACCCCCGCATGCTCTGGCCCAACATCCTGGAGGCGGTGAAGAACCGCCGCCGCTTCACCTGGATCCTGCTCAGCCAGAACGCACAGGTGGCGGGCTTCGACGGCACCACCCTGCAGATCGGGTTCGTCAACGCCGGGGCCCGGGACAACTTCGCGAGCAGCGGCAGCGAGGACGTACTGCGGCAGGCGCTGGCCGAGCAGTTCAACGTCCACTGGAAGATCGAGGCGGTCGTCGATCCGTCGGGTGGCTCGGCGCCGTCGCCGGGTCCCGCGGGTGGTTCGGCAGGTCCTGGTGGTTACGGCGGAGGGGGCGGGGCCGGCGGCGGTGGCGGATACGGCGGGGCGCCCGGCTCGTCCCCGCGTCCGTTCCCACCCCAGTCCCCGGCCCCCGCATCGGGACAGGCACCGGCATCGCGCCCCTCGTCCCAGGCGGGCCAGGGATCCGCCGCCGGGCAGGGCGGACCGGCTCCGGCCACCGCGTCGGCGCCCATGCCAACCCGCCCCGCCCCGGAGCCTCCGCCCGTCTCGATCGAGGACGACATGCCCGAGGACGACGATCCCGACCTCGACGAGTCCGTCCTCTCCGGGCACGAGCTGATCGTGCGGGAGCTGGGCGCGACGGTGGTGGAGGAGTTCACCAACGAGTAGCGGGCCGCTGCCGCAAGGGGACTGAACTGAAGGAGATGGCTGCACGCAGGGGGGCTGACGGAAGGGAACCAAGGAAAGGGAACTGAACGCAGGACGCTGAAATAAGGGGACTGAACGAAGGCTCAAGTGACAGGACTTGGACGAACGCACAAGCTTCCCACCCCACCCCCTTCGGCATCCCCCACAAGCGCGGCCTCCCGCGCCGGTTAGGCTGACCCCGTGAAGGTCCTCGTCATCGGTAACGGCGCCCGCGAACACGCCCTGTGCCGTTCCCTGTCCCTCGACCCCGACGTCACCGCCCTGTACTGCGCCCCCGGCAACGCCGGCATCGCGGAGGTGGCCGAGCTGCACCAGGTCGACGCCCTGGACGGCAGGGCGGTGGCCGCGCTGGCCACGGAGCTCGGTGCCGAACTCGTCGTCGTGGGGCCGGAGGCTCCGCTCGTCGCCGGTGTCGCCGACGCCGTGCGCGAGGCCGGCATCCCCTGCTTCGGCCCGTCCAAGGAAGCCGCTCAGCTGGAGGGTTCCAAGGCCTTCGCCAAGCAGGTGATGGCCGGAGCAGGCGTTCCCACGGCTCGCTCGTACGTCTGCACGACGCCTGCTGAGGTCGAGGAGGCGCTCGACGCGTTCGGCGCGCCGTACGTCGTGAAGGACGACGGTCTCGCCGCGGGCAAGGGCGTCGTCGTCACCGGCGACATCGAGCAGGCCACGGCACACGCGAACGCCTGTGAGCGCGTCGTCATCGAGGAGTACCTCGACGGGCCCGAGGTGTCGCTCTTCGCGATCACCGACGGCGAGACCGTCCTCCCGCTCCAGCCCGCCCAGGACTTCAAGCGCGCCCTGGACGGTGACGAAGGACCGAACACAGGCGGCATGGGCGCGTACTCCCCGCTCCCCTGGGCCGACCCGAAGCTGGTCGACGAGGTGCTGCAGACCGTGCTGCAGCCGACGGTCGACGAGATGCGGCGCCGCGGCACACCGTTCTCCGGCCTGCTGTACGCGGGTCTGGCGATCACCAGCCGTGGCGTACGGGTCATCGAGTTCAACGCCCGCTTCGGCGACCCCGAGACCCAGGTGGTCCTGGCGCGCCTGAAGACCCCGCTGGCCGGCGTCCTGCTCGCCGCCGCCCGAGGCACCCTCGCCGACCTCGAACCCCTCCGCTGGAGCGACGACGCGGCCGTCACCGTGGTCGTGGCCTCGCACAACTACCCCGGCACCCCGCGCACCGGCGACCCGATCACCGGGCTCGACGAGGTCGCGGCCCAGGACGCCCCGCAGGCGTACGTCCTCCACGCCGGCACCAAGCGCGACGGTGACGCGGTGGTGAGCGCGGGCGGCCGGGTGCTGTCCGTCACGGCGGTCGGCACGGACTTGGCCGAGGCGCGCGAGCGGGCGTACGCGGCGGTCGGGCGCATCGGGCTCGACGGTTCGCAACACCGGACCGACATCGCGGCGAAGGCGGCCGCCGGAGCGCACGGGTCTGCGTGACCCCGGGTGCTCCCTCCCCTCTCATGGGCCCCGGTTTCCTCTGGGAATCCGGGGCCCCATGTTTGCTCAGCGTCATCCACCTCTCCCCAGAGCCATTCCATCGAGTGACCGATGGCCCATCCGGCTGACGGGGCCCAAAAGCCCCAACTAGGGTGCGGCGCAAGCGGTCCGGCACTTGGCCCACCCGGCATTGCGGTGTCAGTGGTGGGTGCCACAGTGGGGGAGTGAGCAACGCCAGGCCATCCGGAGGCGAGCGCGGTGACGTAGACCGTCACGGCGGACGCCCCGCGGTGTACGGGACAGTCGGGACGGTAGGGGGTGAGGGCCGGTCGTGACCGGTATGGGTGTGGAGGTGGGCGCGCAGGCAGCGCGCTCCCGGGCCGTCGCCGTGCTGCGCGTCCGCAGCCGGGCGGTGGCCCTCGCCCTTTTGCCGGCTGCTGTCGCCGTCGTGCTGTTCGTCGGCGGGAGCACCGGCCACATCACCGGCGGTGGCTGGCCGGTGACGCGCTGGATCATGGCGGTGCTGGCGGCCGTGGTCCTCTTCTGCGCCGCGGGCGTCTCGCTCGTCGTCGCCCGCGCCAGGCCCGCCACGAGTCCGACGGTCCCGATCAACGAGGAGTCGGCCCCCGACCTGTACCGCCTGGTGCGGGACCTGGCCGACAGACTCGATGTCCCGGCCCCCTCCGCGATAGCGCTGACCCCTGACTGCGACAGCTGGCTGGAGGACCGCACCCACCGCTCGCACGGTGCGCGGCCGACGCGGGAGCGCAGGGCCGACAGGGGTGACAGGGACCGGCGGGGTGCACGAGGTGCCCGGGGTGCCCGGGGTGCCCGGGGTGCCCGGGGTGGCCAGGGGCCCTGGGCCGGCAGAGCTGACGCGGGTGAGAGTACGGGCCTGGAGGGCATAGGTGACGGCCTGTCGGCCATCAGCGGCGGAAGCGGCGGAAGCGGTGGCATGGGGAGAGACACGACGATGCCCAACGGACGCGACGCGGCCACCGCACCCGTGCTCGTGATCGGCTCCCCCTTCCTGTGGTGGATGCGGGTTGGGGAGCTGCGCGCGGTTCTCGCCCCGGTGGTGGCGGGTACGGGCCCGTCGGCCCACCCGGACATAGCCGCCGCGCGCCGTTTCGTACGAGGGCTGGACGCGGCCGTGGCGGTGACGGCGGCACCCGCACGGGGGCCCCTGGCCCGGACGGCGATGGACGGGGTGGGCTGGGTGGCCCGCCTGCTGCTGCGCGGCTGCCGTGGTCACGCGGCCGAGATGGAGCGGGGCGTGGCGGCCGCCGCGGCCGAGCGCGCACAGACTGTGGACTACGGTCTGCGGATCGTCGCCCAGGAGCAGGTGGGCCTCGCGTACGCGGGCTGGGACCGGCTGCTCACCCGGGTCGCGCTGCCCGCCTGGCGGATGGGCCGCTGGCCGTCCCGCCTCGACGCGGGCGTCGTCGCGGCCCTCACGGAGCTGTCCCGTCGGGACCGTTTGGCCGAGGGCTTCGCCTCCCGGCTGGGCGAGCGGCCGGCCTGCGACCTGCTGGAGGAACCCGGCGTGGTCGACGAGGCCGCGTCCCTGCTCGCGGCCCGCCTCTTCCACGGCGGCCCCGCCGAGTCGGGGCCCGACTGGGCACCGGTGGACTGGCGCGAGTACCCCGACGAGGTCGTCGACCGGAAGTGGCGCACGGACGCGGCCCGGCTCCACCGTGTCCTGGACGCCCTTGGAGTCCGGCAGGCGGCGGGTTCGGGGGAGGCGGACCCCGGCGGACCGACCCTGGCCCGCGTGCTCAACCACCTGACCTGGGCAGGAGGCAGCCGGTCAGCGGGAACGGCAGACAGCGAGCCCGACCCCGAGCCCAAGCCCCTGCAAGGTGGGCCAGCCCCATCCCCGCCTCCCATAACCAATCCCCCCGCTGCCGAGCCCTCCGCTCTCAATCCCCCCGCTGCCGAGCCCCCCACCTCGAAGGCCACCCCCGCCGAGGCCGGACCGGACGACCTCGGCCCGAGCGACGAGCCGGGCCTGCGCAGTGAGCAGGCAGCCGCGCTGGCGGCCGGGCTGAGCGCCGAGGTGGCCCGGGAAGAGGCGTCGGCGGGCACGCCCACGGTGAACGGCGGCGCGGCGGAACCACAGGGCCCGGACCGAGCCCTGTGGGACGACATACTCCCGCTCTTCCCCATGCAGCCCCCTCGCACGGGCCGCGAGCTCCTCACCGACCACGTCACGGCGATGGTGTGCTGCGCGGCGATGGACACGGCCGGCGCGACACCGGGGCTGGACTGGCTGGACGGCCCGTCCCTGCTGATCAACGGCGAGCGAGCCGTCGACCTCGCCCCCCGGGTCCTGACCCTCGTCGAGGACGGTGATCCGGACCCGCTCCGGGACTGGCTCCGGCACCTGGGCGTCCGCCCGGAGAAGCCGGTCCGCCTCGTCTGAACGACAGCGATCCGCCCTCTGAGCGCGAGTACAACGCGCCCCACCGCCCCCACGGGGCAAGCGAGACATCACCTTTGGGCGGAGCCCCACGGTCCGTTCACGTCAATTCACGACGAACGGTGACGGAGCGCGTGCTTAATGTGATGTGCTGGGACCGTTCGAGCACATGGCACGGGCATAGACGGATCGGAGTACGACGACCCGCCGTCCGCGCCGCAAGCCGCCCTCAAGAGCTCGGAGCAAGTGGCCCCACCACCGGCGGCGGCCCACAAGCACCAGACACCGCAAGCACAGCCACCGCGCACAACCACAAGCACAGGCGCCACGCACCACACCAACAAAGACACCACGCAGAACCACAAGCAAAGACACCCAGCAGCCACAAGCGCAGCCACCACGCACAGCGACAAACACGGCCACAGATACCCACAAACACAGCCACCACCACGAACGTCAGCGCAGGACTACGGGGGCACCAGGGAGGGGAGCACGTATGGGATCTGAGAAGATCCGCCGCTGGGAGTCGGGCGCACTCGCACACGCCGTGACGGACCCCTTCGGCCAGGGTCCCGTCCCCTGGCTCCGGGGCACCGAGACGTACTTCGACGACAGCGGCCAGATCGTCCCCTGGTACGTGGACCAGGTGGACCAGTACGACGCCCCGCCCCGCTCCTCACCGCACAAAGGAGCAGGCCGCACCCGGGTCCCCGGCCCCCGGAGGGAACCCGAGCACGTCAACGGCCCTCGCGCCGCCGACGACGTACGCCGCCAGATCAAGGGCTTCACGACGACCGGCGCCGCGGCCCCCGGCGAGTCGATCGACTTCCACATCACCGTGGACCCGCCCCAGGAGTTCAGCGTCGACATCTACCGGATCGGGCACTACGGAGGCGACGGCGCCAGCAAGATCACCACCAGCCCGCGCCTCTCCGGCATCGTCCAGCCTCCGCCACTGACCGCCGACCGCACGGTCTCCTGTCACCACTGGTGGCTCTCCTGGCGTCTGCAGGTCCCGAGCTACTGGAACGCCGGCGCGTACGTGGCCGTCCTCACCACTGCCGACGGCTACCGCTCGCACGTCCCGTTCACCATCCGCGCCAACCATCCGGCCGACCTGCTCCTCGTCCTGCCGGACGTCACCTGGCAGGCGTACAACCTCTACCCGGAGGACGGTCGCACCGGCGCCAGCCTGTACCACGCCTGGGACGAGGAGGGCCGTCTCCTCGGTGAGGCGGACGCCGCGACGACGGTGTCCTTCGACCGCCCGTACGCGGGCGCGGGCCTCCCCCTCCACGTCGGCCACGCCTACGACTTCATCCGCTGGGCCGAGCGCTACGGCTACGACCTCGCCTACGCCGACGCCCGCGACCTGCACGCCGGCCGCGTCGACCCCACCCGCTACAGCGGCCTGGTCTTCCCCGGCCACGACGAGTACTGGTCGCACGCCATGCGACGCACCGTGGAACTCGCCCGCGAGCAGGGCACCTCCCTCGTCTTCCTCTCCGCCAACACCATGTACTGGCAGGTGGAGCTGGCCCCGTCCCCGTCCGGCGTCCCCGACCGGCTGTTGACCTGCCGTAAGCGCAAGGGGCCGGGAAAGCCCGTCCTGTGGCGCGAGATCGACCGGGCCGAGCAGGAAGTCATCGGGATCCAGTACGAGGGGAGGGTGCCCGAGGCCCACCCGCTGGTCGTACGCAACGCGGACCACTGGCTGTGGGAGGCGACCGGCACCCAGGAGGGTGACGAACTGGAGGGCATGGTCGCGGGCGAGGCCGACCGGTACTTCCCGCGCGCCCCGCTCCCCGAGCACCAGGGCCGCATCCTCCTCGCGCACTCCCCGTACCGGGACAGCGAGGGCGTCATCCGCCACCAGGAGACCTCCCTCTACCGGGCCCCCTCCGGCGCCTGGGTCTTCGCGTCCGGAACGTTCGCCTGGTCCCCGGCCCTCGACCGCCCCGGCCACGTCGACACCCGTGTCCAGCGAGCCACCGCGAACCTCCTGGACCGCATCTGCAAGCGCGAATGACCCAACTGCAAGCGCGCATCACCTCCTCCGGACCTGCCCGGCTCCGTTCCGGACCTCCCCGGCTCCGTTCCGGACCTGCCCGGCTCCGTTCCGGATCTCCCCGGCTCCGTTCCGCGCCTCCCTGCCTTCTCCCTGCGCCTTCCCCGCGCCTTCCCCGGCCCCCTTCCGCATCCTTTCGTCCCCTTACATCCCCTTACATCCCCTTACATCCATTTCCGTCCCCTCTTCCGCGCCCCCCGCCCCGCCCCCAGCTCGACCGCCCCTCCGCATACGGGAGAATCGAGCCACTTGGACATCAACACGGGGAGGAACCGTGTCCGGATTCGTTGAAAAGCCCGAGCCGATCCAGGTTCCGGGTCTGGTGCATCTGCACACCGGCAAGGTGCGCGAGCTGTACCAGAACGAGGCGGGCGACCTCGTGATGGTCGCCAGTGACCGTACGTCCGCCTTCGACTGGGTGCTGCCGACCGAGATCCCGGACAAGGGCCGCATCCTCACCCAGCTCTCGCTGTGGTGGTTCGACCAGATCGCCGACCTGGTCCCCCACCACGTCCTGAGCACCAACCTCCCGGCGGGCGCCCCGGCCGAGTGGGAGGGCCGCACCCTGGTCTGCAAGTCCCTGAGCATGGTGCCGGTGGAGTGTGTGGCCCGCGGCTACCTCACGGGCTCGGGCCTCGCCGAGTACCAGCAGACCCGCACGGTCTGCGGTCTCGCCCTGCCCGAAGGCCTCGTCGACGGCTCGGAGCTCCCCGCCCCGATCTTCACCCCCGCCACCAAGGCCGCGGTCGGCGACCACGACGAGAACGTCTCGTACGAGGAGGTCGCCCGCCAGGTCGGCGCCGACACCGCCGCCCAGCTGCGCCAGGTGACCCTCGCCGTCTACGACCGTGCCCGCGACATCGCCCGCGACCGCGGCATCATCCTCGCGGACACCAAGTTCGAGTTCGGCTTCGAGGACGACACCCTGGTCATCGCCGACGAGGTCCTCACCCCGGACTCCTCACGCTTCTGGCCGGCGGACCAGTGGCAGCCGGGCCGCCCCCAGGCGTCCTTCGACAAGCAGTTCGTACGGGACTGGCTCACCTCCCCGGCCTCCGGCTGGGACCGCGCCAGTGAGCAGCCCCCGCCGCCCCTGCCCGAGGAGATCGTCGCCGCGACCCGCGCGAAGTACGTGGAGGCGTACGAACGACTGACGGGCACGACCTGGAGCTGACCCCCTGACCCCCTGACCCCCTGCCCCCCTGACCCCCTGCCCCCCTGACGCCCTGCCCCCTTGAGCCCTGCCCGCAGGGGGCGCAGGCCGCACGACGAAGGCCCCGGTCGGATGACCGGGGCCTTCGAAAACCGAGCGGACGACGAGGCTCGAACTCGCGACCTCAACCTTGGCAAGGTTGCGCTCTACCAACTGAGCTACGTCCGCACTGCGCCGTGGCGCGAGAGCAACTATACCCAACCTCGCTCACGTGCGAGACGTACCGCGGCATGACGGTTCTCGGCCCCGAGCTTGGTGGCGGCCGACGACAGGTAGTTCCGTACGGTTCCCGGTGACAGCCCGGCCCGCTCGGCGATCTCCGTGACGGGCGCCCCGTCGGCGGCCAGCTCCAGCACCTCGGCCTCCCGCGCGGTCAGCGGCGAGTCCCCGGCGGAGATCGCGTCGGCGGCCAACTCCGGATCCACGTAACGGTTCCCGGCGTGCACGGTGCGGATGATCTCGGCGAGGCGCTGGGCGCTGACGGTCTTGGGGACGAAGCCGCGCACTCCCGCCTCCAGGGCCCGCTTGAGATGTCCCGGCCGCCCGTGGCTGGTCACGATCAGCACCTGGCAATCGGGCAGCTCGGCGCGCAGGGATGTGGCGACCTTCACACCGTCCGCGCCGGGCATCCGAAGATCCAGGACGGCGACGTCGGGCTCGTGCGCCAGGGCCATGGCCAGCGCCTCCGGTCCGGACGCGGCCTCGGCGACGATCAGCAGGTCGTCCTCCAGCGCGAGCAGGGCCGCGAGGGCGCCCCGGATCAGGTGCTCGTCGTCGGCGAGCAGCAGCCGCACACTCACGCCGTGACCTCGCTCGCCGAGACCTCGCTCACTGCCAACGGCACTTCGGCCACCACCTGGAACACACCCTCGCGGACCCGGCCGGCCTCCAGCGTCCCGTCCACCGCGGCGAGCCGCTCCCGCAGGCCGACGAGCCCGGAGCCCCGGCCCTCCGGCGGGACGTCGGACGCCCCGTCGTTCTCCACGGTCAGCACCACGCGCCCCTCCAGCACCCGTATCCCCACCTCACACCGTCCGGCGTCCCCGTGCCTCAGCACGTTCGTGGTGGCCTCCCGCACGACCCATCCCAGGGCCGACTGCACCTCGGCGGGCAGCCCGGCCGTCTCCCCGCGCACCTCGCACGCGATTCCGGCGGCGGTCAGCACCCCGTGCGCACCGGCGAGTTCGGCCCCCAGGTCGGCCTCCCGGTATCCGCGTACGACGTCCCGGACCTCGCGCTGCGACTCCCGCGCGATCCGCTGCACCTCGATCATCTGCTCCACGGCCTCGGGCCGCTCCCGGCGTGCCAGCTGCACCGCCAGCTCGCTCTTGAGCGCGATCACGGCCAGGTTCCGGCCGATCACGTCGTGCAGGTCGCGCCCGAAGCGCAGTCTCTCCTCGGCGACGGCGAGCCGGGCGCGGGTCTCGCGGGCCTCGTCGAGTTCGTAGACGGCGTTGAGGAGCCAGACGGAGAAGGCGGAGGTGAAGGCGATGGACCCGGCGCCGAGCAGAACCATGACCGCGGTGACCAGGGAGCCGACGGCAGGGCGGCCCATCGCCAGCGCCACGGCTCCCGTGCCCGCCGCGAAGCCCGCGACCGTCGCGGCCATGCGCCGCCGGGTGCGGATCCCGAGGGCCATGGTGCCGGGGCCGAAGGTCAGCACGACCCCGACGAGCGTGCCCGTCGCGGTGTCGACGCTGTCGTCACCCGGGCCGTGTTCCACGATCAGGAGCCCTGCCCCGGCGATCACCGCGGTGACGAATGCGAGTATCCACAGCAGCTCCACGGGCTGCTTGCGGCGGCCACGCGTCCAGTCGAGTGCTCGCGACGCGGTCACGGCGCAGGCCGCGGCGTGCGCGCACCCCATCGGCACCACCCAGCTCGCGGTCCGCGCGTCCACGTCGGCGTCGGTCAGCGCCGTCAGCCCGATCGTGGCCAACTCGATGACCACGAAGGAGTGGAACGTCCAGCGCGTGTAGGTCTCGACCTTCGCCGGCGTGTTCTTCCGCCGCCACCATCCCCCCGGCATGCGCATCCCCTGCTCGTCCCCCTGCTCCCCGTACGTCAGCGCCGCGGCTCCCAACGGAACCACCGCCGTACAGCAAACACCGCGACCACGATCCAGGCCACCGCCGTGGCGACGGCGCCCAGGGCGTCGTACGCGGACAACTCCCCGGTCCAGCCGCCCCGCAGCAGTGTGATCACCGGTGTCAGCGGCAGCAGTTCGCACACCGAGGCCAGGCGGTCGGGCATGACCTCCAGCGGCGCGATCGTGCCCGACCCGAGCATCGACACCAACAGCAGCGGCATGGCGGCGACCTGGGCGCCCTCCACGCTCCTACTGAAGCTCGACACGACGGCGGCGAGCACGGGCCACGTGACGAGCCCCAACAGCAACCCGAGGAGGGCGAGATGAGGTGCCTCGGGCGCCCCGACGTCGAGAAGCGCGGTGCAGGCCGCCACCAGGACCAGGCACTGGACGAGGCCGATGACGACCGCCGGCAGCGCGGCACCGGCGAGGATCTCCACGTCCCGCAACTCCCCGGTGCGCAGCCGCTTCAGCACGAGCTCCTCGCGCCGCGCCGCGTACACGCTCACCAGGGAGCTGTAGACCGCGAAGAGCAGTGAGAAGCCGACGGCGGCCGGCAACAGCACGGAGCCCACCGAGAGTCCGGCCGCCTCCAGGTCCCTCTCGTTGACGGCCGAGCGCACGCTGAACGGCATCACCAACGGCACGAGCAGCGCCGTCACCAGCGTCGCCTTCGAACGGCCCAGCAGCGTCAACTCGGCCCGCGCCAGGGCGGCCATGCGTCCGGCGGGGGTGGTCCTCCCCGCCGTCCCCGCGGGAGCACCCGCCCGCACTCCTGTCGCCGCACTCATACCGTGGCCGCCTTCCCGGACTTCGCGTCACCACGCGCCCCTTCGACGCCGCCTGACGCACCGGAGGCCTCACGGGCGATCCGCAGGAACGCCTCCTCCAGGGACGCCGAGCGGATGTCGAGGCTGCCCAGCTCGACGCGGGTGCGCTCGGCCCACAACAGCAGCTTGGTGGCGGTGCGCTGGAGTTCCTGCGTACGGAGCCGGACCGTGCGGCCGGTCGTCTCGTGGTCGGTCACACCCAGTTCGGCCAGCGGGGGCAGGTCGCCCAGGAAGTAGCCGTCGGGCAGGTCGAAGGAGATGCGTGACGGCTGGGACGCGGTGACCTCCGCCGGGGTGCCGGTCGCCGCGATACGGCCCTCGTGGAGGATCGCGAGGCGGTCGGCCAGGCCCTCGGCCTCCTCCAGGTAGTGCGTGGTGAGCAGGACCGTCGTACCCCCGTGGCGAAGCTCCCGCACCAACTCCCAGGTGTCCTGGCGTCCTTCGGCGTCGAGCCCGGTCGTCGGCTCGTCGAGGAAGAGGACCTCGGGGCGACCGAGAAGCGCGAGCGCCAGGTCGAGGCGCCGCTTCTCACCTCCGGACAACTGCTTGACCCGCACCCCGGACCGCTTCCCGAGACCGACGAGTTCCAGGGCCTCCCCCGTGGGGCGCGCCCCGCTCGTGCAGCCCGCCCACATCCGTACGGTCTCCGCGACGGTCAGCTCGGAGGGGAAGCCGCCCTCCTGCAGCATCACGCCGATGCGCGGCCGGACGGCCGACCGCTCCTCGTACGGGTCGTGCCCGAGGACCCGCACCCGCCCCCCGGCCGGTGGTGCCAGGCCCTCCAGCAGTTCGACCGTCGACGTCTTCCCGGCGCCGTTCGTGCCCAGGAGCGCGAAGAGTTCCCCCTGGCCCACGGAGAACGTGATCCCCCGCACGGCCTCGAAACCGCCCCCGTACACGCGCCGCAGGTCAGTGACCTCAATCACGTCCTCGTGCCCGTTCGTGTTCATGCCTTCAGCATCCCCGCCGTCCGGCGTCGGCGGCAGTGGGACCTGTCATCACTCCCCATGACAAATGTCAGTCGCGAACTGCCGGTGGGCGCGCATGTGTGCATGAAGGGGCATGAACGGGCGCACACGAAAAGGCCCCGGCCGAGTGGCCGGGGCCTTACTTCCTGGAGCGGACGACGAGGCTCGAACTCGCGACCTCAACCTTGGCAAGGTTGCGCTCTACCAACTGAGCTACGTCCGCATTGCATCCGACCGGCTCTCACCGATCGGCGCGAGCACCAGCCTACCTGATCCACAAAGGTGGTCGGACCGGCGATGCAGAGCGGGTGACAGGAATTGCACACTGCGCCTTCCCCCTGGAAGGGGGATGTTCTACTACTGAACTACACCCGCGTGACTCCGTGAGCCGGGCCTTTCGGCCTCGCCCCTCGGCGTGCTCCAGACTCTAGCTGATCAGCGGGGGTGCTGCGCAAGTCGGTTGCCGCCAGGGGCGGATGACCGGTCGTCGGAGCTCGCAGGGCCCCCGGGGTCCGGGGCCCGCAGGCACCCGGCTCCGGGAGACGTGAGTCGGCTCAGTGCACGGCCGCGCATCAGTACGCCGCGCGCATCAGTGCGCCGCCGCGAACGCCTCGTAAACCCTCTTGGGGATCCGCCCGCGTGCGGGGACATCCATCTTGTGGGACTGGGCCCACGCGCGGACGGCGGACGGGTCGGGGGCGACGTCGGTCTGCTTGTAGGCCTTGCCGGACCGCGAGCGCTTGCGGCCGGCCTCCACGTAGGGGGCCAGGGCCTTGCGCAGTCCCTCGGCATTGGCTGGGTTGAGGTCGATCTCGTACGACGTGCCGTCGAGTCCGAAGGCGATCGTTTCCGCCGCTTCCGAGCCGTCGATGTCGTCGAAGAGAGTGACTACGACACGCTGCGCCACGAATATCGGTCCCTTCGTGCGACACCTCGTTGCTGCGATCACCTCGATGACGTGCTGGTACGTCATGGGGAGTCGGACGAGATGTCGGCTGTCCGGCAGTAATTGGGCTATTGGGCAAAGTATCGGCTATTGCCAATTCATTTGTACAGAGCCCGGCATTGCAATGTGAACCCCGACTAAAACCGTCCGGGCGTCCGTTGCACAATAGGTATCCCGGATCTTTCCCAGAACTTTCCGTCATGGCAGCCGCTCGATACCGGATCGTGACGGTGCTCACGTAGATTCCTACGAATCTACCCGCGTAGAAATTTTGTGCGGGTAGTCTGAAGGAACCTGCTCAGCACCACACACCGGGAGTGCCAGTGGCACGCGTCGTAGTCGACGTCATGCTCAAGCCGGAGATCCTCGACCCCCAGGGCCAGGCGGTGCAGCGCGCGCTGCCGCGCCTCGGTTTCGAGGGCGTCTCCGACGTACGTCAGGGAAAGCGTTTCGAACTGGAAGTGGACGGACCGGTCGACGACGCCGCGCTCGCCCGCATCCACGAACTGGCGGAATCCTTCCTCGCCAACACCGTGATCGAGGACTTCACCGTGAAGGTGGAGGAAGAGAAGACGGAGGCAGGAAAGTGACCGCACGTATTGGCGTCGTCACTTTTCCGGGCAGCCTGGACGACCGGGACACGCAGCGCGCGATCAGGCTCGCCGGTGCCGAGCCGGTCGCTCTCTGGCACAAGGACAAGGACCTGAAGCAGGTCGACGCCGTGGTGCTGTGCGGTGGTTTCTCCTACGGCGACTATCTGCGCGCCGGGGCCATCGCCCGCTTCTCGCCGGTGATGGAGACCGTGATCGAGCAGGCGAAGGCGGGCCTGCCGGTCCTCGGCATCTGCAACGGCTTCCAGATCCTCACCGAGGCCCACCTGCTGCCCGGCGCGATGCTCGGCAACGACCACCTGCACTTCATCTGCCGCGACCAGAAGCTGCGGGTGGAGAACGCCACGTCCTCCTGGACCAGCGACTACAGCGAGGGCCAGGAGATCCACATCCCCCTGAAGAACATGGACGGGCGGTACGTCGCCGACGAGCGCACCCTCGACATGCTGGAGGCCGAGGGCCGGGTCGCGTTCCGCTACCTCGACTTCAACCCCAACGGCTCGCTCCGGGACATCGCCGGCATCACCAACGAGGCCGGGAACGTCGTGGGCCTCATGCCGCACCCGGAGCACGCCGTCGAGCCGCTCATCGGCACCGGTCGCACCGACGGCCTCCCGTTCTTCACCTCGATCCTCAAGAAGCTGGTCAACGCATGAGCCGGACGCCTCTGGACACGGTCGAGCACGCGGCCGCGACCCCCGACGTCGAGCTGCCCTGGGCCGAACTCGGCCTGAAGAAGGACGAGTACGAGCGGATCGTGGAGATCCTCGGCCGCCGGCCCACCGGTGCCGAGCTCGCCATGTACTCGGTGATGTGGTCCGAGCACTGCTCGTACAAGTCCTCCAAGGTCCACCTCCGCCAGTTCGGCGAGAAGGCCCCCGAGTCCGACGCCCTGCTCGTCGGCATCGGTGAGAACGCCGGTGTCGTGGACGTCGGCCACGGCTACGCGGTCACCTTCAAGGTCGAGTCGCACAACCACCCCTCGTACGTCGAGCCCTACCAGGGCGCGGCCACGGGCGTCGGCGGCATCGTGCGCGACATCATCGCGATGGGCGCCCGCCCGGTCGCGGTCGTCGACCCCCTGCGCTTCGGCGCCGCGGACCACCCGGACACCAAGCGCGTCCTCCCGGGCGTCGTCGCGGGCATCGGCGGCTACGGCAACTGCCTGGGCCTGCCCAACATCGGCGGCGAGGTCGTCTTCGACGCCTGTTACCAGGGAAACCCGCTGGTCAACGCCGGCGCCATCGGCGTCATGCGGCACGAGGACATCCACCTCGCGAAGGCCTCCGGCGCGGGCAACAAGGTCATCCTGTACGGCGCCCGCACGGGTGGTGACGGCATCGGCGGCGCGTCCATCCTCGCCTCCGAGACCTTCGACGACGCCAAGCCGTCGAAGCGCCCCGCCGTCCAGGTCGGCGACCCCTTCCAGGAGAAGCTCCTCATCGAGTGCACCCTGGAGGCCTTCAAGGAGAAGCTGGTCGTCGGCATCCAGGACCTGGGCGCGGCCGGCCTGTCCTGCGCCACGTCCGAGCTGGCGTCGAACGGCTCGGGGGGCATGCGCGTCACCCTCGACGACGTCCCGCTCCGCGACTCCACGCTCTCGCCCGAGGAGATCCTCATGAGCGAGTCGCAGGAACGCATGTGCGCGGTCGTCGAGCCGGAGAAGGTCGACCGCTTCCTGGAGATCTGCGACAAGTGGGACGTCATCGCCACCGTCATCGGTGAGGTGACGGACGGCGACCGTCTGGAGATCTACTGGCACGGCGGCAAGATCGTCGACGTCGACCCGCGCACGGTCGCACACGACGGCCCGGTCTACGAGCGCCCGTACGCCCGCCCGTCCTGGCAGGACGAGCTCCAGGCCGACGACGCGAACAAGCTCCCGCGTCCCCAGAGCTCCGAGGAGCTCAAGGACCAGGTCCTGAAGCTGGTGTCGTCCCCCAACCAGGCCTCCAAGTCCTGGATCACCTCCCAGTACGACCACTTCGTGCAGGGCAACACGGTCCTCGCCCAGCCCGAGGACTCCGGGATGATCCGCGTCGACGAGGAGACCGGCCTCGGCGTCGCCATCGCGACCGACGGCAACGGCCGGTACGCGAAGCTCGACCCGTACGCGGGCGCCCAGCTCGCGCTGGCGGAGGCGTACCGGAACGTGGCGACCACCGGTGCCAAGCCCCTCGCCGTCTCCGACTGCCTGAACTTCGGCTCGCCCGAGGACCCGGCGGTGATGTGGCAGTTCGCGGAGGCCATCCGCGGCCTCGCCGACGCCTGCCAGCAGCTGGGCACCCCGGTGACCGGCGGCAACGTCTCGCTCTACAACCAGACGGGCGAGGTGGCCATCCACCCGACCCCGGTCGTGGCCGTCCTCGGCGTCATCGACGACGTGGCCCGCCGCACGCCGGTCGCCTTCCAGGAGGAGGGGCAGCTGCTCTACCTCCTCGGCGACACCCGTGAGGAGTTCGGCGGCTCGGCCTGGTCCCAGGTGATCCACGACCACCTGGGCGGCCTGCCCCCGCAGGTGGACCTGGAGCGCGAGCGGCTCCTCGCCGAGATCCTGATCTCCGCCTCCCGCGACGGCATGATCGACTCGGCGCACGACCTGTCCGACGGCGGTCTGATCCAGGCCGTGGTCGAGTCGGCGCTGCTCGGCGGCAAGGGCGCCCGCCTGGTCGTACCGGACGGGCTCGACGCGTTCACCTTCCTCTTCTCCGAGTCGGCGGGACGCGCGGTCGTCGCCGTACCGCGCTCGGAGGAGGTCCGCTTCAACGACATGTGCGGCGCCCGCGGCCTGCCCGTCACCCGCATCGGTGTCGTCGACGGTGACTCGGTCGATGTCCAGGGCGAGTTCTCGCTCACGCTGGACGAGCTGCGTACGGCCCACGAGCGGACGATTCCGGCGCTGCTGGCCTGAGGCCCCGCACAGTTCCGTCTTCTTGAAGCCCCCGCCCGGGGTCACCGGGCGGGGGCTTCGTCGTCGTGCCCGTGGCGTCCCTCTCTCACGTTTGCACGTAGTTACGTAGTTCCGTAAGATCCAAGGTGTGGATCTCGAACAACGCGTCGCCGACCTCGAACGTCGACTGGCGGCACTGGAGAACGCGCGGCGCCCCGCGCCCCAGCTGGACGCGAGCGACGACTTCTGGGCCCTGAACGGCCTGAAGGAGGAGCTGACCGGGCTGGGCGCAGCCGACGGAGGTGTGCTGTTCACCGGGGCCGTACGGCTGCCGACCGGGGAGCGCTACGACTGGCAGCACGGCGCGGTGACCGGCGACCTCATGGACGAGGACTGGGCCCGGCTCGCCGAGCCGCTCGCCGCTCTCGGCCATCCGGTCCGGCTGCGGTTGCTCCGCGAGATCCTCGGCGGCCTGCGCACCGCGGCCGAGCTCGCCGAGCTGGACGAGGTGGGCACGACCGGCCAGATCTACCACCACCTGCGCCAGCTCTCCGCCGCCGGCTGGCTGCACACGACCACACGCGGCCGCTACGAGGTGCCTGCGGGGCGGGTGGTGCCGCTGCTCGTCGCACTGTCCGCGGCCCGGTCCTGACCAGGCCGGCGCCCACACCAAGAGGGGGAACCATGACCGCACGCAAGCTGATCAGCGTCGCCTACCGAGTTCTGCAGCTCGTCTTCTTCGGCCTGGTGATCGCCCACCTGTTACTGGACCTCGGGTATCCGTGGTGGTGGAACTTCGGACCGATCGTCCTCGCCTACGCCCTCGTCATCGTGGCCAACCGGTGGGGCGGTACCCCGGACAGCCCGCGCCTGGCCCGCGAACCCGTCGAGGTCGACCCGCCCGTCACCGGCCGCTGGTCCGCGCTGAACAGCCCGGCCGACCGCACGCCGAGCCACGGCACGCACTCCTACGGCCAGACGTACGCCATCGACGTCGTCGCCGAGCCCACGCCGGGCGCCCGCCCGTCCTTCAGGTGGCTGTGGCCGCTCGCCCGCCGCACCAGCGCGTTCCCCGCCTTCGGCGCCCCGCTGCTCGCGGTGGCCGACGCCACCGTCGTACGGGCCGCCGACGATCAGCGCGACCACCTCAGCCGCACGTCGCTGCCCGCACTGCTCTACCTGATGGTCCTGGAGGCGTCCGTGCGCGATCTGGCAGGCGCCCACCGGATCGTCGGCAACCACGTCGTCCTCGACCTCGGCGACGGGACCCACGCGATGTACGCGCACGTCCAGCGGGGCTCGCTCGCCGTCCGTGAGGGCGACCGGGTACGGGCCGGACAGCAGATCGCCCGCTGCGGGAACTCGGGCAACTCCACCGAGCCCCACCTCCACTTCCAGCTGATGGACGGCCCCGACCCGGACACCGCCCGCGGCATCCCCTTCACCTGGCGCGGCCTCGGAGTCCCCGGCAACGGCGAGATCTTCGAGGCACCCGCGACGGCATCGCAGCCCACATAGGCTGACGTCCATGCCACCGGCCAGGAAACGCCCCCGCACCTACGACCCCGCCAAGATCCGCACGGCGGTGCTCGCCCAGTTCGAGAACGTACGGGACGCCGTACGCACCCTCACCCCCGACCGGCTCGCCGCTCCGACCCGGCTCGGCGACTGGACCGTGCGGGACCTGGCCGCGCACATCACGATGGCGGTCGAGACGGTCAGCAGGAACCTGGAGCGTCCTGAGCCGCCCAAGGCGGACCTCGCCCTGCTGGCCTGGCCCTTCGCCACCGCCGCACGCGCGGCCGACATCGACGAGCGCACGAAGGAGCTGGCGCGGGCCAACCCCGACCTCGACGCCCTCTACGCCACCACCGGGCAGCGGCTCACGGCGGCCCTCGCGAGCGCACCCGGCACCCGCCTCCTCGCCACCCGCACCGGCACCATCAGCCTCGCGGACTACCTGGTGACCCGGACCGTCGAGCTCGTCGTCCACACCGACGACCTGAACGCGGCGGTGCCGGGCCTGGACGTCCCGTACGACCGTCAGGCCCTCGCCGCCTGCACCCGGCTGCTCGCCGACGCTCTCGCCGTGAAGGCACCCGGCGGTTCGACGGAGGTGCGGGTGCCGCCGTACGCCGTCGTGCAGTGCGTCGAGGGTCCGCGGCACACCCGCGGCACCCCGCCGAACGTGGTCGAGACCGACCCGCTGACCTGGATCCGGCTCGCCACGGGACGCGCGGAGTGGGCGACCGCCGTGCGGGAGGCGCGCGTCAGCGCGAGCGGCGAGCGCGCCGATCTCGGCGGTTTGCTGCCGCTCCTCGGCTGAGCCCCGTCCGCCCCTGGGCACGGCGACTGTCCGAAAAGAGACCGGGAACCGCTCACCGGCCCCACCCGTCCCAGCGGCATGAACAAGCGCGGCATGAACAAGCAGCGACTGACCCTCACCGCCCTGACCCTGGTCCCGCTCGTGGTGGCGTGCGGCAGCGAGTCGGGCAGCAGCTCCGTCGGCTCCGGCTCCGGCTCGGCCTCGTCGGCGTCCGTCAAGGGCGTCCACTGGAGCGTCGACAGCCTCACCGTCGACGGGAAGAGCGAGAAGGCCCCCGGCGGCGCCTACGTGAAGATCGCCGAGGACGGCAAGGTCAACGGCAACTACGGCTGCAACGGCTTCGGCACGACCGCGACCGTCGAGGGCGACAGGATCAGGTTCGGCACCGCCCGCTCCACCGAGATGGCCTGCACGGGTGTCTCGATGAAGTTCGAGGAGGCCTTCCGGCGCGCCCTCTCCGACGGGCAGCTGAAGGCCGAGACGAGCGACGGCAAGCTGACGCTCACGTCCGGTTCCGGCGCCAAGGTCGTCCTCAGCGAGGAGAAGCCGGCCGAGCTGTACGGCACGACGTGGAAGGTCACCTCGCTCGTCAAGGACGGCACCGCCGTGTCGCTGGCGTCCGACGCGCAGGGCAAGGCCTGGTTCACCCTCGATCAGAAGAAGGGCACGCTCGCCGGAAGCCTCGGCTGCAACCGGGTGTCGGCGGACGCGACCGTACGCGACGGCTCGCTCACCCTCGGCACCCCGGGCACCACCCGCAGGATGTGCGACGGCTCACTCATGGACACCGAGAAGTCGCTTCTGAAACTCTTCGAGAGCACGGTCAGTTACAAGATCGACGCTCGAACCATCACGTTGACCAGCGAAAACGGCGAGGGCATCAGCGCGGTCGCCAGTAAGTGACGTACGCGGGTCAGGGGTGCCTTACCGGCATGATCCGAGATCACCGGATTCGGACCAGTGCGCGATCTCGCCTACACTCGGTGGCGTGCCACGTGGTGACGGTCGACTCAATCACGATCTGCTCCCCGGTGAGAAGGGCCCCCAGGACGCGTGTGGCGTCTTCGGTGTCTGGGCTCCGGGCGAAGAGGTCGCAAAGCTCACGTACTTCGGGCTCTACGCCCTCCAGCATCGAGGCCAGGAATCCGCGGGAATCGCGGTCAGCAACGGCCGCCAGATCCTCGTCTTCAAGGACATGGGCCTCGTCTCGCAGGTCTTCGACGAGACCTCCCTCGGCGCGCTCCAGGGTCATATCGCGGTCGGTCACGCCCGCTACTCGACCACTGGCGCCTCCGTGTGGGAGAACGCCCAGCCGACGTTCCGGGCCACCGCGCACGGTTCCATCGCGCTCGGCCACAACGGCAACCTGGTCAACACGGCGCAGCTCGCCGACAGGGTCGCGGACCTGCCCAAGCAGGAGGGCCGCAACACCCGGGTGGCGGCCACCAACGACACCGACCTCCTCACCGCCCTCCTCGCGGCCCAGGTCGACGACGACGGCAAGCCGCTGACCGTCGAGGAGGCCGCCCCGGTGGTCCTCCCTCAGGTCAAGGGCGCCTTCTCGCTCGTCTTCATGGACGAGCACACCCTGTACGCGGCCCGCGACCCGCAAGGCATCCGCCCGCTGGTCCTCGGCCGGCTCGAGCGCGGCTGGGTGGTCGCCTCCGAGTCCGCCGCCCTCGACATCTGCGGCGCCAGCTTCGTACGCGAGATAGAGCCGGGCGAGTTCGTCGCCATCGACGAGAACGGTCTGCGCACCTCCCGATTCGCGGAAGCGAAGCCCAAGGGCTGTGTCTTCGAGTACGTGTACCTGGCCCGTCCGGACACCGACATCGCCGGCCGGAACGTCTACCTGAGCCGCGTCGAGATGGGCCGCAAGCTCGCCAAGGAGGCCCCCGCCGAGGCCGACCTGGTGATAGCGACCCCGGAGTCCGGCACCCCCGCCGCGATCGGTTACGCGGAGGCCTCCGGCATCCCCTTCGGCGCGGGCCTGGTCAAGAACGCCTACGTGGGTCGTACGTTCATCCAGCCTTCGCAGACGATCCGCCAGCTCGGCATCCGGCTGAAGCTGAACCCGCTGAAGGAAGTCATCAAGGGCAAGCGCCTGGTCGTGGTCGACGACTCGATCGTGCGCGGCAACACCCAGCGCGCCCTGGTGCGCATGCTCCGCGAGGCCGGCGCCGCCGAGGTCCACATCCGGATCTCCTCGCCGCCCGTGAAGTGGCCCTGCTTCTTCGGCATCGACTTCGCCACTCGCGCCGAGCTCATCGCCAACGGCATGACGATCGACGAGATCGGCACCTCGCTGGGCGCCGACTCGCTGGCGTACATCTCCATCGACGGCATGATCGAGGCGACCACCATCGCCAAGCCGAACCTGTGCCGCGCCTGCTTCGACGGCGAGTACCCGATGGATCTCCCGGACCCCGAGCTGCTCGGAAAGCAGCTTCTGGAGACCGAGCTGGCCGCCGGGCCCGCCGCGACGGCCGCCGTCGACGCGATCCGCCGCCCGTAAGAGCCCGTGTTCCCTGCCGTACGACACGAAAGTGCCCTTTGCCATGTCTGAGACCGGTGCCAGCTACGCAGCCGCGGGCGTCGACATCGAGGCGGGCGACCGCGCCGTCGAGCTGATGAAGGAGTGGGTGAAGAAGACCCGCCGCCCCGAGGTTTTGGGCGGCCTCGGCGGCTTCGCCGGACTCTTCGACGCCTCCGCCCTCAAGAACTACGAGCGCCCGCTGCTCGCCTCCGCCACGGACGGCGTGGGCACGAAGGTGGACATCGCCCGGCAGCTCGGCGTGTACGACACGATCGGCCACGACCTGGTCGCGATGGTCATGGACGACATCGTGGTGTGCGGGGCCGAGCCGCTGTTCATGACTGACTACATCTGCGTCGGCAAGGTCCACCCCGAGCGGGTGGCGGCCATCGTCAAGGGCATCGCCGAGGGCTGTGTGCTGGCCGGCTGCGCCCTGGTGGGCGGCGAGACGGCCGAGCACCCCGGCCTGCTGGGTCCGGACGACTTCGACGTCGCCGGGGCCGGTACGGGCGTCGTGGAGGCCGACCGGCTGCTGGGCCCGGATCGTATCCGTAAGGGTGACGCGGTCGTCGCGATGGCGTCCTCCGGGCTTCACTCGAACGGGTACTCGCTGGTCCGGCACGTCCTGCTGAACCAGGCGGGCCTGTCCCTGGACGCGCGGATCGACGAGCTCGGCCGCACGCTCGGCGAGGAACTGCTGGAGCCCACGAAGATCTACTCGCTGGACTGCCTGGCACTGATCCGCGCCACCGAGGTGCACGCCTTCAGCCACGTCACTGGCGGCGGACTCGCGGCGAACCTCGCCCGCGTCATCCCCGACGGCCTGCACGCGGTCGTGGACCGCTCCACCTGGACCCCGGCACCGGTGTTCGACCTCGTCGGCCGCACCGGCGACGTCGAGCGGCTGGAGCTGGAGAAGACCCTGAACATGGGCGTCGGCATGATCGCGCTCGTGCCCGAGGGATCGGTGGACGTCGCCCTGGCGACCCTCGCCGACCGCGGGGTCGACGCGTGGATCGCGGGTGAGATCACCGACCGCGACGAGCACGCGACGGGCGCGGCCCTGGTCGGGGACTACTCCGGCTGACGCAAGGCCGGACGGATGACCGACAGCACAGAACCCGGTCCGTGGCTGGGCCACGGACCGGGTGGAGACTCAGTGCAGGGTCAAGCGCCGCGGCGCTGCTGCGCGGAATTGTCGCCCTCGTCCTCGTCGTCGTCCTCGTAGAGGTCGGCGTACCGGGAGTACAGGTCGTCGTCGTCATGCTCATCGTCCTCGAAACGGTCGCCGTTCGGCGACTGGTTCGACGTCGATGCGCCCAGCTCCTCGGCCAGGCGTGAGAGGTCAGTCCCACCGCTGTTGTACTTCAGCTGGCGGGCGACCTTCGTCTGCTTGGCCTTGGCCCGGCCGCGCCCCATGGCTCGACCCCCTCAACGACGGGGCTCGACGGCCCCAGAGTCTTGACGCGTTCATGATCTGGAACGGGCTCTCCGTGGAGAGACCGTCCGTAGGGCTTCCACGGTACCTGAGCCCGCGCCCATACGGTACGTCGCCCGCAGGAGAGCCGTGTGCCCAGGGCCTTCGAGGCGCCCTGTCCTCGCTGGTCAGTGGCGATTTTAACCACTTCTTGGCGGACGACCCGCCGACGGACGTGAGAGTTCTCTCTAAGTGCCCCCCGGCAGGTACCGGCCAAACCCGTGGGGGCACCCTCGCGGGCGCCCCCACGGAATCTCAGCGTCCGCGTGCCGAGGGCGCCTCGTGCATCCGCTGCTCGGCGATCCGGTCGGCTGCGGCGGCCGGTGGGATGCCGTCTTGATTCGCACGTGCGAAGATTTCGAGCGTGGTGTCGTAGATCTTCGCGGCCTTCGCCCTGCACCGCTCGAAGTCGAACCCGTGCAGCTCGTCGGCCACCTGGATGACCCCGCCGGCGTTCACCACGTAGTCCGGCGCGTAGAGGATCCCCCGGTCGGCGAGGTCCTTCTCGACGCCCGGGTGCGCGAGCTGGTTGTTCGCCGCGCCGCAGACCACCCTGGCGGTGAGCACGGGCACGCTGTCGTCGTTCAGGGCGCCGCCCAGCGCGCAGGGGGCGTAGATGTCGAGGCCCTCCACGCGGATCAGCGCGTCCGTGTCGGCGACGGCCCGGACGGACGGGTGGCGCTCGGTGATCCGCCGGACGGCCTCCTCGCGCACGTCCGTGATCACGACCTCGGCGCCCTCGTTCAGCAGGTGCTCCACCAGGTGGTGCCCGACCTTGCCCACGCCCGCGATGCCGACCGTTCGACCGCGCAGTGAGGGGTCGCCCCACAGGTGGTCGGCCGAGGCCCGCATGCCCTGGTAGACGCCGAAGGCGGTCAGCACGGACGAGTCGCCGGCGCCGCCCTTCTCGGGGGAGCGGCCGGTCGTCCAGCGGCACTCACGGGCCACGACGTCCATGTCGGCCACGTACGTGCCGACGTCGCAGGCCGTCACGTACCGCCCGCCGAGCGAGGCCACGAAACGCCCGTACGCCAGCAGCAGCTCTTCGGTCTTGATCTTCTCGGGGTCTCCGATGATCACGGCCTTGCCGCCGCCGTGGTCGAGACCGGCCATGGCGTTCTTGTAGGACATCCCGCGTGCGAGGTTCAGGGCGTCGGCGACGGCCTCGGCCTCGTTGGCGTACGGATAGAAGCGCGTGCCGCCGAGCGCGGGGCCCAGGGCGGTGGAGTGGATGGCGATGACGGCCTTGAGGCCGCTCGCGCGGTCCTGGCAGAGCACGACTTGCTCATGACCCCCCTGGTCCGAGTGGAACAGGGTGCGCAGCACATCAGCAGCCGCGCCGGTTACATCGGTCACGGTGGTGACTCCCGTGGTAAGTAGCGGCGGTTGGGGGCGGGCTCCCGTACGGGTGGCGGGGCCCGTGGCATGAGCGTAGGGCTTGTGTCCGCTCACGATCCGCGCCGTGCTCAGCAGTGTTCAGGATCACCCTCCCGGGGAGTACGTTCGCACATGCGCGTGGGACGATTTGCAGTGTTTCCCCGCCCGCCCGCGCGAGGGACGCGGCCGGGTTTCGTGTCGGGTCCCGTGGGGAGGGAGCAGGCGTGCCCAAGGTGTCCTCGGTGATCGTTCCGTACACGTCGTACCTGCGTGTGTACGAACCGCTGGCCGCCTTCCCCGAGCCCGAACGCAGCCACTGGGCGCGCTACGCGAGGCGTCCGGACCGCCCTTCCTACCAGGACGAACTGCGCCGCTCACTGGAGGACCTGCTGCCCACCCCGCCGGTCCCCGTGCCGGTGCACGAGAGCGGCGACGCGTTCGTGCTGGAGGTCGAGGACGCGGTCTACGTGTGCCCGTGGCGCACCCGCCTGCGCGGCTGGCAGGCGCTCGGCGACCTGGCCGACGAGCTGCCCGCGCCAGTCCTGGACGCGGTGCTGCCGCCGGTCGTGCGCCGCCAGGCCGCCCAGGACTACGAGCGCTGGAGGGAGCGCAACCCCGATGCCCGTCCGTGGATCCGGACCTCGACCTGGCATGTGCCGCTGAACTGGTTCGTGCTGGTGGGGGACGAGGAGCGGCGCTACGACAAGGGGTCGGACGCGGTTCCGCCGGCGCTGCGGTACCGGACGCCGATGGTGCAGGCGCGGCGGCGGGTGGCCCGGGGGCTCAAGGCGATGCGGGACATGATCGACGAGGGGCCGCTGATCGACGGCCTGGTGGACGTGGGGCGCTGGCTGGAGGAGTTCCACCCGCGCTCGCTGGTCGAGCTGGACTACGGCGGCCTGGTGCACGTGCTGCCCGCCGACCAGCTCGACGGGGATCACTCGGCCGCGGACGTGGCCGAGGGCATCGAGGCACTGCGCACCGGGGACGAGGGGGCCGCCGGGGAGGCGTACGGGCGTCTGGTGGAGCGCTGGCGGGCCGTACGGGACCGGCGTTCGGCGAACTGACCCCTCAGACGCGAGGCGCGCGGCGGCCCGAGCCACAGAGTTGGCGATCTGTGATGGAAAGAGCTTTCCGCGAACTGTGATGTCATGGTGAACTATCGACCCTTGGCCCAGGCTTGACGCACCGAAGCGCGCGTTGGGGGGCGACGGGGGACGTAGAGGTCCTGATCCGGTCTTTTGTAGCAAGCAGTCGTGAAGCGTGACGGACTGCACTTACAAGGGTCTTGCCTCTTACGCCCCTCCTCATGCCAAAATAGGACAAGGAGTCCGGGGGAGACTTCTTCTGCCCATCTATGGGCGGAATCTCAGCATTGCACGCTATGGGGGGTCTGGTGACTCCTGATCGCCACTGTGACTGATCGTCACAGTGGCGTGACTGTCCGCTATGGCATAGTCCATCGGCTTCCGTCGCTGATGAACACCTGGAGGGGCAATTCCATCGGTTTGGCCGACGCGGCTGGACAGATGGTGTAGTTGTAGTGCCGAGGACAAGCCGTTCGTCCTATAACCGACTCGACTCGCGTCCGCCATTTCGGGCAACGCGGGTCAAGGTGCAGAATTTAGAGGAAAGAACCGAGAAGGTTCGGTTCTCCCGAGGAGGCCGCTCATGACCGCTCGCACCCCTGATGCCGAGCCGCTGCTGACCCCGGCTGAGGTCGCCACCATGTTCCGTGTGGACCCGAAGACGGTCACGCGGTGGGCGAAGGCCGGCAAGCTCACGTCCATCCGTACGCTCGGCGGGCACCGCCGTTACCGCGAGGCTGAGGTCCGCGCACTGCTCGCGGGCATTCCGCAGCAGCGCAGCGAGGCCTGAACCATCGCATAACCGGGCGCATCGGCTGTTCCCCCAATATGTCGAGCCGCCCAATCCACAGCTCCAAGCGACGCGGGATCCTGCCCCAACAGGGCCCACGCCCAAGCTCTTCGGAACCGCCCGGGACTCCCTGGCGGACCACATCTGCAGGCATGTGACAAGGGTGCGTCGTCGATCGCGCTGGACTCCGCCGGGTCCAGCGCGATCTTTTTTGTGCGCGGACGCGGGTCGTGTTCGCGCGTGACGGTCGCGGGTGGGCCGTGTGCGGGGCTTGTGGGGGCTTCGACTGCCGCTCTGTGCGCGAGCCTGTCGGACTCTGGGGAGGGGTGTCGGATCTCCGCCGGGACGCCTCGGTCAGTGGTGCAATTGCACATATTAAATTGACCTGTTGTAGGAGGCTGGTAAGTTCCGCCATTTTGGGAACTCAGCGGGTGACACCCGTCACATGTCGGGATGCTTGTTGTTGGTGGCGCATCTGCGCTATTGGGGGCGGCAGTTGAGCCTTCGGAACGCAGGGGGGCGCCGCGGGTTCCTCGGGCCCCCGCGGGCTGGGTATCCCGGATCGGTGTCCGTCACGCCTTGGAAAGGCGCTGTGGGGTGCGCGGGGTGGGGGCCTGGCGGGGCAGGGGCGGGCCGGGGGAGCGGGAGGAGCGGGAGGACGAGGGCGCGTCGTCCTCGTCGGCCGTCTGCGGTTCGTCCTCCCCCGGTTGCCCCGGTTGCCGCCGCTCCCCCGGCTCCATGGCCAGCCGCAGCAGCCGGTGGCAGATCGGGCAGTGCCGCGTCACATGGCGGTACGAGGAGGCGGCCGACAGGTGGGCACGGAGCAACGCGCGAGTCTCGTGCCGAGCGGACGCCGCCATACGCCACCTCCGGGTCGGAAAGCCCTTGTTGTCTGGAGTACCCATGGAATGTGACGCCGTCAAGACGCGCGGGGCCCATGCCGCGGGGCTCCGCCCCTCAGGTACGGGTGGTGGCTGGGGCGGGTGGAGTGCGTGTCGGCGGGTGGGGTGCGTGCCGACGGGTGAGGGCTGTTCGCGCGGTTCCCCGCGCCCCTGAGGGGCGCGGAGGCGAGACGCGACCCGGTGACCCGGGCGGGAGCCGCCGGAACGGCGAAGGGCCCGCACCCTTGACAGGTGCGGGCCCTTCGATCAATGCGGTCCTGACGGGATTTGAACCCGCGGCCTCCACCTTGACAGGGTGGCGAGCACTCCAAACTGCTCCACAGGACCTGGAGCCCCTCCCAGGCCCTTAAGGCACTGGGGGAGTTTCGCGGCGCCATTCGTGCGTTGCGCTGCGAGAAGAGACTGTACAGGAGGGTGAGCCCCCCGGTCGAACTCACCCACCGTACCCGCACGGTCACGGCACGGCGGCGTCGATGGCCTTCACGATCCGCTTGTCGGAGACGGGGTACGCCGTGCCCAGCGCATGGGCGAAGTAGCTCACGCGCAGCTCCTCGATCATCCAGCGGATGTCCAGGACGGAGGACGGCACCGGACGGCCCCGCGGCATCTGCTCCAGCAGCCAGGCGTACTCGTCCTGCATCTCGTGGACCTTCTCCATACGCGTGGTGTCCCGCTGGACGTTCGTCGGCATCTGCTGCAGCCGCCGGTCCGCGGCCACCAGATAGCGCATCAGGTCCGGCAGGCGCCGCAGCCCCGCCTCCGTCACGAAGCCGGGCCTCACGAGGGCGTCCAGCTGCTTCCGCACGTCCTGGAGGTTCGGCAGCAGCGCGGGGCTGCGTACGGCCTTCAGACGGCGCTCACAGGCCTGCCAGGCGGCGAGCACCTGCTGCACCTGGCCGACCGTACGGACCGTGGTGTCGACGATCTCGGCGCGCACCTTGTCGTACAGCTTCCGGTACGACGACTCGTCCCAGGCCGGTCCGCCGAGGTCCCCCATCAGCTTGTCGGCCGCGGCCATCGCGCAGTCGTCGAAGAGGGCCTGGATGGAGCCGTGGGGGTTCGCGGACAGGGCGAGCTTCTGGGGGTTCGTCAGCTTCTCCGAGGCGAACTTCGCCGGGTTGACCGGGATGTTGCGCAGGATCAGCCGTCGCGTGCCCTTCCACATGGCCTCGGCCTGTTCCTCCTCCGTGTCGAAGAGGCGGACCGAGACCGTGTCGCCGTCGTCCACCAGCGCCGGGTACGCCTTGACCGGCTGACCGGCGCGACGGGTCTCGAAGACGCGGGTGAGGGAGCCGATCGTCCAGTCGGTCAGGCCGGTGCGCTCCAGGGACTCCCCGCCCTGGCGCTCCGCCGTGGCCGCGGCCGCCTGCGAGATGGCCTTCCTCGCCTTCGGCCTCAGCCGGAGCTTGAGGGCCTCCAGATCCTTGTCCTCGGCCAGCTTGCGGCGGCGCTCGTCCACGATCCGGAACGTGACGCGCAGGTGGTCCGGCACCTTCGCCCAGTCGAAGTCCTCGGCCTCGAAGGGGACACCGACCATGCGCTTCAGCTCGCGCGCCATGGTGGCCGTGAGCGGCTCCTGCGAGGGCACCGCCGTGTCGAGGAACCGCTTCGCGAAGTTCGGCGCCGGCACGTAGTTGCGGCGGATCGGCTTCGGGAGGGAGCGGATGAGCTCCGTGACGAGTTCTTCCCGCAGGCCCGGGATCTGCCAGTCGAAGCCCTCGTCGGTGACCTGGTTCAGCACCTGGAGCGGGACGTGGACGGTCACGCCGTCGGCGTCCGCGCCCGGCTCGAACTGGTACGTGACACGGAACTTCAGCTGCCCCTGCCGCCACGAGTCCGGATAGTCCGCCTTGGTGACCGCCTCCGCCGACTCGCGGATGAGCATCTCCCGCTCGAAGTCGAGGTAGTCGGGCTGCTCGTGCCGCTTGCGCTTCCACCAGGAGTCGAAGTGGGCGCCGGAGACCACGTGTTCGGGCACGCGCTGGTCGTAGAAGTCGAACAGGGTCTCGTCGTCGACCACGATGTCCCGGCGCCGCGCCCGGTGCTCCAGTTCCTCGACCTCGCTGAGGAGCCTGCGGTTGTCGGCGAAGAACTTGTGGTGCGTGCGCCAGTCACCCTCGACCAGGGCGTTGCGAATGAAAAGTTCGCGGCTCGCCTCCGGGTCGATCCGGCCGTAGTTCACCTTGCGCTGGGCGACGATCGGGACGCCGTACAGGGTGACCTTCTCGTACGCCATGACCGCGGCCTGGTCCTTCTCCCAGTGCGGCTCGCTGTACGTGCGCTTCAGCAGGTGCTCGGCGAGGGGCTCGACCCACTCGGGCTCGATGCGCGCGTTGACACGGGCCCAGAGGCGGGAGGTCTCCACCAGCTCCGCCGACATCACGAAGCGCGGGGGTTTCTTGAAGAGGGCGGAGCCCGGGAAGATGGCGAACTTGGCGTTGCGGGCGCCCAGGTACTCGTTCCGGCCGCCGTCCTTGCGCGCGCCCGGGCCCGAGTCCTTGGAGTCCTTCACGTCCTTCATGCCGATGTGCGAGAGCAGGCCGGCGAGGAGCGAGACGTGGATGCGGTCGGCTGGGGCGTCAGTTCCAGCCGAGGGCTCCCCGAGGTGGATGCCCATCTGCTTGGCGACGGTCCTCAACTGCGAGTAGATGTCCTGCCACTCGCGGATCCGCAGGAAGTTCAGGTACTCCTGCTTGCACATACGGCGGAAGGACGAGGACCCGCGCTCCTTCTGCTGCTCGCGGATGTACCGCCAGAGGTTCAGGTACGCGAGGAAGTCGCTGGTCTCGTCCTTGAAGCGGGCGTGCTGCTGGTCGGCCTGGGCCTGTTTGTCGGCGGGGCGCTCGCGCGGGTCCTGGATGGACAGCGCGGCGGCGATCACCATGACCTCGCGCACGCAGCCGTTCTTGTCGGCCTCCAGGACCATGCGGGCCAGCCGCGGGTCCACGGGCAGCTGGGCGAGCTTGCGGCCGGTGTCGGTGAGCCGCTTGCGGGGGTCCTTCTGGGCCGGATCGAGGGCTCCCAGCTCCTGGAGGAGTTGGACGCCGTCGCGGATGTTGCGGTGGTCCGGCGGGTCGATGAACGGGAACTTCTCGATGTCGCCGAGGCCGGCCGCGGTCATCTGGAGGATGACGGACGCCAGGTTCGTACGGAGGATCTCGGCGTCCGTGAACTCCGGGCGGGCCAGGAAGTCGTCCTCGCTGTACAGCCGGACGCAGATGCCGTCGCTCGTACGGCCGCAGCGGCCCTTGCGCTGGTTGGCGCTGGCCTGCGAGATCGGCTCGATGGGCAGGCGCTGGACCTTCGTGCGGTGGCTGTAGCGCGAGATGCGGGCGAAGCCGGGGTCGATGACGTACTTGATGCCCGGGACGGTCAGGGAGGTCTCGGCGACGTTCGTGGCGAGGACGATCCGGCGGCCGGTGTGCGGCTGGAAGACGCGGTGCTGCTCGGCGTGGGACAGCCGGGCGTACAGCGGCAGGATCTCCGTGAATCTGTACTGCTTCTTCGTCAGCGCGTCGGCCGTGTCGCGGATCTCGCGCTCGCCGGAGAGGAAGACGAGGATGTCGCCCTTGCCCTCGGCCATCAGCTCCTCGACCGCGTCCGTGATCGCGGTGATCTGGTCGCGGTCGGCGTCGTCGGAGTCCTCTTCGAGGAGGGGGCGGTAGCGCACCTCCACGGGGTACGTCCGGCCGCTGACCTCGACGATCGGCGCGTCGCCGAAGTGGCGGGAGAAGCGCTCGGGGTCGATGGTCGCGGACGTGATGACGACCTTCAGGTCCGGCCGCTTCGGCAGCAGCTGGGACAGGTACCCCAGCAGGAAGTCGATGTTGAGGGACCGCTCGTGGGCCTCGTCGATGATGATCGTGTCGTAGGCGCGCAGCTCGCGGTCCGTCTGGATCTCGGCGAGCAGGATGCCGTCCGTCATCAGCTTGACGAAGGTGGCGTCCGGGTTCACCTGATCGGTGAAGCGCACCTTCCAGCCGACGGACTCACCCAGGGGTGTGTCCAGCTCCTCCGCCACGCGCTCGGCGACGGTCCGCGCGGCGATACGGCGGGGCTGGGTGTGCCCGATCATGCCGCGGACGCCCCGGCCCAGCTCCATACAGATCTTCGGGATCTGCGTGGTCTTGCCGGAGCCCGTCTCACCGGCGACGATCACGACCTGGTGGTCGCGGATGGCCTCGGCGATCTCGTCCTTCTTCTGGCTGACGGGGAGTTGCTCGGGGTACGTGACGGCGGGCACGCGGGCACGCCGTTCGGCCATCCGGTCCTCGGCCTTCGCCACCTCCGCCTCGATCTCGGCGAGGACGGCGGCGCGGGCCTCCGGCTTACGGATCTTGCGCGCGCCCTCGAGCCTGCGCCCGAGCCGGTGCGCGTCGCGCAGGGACAGCTCGGCCAGGCGGGGGGCGAGGGCGCCGAGGGCGGGGGCAGGATGCGTAGACATACGCGGTCCAGGATCTCACCTCGCCGAAATTGCTGGCGAACGCTTTTGCGCTCCGTGGGGCCGCACGCCCCACGGAGCGCCTGGCTGGGTCAGCCGCGGATCCAGTCCGTCAGGGTCACCGGGCCGTCGGAGAGGACACGGACGTCCGTACCGTCGTACACGTAGGTGTGGACCGTGTCGGTGGCGACGTCGACGGCGGTGAAGGCGATCCGGGTGCCGTCCGGGGAGTACACCGCGGTCCGGGGGTAGGAGAGGCCCGTGGTGGGGACGAAGGTGACGGCGCCGGTGGTGACGTCGACGATCCGGACGTTGTCCGGGGTGGTGTACACGAGGCGCTGCCCGTCCGGCGACCAGTCGGCCGGGTCCTCCCAGAGCTGGTGGTCCGTCGTCACCTGGCGGACCGCGCGGGTGGCCAGGTCCAGCACGTAGAGGTCGCTGCCGGACTCCCAGCCCTCCTCGCTCTCCCACTGGGTGGTGCGGTGGAAGGCGATGCTCCGGCCGTCGGGCGAGAACGTGCCCCGGCTGCCGAAGGGAGTGAGGATCTCCTGGCCGCTGCCGTCCTCCTTGATCCATTCCAGGCCGCGCGGGCTGTCGTAGACGATCCGCTTGCCGTTCGGGGACCAGTCGGGGTGGGCCACGTAGGGGGCGTGGTTCGTTTCGGGCTGCACGCCCTCGGCCAGGAGGCGCTGTCCGCTGCCGTCGGGTCTGGAGACCACCAGGTCGCGCGCGTACATGCACCCCTCGGTCTGCGGGATGCACGTGTCGTCGACGCGGATGTACGCCACGCGTGAGCCGTCCGGTGTGAGGACGCCGTCCTCGCCCTGGGCGAGGGTCCCGGTGGGCTGCCCGCTCACCGGGTCCATCGTGAACACGGTGCTGGGCGTGGCGCCCCAGTCGGTGGCGGTGATCCGGCCCGCCCCGGACTCCGCCTGAGCACCTCCGGCCAGCGGCAGCCCCATCGCCACGGCCAGCCCCACACTCAACGCAACGCGCGAAAGACGCACCTGCGTCCCCTCCTCGAGTTCTCGAGTTCGTCGATCCCGGGCCGGCGATTCCGGCTCCGTTGATCAAGCGCGGGGAGACCGGGGAACGTCACAGGGCAGGCGGTGGCTGCCCGGCGTTCATCTGTGAAGTCACCCATGGTCTGCGCGGGGTTCACGCGAGCCCATGGGTACGTCCCGGTGCGCCCTACGCCGCTTCCCCCGCCCGGGGCGCCGGTTCGCGGTCCACCAGTTGGGTGTTCTGCTCGTGGGCCGAGGACGACGGTTCCGCCGTGGAGGGCTGCGGGGCCGGGGACTCCGGCTCCTTCGTGGGTGGGGGCTGCTCCTCCGTGCGCGTGGGGGTCGGCTCCTCCTTCGGCGGCTCGGGCCGCTGCGGCCCGCCGTTCTTTCCGCCGCCCTTTCCGCCCTTTCCGCCCTTGCCGTCCTTCGCGGTCGCTCCCGGGGACGGCTTCTCGGTCCCGGAAGCGGAGGCCGAGGGGTCCGCGGAGGCGGACTTCGACTTGTGGGGTTCGGCGGCCGTGTCCCTCTTCTCACGTCCGCCCTGGTACCCGGCACCGGCACCGCCGGGCCAGCCCGGTCCGCCGTCCGGCTCCTCGCCGCCCCGCTGCCGGGCCGAGTGCGAGGGCCCCGGCCCGGCCCCGTCGTCGCCCACGCTCACACAGCCGGCGGCAGCGGCGACGGCCATGACCGTGGCGGCCAGACGGACGGGTACGTACAAGGCGCGCACGGGCAGCCACCTCCGAGGGCGGACGGGAGAAGTCAACCTGCCCAACTCCCGCCGCCCACAAGAGGACACGCGCACCGGGCGAGCGTGGCTCAGCCGTAACCGAGCGCGTGCAGCCGCTCGTCGTCGATCCCGAAGTGATGTGCGATCTCGTGCACGACGGTCACCTCGGTCTCCGCGACCACGTCCTCGCGCGTCTCGCACATCCGCAGCGTCGGCCCCCGGTAGACGGTGATCCGGTCCGGCAGCACCCCCGCGTACCACTCGCCGCGGTCTGTCAGCGGAGTCCCCTCGTACAGCCCGAGCAGCTCGGGGTCGTCCGCGGGCGGCTCGTCCTCGACGAACACCGCCACGTTGTCCATCAGCCGCGTCAGCTCCGGTGGAATCCGGTCCAGCGCCTCGGCGACCAGCTCCTCGAACTCCTCGCGCGTCATCTCCAGCACACGGCCATTGTCAGGTACGGCACTCCCGTACGAGAGCCGGAAACCTCGTGCAAACCGTCGTACGACGATCAGAAGGCGACACGACCGGGCTGAAAACGGACGTGCGACGGGCGTACGACGGACGTGCGACGGACGTACGAGGTCACACGCCGCACCGCATATCCGCCCCGGCACCTGGGCATACGGGACCAATGGCTCGCGTCCCCGCCACCGCTGCCGCCGCCCTGCGCCGCGTACGACAGTCGCCCGGCGCCCTGGCCCGCCGGTACCGAGCGCGCCGGTCGCACCCGGCCGTCGAACTCGTCCCCCAGCCCCACCCCTGGACCCGCGTCCTCGGCCTCGTCGCCGTCGTGCTGCTCGGCGCCTGGCTGGGCCTGCTGATCGTGGGGAACGTCCGCGCGCCGGTCGGGCCCATGAACACCACGATGACCCTGCGCCCCTCCCTCGACGGCGGCACGAAGATCAACGTCTCTCCGCTCGGCGCCCTGGAGCTGCGCAGCCATGTCGCGCCCGTCCGCCTCGACGTGAACGTGGACCAGCTCGACCCGGTCCGCGCCCAGGCCCTGGTCGACCACCCCGAGCGGATCTCCGGCCTCCAGGACGAGATCGCGAGCGACGTCCAGCACGGCACGCTCGACCTGGCCCTGCGCTCCTGCGTGGCCGTGGTCTCGGGGGCCACCGCACTCGGCCTCGCCGTCTACCGCCGCCCGCGCCGCGCCCTCGCCGCCGGCGGCCTCGCCCTGGGTCTGCTCGCCGCGTCCGGCGGCACGGCCTTCGCCACCTGGAACCCGAACTCCGTCCTGGAGCCCAAGTTCTCCGGGCTGCTGTCCTCCGCGCCCTCCGTCGTCGGCAACGCGCGCAGCATCGTCACGGAGTTCGACGTCTACCAGAAGGAGTTGGCGCGCCTGGTGACGAACGTCACCAAGCTCTACGACGCCACGTCCACCCTCCCCGCGTACGCGCCCGACCCGAGCACGATCCGGGTCCTGCACGTGTCCGACATCCACCTCAACCCGGCGAGCTGGAAGATCATCGCCTCGCTGGTCGAGCAGTACGACATCGACGTCATCGTCGACTCCGGCGACACCATGGACCACGGGACCGCGGCCGAGAACGGCTTCCTGGACCCGATCGCGAACCTCGGTGCGCCGTACGTGTGGGTGCGCGGCAACCACGACTCGATGATCACCCAGCAGTACCTGGAGGACATGAAGAACGTGCACGTCCTGGACCAGGGCCGGGCGGTCTCGGTGGCCGGGCTGCGCTTCGCCGGCATGGGCGACCCGCAGTTCACGCCGGACCGCTCGAAGAACCCCGGGCAGCTTCCGTCGGAGGAGCTGGCCGGCGCCCGGCTGGCGTCCGCGTTGCGGGACCAGGAGGCGGCGGGCACGCCGGTGGACGTGGCCATCGCCCACAACCCGGACGCGGCCCGCCAGACGGACGGCGAGGTCCCGCTGGTCCTGGCCGGGCACCTCCACCACCCGGAGATGGAGGTCATGAAGTACGGCACACGGCTGCGCATCGAGGGCTCGACGGGCGGCAGCGGGCTGCGGGCGCTGGAGCAGCAGTACCCCGATCCGATCGAGGCCTCGGTGCTCTACCTGGACCGGGACACCCGCCGCCTCCAGGCCTGGGACGAGATCAAGCTGGGCGGCCTGGGCCTGACCACGGCCGAGGTCAGCCGCCATCTGCCGAAGGAGAACAAGCCCGGGGCGACGCCGTCCCCGACCCGGTCCTCACCTTCTGCTTCGCCTTCCTCGACCGCCTCCCCGCCCTCGTCCCCGGCGCCGTCGTCGCCCGCGTCTCCGGGCCCGTCCGGCAGCCCGTCGCGGACCGGGCCGTAAACCGTTTTGGCGAACCCTCGCCGCATCCCATATGCTTCTCACGTCCCCGACGCGCTGAGAAGCGCCCAGGCGGGCCGATAGCCCTCATCGTCTAGCGGCCTAGGACGCCGCCCTTTCAAGGCGGTAGCACGGGTTCGAATCCCGTTGGGGGCACGTAACACGGTGTGCGACACTGAGCTGGTTGGTTCGCACACAACAGCAAGGTCCTGTGGAGCAGTTTGGAGTGCTCGCCACCCTGTCAAGGTGGAGGCCGCGGGTTCAAATCCCGTCAGGACCGCTGGAGTTCCGCGAGGGACTCCGTGGCTGGGTAGCTCAGTTGGTACGAGCGTCCGCCTGAAAAGCGGAAGGTCGCCGGTTCGACCCCGGCCCCAGCCACACCGCCCGAAGGCCCCGTCCGAGTGGATGGGGCCTTCGACATACGCCCACCCGTACGCCAACGGGTGAACAGGCTCTCCATCAGAGGCAACCCTGTGTCCTGACCTGCAGCGACGGGGCCAGTTTGCCTACGGGGGTGGAGGGTGCGTATGGTGGTAGATCGTTTGATCCCATTTGCCCGGCGCCACCATGACGCGCCGCGTGTGGCGCGTACTCTCCCTTGCCGTGGCCGGACCGCATTGAGGCGGTTGATTGCGACTTTCACGGAGTTTGGGCGCGTGCCGAGAACTCCGGAAGGTTTGCTTTCGCATGTCCGTCACCAGTACTGATCACGTCGTCCTGCCCGAGGGCGGGGACGAGACCGCCGCTCCCGAGGTCACCTTCGCCGACCTGGGGCTGCCCGAGGCCGTCGTCCGCAAGCTCGCGCAGAACGGGGTGACCGTTCCGTTCCCGATCCAGGCCGCGACCATCCCGGACGCGCTGGCGGGCAAGGACATCCTCGGCCGCGGGCGCACCGGCTCCGGCAAGACGCTCTCCTTCGGTCTGCCGACCCTGGCCACGCTGGCCGGCGGCCACACCGAGAGGAAGAAGCCGCGGGCGGTCATCCTCACCCCCACCCGTGAGCTCGCCATGCAGGTCGCGGACGCGCTGCAGCCGTACGGGGACGTCCTCGGGCTGAAGATGAAGGTCGTCTGCGGCGGTACGTCGATGGGGAACCAGATCTACGCCCTGGAGCGCGGGGTCGACATCCTCGTCGCCACCCCCGGCCGCCTGCGCGACATCATCAACCGCGGTGCCTGCTCCCTCGAGAACACGCAGATCGCCGTCCTCGACGAGGCCGACCAGATGTCCGACCTGGGCTTCCTGCCCGAGGTCACCGAGCTGCTCGACCAGGTGCCGGCCGGCGGCCAGCGCATGCTCTTCTCCGCGACCATGGAGAACGAGATCGCCACGCTCGTCCAGCGCTACCTCAACGACCCGGTCAGCCACGAGGTGGACGCGGCCCAGGGCGCGGTGACGACCATGTCGCACCACATCCTGATCGTGAAGCCCAAGGACAAGGCGCCCGTCACGGCGGCCATCGCCTCCCGCAAGGGGCGGACGATCATCTTCGTGCGGACCCAGCTGGGCGCCGACCGTGTCGCCGAGCAGCTGCGGGACGCCGGGGTGAAGGCCGACGCCCTGCACGGCGGCATGACCCAGGGCGCGCGGACGCGGACGCTGGCCGACTTCAAGGACGGGTACGTGAACGTGCTGGTCGCGACCGATGTCGCGGCGCGCGGTATCCACGTGGACGGCATCGACCTGGTCCTGAACGTCGACCCCGCGGGTGACCACAAGGACTACCTGCACCGGGCCGGGCGTACGGCGCGCGCCGGGCGTACGGGCACCGTGGTGTCCCTCTCCCTCCCGCACCAGCGCCGTCAGATCTTCCGGCTGATGGAGGACGCGGGCGTCGACGCCTCGCGCCACCTCATCCAGGGCGGTGCGGCCTTCGACGCGGAGGTCGCCGAGATCACTGGCGCCCGGTCGATGACCGAGGTCCAGGCGGAGTCCGCCGGGAACGCCGCCCAGCAGGCCGAGCGTGAAGTCGCTCACCTCACCAAGCAGTTGGAGCGCGCCACGCGTCGCGCCGCCGAACTGCGCGAGGAGGCCGACCGGCTGGTCGTCCGGGTCGCCCGCGAGCGGGGCGAGGACCCGTCCCAGGCGCTCGCGGAGGCGCGGGGCGAGACGGTGGCCGAGGCCCCTGCTGTGGCCGAGACCGCCGAGGGCACGCAGAACCGTGAGGTCATCGTGCCGGCGCAGCTCGCGGCCCAGGACGTGGAGCGGATCGAGCGGGACTCTGCTTCGCCGGAGCGGCCCGTGTCCGAGCGTTCCTCGTACGAGCGTCCCTCGTACGAGCGGCGTGAGCGCCGGGACGACCGGGGTGAGCGCGGCGAGCGCGGCGGTTTCAGCAGGGACAACCGGGATCGCGACCGTGACCGGGACCGTGGCTTCGAGCGCGGTGGGCGTGGCTTCGAGCGCCGGGACGGCGAGCGGGGCGGGTTCCGCCGGGACGACCGTCGTGACGACCGGGGCGGGTTCAACCGTGACCGGGACCGCGACCGTGGCGGGCGTTCCTTCGAGCGCCGCGACGACCGCGGCGGTTTCCGCCGGGACAACGACCGTGGTGGCTTCCGCCGGGACGACCGTCGCGACGAGCGCGGTGGGCGTGGCTTCGAGCGCCGGGACGGCGAGCGGGGCGGGTTCCGCCGGGACGGTGACCGTGGGTTCGACCGTGGTGGGCGTTCCTTCGACCGGCGTGACGACCGAGGCGGCCACCGCGGCAGCGACCGGCCGTTCAACCGTGACCGCCAGGGCGACCGCCCCTCCGGTGGCTACCGCTCCGGGGGCCACGACCGGCCGCACGGCCGCCGTGACGACCACCGTGGCTCCGGTTCCTTCAACCGCCGCGAGGACAAGCCGCGCTGGAAGCGCAACGGCTGACGCCGGCTGACACAGATCGTCCCTGAGGGGCCCGTACGACTCCGGTCGTACGGGCCCCTCTCGGCGTTGCCGCGGGGCGCGCGCGGGGGTCTGTCGAAGGCGCCTCCCGAAGTGGAGAAGACTCTCCCAGGGCGCTCAATCCACTACCTGGACCTGTGACGGTTGTTAACATCCCCTGGCTCGCATGGCGTGCGTGGCCCGGGGGGAATTCGACGCGGCCGCCGCCATGCCTTTCTCGTATCCCTGGGGAGGGACCCTTGACCCGGCGTGTACGCACACGCTCTTCCACGGCCCGGTGTGGCCGTGTCGCATTCACTCTGATGGGCCTGGCCGCCTTCGGCGCCGGCTCCCTGACCACCGCGGTCCCGGCGGCCGCGGACACCGGCCCGACGCCCGTACGGACCGACGGCGTGTGGGGCGTCGACTACGCGGGCGGTGTCCTCACCACGGTGGAGACCGCCCCGAGCGGCGCCCAGTTCGTCACCAACCGCCAGGTCTCCGCGGACGGTTCCACGGCGGGCGGGAAGGACACCCGCGGGTACGCCGGCACGTTCGCCGACGGCGACCACGTGCAGCGGGCGCCGTGCGACGCCGGTGCCTGCGTGCCGCTGCGGGGCGCCGGGAACGGCGACGTCGGCTACTTCTTCGTCGACGACGGCAAGGAGCGCGCACAGATCCGGCTGAGCAGCGACAGCTACCACTCGACGGGCGAACCCGCCGTGACCGGCGGCCGGTTCGTGGACGTCACCGGCCGGTACTACGTCTACAACGCGGCCTCGACCGGCAAGCAGCACGTCGACGCCGTCCAGGAGATGCGGACGCACGACGTGCGCATGACCCGGGCCGTCACCGCCGCCTCCGTGTGGGGCGCGCGGCTGTACACGCCGGGATCCGGCGCCGGTACCGTCACCGCCTACGACCTGGAGCAGGACCAGACCGTGGAGACGCTCGCCACGGGCGCGCCCTGCACGGTCAAGGAGCTTCAGGTGGTGGGCCGCTGGGTCTACTGGAACTGCGGCGCGACCGGCGCGGCGGGCGTGTACGACCGTACAACCAAGAAGAAGATCACCGTGCCGTCCGGGCGCGCGCTCGTCGGCGACGGCTACCTGGTCCGGCACGACCGGACGGCCGGAAAGCTGCTGCTCACCGACTTCCACACCGGGACGGCCGCGGCCGCGCGCGAGATCGCCGACCTCCCGGCCGGGAACACCGCGGACCAGCGGCGGCAGACCTGGACCGTGGACAAGTTCGGCGGGGACATCGCGTACGTCGACGCGGACAAGGCTGTGCACATCGTGCAGAGCGGGGTGCCCTCGCAGCCGCTGGCGAAGATCGAGTCGGAGGTGGACACCGCCTTCCTGGACGCCAAGACCTCGGCCTGGGGCAGCAGCTGGCAGCTGAACAAGCCGGCCACCTGGACCTTCACGGCGAAGGACGCTCTCGGTCGTGCCGCGTACACCGTCACCGGCAGCGGCACCGCGGTCGAGGTGATGTGGAACGGGAAGACGAACGCGGGGACGTACGCCCGCAACGGGAACTACACCTGGACCCTGACGGCCAGGTCGACCGAGGGCGGCGGTACGTACACCGCCGGCGGCGACATCGAGCTCACCGGCGGCCTCCCGGCCCACCACGACCAGGGCGGCCGGGGCTACGGCGAGCTGGTCACGCTCAACTCCTCGGGCGGCCTGACGCTGCACTACACCGAGGGCGCCGGCACCTTCGCCTTCAAGCGGTCGGCCTCCGGCTGGCCGGCGGGCACCGTCGCGGTCCCCTTCGGCGACATGGGTAGCGACCGGTGCGCCGAGATGCTGGTGCGCATGCCGAACGGCGAGCTGCGCCGGTACGCGGGCAAGTGCGGTGCCTCGTACACCCCGTCGAGCAGCCACACCTCGCTCGGCACGGGCTGGAAGGCGTACGACGTGCTGACCTCGCCCGGCGATCTGACCGGTGACGGGCGGGCCGATCTGCTGGCGCGCAAGGCGTCGACCGGTGACCTCTTCCTGTTCGCGAACGACGGCGCGGGCAAGCTGAAGGCCGGCGTCACGATCCGTGCGGGCTGGGCGGGTTACACGAAGGTCGTGGGCGCCGGCGACCTGACCGGCGACGGTTTCGGTGACGTGCTGGCGCGGGACCGGGCCGGGACGCTGTGGCGCTTCGACGGTACGGGGACGGGGCTGCTGAAGGACCGGGTGAAGGTCTTCTCCGACTGGGGCGGGTCGTACAACGCGATCGTCGGCGTCGGCGACATCACCGGGGACGGCAGGAACGACCTGGTCGCCCGGGACACCGCGGGCAACCTGTACCGCAACAACGGCACCGGCGGGGGGTCGTTCGGGGCACGGGTGAAGATCGCGAGCGGCTGGCAGGGATACAAGGGCGTTTTCTAGCCAAGTTGTGATGCATGTCATGCCCCCGGCGAGGGAATCGCTGGGGGCATGACAGATGACGCCAGAGCGAGTGGGCTGTCTGACGAAGAGCGGCTGGCCCAGCTCGGTTACACGCAGGTTCTCGCCCGCCGCATGTCGGCGTTCTCCAACTACGCGGTCTCGTTCACGATCATCTCGGTCCTGTCGGGCTGCCTCACCCTCTACCTCTTCGGCATGAACACGGGCGGCCCGGCGGTCATCACCTGGGGCTGGGTCGCGGTCGGCCTGATGACGCTCTTCGTGGGACTGTCGATGGCCGAGATCTGTTCGGCGTACCCGACGTCGGCGGGCCTGTACTTCTGGGCGCACCGGCTGGCACCGCGGAGAACCGCCGCGGCCTGGGCGTGGTTCACGGGCTGGTTCAACGTCCTGGGCCAGGTGGCCGTGACGGCCGGCATCGACTTCGGGGCCGCGTCCTTCCTGGGCGCGTACCTGAACCTGCAGTTCGGCTTCGAGGTGACGCCGGGCCGCACGATCCTGCTGTTCGCCGCGATCCTGCTCCTGCACGGCCTGCTGAACACCTTCGGCGTCCGGATCGTGGCCCTGCTCAACAGCGTGAGCGTGTGGTGGCACGTGCTGGGCGTGGCGGTGATCGTGGGCGCGCTCACCTTCGTACCGGACAAGCACCAGTCCGCGTCCTTCGTGTTCGGCGAGTTCGTGAACAACACGGGCTGGGGCAGCGGGGTGTACGTGGTGCTCCTGGGGCTGCTGATGGCCCAGTACACCTTCACCGGGTACGACGCCTCGGCCCATATGACGGAGGAGACCCACGACGCGTCCACGGCGGGCCCGAAGGGGATCGTGCAGTCGATCTGGACGTCGTGGATCGCGGGCTTCGTGCTGCTGCTGGGCTTCACCTTCGCGATCCAGTCGTACCAGGGGGCGCTGGAGTCGCCGACGGGTGCGCCGCCCGCGCAGATCCTGCTCGACGCGCTCGGGGCGACGGCGGGCAAGCTGCTGCTCCTGGTCGTGATCGGGGCGCAGCTGTTCTGCGGGATGGCGTCGGTGACGGCCAACAGCCGGATGATCTACGCCTTCTCGCGCGACGGCGCGCTGCCCTTCTCGCACGTGTGGCACACGGTCAGCCCGCGCACGCGCACGCCCGTGGCGGCGGTGTGGCTGGCGGCCGGGGGTGCGCTGGTGCTGGGCCTGCCGTACCTGATCAACGTCACGGCGTACGCGGCGGTGACGTCCATCGCCGTCATCGGTCTCTACATCGCGTACGTCATCCCGACCCTGCTCCGGCTGCGCAAGGGGGACGGCTTCGAGCGGGGACCGTGGCACCTGGGCCGCTGGTCCCGTGTGGTGGGCGTGGTGTCGGTGGTGTGGGTGGGGGTCATCACGGTCCTCTTCATGCTGCCGCAGGTCTCGCCGGTCACCTGGGAGACGTTCAACTACGCGCCGGTCGCCGTGCTGGTGGTCCTCGGTTTCGCCGCGACCTGGTGGCAGGCCTCGGCCCGCCACTGGTTCCTCAACCCGGAGCACGAACGGACGATCGCCCGCGAGGCGGCACGGGAGGGCGCGCCGGAGCCGGTGGATCCGTAGGGGTACGCCGGCCCCGGTCGCGGGAGAGGGGGCGCGTCGGAGGGCCGACGCGCCCTTCGGCGGCCGTTTCCGGCACCATCCGGGCCGTCCCGCGTCCTTCTTCCGTCCGTTCTGTTCTCCGGCGGGTCTTTTTGCGGGGCTTCGACGCGGCCGGGTCACCGATACCCGATCGGACTCCGGGCCTCGTCCGGCTATGCTCGGGGAGGCAACATCACGCAACACCGCCTGGGCCGTTAGCTCAATTGGCAGAGCAGTGGACTTTTAATCCATTGGTTGTGGGTTCGAGTCCCACACGGCCTACCGGTTGCAGGTGGGGGTAAGCCCCTCTGACCTGCTACGCAGCGCTCGGGTCGGCTTCGGTCGGCTCGGGCGCTGACTCGTTTTCGGGCGTTCGGTCCGCTGGCGCCGGGGAAGCGTCCTTCGGTGAGCGGGCCGGCTCGGGCGCTGTGACGTTCGAGTGAATCGCCGTGGCGCTCGGCGGCGGGCAGCCCGGGGCGCGGCGTGGCGCCTCGGCCCCGGGCGCCGTCTCCCCAAGGATTCGTGCGCGTGGCGCAGACTTTCGAGGAGCTCGTGGGGATGCAGCGCGCGGCGGACGAGGCCCACGCGCGAGTGGAGGCGTTGCGTGAGCAGTACGGTCCCCCGACCGCCCATAAGTGGACCGAGACGCAGACCGAGACGTACGAGACGGCGTGGCGGGCCTGGCGCGACCTCGCCCGGGACGTGCAGGCCGCGGTGACCGAGTACGCGAGCGCGGAGGGGCAGGCGCGCAGCGAGGTCGAGGCGGACGTGAAGAGGGCCGTACGGCATCCCGGGCCGGGGCCCGAGGCGGCAGAGGAGTAGGCGGCGGGGGCGGACCCCCCCCGTGCCCGAAAACACCTGGGGCCGGAACCCTTTCGGATTCCGGCCCCAGGCCTTCAGTAGCGGGGACAGGATTTGAACCTGCGACCTCTGGGTTATGAGCCCAGCGAGCTACCGAGCTGCTCCACCCCGCGTCGGTGAAACCAGTGTACGTCATGCGCGGGACGGCAAGCACACGCGTTGACGTGGCCATGCCCCCCTGGGGCCTCACGTCACCGGGTCACCCGCTCCTCGTACAGCCACCGGCGGAACAGGCGGCTGAGCCCGGGCATGATCACGTAGGTGAGCACCGGGGCCGCGATGAGGGGGAAGAGGGCGGCCTTCAGAGGAAGGGGCAGGGCGGTGGCGTGCGGGGTGACCAGCGCGTTGATGGCGAGGGCGACCGGGAAGGCGCCGAGCATGGTCACCAGCGTCATCTTCCAGCGCGGCGGCGCCTTCACCCGGCGCTGCGGGAGGCTGAACCAGGTCTCCATGCCGGTGGGCTGCTGCTGGGCCTCGGTGACCTGGTGAGCGATGTCACGCACACGGTCCAGCCAGGCCTGGCGCGCCGGCAGCTCCAGCCAGGCGTCCAGCCGTTCCGGGTCGGCGAAGCGCAGGACGCCGTGGTAGACCCGCTGGCCGTGCTGGGGGCGCAGCCAGGTGACGCCCTCGTGGCCGCAGAAGCCCTCGGCGAGGTCGGCGATCTCGTGGGTCAGCTCCTCGAACTCCTCCTGCCGGCCGGGATCGACCTCCCAGCTGTAGACCAGCGTCACCCCTTGGTCCTCGGCACGGTCCAGGGTCGTCATGTCCTCGCGGGGGCGGCTCACAGGGGGCCTCCTTCCGGCTCTCTCGGCTCTCGCGCGAGCACTGGCCGTACGGAGTACCCAGGGCCTCAGGAAGTGAGCAAGTGGCTGTTCGGCGCGGTCGCCCGGGGCTCGTACTCGGGGAGTACGACGACGTCGGCCCCCTCGGCCGTCAGCAGCGCGTTGCCGTCGGCGCCCACGACGAACGTGTCCGGCTCCCGCCACGCGGTGACGACACGCCGTACCCCCGCGTCGAGGATCAGCCGGGCGCACGGGGACGGGCGGGAGGAGCGGCGGGCGCAGGGCTCCAGGCTGCTGTAGACGGTGGCGGTGGCCAGGCGCGGATCGGTGGGGTCCAGCTTGGCCAGGGCCGCCTCCTCGGCGTGGGCCACCGGGTCGCCGCCCTCGCGGGAGTGGGCGCGGGCCAGTTCCGTACCGTCGGCGGCGACGATCACCGCGCCCACGCTGAAGGCCGTCCGTGAGGGAGGGCACTGGGCCGCCAGGTCGCAGGCCAGCTCCAGCCAGTGGCGGTCCGCCGCCGAGGGCCGGCCGCCGGTGCCGGGGACCGTGGGGGCGTACCGGACGAGGACGACGTCGCCGACGGGCCGGGTCTCCAGCAGGCGCAGACGGCTGGTCGGGCCGCCGGGGTAGGCGCCCGTGCCGAACATCCGCGGGGCGTCCGACTGGCCCACGAACAGGGGTGCGACGGCGAGTTGGAGCTCGTCCGCGAGGCCCTCCTGGAGCAGCTGGGTGTGGACCTGGCCGCCGCCCTCCACCATGAGGCGCCGGACGCCGCGTACGGTCCCGAGGTGGTCGAGCACGGTCCGCCACCTCAGCTCGGGGCCGACGGACACGACGTCCACGCCGGCGGGCAGGCCGACGCGGCCGAGGCGTTCGGCGCCCTTGTCCGTGGTGTACGTCACCTTCTCGCCGCCGGTGTGCCAGAAGCGGGCCGTGGGGTCGAGGTCACCGGACGCGGTGACGGTGACCTTCAGCGGGTACTCCGGAAGCCCCGCGGCGACACGGGCCGCGCGCCGCTCGGGCGAGTTCACCAGCAACCGGGGGTTGTCGGTGCGCAGGGTGCCGGCGCCGACCAGGATCGCGTCGCTGGCCGCCCGTACCTCGTCGACCCGGTCGAAGTCGGCCGGGCCGGACAGCAGCAGCCGTTCGGGGCCGGTGTCGTCCAGGTAGCCGTCGAGGGAGACGGCGGCGGACAACAGGACGTAGGGCTGGGGCATGGGGGTCGCTCCCGTGGTCGTGACTGGCGGGACCTGGTTCAACTTTTAAACAATAACTACACTGTCCGTATGACGACCCGCTGGCTCACCCCCGAGGAACAGCGTGCCTGGCGCGCGTACATCGCCGCCTCGCTGCTCCTTGAGGACGCGCTCGACCGGCAGCTCCAGCAGGAGGCCGGCATGCCGCACCTGTACTACTCCGTGCTGGCCGCTCTCTCCGAGGCGCCGGAGCGCCGTCTGCGGATGACCGACCTCGCCGAGTCCCTGAAGATCACGCGCAGCCGGCTGACGTACGCCGTGGCGCGGCTGGAGAAGGACGGGACGGTGCGGCGGGAGGACTGCGCGTTCGACAAGCGGGGCAGTGTGGCGGTACTCACGGACGAGGGGATGGCTCTGCTGGAGCGTACGGCACCGGGGCACGTCGAGATGGTCCGCAGGGCGGTCTTCGACCACCTCGGACCCGAGCAGGTCGAGCAGCTGGAGCGCATCTGTACGGGCATCACGCAGGCGCTGCAGGGCGGCGGTGCCGAGGCGGTGACCCCCGACGACCTCCCGTGGCGCCGCCGGTCCTGTTCCTCGGGGTAGCCCGCCGGGTCCCTTGAGGGCCCACCTCTCCCGCCCTCCCCGGGGATGTGACATCCCTGGCCGGACTTGATTGAACTTTGAAGCAGGGTTAGAGTCCCTCTGAGCGACGTGCTTCAAAACTGAAGCACACCGGCCGACCCCGCACTGACACCCGCACCTGGACCGGAGGCCCCGCATGACCGACCAGCCCACCGCCACCACCCGCTCCCGCGTCCGGGTCCCGCTGCGCTTCCACGACGGCTACGGCGTCGACGCCGACCTGGTCACCTTCCACGGCCTGACCGACGGTCAGGAGCACGTGGCCGTCGTCCTCGGCGAGCCCGCGCCCGGCACCACGCCGCTGGTCCGTCTGCACTCCGAGTGCCTGACCGGCGACGTCTTCGGCTCGGCCCGCTGCGACTGCGGCCCGCAGCTGCGCGAGGCGGTGGAGCAGATCGCCGACCGCGGTGGCGTCCTCCTCTACCTCCGCCAGGAGGGGCGGGGCATCGGCCTCTACAACAAGCTCGACGCGTACGCCCTGCAGGACCAGGGCCTCGACACCTACGCCGCCAACGCCGCCCTCGGCCTCCCCGAGGACGCCCGCGACTACACCGCCGCCGCGCAGATGCTCGGGGCCCTCGGCATCGACAGCCTGGACCTGCTCTCCAACAACCCCGACAAGGCGCAGCAACTGCGCGACCTCGGGGTCAAGGTCCGCACCCGCGTCCCCACGGGCGTCTTCACCACCGCCCACAACGTCCGTTACCTGCGGGCGAAGGTCCTCCAGACCCAGCACACGCTGCCGCTGGCGGACCTGGCGGAACTCTCCGTGGGCTGACCGCCCGGCTCCGCGGCCCGGGGCTCACCGCCCGACCCGCCCGGTGCCCGCCCGCTCGCCTGCCTCCCGGCCCTCGGGAAGTATGGACGGGTGGGGCAGCGAGGAGACCGCGGGCAGGGACACGGTGGGCCGGCGGGGCCGATGCCGCCCCGCGGGGAGGCCACCCGGATCTCGTACGCGCGGGCCTTCGTCCGCGCGCTGCCAGCGCTGCTCGTCGTCGCCGGGGTGCTCTTCGACTACTTCACGCCCCGGGCCTACACCGCGGTGCCCTTCTTCACCGCCGCTCCGCTCGTCGCCGCGCCCCTCGCCTCGCTGGGCGGCACGGTCGCCACGGGGGTCGCCGCGTTCCTGGCGGTGCTCCTGGTCCACGTCCGGTTGTACGGCCTGGACGTCGACGCCGTCACCGAGATCGCCACCGTGGCCACGGTCGCCGTCCTGGCCGTCGTCATCAACCGGCTCGTCCGGCGCACGGGCGCCCGGCTCGCCTCAGCGCGCGAGATCGCCGAGGCGGCGCAGCGGGCCGTACTGCCGGAGCCCGCGGAGCGGATCGGGGGCTTCGACATCGCCGCCCAGTACGAGGCGGCCCGGGCCGACGCCTTCATCGGGGGCGACCTGTACGCCGTGCAGGACTCGCCGCACGGCATACGGCTCGTGGTCGGGGACGTGCGCGGCAAGGGCCTGGAGGCGGTGGGTGCCGTGGCCGTCGTCATCGGGGCCTTCCGGGAGGCCGCCGAGCAGGAGACGACCCTGGAGGCGGTGGCACAGCGGCTGGAGCGGGCGCTCGCCCGGGAGACGGCACGGCGGCAGGGGATCGAGTCGGAGGAACGGTTCGCCACAGCCGTCCTCGCGGAGCTCCCGCACGGTGACGGCGTCGTACGGATCGTCAACCGCGGCCACCCCCCGCCGCTGCTCCTGCACGCGGACGGCTCCCTGCGGGTGCTCGACGCCGGGCAGCCCGCGCTGCCGCTCGGCATGGGCGAGCTGGACAGCCGGCCGGACCGCGCCGAGGAGGCCGCCTTCCCCGGCGGGGCCGTGCTGCTGCTCTACACGGACGGGCTGTCCGAGGCCCGCGACGAGCGCGGTGCCTTCTACGACCCGGCCGAGCGGCTGTCCGGGCGGACCTTCTCCGGCCCGCGCGCCATGCTGGGCGTGCTCGCGGACGAGGTGCGGCGGCACACCGGCGGAGGCACCACGGACGACATGGCGCTCCTCGCGGTCCGGCGTCCGTGAGCGGTGATCGTTCACGACTTCCTCATAACCGTCGTCACCGAGTGTGTCCGAACAACGTCTCTCCGCATAACAACTGACGCACCGTCAGAACAATTGTGACTCCTGAGACAGGGGTAACTCGCCCGATTTACGACCCCCTTGACCCGAAAGTCCAGCGCACAAGCCTGAGTGATTACCCGGAACCGCTTGGAATACGGCCCGTGCGTCTATTAACGTTCGATAACGCAGCGCGGTCGTCCCAGCCGTCACAAGAGGCGGCTCCGTGCGCACGCGCCGAATCCCGCAAGGGAACCGGGGAACCACCACCCTGGGGTGAATCGCGCGGAAGCCGCCGTGGAAGCACGGCTGGTTTACGCGCGTAGGAGACCTTCCTGCTCCGAACCCGTCAGCTAACCCGGTAGGCGAGAAGGAAGGAAAGGAGTACGCCCACGTGGCGTCCAACCGGTCTGCGACCGAAACCCCGACCGTGCCGGGCCAACACGGCGACAGCGACACCTTCGGGTACGGCGGCTACAACAGCCAGGAAGAGGGCCCCTGGCAGGAGTGGAATCCCACTGCGGAATCCATTCGCCCCGTTCGCGGCCGGCACCGGGTCGCCAAGAAGAGCGGCCTCGCTCGCGGCGGTCTCGCCCGCAGCTCCACCGTCCTGGGCGTCGGCGTCATAGCCGCCGTCGGCGCGGGCGGCATGGCCACCGCGCAGACCGGCAAGCCGCCGGTGTCCATCTCGATGCCCGACATGCCGAACGTCGGCTCGGTCTTCGACTCCGAGGACGAGCCCGAGGGCTCCGCCACCCCCCTCAGCAACGCGGGCCTGACCGCCGCCGACACCGAGGAGGGCGCCGACGACGCCGGAGAGGCGCTGCGCGCCCGCATCATGCAGCAGGCCGAGTCGCAGCGGGAGGCGTTCGACAGGGCCGCCGCCGAGGCCGCCGAGGAGGCCGAGGCGAAGAAGGCCGCCGCAGTCGCCGCCAAGGAGCGCGAGGAGGCCGAGGCCAAGGCCGCCGCCGAGAAGAAGGCGGCGGAGGAGGAGGCCAGGAAGAAGGCCGAGGCCGAGCGCCTCGCCGAGCTCGCCAAGCAGTTCACGCTGCCGACGTCCTCGTACACCATCACCTCCACCTTCGGTCAGTCCGGCGCGTACTGGTCCTCCGGCCAGCACACCGGCCTCGACTTCGCCGCCCCCACGGGCACGCTGATCAAGGCGGTGGGCAGCGGCACGATCACCGAAGCCGGGTGGGACGGGTCCTACGGCTACAAGACGGTGCTCACGCTCAACGACGGCACCGAGGTCTGGTTCGCCCACCAGTCCTCCATCAGCGTCAGCGTCGGCCAGAAGGTCGCGACCGGCGACGTCATCGGCCGTGTCGGCGCCACCGGCAACGTCACGGGTGCCCACCTCCACATGGAGGTACACCCCGGCGGCAGCAGCTCCGGCATCGACCCGATGGCGTGGCTGCAGAGCAAGGGGCTGAACCCCTGAGGTTCCTCCCGGGGCCCTTCCGCGGTCCCCGGGGTCCCCTGAGGCCCCCGGGGTCTCCTGAGGCCCCCTGAGAGCTCTCCTCCTGAGATCTTCCGGGAGCAGGTGAGGTGATCTTCTCCCGGATTTACGAACCCTTGGCCGGACGCGTGGAATTGGCGCGTCCGGCAAGGGCGTTGATGGAGAGCATGACTTCTCTTCGCAAGCTCGGCTCCTCCGGCCTCGAGGTCTTCCCGCTGTCCCTCGGCGGCAACGTCTTCGGCTGGACCGCCGACGAGGCCCAGTCCTTCGCCGTGCTCGACGCCTACACGGCCGCGGGCGGCAACTTCATCGACACCGCCGACTCCTACTCGGCCTGGGCCGAGGGCAACCAGGGCGGCGAGTCCGAGACCATCATCGGCAAGTGGGTCAAGGCACGCGGCAACCGCTCCGACGTCGTGATCGCCACCAAGGTCAGCCAGCACCCCGACTACCAGGGCCTCACGGCCGCCAACATCAAGGCCGCCGCCGACGCCTCCCTGCGCCGCCTGGACACCGACTACATCGACCTCTACTACACCCACTTCGACAAGCCCGAGGTCCCGGTCGAGGAGATCATCACCGCGCTGGACGAACTGGTGAAGGCGGGCAAGGTCCGCGCGATCGCCGCCTCCAACATCTCCCCCGAGCGCCTCCAGGCATCCCTCGACTTCTCCGACCGCGAGGGCTTCGCCCGGTACGTGGCGCTCCAGCCGCACTACAACCTGGTCTCCCGCTCCAGCTACGAGGGCGCCCTGCAGAACGTCGCCTCCCGCGAGGGCCTGGCCGCCGTCCCGTACTTCTCGCTCGCCATGGGCTTCCTCACCGGCAAGTACCGTCCCGGCACGACCGTGGACAGCCCCCGCGCCCAGGGCGCCGGGGCCTACCTGGAGAAGGAGCAGGGCGTACGGGTCCTCGCGGCGCTGGACGAGATCGCCGGGGCCCACGGCGCCGAACCCGCCACGGTGGCCCTCGCCTGGCTCGCGGCCCAGCCGACCGTCGCCGCGCCGATCGCCTCCGCGCGGACGCCGGAGCAGCTGCCGGCCCTGGTGGCGGTGGGCGAGCTGACCCTCACGGAGGAGGAGCTGACGAAGCTGACGGAGGCGTCGCAGGGGAGCTGACGCCGGCCGGCGGTGCCGTCCTTCCCAGGTCCTGACTACGCCGGACTACGTCTGGTAGGGGTTGTAGGAGGGATGCGGCTTGTAGGAGGGATACGGCGCCGCCGGACCCGGACCGTACCCGTACGCCGGGGCGTATCCGTACCCGTAGGCCTGGCCCTGGCCGTGCCCGCCCCCGCTCCCGTGTCCGTACCCGTACACAGGCATCGGCGCCGTCGCCTGTGCCGCGTAAGCCAGCGAGGGGCGGGCGATCTCCCGGCGGTGCCACAGCTCGAAGAGCAACTCCCGCTCCCGTACGACGAAGTCGGCGCCCGCCCGGCCCCGGCGCCCCCGGTGCCGCAGGAAGGCGAGCGAGGTCGCGTACGCCTCGTACTCGGCGACCGCACGCGCCGCCTCCCGCCCGAACCGGTGCCCGGCGTACTCGCGCGCCAACCGCCGCGCCTTCATGTTCCCGAGGACGTACGGCTCGGGCGGTGTCAGCCAGCCGGCGGCCGCGTACGCGGGCAACTCGTCCCGCACGGTCCGCAGTTCCCGCTGGCGCGTCCAGATGGCCAGCCAGGTCAGCAGCCCGAACGCGGGCACCATGAACACCGCGTAGACCGCGAAGAAGCCGAACTCCCCGAACGTCGACGAGCCGTTCCACAGGGCGTGCATGCCCATCGCGAGGACCAGCCCGGCAAGGGGGAGGAGCACGCGGCGCACGTGATGCCGGTCCGCGGTGAGCGCCGCGATCCCGAAGCCGATGCCCGTGAGCACGGTGAACAGCGGATGCGCGAAGGGCGACATGATCACGCGGACGAAGAACGTCGCGGCCGTGACGGACGCGAGTCCGCTGTCGCCGCTGAGCTGGTCTGTCCCGAAGGCCGTGCCGAGATAGAGGATGTTCTCGGTGAACGCGAACCCGGTCGCGGTGACCCCGGCGATCACCACCCCGTCCACGAGCCCGGTGAAGTCCCGTCTGCGGAACAGGAAGATCAGCAGGACCGCGGCCGCCTTGGCGGTCTCCTCGACGACGGGCGCTATGACGGTCGCGCCGAGGGTGTCCGCGCTGGACGGATCGGCGGTGGCGGTCGCTATCCACTTCGTCGCGAAACTGTTCGCGACGATGGCTATCAGCGCCGCGGCGCACGCGCCCCAGGCGAACGAGAAGACCAGGTTGCGCCAGGGGCCGGGCTCGACCCGGTCCAGCCAGCGGAACACGGCGATGAGCAACGGCACGGGGAGCACCGCCAGCCCCAGCCCGACCAGGAACCCCTCCGTACCGGTCTGCTCGCGGACCAGGGCGAGGATGACCAGGCCGGAGAGGGCCAGCAGGGTGATGAGCGCCCCGTACCGCACCCACTTCCGCTGCCACCAGTGCGCGGGGCGCCGCACCCCGCCGACGGGTCCGCCGGGCCCGGCGGGTCCGCCGGGGTGCGTCGGGTACGGGGGAAAGGTGGCCACGGCATCGACCTTACGAGGGAGAGGCGCTCCCCGCGATGGTGCCGCGTGAGGTGCAGAGGGTGCTGTGTGGGGCCTCGCGGGCGTTCGGCGGGACTGGTCAGGCGCCGGTGGGGGGTTCTGGCTGGTCGGGACTGACTGGGTGGTCTGGCTGTCCTCCGCGCTGCTCCTCGGCCTTCTGGGAGGCCTCCTGGGACGGTACGTCCCAGTGCTGTACGCGTCGGAAGAGCAGGTCGTTCACCCCATGACCCTTGTCCAGTCCCTGGCCCTCGAAACGGGTCAGCGGCCGGAAGCTGGGACGTGGCGCGAAACCGCCGTCGGCCTGGGTGTTCTCGAAGCCGGGGTGCGCGGTGAGCACCTCGAGCATCCACTCGGCGTACGGCTCCCAGTCGGTCGCGCAGTGCAGGACGGCACCCGGCTTGAGGCGGGACGCGGCGAGGGTGAGGAACTCCGGCTGGATCAGCCGCCGCTTGTGGTGCCGCTTCTTCGGCCACGGGTCGGGGAAGTAGACGCGCAGCCCGTCGAGGGAGTCCGGGGCGAGCATCTCGCGCAACAGGATGATGGCGTCACCGTTGCCCACCCGGATGTTGGACAGCCCGTTCCGGTCGGCGAGATTGAGCAGGTTGCCCTGCCCCGGTGTGTGCACGTCCACGGCGAGGATGTTGGTCCCGGGGTCCGCCGCCGCCATCTGCGCGGTGGCCTCGCCCATGCCGAACCCGATCTCCAGCACGACGGGGCCGGAGCTCCCGAACAGCTCGGCGAGGTCGATCACCCGCTGTCCGTCGATGTCCAGCCCCCACTTGGGCCACAGCCGCTGCAGCGCGTCCGCCTGCCCCGCCGTCACCCGGCTGCGGCGCGGCTGGAAACTCCGGATCCGCCGCTCGAAGTGCGACCCGGCGGGATCGGCCTTCGGCCCGTCGGGGAACCTGGGCTCCCCCTTGGCCCGGGTATGCCGGAGAGACACGTTGGGGGTCAGGGGCTGCGGGGCTTCGGGGGTGGGGGTGGAATCAGACACAGTGGGGTCGATTTTACTGGCAGCCGACGGCCGTGCCCGATGGGTGTTTCGCCCCCGCCGCCCCTACCCGTCCCATCCCCAGGGGCTCCGCCCCTTCAACCCCCTTCGGGTGCCGGCCCCCGAACCCCCGCTCCTCAAACGCCGGAGGGGCTGATTCTGCCCGGCCGGGGCCGGTTTTCAGGGGCGCGGGGACTGCCGGTTTTTCAGGGCGCGAAGAACTGCGCGGTTCTCAGGGGCGCGGCGAACTGCGCGACCAGCCCCCCACCCGCCCGCACCCGACCACCCACCCCAGACACCCCCCACCGCGGGGGCATGGGGGCGCAGCCCCCAGGGATGGGACGGGTAGGGGCGGCGGGGGCGAGAAAAACTCAGCCCCCAGCCAGCGCGCCCAACGCCCTCCGCGCGACCTCCCGCCCGATCGGCAGCGAAGCGGTGGCCGCGGGCGACGGCGCGTTCAGCACATGCACGGTCCGCGCGCCCTCCCGTATCAGAAAGTCGTCCACCAGCGTCCCGTCCCGCAGCACGGCCTGCGCCCGCACGCCCGCCGCCGCAGGCACAAGATCGTCCTCCGACACTCCCGGCAACAACCGCCGCACCGCCAGCGTGAACGCCCCCTTGGACACCGACCGCCGCAGCTCCCCCGCCCCGTACCGCCAGTGCCGCCGGGCGATCCGCCAGGAGCCGGGCCAGGCGAGCGTGGCCCCCAGCTCCCGGGGCCGCACGACACCCCACCCGTATCCCTCCCGAGCCAGCGCCGGCACCGCGTTCGGCCCGATGTGCACGCCGCCGTCGATTCCCCGGGTCAGATGCACACCGAGGAACGGGAAGGCCGGATCGGGCACCGGATACACCAGCCCGTTCACCAGCTCGGGGCGCGCCAGCGTGTAGTACTCACCCCGGAACGGCACGATCCGCATCCCGGGCTCGTCCCCGGCGAGCCGGGCGATCTCGTCGCAGTGCAGCCCGGCACAGTTGACGAGCACGCGCGCGCGGACGACCTCACCGTCGGCCAGCTTCACGGCGACCCCCAGCGCGGCCCGCCGGTCGATCCGGACGACCTCGGCCCCGTACCGGATCTCCGCCCCCGACGCCTCGGCGAGCTGCCGCGCCACACCGACGAAGTCACAGATCCCGGTGGTCCCGACATGGATGGCGGCGAGACCCCGCACCTCCGGTTCGTACTCCGCTATCTGGGCGGGGCCCAGCTCACGGACCGGGATCCCGTTCTCCCGCCCCCTCTGGACGAGCGCGTGCAGCCGGGGCAGCTCGCTCCGGTCCGTCGCGACGATCAGCTTGCCGGTGACGGCGTGGTCGATGCCGTACTCGGCGCAGAACTTGACCATCTCGGCGGCACCCCGCACCGCGTACCGCGCCTTCAGGGAGCCCGGGCGGTAGTAGATCCCGCTGTGGATGACCCCGCTGTTCCGCCCGGTCTGGTGCCGTGCCGGGCCCTGCTCCTTCTCCAGCACCGTGACCCGCGTACCCGGCGCGGCCCGCGTGATCGCGTACGCCGTCGACAGGCCGACGATCCCGCCACCGATCACCAGCACGTCACAGTCGTACGAGATCCCGTACGCACCCCGCTGCCCCACGTCACTCCACCTCCCGCCTCCGATAGTGCACTGCGCCACTGACAATGCGCTTAAACGCGGGGACGGCGTGGTGGGGCCGCAAGCCCCATAAGGGGCGCGGGCTGTATCGATATGCGGCTCCGCCGCGTGGGCGCGACCAGCCACGACAACCCCGCAGTCCCAAACCGAACAGCAGCCCGGCAGACGCGAAGGAACCCAGCTCAGGCCGGGGCCATGAGCAGGGGCCGAGCCCTCTCCCGCAACTCCACCACCCGCGGCTCGTCCCCGTACGGCTCCAGCCGGTGCAGCAGATCCTTCACGTACTCGGTGGTCCGCGCCGACGAGATGCGCCCGGCGACCTCCACCGCCCGCACCCCCTGCTCGCACGCCGCGTCCAGGTTCCCCGACTCCAGTTCGGCGACCGCGGAGACGACGAGACGCAGACCGTGCGACCGCACGAACTCCTCCGTCGGCTTCGACAGCGCCTGCTCGGTGAAGCGGCGCACCTCGCGGGGCGCCTTGAGGTCGCGGTAGCACTCCGCCGCGTCGGCGGCGAAACGGTCGTAGGAGTAGAAGCCGAGCCACGAGGGGTCGTTGTCGCCGTCACGGGCCCGCTCCAGCCAGCCCTCGGCCGCCTTCAGGGCCGCGCCGGCCGCGGGGGCGTCACCAGCGCGCGCGTGGGCACGCGCTTCGACGAGCCGGAAGAAGCTCATGGTGCGGGCGGTCGCCAGTCCCCGGTTGCGCTCCAGGGCGGCCTGGGCGAGGTCCACGCCCTCGTCGCCGAAGCCGCGGTAGGTGGCCTGCAGCGACATCGACGCCAGGACGTAGCCCCCGAGGGGCACGTCGGCGGCCGCGCGCGCGAGCCGTAAGGCCTGGATGTAGTAGCGCTGGGCGGCCTCCTGCTGACCCGTGTCGAAAGCCATCCAGCCCGCGAGGCGGGTGAGCTCCGCGGAGGCCCCGAACAGGGCCCGGCCGACCTCGTCCGAGTACGAGCCGAGCAGCAGCGGCGCCGCCTCGACCCGCAGGCACTCGGGCACCATGGACGAACGCCAGTCGCCGCCTCCGTACTTGGAGTCCCAGCGCCTGGCGTCCTCCGCGGCCTCGCGGAGCTTCTGCACATCGCTGTGGCCGACTTTCAGTGGTGCTCCCGAGCCCTCCGAGGGGCCCGCGTCGCGTGCCACCGAACTGTCGGCCGGGGTTATCAGCCACCGTGAGGCGGGCGTGGCGTACGCGCTCACCGCGAACGATCCGGCGAGTGACTGCCAGATGCCGCCCGAGCCGGCCCGGCGCCCGGCGAGGTCCAGCCGGTACAGCTCCGTCGCCGACTTCACGGCCTGACCGACGTCCCTGGGGAAGGCGAGGCCCACTTCGGGCGCGGGATCCGCGTCCGCCAGGCCGATCTCGTGGAGCGGCACCGGGCGGCCGAGCTTCTGGCCGATGGCGGCCGCGATGAGGTGCGGCGCGGCACCCTGCGGCACCATGCCCTTCGACACCCAGCGCGCCACCGAGGTCTTGTCGTAGCGAAGAGTCAGTCCCCGCTGGGCGCCAAGATCGTTGACGCGCCGCGCGAGTCCCGCATTGCTGATTCCCGCGAGGGCGAGAACGGCGCCGAGTTTTTCGTTCGGCCCGCGTTGCTCCCTGGACATGCGCCACCCCTCGACACAGACGGCTGCCGCGGCGGCATAGGCACGCGGCATTCGTAAACCCAGCGTAGTTCGCCGCATCCCAAGCGTTAAGGGGCGAAAATCCGGATGGCGGGATTGTGGTCCGTACGAGAGTACGCACTGTTGCCGCGTGCTCCCGCTGTGTGGCCGTGCGCCCGTCCGTGCGCTCTTCTCCGGCCATGAGGGGAGCGCTTCGATGGGCCGTGCGTGGGTCGGCCCGCTGTACTGGATCCAGTGGGCTGGGGGACACCGCCGCCTACATCCCCGCGGGCGGCGGACGGTCCGGGAGGCGAACGCCGTCTCCCGGACTGCGCGTTGACTGTGCGTTGCGCAGAGCCTGTACGGAGCGTGTTGACCGCTCCGCCACCCGTGCCCGATTTGGCCGAAAATCGACGGTGCCTCACACGGGGAATTACCGCCCCGACCACGTCTCTTGAGGGCGCGTCGGTAGTTTTTGGGGAGCGTTTCGGGGCGCATTCACGTCGCAGACATGTGCGCACTGGTTTCCGGATTTCCGGACCGAGGGGCAGTGATCTCCTTTCTTCGGTCGCGCGTTCGGCGCGATGCGAACCGCGCCGAACCGGCACTGATTCTCCGCGGACCAGGCATGGACCAGGCATCGGCCCGGCATGGACCGGGCGCGGACGGGGCATGGAGGAAAGACGGATAGGCGCGCACATCTTCGCGGAAGCGCATTCCCGGCTCGCGTGGGGAGTGCTCCGGGGCGCATCGCGAGATGCGCAAGCCTTCGCACAGCCCCCTCGGCACGCTCGCTTCGTGGCAGCATGGTGACCGGTTCGTGCGGTGCACTGGTTGTCCACAGCCTGTGGAGGCGGCGATGCGGTGGTTGGTGGGATGGAGCAGTACCGCCGCTGCGGCACCCCTGATCGGCTCCGCGGGCGCCACCGGACTCGACGGCGAGACCGTGCACCCCGTGGGCTCCCAACTCCTGTGGGGCGACCCCGATCCGCTGTGGGCGGTCGGTGACTGGCGCCCCGACGAGGTCCGCGTCGTGCAGGCCGACGCGCAGACCCGGATCGCGGTCCTCGGCACGTGCGGCGCGAGCGACGAGGAGCTGAAGGTCGGCCTGTTCGCCGCGCGCGGAGGGGCACTTCGCCATCTGACCGCCTGGTCCGGCAGCTACACGGCCATCGTCCAGGTCGGCCGCCGGGTGACCGTGTGCGGGGACCTCGCGGGCGCCCGCCCGGTGTTCTACACCCCCTGGTCGGGCGGCACGGCGTACGCGACCGCCGCGCTCCCGCTGGCCGACCTCATCGAGGCCAACCTGGACTTCGGGCACCTGGCCGCGCTGCTCGCCGCCCCGGATGTCCCCGCCGCCCTGCACGACTCGACCCCGTACGACGGCGTGCGCCGCATTCCGCCGGGGCACGCGCTCATCCTGCGCGCGGGGGCGCGTGAGATCGCCGGATACGAGCCCGTCGCCTCCCTCGCCGTGGCCGCGCCGTCCGCCGACCCGGCGAGCGCGGTGGACGCCGTCCGGGACGCCCTCGTGGAGGCCGTACGCACCCGCCTGGCCGCCCCCAGACACGTACCCGGAGCGGACATCGACCCCGGCCCCGTCCCCGGCATGGGCCCGGCGGAGCGGCGCGCGGCCCGCGGGATGCCGGTACCGGGCATCGGAGCCGACCTCTCCGGCGGCCCGGCCTCCGGAACCCTCGCCCTGCTCGCGGCGGGCCTCCCGGGCGCTCCCGGAACGGTCCTGGGCCACGGCACGGGCGCCGGCGAACGCCTCCTGGCCGTCACCTTCAACGACCTCGCCGTACCGGGCCGTGAGGCCGAGCTGGAACGAGCGGGCACCCTGGCGTCCAACCCCCGTCTGCACCACGTGGTGGTGACGGGCGGCGAGGAGGTCCTCCCCTACGCGGACCTGGACGGCCCTCTCACCGACGAACCGGGCCCGTCCCTGATCACGGCTGCCCGGCACCGCGCACGGCTGGCCTCCGGCAGCGCGGACCACTTCACGGGCTACGGCGCGCGCCAGGTGCTGGACGCCCACCCCGCCCGCCTGGCGGACCTCCTGATGGACCGCAAGCGGCGCCACCTGGTCCGCCCGGTCGCGGCGCTGGCGAGGGCGGACGGCTCCGTCATGGTCCCCGCGCGCGTGTACGCGGCGGCACGCAAGCTGGCCCGCACGCAGTACCGCGCGGGCGTGGACGCCCTCGCCGACCGCCTCCTCCACAAGCGCTTCGAGGAGCCGGGCGGTGCGGTCGGTGCCTCCCTCGCCGCGCTCACCTGGGCGAGACCCGGCCCCGCCGCCCGCTGGCTGACGGGTGAGGCACTGGCAGAAGTATCGATTCGCCTCCAGGCCGCCACGGGCCGCCCGATCGTCAGCCCCGGCCAGCGCCCGGGTGACTTCCGCGCGCGTGCGGCCCTCGCCCGCCACGCGGCCGACCTCCGCGTCCTGGAACAGGCCGCCGAGATCCGCTTCCAGCGCCTGCACGCGCCCTTCCTGGACAACCAGGTCGTACGGGCCTGCCGCGTCCTGCCGGAGGCACTGCGGGTCCAGCCGGGCGCCCGCGCGGCCATCCTCCGTACGGTCCTGGAGGGCGCCGGCGTCGCCGACCTCCCGCCCGGCTGGGGCGCCCCGTCCCACGCGACCTCCGCCGCCGCGGCCCGCACCGGACTCCGCGTGGCGGCCGACTCCCTCGTGGCCCTCTTCGACACCCCGCTGCTCGCCCAGGCGGGTCTGGTCGAGGCCCGCGTGGTCCGCAAGGCCCTCCGCGCGGCGGCCGACGGCGAACCCCTGCCCCTGGACGGCCTCGCCGACCTCGTCTCCCTGGAACTCTGGCTCCGCCGCCTCCTGGCCCGCCGAGGCACCTGCTGGACAGGCACCCCCGCCCGCCAACGCGCGGTCCCGGCCGGCATCACCCCCCAACGAGGAGCCCTCGGAGCCGGAGCGACAGTTCCCCGCGCCTGACGCCACGACATCCGCTCCCGGCGCCACGCGGCCCGTCCCGCGGGTGAGGACGCGAGGGCGAGAACCTCCCCGCGAAAAACCGCCGCCTCGCCGAACAAACCCCGTGCCCCACACCCCCGCTCCCGCGAGAATGACCCGGTGCGGTACAACATCCTGGGCGTGACCCGAGCAGAGGACGACCAGGGCACCCACCTACCCATCGGCGGTCCCCGCCTCCGCGCCCTGCTCACCGCCCTCGCCCTCCACCCCGGCCACACGGTCCCCACGGACACCCTGATAGCCGACGTCTGGGCGGACGCCCCACCCACCGACGCCCCCGCCGCCCTCCAGGCCCTCATCGCCCGCCTCCGCCGCACCCTCGGCAGGGACAGGATCATCTCGGAGAACGGCGGCTACCGCCTTTCAGCCACCCGTTCGGACATCGACCTGTTCGAGTTCGAGCGGCTGGTGAGGGAGGGCAAGGACGCCCTCGCCCGCCAGGACACCGCCTCCGCGGCCCACACCCTCCACACCGCCCTGTCGCTCTGGCGCGGCCCGGCCCTCGCCGACCTCCCCGACCGCACCTCCGCCACCCGCCCGGAGGCCCTGCGCCAGGAGGCCACACGCGCCCGCATCGAAGCGGACCTGCGCCTGGGCCGCGCCCCCGACGTCGTACCCGAGCTGAAGGAACTCACCGAGGCCCACCCGTACGACGAACCGCTGCACGCCCTGCACATCCGCGCCCTGAGGGACACCGGACGCGGCGGGGACGCGCTGGCGGCGTACGAGTCGGCCCGCCGCGCCCTCCTGGACGACCTGGGCACGGACCCGGGCCTGGAACTCCAGGCACTGCACACGGAGTTGCTGAACCCCCGCCGCGACCCCCACCCCGTCGCCCCCGCCCCCGCTCCCGGCCGAGCCGGAAACATCCGCCCCCGCCTGACCTCCTTCGTCGGCCGGGAACCCGAACTCGAAGCCATCCGCTCCGACCTGCGGAGCGCCCGCCTCGTCACGCTCACCGGCCCGGGCGGATCCGGCAAGACCCGTCTCGCCGAGGAAGCCGCCGCGGGCCACCCGCAGGCATGGCTGGCCGAGCTCGCCCCGCTCGACCGGCCGGAGGCGGTGCCGGGCGCCGTCGTCAGTGCCCTCGGCCTGCGCGAGACCGCGCTGATCACCACCGAGATGGCGGCCCCGCAGGACGACCCGGTCGCCCTGCTCATCGAGCACTGCGCCCCACACGGCCGGCTCCTGATCCTCGACAACTGCGAGCACGTCATCGGCGCCGCGGCCGACCTCGCGGAAACCCTGCTGACGCACTGCCCACGGCTCACGATCCTCGCCACCAGCCGCGAACCCCTGGGCGTGCCCGGCGAGTCCGTGCGCCCGGTCGAGCCCCTCCTCCCCGACCCCGCGCACCGCCTCTTCAGGGAACGCGCGGCCGCCGCACGCCCCGACGCGGACGCCGTCCTGAAGGACACCGAGGCCGTGGACGAGATCTGCCGCCGGCTCGACGGCCTCCCGCTGGCCATCGAGCTGGCCGCCGCCCGGCTGCGCCTGCTCACGCCCCGGCAGATCGCGGACCGCCTCGACGACCGCTTCCGGCTCCTCACCTCCGGCAGCCGGACGGTACTGCCGCGCCAGCAGACCCTGAGTGCCGTGGTCGACTGGTCCTGGGACCTGCTCGACGAGGCCGAGCGCACCGTCCTGCGCGAGGTCTCCGTCTTCGCGGGCGGCTGGGACCTGGGAGCCGCGGAGACGGTGTGCAGCGGGCCCGTGCCCGACGTCCTGGGAGCGCTCGTCGACAAGTCCCTGATCGTGGCCACCCCGTGCGAACGCGGCACCGGCGGCATGCGGTACCGCCTGCTGGAGACGATCCACGAGTACGCCACCGAGCGCGCCGCCGAGGTCCCCGAGCTGCGCGCCGCCGCCGGGCAGCGGCACACCGCGTGGGCCCGGGCGCTGGCAGAGGAGGCCGAGCCCCGCCTCCGCTCCGCCGACCAACTGCTCTGGATCCAGCGCCTGGAGACCGAGCTCGACAACATCCGTGCCGCCCTCCATCGCACGATCACCTCGGGCGACGAGGAGCAGGCCACCCACCTGGCCCTCGCCATGGGCTGGTTCTGGTGGCTCCGCAACTACCGCCGGGACGGTACGGACTGGGTGGACCGTGTCCTGCGGCTGGGAGCGCTCCTGGACGCGACCACCGGGACGAACGCACGCGACGACCAGCCCCGCCCCTCCGCCCCGACGTCAGCCCCGCCCCGCACGCCCCTCTCCGCCCTGGACGCCTTCGACCCGATCGACGTGTTCCTCGCCACCCCCGAGGCCGAGGACCACCCCCGCCGCCGTACCCGCATGCTGCTCCGGCTGCTGCACCTGTTCCTGGTGGCGGAGGCGGGCATCATCGGCGTTCCGAACGACGCCCGCGCGCGGGAGTACATCATCCGGCTACGGGCGGAGTTCGAGCGGACCGGGCCGGACGCGGCGCGCTTCCCGGGCATGGTGTGGCCGCTCACCGCGTACATGCTGGACGGCGCGGCGGTGGACATCCGCGAACTGATGGACGTGGCGGTCGCCAACTGCCGGGCGTACGGCGGTGACTGGGAGGTCGGCGTCGTGCTGATGTTCCGCACCCACATGGCCGTCGACTCACCGGGCAACCTCGGCGGTGTGGACGAGGACCTCGCCGAGTTGCGCGAGCTCAGCCGCCGCGTCGGCGACCGCTGGATGCGCGCCCAGGTGTGCAGCGCGGCGGGCGAGACCGCGATGGCCCGGGGGCGCCTCGCGGAGGCCAAGGGCGAGTACGAGGAGGCCCTGCGCCTCGCCCACGAGGTCGGCGCGCACACGGAGTCACCGTTCCTCGTCGCCCGTCTCGCCGAGATCGCCTACCGCTCCGGGGACCGGCCCGCGGCGCTGGCCGCGCTGGAGGAGGCGAGCGCGGCGGCCGACCGTTTCGCGGTGGCGGACTCCCGGGCGTTCGTCCACCTCCTGCGCGCGAGCATGGCGCTGGAGGACGGGGAGACCGCCCACGCGCGGGAACTGTTCGACGCGGCCCACGCGGAGATCCGCCGGGGCACCCCGCCCCCGCAGTTCATCGCGATGCTCGCGATGATGGACGGCCTCGTCACGGCCGCCGAGTCCGGTCCGCGGGCCGGACTGCCGAAGCTGGCCGACGCCCTGCGCGGGGCGGTGGCCGACCGGTGCTCGGAATTGGTCACGTCTGCCCTGGCCGACGCCACCGGACGCGTCCTGTCAGAGCTCGGTGACCATCCGCGCGCGGTACGCCTGCTCGCCGCCGCGACCCGCTGGCGCGGTGACAACCCGCGTTCGGCCCCGGAGCGTGACGAGGCCGAGCGGGTGGAGGACGCCGCTCGCGCAGCCCTGGGCGGCACCCGCTTCGAGGCCGAACGCGCGACCGGTTCGTCCTTCACCGCGCACGACGCCCTCCGGGAGCTGGCCGCGGCCGTCGAGGACCACGCCGCACCCGTGAACCCGCCGTCCGCCACCGGGTCCGCTACCGGCAGGTGAACCGGGCCTGAGCCCAGTCCGCCAACGCCACCACGTCCAGGTGGTTGTGCGGCTCGACGACCAGCCGTACGGTCCTGCGGCCGGTCAGGTCCACATGCACGGGGACCGCCCGGTCACCGCCCTTGACCCTCGCCGACTCCCACAGCCGGACCCCGTCGGCGTAGACGGAGAAGTACACCTTGCCCAGGCGGCGCGTCAGGTCGTCGACGCCGACCAGCGCGTCGTACGCGGTGCACCGGCGGTTGAGGTCGACGGTGACGGAGGACCGTCCGTGGACGGTCACGCCGTTCGCGTACGTCCTGTCCGCGATCGAGACCCCGTACCGCTGCCACACCCAGCTGCTCTCGGCGAACCGCATCTCGGGCCGGGTGCCGTCGCCCGTGACGTCGTACTCCAGCTCGTTCAGCGGGAAGACCACCGGGGGCGCCGGAGGTGCGGGCGGGGGAGTGGGCGCGGAGGTCGTGGTGGCGGTGGGCGTGGGGCTCGGGGACGCCTTGGTGGGCACCGGAGCGGGCGTGCCGGACGCGGTGGCCGACGGTGTCGAGGCGGGTGTGGGTGCGGGTGTGGGTGTCGGGGCCGGTGCCGTCCGGGGGGCCGCCGCCGGGATCTGCGGCGCGGGCGCGGACTCCTTCTCCGAGGGCGTCGACTTCTTGGCGGGCGTCGACGATTCCGGTTCGGGCACGGCCTCACCGACGTGCGAGGGCGCCGCACCGGCCACCGGTCTGTCGTCCTTCCCTTCGCCCTTGCCGCCCTCGTCGCCGCCCGCCATCGCGATCACCACCGCCGTGACGACGCCGACCGCGGCCACACCCGCCGCGATACCGGCCTTCAGGGGTACGGCCAGCCCCTCCGCGGCCGCCGCTCCGCTTCCGGCGCCCGCTCCGCCCGAGCCGCCGCCCGCCACGGCGGCCGCGCCCGCGGCACCGGCCACCCCCGCGCCACCGGCGACGAGGGCGGCCGCCTTGGCGTACCCGGCGGCCCCGAACCAGCCGATGACCGCGACCGGTACGACGGCGGGGATACCGCTCGCGACCTCCTGGATCTGACCGGCGGCCAGCCGGCACTTGACGCACCCCTCCAGGTGCTTGCGCAGCCCTCTCTCGGCCCGGGTGCGCAGACCGCCGCGGGCGTACGCGCCGAGCCGGTCGGCGTAGCGCGCGCACTCCTCGGAGTTGGTGGCGAGCGCGGCGCTCACATGTGCCTGGAGGTACGCCTGCTTCAGGCCCTCACGCGCACGGCTGGCGAGGACGCGCGTGCCGTTGGCGTCGAGCCCGAAGAGCGTGGCCACCTCGCTCGGCGACTCGTCCTCGACCTCGGTGTGCCACAGCACGGCCTGCCAGCGCTCGGGCAGCGACCGGAACGCCCGCATGGCCATCGACTGCTCGGCGTCGTGCATCGCCCGCACGTCGGCGCCCAGTTCCAGGCCGGCCCCGAAGGCGCCCAGCGACGCGGCGGCGTCGGACGTCTCGGCACCGCGGACCGCCTCCGTGGCGAACACCGCGAAGTCGTCGACCAGATGCTCCCGTCTGGCCGACCTGGTCCAGCCGGCGGCGACGCGGCGGACCGTGGTGAGCAGATACGCGCGAACGGCGTGCTCGGGGCCGCTGCCGCCGCGCACCGCCTGGAGCACGCGGGCGAAGACCTCGGCGGTGAGGTCGTCGGCGGTGTGCGCGTCCCGGCAGCAGGTGCGCGCGTACCGGCGCACGGCCGGCGCGTGGCGCCGGTACAGCTCCTCGTACGCGGCGTCGTCACCCCTGCGCATCCGTCCGATCAGTTCGGAGTCGGACGGCGGCAGACCTGGGTCGCGCTCCCGGCCGGGCGGCACCGAGCCGCCCGACCGCTCACGCTGCGCCGGAACGCTGGGCCCGGCCACGCCGGGGCGCCCGGACACGCCACCAGGGCGGTACGTGCCCAGGGCGTCCTCGGTCCGGCCGCCCTGACTCGGCACCTGCGGCGAGGCCGGCCCACCAAGCTCCGTGCCCTCGTCGCCACCCTCGTCGAGTGGCTCGTCCAGCCCGTCAACGCTCATCGCGGAAAGCCCTCGCAGCCTGCAGAACCGGTCTCAGCACCGGGTCAGAGTGCCATAGAGACTTTGTCCAGTACCGGGCTGTACGGGCCCACCAGGCGCCCCGAGTGCCTCCCCGGCCTCAGTCCGGGCGCCCGCCCGCACCGAGACGCCCCAGCGGACGTCCCCCGTACGGGAGTTGACGCGGGCGGGCTGATGCGTCCCGGGCCGGCGAGACCGCCAGGTCACGAGGGCGCGCACCCCGGACCGGCGCAGAACGCAGGTCACGCGGGCCGCGACCGCAACCCCTCGAGCAGGATGTCCAGCAACCGCGCCGACGCGGCCGCCTGCTGAGCGGCGTCCGGCAGCGACGGCGCTGCCGTGGCGATCACCAGCAGGACGTCCGACACGGTCACGTCCGGACGCAGCTCACCTGCCTCCCGGGCCCGCTCCACGAGCTGCCCCACGACGTCGAGCAGAGCCGAGGCGCCGGCGTCGTCGTCCACCAAGGCGTCGTGGGACTCGGCCCCGGCCCCGGACACGAGCCGCAGCTCGGTTGTCGGCTGGGACCGCTGCTGCGGCACCCGCGCGGTGTCCACGACGATCCCGTCCGGCCCGTCCTCGGCGACCCCGACGCGCAGCACCTGCGGCGGCAGCAGCCGCCCGGCGCCCGAGGCCACCGACGTCCGCAGGAAGCGCGAGAGCGCCGACCAGGGCTCGTCCTCCTGCCCCAGCGCCGCGCGCGCCTGGTCGGTCAGCCGGGAGGTCTCCTCCTCGGCTATCCGCCGGACCAGCACGTCCTTGCTCGGGAAACGCCGGTACACCGTGCCGACACCCACACGCGCGCGCCGGGCCACGTCCTCCATCGGCGCGCCGTACCCCAGCTCGCCGAAGACCTCGCGCGCCGCCCGCAGTACGTGCTCCAGATTGCGCTGTGCGTCCACGCGCAGCGGGGTCGTACGCGCCTGGTCCGCGCGTCCGTTGCCGTTGCCCCCTGCCGCGCTCATCGTGCCGCCCGGTGCGACGACCGAAGCGGAAGACCAATGAGAATCCTGAATGTGCATATGTGTTCCCCCGGTAATGACGTCTCCCCCCGGAGACTCTCCCCGCCATTGAAAGCCGGAGCGTGAGGAACGAGCTCGGCCCACGAGCCGGCCCGCCGTCGCTGACCGTCCCGAACCCGACGCGCCCGCCCTCGCGGAGGCGTCGAGCGGCGCACCCCCTACACCCCGTCGGAACACGAACATAGTTGAGGCGGGGTCAATTCAGAAGGGGCAGGTTCCGCACAGAGCGCCCCCCGATCGGACCACCGGCCGGAAACATCCCTATTAGACCCCCCGGAATCGCCGGGCTCACACCATCTGACCTGCGGTCTTCCTTCGCACTCCGGCATTTCGGCCAAACGTACGCACGGACGATTTCCGGTCACACAAATTGCCGGGCCTGTGGACAAACTCCGGAGTCGGGTGCGTCATGGGATGGTGAAGGAACGTGCGCGCATCCTCATCGTCGGCGGCGGCTACGTCGGTCTGTACACCGCTCTGCGTCTCCAACGGAGGCTGAAACAAGAGCTCAAAAGCGGCGCGATCGAGATCGTCGTCGTCTCGCCCGACCCTTACATGACCTATCAGCCCTTCCTTCCCGAGGCCGCCGCGGGCTCCATCTCGCCGCGCCACGTCGTGGTACCGCTGCGCCGCGTGCTCGGCCTGTGCAAGGTCGTCATCGGCGAGGCCACGGCGATCGACCACGCCAAGCGGACCGCGACGCTCACCACCCTCGCCACCGAGGAGGAGGGCGCGGGCGCGGAGCAGATCACGTACGACGAGCTCGTCCTCGCCCCCGGCTCGGTCTCGCGCACCCTCCCGATCCCCGGACTCGCCGAACACGGCATCGGGTTCAAGACCGTCGAGGAGGCCATCGGCCTGCGCAACCACGTCATCGAACAGATGGACATCGCCTCCTCCACCCGCGACCCCGCGATCCGTGACGCCGCCCTGACGTTCGTCTTCGTGGGCGGCGGCTACGCCGGAGTGGAGGCGCTCGCCGAGCTGGAGGACATGGCCCGCTACACCGCGCGCTACTACCACAACGTCAAGCGCGAGGACATGAAGTGGATCCTCGTCGAGGCCACGGGCCGCATCCTGCCCGAGGTCGGCGAGGAGATGGGCAAGTACGCCGTCACCGAGCTGCGCCGCCGCAACATCGACGTACGCCTGGAGACCCGCATCGAGTCGTGCGCCGACCGGGTGGCCGTCCTCAGCGACGGGTCGCGGTTCCCCACCCGTACGTTCGTGTGGACCGCCGGAGTGAAACCGCACCCCGTCCTCGCCGCGACGGACCTGCCGCTGAACGAGCGCGGCCGCCTGAAGTGCACCGCCCAACTGACCGTCGAGGGCACCGAGCACGCCTGGTCAGCCGGTGACGCGGCCGCAGTCCCCGACGTCACCGCCAAGGAGCCCGGCAAGGAGTGCGCCCCCAACGCGCAGCACGCCGTGCGCCAGGCCAAGGCCCTCGGCGACAACATCGTCCACTCACTGCGCGGCGAGCCCCTGGAGACCTACGCCCACAAGTACGCCGGTTCGGTCGCCTCCCTGGGGCTGCACAAGGGCGTCGCCCACGTCTACGGGCGCAAGCTCAAGGGCTACCCCGCCTGGTTCATGCACCGCGTCTACCACCTCAGCCGCGTCCCCACGTTCAACCGCAAGGCCCGCGTGCTCGCCGAATGGACCCTCTCAGGGCTCTTCAAGAGGGAAATCGTCTCCCTCGGTTCACTCGAACATCCCCGTGCGGAGTTCGAACTGGCTGCCGGTGGAAAGCCTTCTCAGAACCCGAAGGGGTCGTCCTGACCGGATCCAGGAACTCCACCGGCCGGGCCGGCGTCTGACGGACGTCGGCCCGGCCGGCCGGGCTGCCAGACTGGTCCACGATCTGGTTGACGACCTCGGGCGGGCCGACAGACCCCGCGCACCTCACGGAGGCGTTCCTCCAGCGCCGCGTCCCTGGCGGACACAGTTCTGGATAGCGTCTGCGACGCGGGCCGGATCCGAAGCCGGCCACCATCCACAACACAAGACGACGATTCGGTACTGCACCTCCCGGGGACACCCCGGACCCCGGCCGACCCGGGGCCGGCCCCGGACGACAAGACGAGGCAAGGAATCGGTGAACTTCACCCGCTGGAGCCCCCGGCTCCCCGGAATGCAGCGCCGCCCCCCGGTGCGGACCGAGCTCGCGGACACCCCCGACCGAAGGGCGGCGGGCTCCGTCCCTGCGGCGCGCACCGAGCAACCGACCGACGACACGCCGTGCGCCCCCGCGGTCAACGAGCTGGCGACCCGTGAGGTCCTCGATCGCATTCCGGCCCTCGTCGCCCTCGTCCAGGGCCCCGAACACCGCATCGCCTACGTCAACGACGCCTATGTGGCCGCCTTCGGCACCCGGCCGATCGGCGAGCCCGCGCGCGCTGCCCTGCCCGAGCTCGACGAACTCGGCCTGCTGCCGCTCCTCGACCAGGTGCTGCGCAGCTCCAGGCCCCGCACGGTCAAGTCCCGCAAAGCACCCGGCGGACGCTCGTACACGATCACGTGCACGCCCGTCGACATCTCGGCCACTCCAGAAGGAAGCGGCTCTCCTGGCAGCCCCGACGGCAAGGCGGGCGGCGGTGGGGTCCTCATCTTCGCCGCCGACGTCACCGACCACGCCGAGGCCGCCGAGCGCCTGCGCGCCAGCGAACGCCGCCAGCGCGAAACAGCCGTCACCCTCCAGCGCTCCCTGCTCCCCCAGGAACTCGAGCAGCCCGACGACCTGCGCATTGCCGCCGTCTACCACCCCGGCGGCACGGAGGCCGCGGTCGGCGGCGACTGGTACGACGTCATCACCCTCGGCGGCGGCCGCACGGCCCTGGTCATCGGCGACGTCATGGGCAGGGGCGTACGGGCGGCGGCGGTGATGGGCCAACTCCGCACCGCGGTCCGCGCCTACGCCCGCCTGGACCTCCCCCCGCACGAGGTCCTCCAGCTCCTCGACGGCCTCGCCGCGGAGATCGACCCCAACCAGATCGCCACCTGCGTGTACGCCGTCCACGACCCGAACGAGGGCCGCCTGGTCTACGCGTCGGCGGGCCACCTGCCGATCCTGGTCCGCGACGAGACCGGCGTGGTCCTGCGCGCCGACGAACCCACCGGCCCCCCGCTCGGCACGGGCGGCTGGATGCACGCCTCGGGCTCCGTACCCCTCGGCCCGGGCTCCACGGCCGTGCTCTACACCGACGGCCTGGTCGAGCGCCGCGACGCGGACCTGGACGAAGGCATCGAAGCCCTGGAGCGCGCCCTCGCCGGTGCCACCGGCACCCCCCAGGTGATCTGTGACCGCCTGGTCCGCTCGGTCGGCGTCACGGCCGACCACGACGACGACGTGGCCGTCCTGGTCCTCCAGCACCCCGCCCGCACCGGAGCCGACGGCGAACTCTTCCGCAACGCCGCCCTGGAACTGCTCGGCGGCGTGGAAGCGGCCCCCCGAGCCCGCGCCTTCGCCTCCGGCGTCCTCACGAGCTGGCGCTTCCCTCCGGACCTCCACGACCTCGGCGTCCTGGCGGCCAGCGAACTGGTCGCCAACTCCCTTCAACACGGCACCCCACCGATGCGCCTGCGCCTCCGCCGCACCGACCGCCGCCTCATCGTTGAGGTCACCGACGGCGACGACCACCTCCCACTCCGCCGCCACGCCGAACCGGCCGACGAGTCCGGCCGCGGCATCGCCATCGTCGCCACGATCGCCTCCACCTGGGGATCCCGCCGAGCCCCGGACGGCGGCAAGGCGGTGTGGTGCGAGTTCGCCCTACCGATCGCGTCCGGCGGTTGAACCAGCTCGGCGGGGCTTCTGGGGCGGGTTCGTGGGTGCGGGTGGGTGGGGGCTGGTCGCGCAGTTCCCGTGCCCCTGAAAAACCCGTGCAGCTCCCCGCGCCCTGAACGAGCCCGGGCGGCAAAATCCCCCCGTCACACCCTTACGCCGCCAACGACTCCGCAGAAACCCCGCCCCGGGCCACCACCCGGCTCCCCACCAGCGACGGCTGGTCCTGCACGGCCGTGAGCCGCCGCCCCAGCCGGATCGCCAGCACGGATATCCCCAGCGAGAACAACAGGAACGTCACGACATACGGCACATGCAGCGAGGCCCCCATCGGCCCGCCCACCGCCGGCCCGACCGCCAGCGCGAGCTGCTTCACCAGGGCGAACGCCGAGTTGTACTGCCCAGCCATCCCCGCAGGCGCCAGATCAGCCACCAACGGCGCCACAGTCGGCGACAACATCGCCTCCCCCAGCCCGAACAGCGCGTACGTCGACACGAACGCAGCCGTCGCCATGGCCTGACTCCCGTGCCCCAGCCCCGCATAGCCGGCCACACCCCAGGCAACGGCCCATATGAGCCCCACGGCGGCGATCACCCGCGACCGCCTCCGCCGCTCCACGAACCTCAGCACGGCGAACTGGGCGACCACTATCACCGCGGTGTTCGCGGCCAGAGCCGTCCCGAGCGCGGACGGGGATATCCCGGCGGCCTCGACTCCGTAGGCACTGAGCCCGGACTCGAACTGCCCGTAGCAGGCGAAGAACAGCACGAAGCCCAGCACGCACAACTGCACCATCGCCCGATTCCGCAGCAACTGCCGCCAGCTGCCCCTGGCCGACACACCAGGAGCACCCTCGCCCCTCGGTGCCGGCGGCATCCGTACCGTCCCCATGATCACGACGAGCAGCAGGAACATCGCCGCCTCGATCGCGAACAACAGCGTGAAGGAGCTCGCGCGCGTTGTGTCGACGAGATGACCACCTATGAGACCGCCGATCCCAAGGCCGAGGTTCTGCAGGAAGAACTGCATGGCGAACGCCCGCGACCGCGTTCCCGCCGACGAGCAGTCAGCGATCATCGTCGCGAGCGCCGGCTGCATCACCGCCTGCCCGGCCCCGAGCGCGGCGGCCGACAGCAGCACAGCTGTCGAACTCGCCGCCAGCCCTAGGCTCAACGCACCGACGGCGGCGGTGACCAGGGCGGCGAGCAGCACAGGCAGCGGGCCCCGCCGGACGATGGCCCGCCCGGCGAACGGCAGCACCACGAGAGCGGCCACGGCGAAGACGGCGAGGACCAGCCCCGCCGTCACGGCACCGAGATCCCGCACCTGCGCCACATAGACGTACAGGTACGGGACGGTGAAGCCGAGGCCGAACGCGCTGAGCGCGTTGCCCACATGAACCCGGCGCATCGCTGCGCCCATTGCCCTGGTCACGTTCACCCGCCTTCGGTCTTAGGGGCTTAACCCCAAAGACTTAGAACCTAAAGTTAGATACTAAAGAGTACACCTCGAAGGGCTTCGAGGCCAAGAGGCGGCGTGACATACTGCGCCCATGGGCGACACCCCCGACGTCGGCGAGCCGACCCTCGAAGAGCAGATCGCCGCCTACCAACGCGAGTTCCAGGGCCTCGACCCGCAGGTCGAGAAGATCGTCTCGGCGCTGTCCCGGCTGAACCGCCGTATGAACGTCGCCTACGGCCGCCAGACCGCCGAGCTCGGCATCAGCAACGCCGAGTGGGAGGTCCTCAAGGCCCTGGTCCTCTCCGGTGCCCCGTACCGCATGGGCCCGAGTGACCTCGCCAAGCGACTCGGCCTCACCCCTGCCGCCATGACCCACCGGATCGACCGCATGGTGGCGGAGGGCCTGGTCACCCGCGAGCGCGACGAGTCCAACCGCGTCCGCGTCATCGTCGAACTCACCCCCGAGGGCCGCGAGAAGTGGCTGGAGGCCATGCGCCTCGCGTCGGTCTTCGAGGAGGACCTCCTCCAGGACCTGTCGCCGGTGGAGCGCGGACTCCTCGGCGAGGTTCTCACCCGTCTCCTTCGGCGGGTGGAGCACGCCCAGCCGGACGCGGGCGGACGCCTGAGCGACCTGGACTGAGTCTCCTCGCACCGGGCCGGTGAGGTTTGAAGCAGAGCCTCCGCGGGGACACTTGACAGTCCCCCCGCAGATCCGTAAGGTTCTTCGGGTTGCCACGGAGCCGTAACGGTTCTGCGGCAGCAAATCCGTCGCAACAGCGGCACCTCAAACCATCAGCACGATCTCCCTACCGGGTCGATTTCGGCGTGCCCGAATTCAATTCGATTAGGAGCTCGGCAGCCCGATTGGGAATCGCCGAGAAGATCCGCTAAGGTTTGAGACGTCGGAACGGCCCAACAGCCGCGAAGACAACCCCCTCCGACGGGGAATCGGGCCCGAAAGGATCTGATAGAGTCGGAAACACCGAAGGGAAGCGCCCGGAGGAAAGCCGCGAGAGAGTCTCTCGGGTGAGTACGAAGGAAGCGTCCGTTCCTTGAGAACTCAACAGCGTGCCAAAAATCAACGCCAGATATGTTGATACCCCGTCTCTCCCAACTGGGAGGGCGAGGTTCCTTTGAAAAACACAGCGAGGACGCTGTGAACGGTCGGATTATTCCTCCGACTGTTCCGCTCTCGTGATGTGTCACCGGATTACCGGTAAACATTCACGGAGAGTTTGATCCTGGCTCAGGACGAACGCTGGCGGCGTGCTTAACACA